>JAJQCA010000062.1:18289-25327 GCA_021202985.1 Alistipes sp.
GAATCGAAGGGAGCCGGGCGCGTTGCCGGAGGCGGTCGGTGGACCGGGGGCGGGAAGCGTACGCCGGTGCCGGCGACGGAGCGGGAGGTCCAGGAGGGACGGCTCGTGGTCCGGACGCGGCGACGGAGAGGGAGGTCCCGGAGGCCGGTAGTTGTGCCGGAAGCGCGAGGTCCCGGGAAGAGGGTTTTTAAGGCCGGCGGCGGAGAGGGTGACCGAAGCGGGGACGGTAATACAAACTCGCATTAAATTATTATCTTTGTGGCTCTGTAAACAGATGTGACTTCTTTATATGGTCGAAAAAAATAAAATACCCCGCCACGTTGCCATTATCATGGACGGCAACGGCAGGTGGGCTAAGAGCCGGGGCAAAGAACGGCTGTACGGCCATATACAGGGGGTGGAAAGCGTCAGGACGGTACTTCAGGCAGCAAGGCGGGCCGGGGTTGGTTACCTGACCCTTTTTGTTTTCTCGACCGAGAACTGGGGCCGCCCCCGGGAAGAGGTGGACGGGCTGATGGAGCTGCTGTGCAGGAGCATAGTAGGCGAGCTGGACTCGCTGGTGGAGAACGGAGTGAGGGTGAAGATAGTGGGCGACCGGTCGGCAATCCCCCCGGAAGTCGCGGCGCATCTCGATACCATCGAGCGGAGGACCGCCAATTGTGAAGACATAACCCTGAACCTTGCGATAAATTACGGCTCGCGGGAGGAGATAACCGCCGCGGTGCGCCGGATAGCGGAGCAGGTGCGGAGCGGAATGCTCGACCCGGAAGCTATCGACGGAAACACCATATCGGAGAACCTGTTTACAGCCGGGATTCCCGACCCGGACCTTTTGATAAGGACAAGCGGTGAATTGAGGCTGAGCAATTTCCTGCTCTGGCAAACGGCATACACCGAATTTTATTTTACGGACGTCTACTGGCCCGACTTCGGCGAAGAGGAATTCCGGAAGGCCCTCGCGGCTTATAGCCTGAGGGACCGCAGGTACGGTCTGGTAGACAATACGAAACTTTGAGATCCACGATGAGAAAACAATTCCTGTTACTACTCACCTCATTCACATTGTGCTTTGGCGCATCCTATGCGCAGGAACCCGAAACCGCCGGCCAGCCCGGCACCGCTTCGGAAGAACCCGCAGCCGCGACGGCCGCGGACGAAGACGGGAGCGCCGCCACGGCGGACCGGGAGGAATCCTCAGCCGACCCGGACGGGGAGGCGGCCGACACCGGCGCACGGGCCGAAAGCCCGGACACCGCAAGCGCCACGGAGGAGCCGCAAAGCAGACCGGAACCGGTGCCTTCGCTTACCGACGAGGAGAGGCAGCGACTTCCGGCGGCCAACTACCAGAACCCGCGCAAATATATCGTCAACGATATCAACGTCCACGGGGTCGAGCACCTCAACGTGGACAATATCCTTATGGTATCCGGCATCAAGAAGGGCGACGAAGTCTATATCCCGGGCAACTACATTTCGCAGGCCATACAGAATTTCTGGAACAGGCGCTATTTCTCGGACGTGGACATCGTGGGTAACATACAGGGCGACAGCATCAATTTCGATATTTACTTTAAGGAGCGGCCGCTGGTCTACACCTGGAAGTTCGAGGGGATCCGCAAGGGGCAGACCAATGAACTGAGGGACAACCTCGGGCTTAAAAGCGGACTCGACCTGTCGGACTTCACCATCAACAAGAACATTAACCTTATCCGGGAGCACTTCATAGAGAAAGGCTTCCGCAACGTGGAGGTGGACCCGATAATCGAGAACGACACCACGTTCCGCAACGCCGTCACGGTAACCTTCAAGGTGACAAAGAACAACAAGGTAAAGATAGGCGCGATAGATTTCACCGGCAACGAGGTTTTCAGCGACAAGAAGCTGCGCGCCCAGATGAAGAAAACCGGCAAAAAGAACCTTAACCTGTTCAAGAACTCCAAGCTCAAGGAGGAGGAATACGCCAACGACAAGGAGAACATCATCGACTTTTACAATTCGCGCGGTTACCGTAACGCCAACATCGTATACGACTCGATATACGATATCAACCATAAGCGGATCGGCATAAAGATAGACATCGAGGAGGGGAACAAGTACTATTTCCGCAACGTTACGTGGGTGGGCAACAGCCGTCACTCCACCGAGATGCTGGAACAGCTACTGGCCATCCAGCCGGGCGACACCTACGACAAGAAAAACCTGCACAAGAAGCTGGGCATCGGGAAGGAGAACAACCCGGAGGACCCCTATACCATATCGTCGCTCTACCAGAACGACGGGTACCTCTTTTTCCAGATAGACCCCACCGAGACCATAATCGGGGCCGACTCCATCGACCTCGAACTTAAAATCTACGAAGGCAAGCAGGCCACCATCAACGAAGTGGGCATTACGGGTAACCTGCGGGTGGACGACGAGGTGATACGGCGCGAGATAAACACGCGCCCGGGCGACCTCTACAACCGCTCGCTGCTGATGCAGACCATGAGGCTGCTCAGCCAGATGCAGCACTTCAACCCCGAGGCCATAATGCCGGACATACAACCGGTGACGGGAGAGCTGGTGAACATTTCGTGGAACCTCGAGGAACAGGCCAGCGACCAGGCGGAGATATCCGGCGGTTGGGGGTCCGGGATGTTCGTGGGTTCGGTGGGCCTGACGCTCAACAACGTATCGCTCAAGAATTTCTTCAAGAAAGGCGCGTGGCGTCCCTACCCGCAGGGACAGAGCCAGCAGCTGAGGATAAAGTTCCAAACCAACGGTTCCTACTATACCTCTACGCAGTTGTCGTTCACCGAGCCGTGGCTCGGGGGTAAGAAGCCGAACGCCCTTACGGTCAGTACGCACTTCTCGCACGAAACCGACGCCTCGTACTACTACCGTAACGCAACGCGCCACTTCCGCACCGTGGGTGTGGCGGTGGGTATCGGCCGCAGGCTCAACTGGCCCGACCCGTACTTTACGCTCTACAACGAAATATCCTACTCGTCGTACATACTCGACAACTGGTACGATTACTTCGTGATTTCGAACGGCAACGCCAACACTTTCGCCTTCACCACGGCGTTCGGCCGCAGTTCGGTCGACCAGCCGATATACCCGCGCCGCGGTTCGGAGTTCTCGGTGTCGGTGACGGCCACCCCGCCCTACTCGCTGTTCGACAACAAGAAATACGACGACCCCAACCTTCCGGACGAGGACCGCTACCGCTGGATAGAGTACCATAAGTGGAAGCTGAAGGGAGAATGGTACACCCCGCTCAGCAGCAACGGCAACCTGGTGCTGATGGCCAAGGCCGAAATGGGTTACCTGGGTTACTACAACCGCAACAAAAAGTCGCCGTTCGAAGGTTTCGACGTAGGGGGCGACGGTATGTCGGGATACAATATATACGGTGTGGACGTAATATCGCTGCGCGGTTACGAAGACGGCGCTCTGACCCCGTACAGGCTGAACAGCGACTACGCCCACGTTTACAACAAATACACGGTCGAGCTGCGCTACCCGTTCATCCTCAAACCGAGTTCCACCATCTACGGGCTTATATTCGCCGAGGGCGGTAACGGTTTCACGGGATGGAATAAGTTCAACCCGTTCGAACTCAAACGTTCGCTCGGTGTGGGCGTAAGGCTCTACCTGCCTATCGTGGGGATGCTCGGTATCGACTGGGGTTACGGTTTCGACAAGCCGAACGACAGCGCCAACCCCACCAAGCGGAGCGGCGGCCAGATTCACTACGTGATCGGGATGCAGTTCTAACGGTACGGAATGAACCCTACCCGTATGAATACCGGGAAGTTGTGCCGGTTCCGGGACAACGTAAAACGGCGGGATAGCGGAGCCGCGGGGGACAAAGACGTAATTTGAAAAGCCGGGCGTAGCTTTAGATATTAAGCCGGACCGGCACCCGCCCCGCCCGCAGGCGGCACCGGCAACGTCCGGACGGGATATTCAGACGGCCGGGTATAAGGTCGGCAGAGCGCGGTGGACTGCAGCGGACGGTTACCGGACAGGCTGCGGCAGGGTTATTTGCAGGATAAAGTATTTATTTATAATTTAACGTGCTTTTTATGCACGCATTTTGCAGGAAAACCTTTTAACCGAATTAAAACCAGGCAAGATGAAAAAGATATTGATAGCTTCGGCGATTATACTGGCGACCGCGTTCTGTGCCTCGGCCCAGAATTTTATGGTCCTCAACACCGAAACGGTTTTCAGGTCGATACAGGAATATAACGATGCGATGACCTCGCTCGAACAGTTGGGAGAACAGTACCAGAAGCAGGTGGACGACGCGTTCGCCGAAGTTGAGGAAATGTTCAACGACTACCAGAACCAGAAGGCCTACCTCTCGCAGGCCACCCGTACCCAGAGGGAGGACACAATAATCAACCGGGAAAAAGAGATAGTGCAGTTCCAGGAGTCCATTTTCGGGCAGGAGGGAGAGCTGCTGAGAAGGCGCGTGGAGCTGATTAAACCGATACAGGACCGGGTGTTCAACACCATTAACAACTACGCCGAGGCCAACGGCTACCAGGTAGTGCTCGACATCTCGTCCAACCCCACGATACTTTACTATTCGCCCTCGGCGGACAAAACGGAAACGATAATCAATCTGCTTAACCAATAAACAAATATCAAACTTGAATTTATGAAAAGGCTTTTTAAATTTGCCCTGGCCGTATCTGCTTTTTTCCTTTTGGGGAATGCTTCGACTTATGCGCAGAAATTCGGTTACCTCGACCTCAACGAACTCATCGAGGCGATGCCCGAAATGAACGACGTACGGACGAAGTTCGAAGCGTTCCAGAACGACCTTAACGACCAGTACGAAACGATGACCGTCGAGTTCAACAATAAATGGAACGACTATTCGACCAACATCGAAACCATGTCGGAAGCCATCCGCCAGATTCGCGAAGAGGAACTTTCGAACATCCGCGACCGCATCACCCAGTTCGAACAGAACGCGCAGGGCCTGATGTACCAGGAACGTTCGAACCTTATGGCCCCCGTTATCGAGAAGGCGCAGGAAGCCGTGCAGAAAGTGTGCAAGGCCAACCAGTTCACGGCCGTTTTCGAACTTTCGGCCCAGCCGCTGGCTTACTACGATGAGGCTACGATGGTGAACGTGCTTCCGCTCGTACAGCAGGAACTCGGCATCTAAACCCATAAACAGAAAAAGAGACAAAACGCGATACCTCCGGGTATCGCGTTTTTCGTTTTGCGGATAACTAAGGCGGAAGGGGGAGTTGGAATTTTAAATATTTTAATTAAGTTTGTAATCGACCGAAGACCATATTGCACGTAACAACTGCAACCTTAGCTTAAATATGAACGCAAAACGCCGCGGGCGCAGGAGGAAACTCCTTATCGCAGCCTCGCTTGGGATCATTATAGGTGTTATGGCCACCGTCTCGGTCAACTACGTATGGGTCAACAGTTCCAAAGACTCGTCGTGTACCTATTGCCACGCCCATCCCCACGCCGAAAAGAGCTGGAAGCTCTCATCCCATTACAACAACCGCAGCGGTGTAAAAACCTCGTGTGCCGACTGCCACCTTCCGCCCAAAGGGTCGTTCGACCATGCCTATCATAAAATGAGGCTGGGCGTTCACGACGTCTGGTCGAACATTTTCAAGGATACCGACAAGATAGACTGGGAATCCAAAAAGGAACTGGAGTACGCCTCCAGGATCGTATTCAACAGTTCGTGCCTGGAGTGCCACGTCCAGCTGTTCCCCGAGGGGATATCGGACGACGGCATAACGGCCCACCTCTATTACGAAGAGAACCACGACAAACTGGACCTGCAGTGTATAAGCTGCCACCTGGACGTGGGGCATTACAATCCGGACTATACCCATGCCCGTTTACAGGTGGTACCCGCGTCGGCCGGCCAATCGGGCGTGCGATACGAATCTTCCGCCGAAATTACCTCCTTCACCGCCTTCACCGAGACCGTACCTGGCACCGGCGTGGCTTTCGAAATGAAGGCGATACCGGGCGGCACGTTCCTTATGGGCAGTCCGGACAGGGAGAAGTTCTCGTGCGGGGACGAGCATCCGCAGAAGAGCGTCACCGTTTCGCCCTTCTTTATGGCCGAGGCAGAGGTGACATGGGACGAGTACTGGACTTTCTACGCCGAGACCATGTCCGAGGGGCGGGTATCCCCCGAGTCGGTGATGGCCAATAACAGCCGGGACGACCTCGAAGTGGACGCCATCAGCGGCCCCACCCCGCCTTTCGGCAACCCGGAGCAGGGCTGGGGAGGCGGTTCGCGGCCGGCTATCACCATGACGCATTACGCGGCCGAAATCTACTGCAAATGGCTCTCGATGAAGACCGGGAAGAATTACCGGCTGCCGACCGAGGCCGAATGGGAATATGCCGCGCGGGGCGGCACCGACACCCCGTATTTCTTCGAAGGCAACCCGCGCAGGTTCTCCGACAACGGTTTCCTGAGGTCTGTATTCAAGGCCGACACCGCCGTCATAAACCGCTACGTGATATATTCCAAAAACAGCCGCAACCGTACGCACGAACCCTCGCGGGTGCAGGCCAGCCCGTTCGGGTTGAAGAACATGCTCGGAAACGTGCTGGAATACACGGCCGACTACTACGCCGAGGATGCGTTCGATCGCCTGCCGGACGGCGCGGTGGACCCGAAAGGCCCGCAAAGCGGCGAGGCCTACGTCGTAAGGGGCGGTATGTACAGCGACGATGCGGCCGAGGTCCGTTCCGCCTCGCGCCGGGCGACGGAACACGAACGTTGGCTGAGGACCGACCCGCAGCAACCCAAGAGCATCTGGTGGTATTCGGACATCAAAGGAATAGGGTTCCGGGTGGTGTGCGACGTACCGGAAGGGGTGCTGGCGCAGTAGGCCGGCAAAAGGCGGGGGTGGAGACGGGGCAGGCTGTGCCGGATAGGAGTACCCGGGCCGGCGACCGGGCGGCAAGAGGATTAAGTGCGGCAGCACTGCCGGAAAGAAAAAGGCGTTCCCGTCCCGGCAGCAGGATGTAAAGTTTGATGAACAG
>JAJQCA010000062.1:25427-31082 GCA_021202985.1 Alistipes sp.
AGGATGTAAAGTTTGATGAACAGAACCGGAAAGGATGGGCGATCGCGGTCCGGTGACCGGGCGGCAGGAGGATTAAGTGCGGCGGTGGTAATTAATACACTTATGGCCTTCCAACTGGATAGAAGGTGGATTATGGGGGGTGGTACTAACTTTAAGGTATTACCGGACAGGAAGGTTGTTTGCGACCCGGCGGGAGGATGCAAAGTTCGATAAATAGTACCGGAATTAACAGGTGTACGCGACCCGGCGGCGGCGGCGGAGCGCACACAGTTTCGAGTGGATAAGATAACCCAAAAATAAAACAAGCAAACCTAAAATCAGAATCGAGAAATGAAAAAGAAACCGACGATGAGCAGGAGGAAATTCCTGTCCTATTCAGCCCTGGCCGGAGGAATTGCCGCCGTAGGCGTACCGCAACTCCTCGTGTCGTGTTCGGACGGCAGCAAAACCAAGAACAAACCGCTACGGCAACCGGGCGACTACTACGTGCCCGAGCTTGTCGACAAAGCCATAGACGGCAGGCCCCTGAAGGCCGGCCTTATCGGCTGCGGCGGCCGCGGCACCGGGGCAATACTCAACCTGCTCGCCGCCGCGGACAATATACAGGTCACCGCGCTGGGCGACATGTTCCCCGACAGGATGGCCACCTGCCGCGAGAAGCTGAAAGAAAACGCCGGCGTCGAGGTGCCGGACGACAACTGTTTCCTCGGTTTCGACGCCTATAAAAAGGTTTGCGATTCGGACGTGGACCTGGTGCTGGACTGCACTCCCCCCGCCTTCCGTCCGGAACATTTCCGCTATGCCACCGAGAAGGGCAAACACTCGTTCCTCGAGAAACCCGTGGCGGTCGACCCGGAAGGTTACCGGCTGGTAATGGCCACGGCCAAACAGGCGGCGGCCAAACAACTCTCGGTGATAACCGGCACCCAGCGCCACCACCAGCGCTGCTACATAGAGGCCTACAAGCGGATACAGGACGGTATGATCGGCCGTATCACGGGCGGTAACGTATATTGGAACCAGTCGCAGCTCTGGTACAAGACCAAGCAGGCCGGCTGGAGCGACGTGGAGTGGATGATACGCGACTGGGTAAACTGGAAGTGGCTCTCGGGCGACCATATCGTGGAACAGCACGTCCACAATATCGACGTGTTTATGTGGTTCTCCGGCCTCAAGCCCATTAAGGCGACCGGTTTCGGCAGTCGCCAGCGCAGGCTTACGGGAGACCAGTACGACAACTTCAGCGTGGACTTCGAGTTCGAAAACGGCGTCCACCTCCACAGTATGTGCCGCCAGATAGACGGCTGTTCGCACAACGTTTCGGAGAGGGTTAACGGCACCCACGGCTACTGGGAAGGCTCGGCGGGTAACCGGGGCGTAATCCGCGACCTGGACGGGAACGTCCTCTGGGAATACGACCACGAAGCGGCCGAGGGCGAGTACAGCCAGCACGACCCCTATACGCTCGAACATATCAACTGGGTGAACCATATCCGCAGGGGAGAACCTATCAACCAGGCCGAGGAGACGGCGCAGTCGACCCTTGCCGGCATAATGGGGCGCGAATCGGCATACACGGGCCAGACCGTGGGCTGGGACGAAATGAGCGCGATGTCGCTCAGCTATATGCCCGAGAACCTCGAACTGAAAAATGTGGACCTCGGTAAATACACCGTACCGGTGCCGGGTTCAGGGAAATAAAAAAAACCGATACCGGAGTTAAGCCCGCAGGCCGCAGCCATAGGGCCTGCGGGCTTAACTCCGGCGGATGGCCGGCCGGGGGAACCGACGGTTACCCACAGGTATTGCGGGGCTTGCGGGGCTTGCGGGGCTCCCGGGGCTCCCGGGTCTTGCAGGTCTTACGGGGGCTCGCAGGGCGTATAGTCTTGGGGATTCAGGATTTACGGAACCGCTGCTCTACTGAAACGTCATGGTCGGGGGTGAACCTCCGGGCTGCAGCGACCTCCCGCCCGGACATGTATGGGTGCGGACATAATGCCAGGCTCGAGCGGGCTTGGTAAGTACATCCCGGTTCGGAATGCAAAAGGGACCCGGATACAAAACATTGAAAATATGGACAGAAGGGAATTTATACGCAAATCGGCTCTCGGGGTAGCGGCGGCAGGCATACTGCCCGCCACATTGCTGGAGGGCTGCGCATCGCCGGGAGCAGGGCCCGGGGATAAGACGACGAAAAAAATGAAGATATCTTTCCAGGAAGGCATCGCGCCGGGCGAAACCCTCGCCGAGAAGTTCGATTTCATGGAAAAGCACGGGGTGCAGGGATTCGAACCGGGCGGCCGGGGACTTGCCGGCCGGGTGGATGAAATAAAATCCCTGCTCAGCGGGCGGGATATAGAAGTTACGGCCGTCTGTGCCGGATTCGAAGGGTTCATCCTCGCCGAAGAACCGGAAACCAAGGCCCTATTCGACCGTACGATGCGCGAGATTATCGTTGCCGCCGGGGAGCTGGGCTCCTGCGGGGTTATTATGGTTCCTGCTTTCAACCACCAAACACCCTGCAAACCCCACACACAGCAGACCCGCGATTACCTCGTGGAGCAACTTGCAGATCTGGGCGAGTTCGCCCTGCGCAACGGGACCGCCGTAATACTCGAACCGCTTAACCGCCGGGAGGCGTTCTACCTGAGGCAGGTGTCCGACGCGGCGTCGATATGCCGCGACGCGGACTGCGCGGGAGTTACCTGCATGGGCGATTTCTGGCATATGACATGGGAGGAGACCTCCGACTACGGAGCGTTTTTCAGCGCCGGCCGGCACCTGCGGCACGTCCATATCGCCAGTCGGGCCAATCGCAAAATGCCGGGCGAGGACGGTGTGCAGGACGAGTACAGGGAAGGTTTCCGCGCGCTTAAAGAGCTGGATTACGACGGGTGGATCAGCTTCGAATGCAGCACCAACGGCGACCGGCTCGAGACCGTCCCTGCCGCCCTCGATCTTATCCGTGGCCAGTGGGAAGAGGCTTAGGTCCCGCGGGCGCCGGCGTCCCGTAAAGGGCCGTAAAGCAGTAGAGACCCGCTCAGGGTCTTTACTGCTTACGTAAGCCGGGACACCGAGCCGATAACCCCCTACCCGGCTCCACCGGATAATGGACGGTAAATCATTTCTGTCTGAATTACGCCCGGCTACCGTCCACCGTAATCATGCAAGCATACTATTTCGTAGCCCGCTACCCGAAACCCGGTGGCCTGCAGCCCCTTCACAGTCAGGTATGATAAAGCAGGGATGGGGTAAAGTCGTATGGAGTTCAAAAAAATAACGCGCTACGGCCCTACTTTTACGGCGACGGGTATTATATTGTAACCGTTAAATGAAACCTCAGAAAATGGCCGCATCGAAACCACTAACCGCCGTCTGTGTATTATTGCTTGTTACCTCCGCGCTTTTCGCCACCGGACCGTCGTTTATAAAGGCGGAAATAAACCCGGTCGCGGTAAACGACAAGGGCGAGGTGCTGTGCCGTACCCGTTACGAGGCGAACCCTATGGGGTCGAGCACATTTGTGGATATCGAGTACGGCTTTTGTATCCTCTCCCATAATACTATTATAGAACCGGCCGACAGGTATGTACTGAAATACAGTCCGTTATACGACATGGAAGCGTACCTGGAGCACCGCGCCCATTGGGACTCGGTATTCGCGAGCCCCCTCGACACGGTAAAGCCCACCGACGCGGAGCGTATGTATATCGGCCGATACGGTTTCAACCGAAGCAATGCCGCCGAATACAGCTGCGTTGTTACCACAACCGTCGGTGAGTTCATGCGGGAACGCGGAACAGACCTGTCCGCAGAGCCACAGAAGGCCCTGCGAGGCGGTACCGGCCGTTATCTCCCCGGCGGGGAGAGGGACCCGGAGGTCCGGCTGGTGTACGACTTCGGCAACATACTGGTTTTCCGCCATGAAGAAAGCTACGAGAAGCAGTTCCCGGATTCCCGTTTCGATTACCTCAACCCGATATTCGGGGATGAACAGGTGGAGTATGAAATTTCAGTCGTCAGCGGGGTTTTATTCCTTAATGATTAGCCGGAAGGCTTTTTCGGCTACCCGTTGCGGAGACACGCCTCGCCGGCTCGCTAACCGCCGGTAGCGGTAAGGCCCGCTCCCGGTGCTAATTTGTTGCCCGGTTTTTGGATTATCCATCGTATAACCAAAAACCGACGATTATGGCCAACGATTTTGAATCCGATTACTGGAACGACGACTATACTCCCGCCCCGGACGTATTCGGGAACGACGACGGAACCGGCACCGATTTCATAATGCAATACGATTACGACGACAACGTGTTCGTAAACGACGACTGCGGCTGCCGGGTGGACAGCACGTTCGGCAACGAAATACCGGACGAAATCGAGTCCATGGACCAGTACGTCGAACGGGGCACGGTGGATGTGCTCGACCCGGAAAACAATCCCGACCCCAACCTCTACGAACCGGAGGATTTCAGGGGTTGATACCCCGGCGGGATATACTGGTGTATTCTGCGATATAGTATAGGTCTAATGTCATTCCATTACTTACGCCGACACCGGTTAACATAAACAACCGGTGTCCCGGTCCGGTTTTATACCTTTGCAATACCGTTTATTTATACGCAAACCCGGGTGTATAACGGGCACACTCGGTGTTGTCCGGAAACTAAGCCTTATCGGTAAAGAGCTATATGTGTGCGCACACATGTCAGTTTGCAATAAAGGCGGCAGGTTGTTGGGCGTGGCTTTCATTTTGCAGACCCGCGGTAATTTGCTATTTTGCGTAACCGTAAAAATGCCGATATGAAACCGTATACCATATTCCTTTTATTTATCCTGCACAGCATAAGTGTGTGCGCACACACACCCGGAGGAGGGCCGGAACTCCGCGAATTGGTGAATGCGGAAATTCCCCGTATCGACACATGGGAAAAGGTGGACGGCCGTTGGGAGAAATACCGCAAAGGCGACAACAATAACCTGCGTCTGAACGCTGTAATGCACGACGGACATGTCGGTTACGTCCTATCGAGGTACTACGAGTCTATGCACCGCGACCACCATATGAGTATCGGCATTACTCCCGTGTTCGTTTACCACAACCATCCTGTTTTCAGCGGGTGCATCCTGAGTACCGACCAGTTGATGGCCCTGAAGAATATATATGCCGATGAAATAGTTATGGTATCATCGGTTCACCTGCTGACCGAATATGAGGCGCACGACTACGACGACTTCGTGCAGGACTTATATGCCGCGCGGGCATACCCGGAGCAGGAGTTTTTTCTCTATTTCCAGCGCACCAAACGGCGTAAAAAGGAGGTGGTAAGAATCATCGACACCGGCAACCTCGACGATTTTGATAAGTCGTTCCTCGAACTTCCTTACGAGGATTTTATGAAGCTTTTCGAAGAGATGCCGGTAGTAGCGGAGTAAGAAAGGGGGTTTGTGTTCAGGATTTTGAACTATAAAAAACAGATCCTTCACTTCGTTCAGGATGACATTTCATATAAAAGGATGTAGGTTCATTCGGTTTGGTCAGGATGACATTTAGATAAAAGGATGTAGGTTCATTCGGTTCGGTCAGGATGTCAATGCTTCAATCCTTTACTGGCGTCGAGAAGGTGAGACGAGGTTATACCGGTAATAGGATTGGAT
>JAJQCA010000062.1:31182-76148 GCA_021202985.1 Alistipes sp.
GAGACGAGGTTATACCGGTAATAGGATTGGATAAGGGATATCTATTAGATCCTTCACTGCGTTCAGGATGACATTTAACGTAGGCTACTTCGGTGCGGTCAGGATGACTATGCTCGCATTGACGTCCAGGATGACATTTTCGCATGGGTGTTCATGCGCATGGGGGGATATGTACTGTTTTCGGCACGATAGCCGGAAGCTGTGATCGGATTATTTACCCGTCGTGTTGCCACCCATAAAAGGCTCCGCCTTACCGCCGAAGGCATTTTCGTAATCTTGCCGGGATCGTAATATCACCTCCCGGGCCGTATCGGCCGGATAAACATCGGTGAGCATCGTCCGCGGTTTTGCGTCGGTGGGCAGGTTCTTGTAGGTAGTGAAATAGTGCATCAACCGGTCGACCACACGTTGGGGTATTTGGGAAATATCGCTGAAGTCGCTGTATATGGCGTCGTCTTTCAGTACGGCTATTATCTTATCGTCAGCCTTTCCCTTATCCAGCAGACGGAAGCCGCCTATCGGGCGGGCTTTCACAATTATGTCGCCGTGGGTGATATCCTTCTCCGTGAGGACGCAGATATCGAGGGGGTCGTGGTCCCCTTCGATGTCCTCCCTGCCCAGCGCCTTATTCGTTACCTCGGCCACGCAGGTATCGCAATAGGTCTGCGGAATAAAGCCGTAGAGGGCCGGAATTATGTTAGAGAATTTTTGCGGGCGGTCGATGGAGAGGTATCCCGTCTCCTTGTCGACCTCGTATTTCACCGTGTCGGTCTGCACGATTTCGATAAAACATGTGATGATGTCCGGGAACTGCTCGCCGGGCGATATCCCGTGCCACGGATGGGCTTTGTACCTGTGTACCTTGGTCATTGAACTGTTGGTTAGTTTATTCGTTGTCCCTGTGCCGGATAGCTTCCGATATACCGCTGGTGTCGGGCAGGTCCTTCGACTGCTTTTTCTGCTTCGAGAGCACCCTGTCCAGGACATACCGCATAGTAGGTCCGTCCGCCGGCGGCAGCTCGACATGCTGTTTGTAGACAGAGAGGACGTACTCGTATCCCGGTTCGTACTCGAAGCCGTCAATCCGGTTGTAGAAAAGTTCCCAGTCGTAAGTACCTTCCGGCTTAACCACCAGGCACCGCTGCACCCCGACACCGATGCAGTCCACCATAGTGGAGGCCACGGTCATGGTCTCGGTTTTAACCCTCCCGTCGGGGCTTTTCCCGCGGTTGTTCGAACAGGCAGCCGCCGCCAGCAGAACCGTCGCGGCGCATATATAGTTAAAAGTTTTCATCCGACATTGTTTTTATCCCGGGCCTTTCCTACGGCACCCCTCCTGAAACGTTTCTTCCGGCGCGGGGGTACCGGGTGGTCCCAAATTTAGTAATTTATCGGCGATATTCCCGGCCGGGGTTACGCCTGCCGTAAGGCTTCCAATAATTATTCCAACGGGACGTGCAGGGACGGGAGACGGGCAGGTACGTCACGTTCGTGCCGGGTGAGGGGTTTTTATTTACCAGAGGGAGATCCTTCGCTTGCGCTCAGGATGACATATTTTTATTCTTTTCAATACCAAAGGTTGCCAGAAGGAGATCCTTCACTTCGTTCAGGATGACATTAATAATTAACAAATCGGGAATGCTTCGCGTGTGGGCAGGACGACATGGTTTGTAAATAGCCAGCGGTAGATCCTTCACTGCGTTCAGGATGACATTAATAATAATTAACAGCGGGAGAGGCTTCGCGTGCGGCAGAATGACATATTTGTAAATAGCCTGCGGGAGATCCTTCGTTTGAGCTCAGGATGACATTATATATTAATGATAGTTTTTTCGCTGGGCGGGAGGACATTACTAATTATTATGGATTATATTCGCATTTGCGGACCGCCATAAAAGGAAATTACCGTTACAGCGCCCGGGGAATATGCGGTTATGGCCGGGTACGGCGTGCGGACTTCGGTAGGGATTTTGTAACGTATGGTGGTCCGGGCGGCCGGGGCGTCGCGAATAAAAACAAGGGAAAAACAGCATGAAGAATTACCTGCCGATATTGAAAAAGTACAGGCTGTCGTTTATCGTCAGTCCGATACTTGTACTTATCGCGGTATTTTCCGAGACGGTACAGCCCTATTACATGTCGCGCATAGTGGATCAGGGAATTATGCAGAACGACCTCGCCCTTATCTACCGTACCGGACTGCAGATGGTTCTGCTTGCCGTCGCCGGTTTGGTGGTGAGCATCGCCAACGTGTTCGTTTCGACCCGTACCTCCATCGGTTTCGGTACCGACCTGCGGTCGCGGCTGTTCCGGAAAATCGAAGAACTTTCCTTCTCCGACATCGACCGGTTCAGCACCGCATCGCTGATAACGCGCCTGACGAGCGATATTTCCCGTATCCAGCAGGTTATCCTGATGTCGCTTCGGGTGATGCTGCGAGCGCCCCTGATGCTGATAATGTCCGTCTTCTTCGTGGTACGCATCAACGCTCAACTGGCGGTTATACTGGTCTTTTCGATACCGCTACTGGCGGTCTGCACGATGCTGATTCTGCGGAAGGGTTTCCCGTTTTTCGTAATCGTACAACAGAAAATAGACGCGCTCAACAGCGTGGTGAGGGAGAACCTTATAAATATCCGGGTCGTGAAATCGTTCGTGCGGGAGGATTACGAGGCGCGAAAGTTCACGCGCAGCGCCAACGACTTGAAGGACATGGTGGTAAAATCGGCCAACATAATAATCACCCTTATGCCGGTAATGCAGTTGATCCTCAACTTCTCGATTCTCGCCGTGCTCTGGTTCGGAGGTCTCAAGGTGACCGGGGGCACGCTCCAGGTGGGGGACCTTATAGCGTTCGTCAACTACCTGATGCAGGTGCTTATGAGCCTTATGATGCTCTCGAACGTGATAATGAACTTCGCCCGTGCGTCCGCATCGTCCAAACGTATAGTGGAGGTGATGGACACCCGGCCGTCCCTTACGGATACCCCGGCGGCACTCGCCGGACACCATGAGATTTGCAGGGGCCGTATCGAGTTCCGCGACGTCTGTTTCCGCTACGAGGACGGCGAGACGGACGTACTGCAAAACATCAGTTTCACGGTCGACGCAGGAGCCACGGTGGCGATAGCGGGGGGCCACGGGTTCCTCTAAAACCTCCCTCGTGCAGTTAATCCCGCGCCTTTACGACGTGACCGAGGGCGCCATACTAATAGACGGTACCGACGTGCGGGACTTCGAACTGGACTACCTGCACCGGCGGGTGGGCGTAGTGCTCCAGAAAAACGAACTCTTTACGGGCACCATAATAGACAACCTTCGATGGGGCGACCCCGGGGCATCTTTCGAAGAGGTGGTGCAGGCGGCAAAAGCTGCACAGGCCCACGATTTTATCTCGTCGTTTGCCGACGGGTATATGACCATGCTCGGCCGCGGCGGGGTAAACATATCCGGAGGGCAGAAACAGCGGCTTTGCATCGCCCGGGCTTTACTGCGCAACCCGCAGATACTGATACTGGACGACAGCACCAGCGCCGTGGATACCGAGACCGAACTGCGTATCAGGCAGAACCTCGCGCGCCTGCCGGGAGGGACCACCGTACTGATAATCACCCAGAGAATAAACACGATGCAGTCGGCCGACAAGGTGCTAATTCTCGACGACGGGGAGATACAGGCTTACGGCACCCCTGACGAACTGATGCGGACTTCGGAGATGTACCGCGAAATATATAATTCACAGCAAGTGGAGTTGTAAATGGCCAAAGGAGACAAATACGCGCTTAACGAGAAACCGAGGCAGGGACGCGCCACGTTCCTGCGGATGGTGCGGTTCGTGGGCCACGAGAAGCGTTTGCTTATCGTGGTGGCGGTGCTTATCGTGATCCATATCGGGTGCAGCCTGGCGGGTTCGTACATGCTCCGGCCGATCATCAATAACTACATACTGCCGGGCAACGTGCCGGGACTCGTGAGGATGCTGGCCATACTGGCCGCCATATACCTCATAGGGGTTGCCGCCAACTGGATACAGGCGCGTATACTGAACCTTGTCGGCCAGCGGACCGTGCTCCGGATGCGGGTCACGATGTTCGACCGGATGGAACGTCTGCCGGTACAGTACTTCGACACGAACCAGCACGGGAACATAATGAGCCGATATACCAACGATATCGACCGTATCAGCGACGCCATGACCGACTCGCTGGCAAATATGCTGTCGAGCGTTCTGACGCTGTTGGGGACCTTGGTACTGATGCTCGTGATAAGCCCGCTGCTGACGGCCATTTCACTGGTTACCATTCCGTTGATGTACCTCGTGGCACGGTTTATCGTCAGGCGGAGCCGCCGTTATTTCTCCGCCCAGCAGGCCGCGCTCGGGACCCTGAACGGGTACACCGAGGAGATGATAAGCGGCCAGAAGGTGGTGAAGGTATTCGGTCAGGAACGGAAGGTGGAGGAGGATTTCGAGGCGCTGAACCGTGACCTTAACGAGAAGTCGAAAAACGCCCAGTTCTACTCCGGGCTGATGATGCCTTCGATGCAGAACCTCAGCACCCTCAACTACGTGCTTATCACCATAGCGGGCGGCCTGCTGGCTATCTACCGCGGTTTCGACGTGGGAGGGCTCGCCGCGTTCCTCCAATACTCGCGGCAGTTCGGGCGGCCTATCAACGAGCTGGCGAGCATCTATAACAGTATACAGGCCGCCATAGCCGGAGCGGAGCGGATTTTCCAGATAATCGACTCGCCGCCCGAGGAGGCCGACCTCCCGGGAGCGGTGGAGCTGCCCGACACCAAAGGCGACGTGAGGATGGACGACGTGGTGTTCGGTTACGAACCGGGCAAGATAATTCTCCACGGTGTGACCCTTTGCGTAGCCCCGGGCTGCAAGATAGCCCTCGTGGGCTCTACCGGAGCGGGTAAGACGACCATTATGAACCTGCTGCCGCGCTTCTACGACATAGACTCGGGGAGGATAACCGTGGACGGTTACGATATCCGCGATATAAAGCGTTCGAGCCTGCGCAACCACATGGCGATGGTGCTGCAGGATACCCACCTCTTCACCGGTACGGTGATGGAAAATATCCGGTTCGGGCGGCTCGACGCCACGGACGAGGAGGTGGTGGCGGCCGCCAAACTCACCGCGGCCCACTCCTTTATCCGGCGCCTCCAGCACGGTTACCACACCATGCTCGAGAACGACGGGGGAAACCTCAGCGCCGGACAGCGACAGTTGCTCAATATCGCCCGGGCGGCCGTCGCCGACCCGCCCATCCTGCTGCTCGACGAGGCTACCAGCAATATCGACACCCGGAGCGAGGTGCTTATACAGAAAGGGCTGGACCAACTTATGGAGGGCCGCACAAGCGTTATCATAGCCCACCGTCTGTCGACCATCCGCAACGCGGACCGGATTATCGTACTGGAGAACGGCCGTGTGGTGGAACACGGCAAACACGACGAACTGATAGCCCGCAAGGGACGCTATTACGCGCTGTACAACCAGCAATTCGAGTAAGGCCCGGCGTTATAGCGGTATGTGAACGGGATTACCGTTATAATGAGCCGGGGTGAACAACTGTATTTTAGGCTTTTGTCAACAACTTATAATGGTGTCGCCAAGGCGGCCAGTACGGCCCGGCCGGAATTACCGGATATTATCGCACAGGAATCTGCGGGCCGGATAACGACTTAGGCCGCGGGGTGGTTTATTTGAAATAAAAAGAGAACCCGGCTACCATGTGTCCCGACGGTCACTCCCCTTGTAACAGTCGTCCCTCAACAATCCGGACCACCCTGTGCCGGCAAGTCAGCCGGCCCGCGAACGCACCCCCGCGTTTGCTTTTAAGCCATTGGGACCTGCAAAAAAACGCCCGGATTCTGCCGCAAACGAGTTTTGCACACTATTTGTAATAGCTGTCCATAGCAGCTACAACTGCGAAACGGTATTGTAAAACTGAGCGGCGCATAAAACAAAAAGCGCGGCAGCTACAACTACCGCGCTAAAATCTGAAATCCCGCCCTGTGATGGGAAGGGCAACCCGACTCGCCTTGCAGGGCTGGGTCAGGCCGGAGCACAAAAATAATAAAAGTTTCCGAAACCGAAATATTTTATGCTCTTTTTCCCATCCGGCAACTGCCACGCCGTCAAGTAGACGCTTCACGGACGCATTTTGCCCCCATACCCCGGGTATCCCCCAGAAGATGTGCGAGGGGAGCAAGGCAGAACCCGGTATCGCTTCGGCGCCACCGGCAACGGATACGGGACGCGTTCCCGCCCACCGGAAGAAAAAGGGCCCAAAAGCCCTATACGGGAATCCTGGTTGGTTTCCCTCACAGAGAAGAGCCGCGTGTCCATGTGCGGCTTTTCTTTTTTCCATGGCCGTTCACGGTTGGGCGGAAGCCTCCCAAATGGAAGCGGACCTTTCCCACCGGCCGGGGAGTATCAACACGGGGCAGTCGGATGTCCCACCGCCTCAAATCGGAAATTCCCGGGTTTTTCGTAATTCCGGGCCTGCCCGCGGGAGAGCTGAAACCGTTTCAACAATTGCAATAATGTATAATTTCTTTTTATGGGAAGTTCTTATCCTGAACCCCGTAGTTATTATAATAAATATTTCTATTTTTGTGAAATAAGGCGTAAAATATAATCCCGACCCAGGATTTTTACGTTTTAACCCCATTTGACGACTACTTTATTCGCATTAAATAAACTAAGATAGATGCAGAAACTTCAACTCATCCTGACGGCAGCGATAGTGTGTGCCGTTATTTCCTCATGCGGCAGCCGTATGAGGGTGGAGGACTTCTCCAGGGTAAAAGATTTCCACGAGCACAACTTCGGCGACGCGCGGAGCCGCTTCACGCTTTCGGACAGCGTGGACCTCTATATCGACTATTCGACCTGTGTGGCCGAAGCGGGCAATTCGCGCTTCTACCAGGCCATCCACCCGGCCATTATCGACTGTAACCCGGTATTCTGGTCTATCAAAGGTTCCGCCATAACCCGCGAAACCGACGACCGGCAGAAGGTTTACGAACTGCTCCGCTCCATCCGCGAGGTGAACTACGCCGATATCAAGGGAGCCGTCAGCCAGATAACCTCGGGCGACCGGCAGGCTATCATAATCACCGACGGGGAGTACTTTCAGCGCAACCTCTCGGGCGACAATATGAACAACCCGTACCTGGCCCCCGAATTCCGCCAATGGCTCTCGAAAGGCGGCGATGTGTATATCTTCTCGGAACCATACCTGGAAAGCAACCGGTACGAAAAGTTCCGGTACTATATGCTTTTCACCAACAGCAGGAAACCCAATAACATATACGATATCGTTTCCCGCAACTTAGGCGGCAGTTACGATGTGAAGCTGCTCCACCTGACCTCTGCGGGCGGCGACCTTCGGTTCGAGTACGCCGGCCAGCGCCAGCCCGCGGTGAACCAGATACTTTCCCTGAACCCGGACACTTACTATAAGGAGAGGTCGTACGAGGCGCAGGAGTACCAGATAGGCTGGAAGGATATCTATAAATATATCCTCAACGCCTACGACGACCAGGGCCGGCCCATCGAAGGCGGCGACCATATCCTGCGCGGCATATTCGTCGAGACGGGCGAGGAGGACAGCTACCGCATAACCGCGGTTAAACCCGTCGTGTACCTGCTGACGGACGACTTTATCGCATACGAGGACAGCCTGCGCACGGAAGAGCGGATTCTCCCTGCCCTGCCGGCACTCAAACCCGTGAACGAGATTTTCGACGTGGACAACGAGACGTTCGACCAGACGGGCGAAATCGTCCTGCGCCTGCACCGCAATTTCGATTCGGGCAGCGCGGCGCTCCATACCGACCGGGACAACCTTTTTAGGATCGATTTCGTAATAGACCAGGCCGTGGACAACTTCTCGGGCAACCCGGAAATCAGCAACAACTACCAGTGGGTGTCCATCGAGCGCAGCAGCGCCGGGAAACTCAATACATCGCTTTACGAGAGTATCCGGCAGACTTTGCAGGACCCGGCAATCAACCCCAAAGGAAAAGTTATCTACACCGTCTACCTGTTGACACCCAATTTTAAATAACCTCTATACCCATAAAACCATGAACAATCTTATCAAAACCGTGGGAGACCTCGATTCGGCCATCACCACAAGTTATATTTTCGCCGCTCTCGCCGGCATAGTACTTATATTTGCAGCCTACATTATCGCCAACCTGATAAAATGGCAGGGCGGTAAGATCGACAATTCGCCCAAGACGCGGCGGGGGATATTCTTCTCCCTCCCGGTGGCAGGTGTTCTGGTCCTCCTCGGGCTGGAGTATTACCTGGTGATGATGCGCATTATGAATCCCGCCTTCCGCAGCAAATATTTTCTCTGCATGGCAATCGGCGCGGTGGTGCTGCTGGCGCTCTATTTCATCATAGGATTCATTCTCCTGAAAGTAGTGAACAGGGATTCCAAATTCGGCAGCATCCTGCCCAAAAAACAGTAGAACAATGGCCAAAAGTATATTTGTAATAGGCATCGGCGGCACGGGAATGCGATGCCTGGAATCGTTTATCCACCTCTGCGCGATGGGCATGTTCGACGACACGGAGGTAAACATGCTGGCGCTCGATACGGACAAGGACAACGGGAACTTCACCCGCCTCCGCGACCTGAAGAATTATTACCAGAATATAAAAGGCGGGCAGGAGCGGCAGGTTGCCCATACCGACACCCAGTTTTCGGCTAAGATAAATTACTACGAATTCACGCCTGACTATTCGAGCGAAAACAACCTTTCGAAAATCATGGGGTATTCGAGCCGTAACAAAAAATCGTTCCCGAACCCCGACAATAAATACCATAACGCAATAGAAACCGACATTGCGGACCTGCTTTTTACCGAGGACGTAAGGGAGTTCGACCTTAACCACGGTTACAGGGCACAGACCCACCTGGGTTCGCTGCTGATGTACGACTCGCTGGTAAACGACGACAATAAAAACTCCCAGTTCAAACAATTCGCCGCCAAACTGATACGCACAACCGACGATGCGCGGGTGTTTATATTCGGTTCGGTGTTCGGCGGTACCGGCGCCTCTTCGATTCCCATTATACCGCGAGCCATCGAGGCGGTGACAAAGAAAGAAAACGACAACCAGGTAGCCCAGGCGCTTTACGGCTCGGTGATACTTACCGGGTACTTCTCTTTCAACTACAACATGAGCAACGACGAGAGGATGCGCGAAAAGATAGTGGCCACGTCCGAAAGGTTCGCTTTCAATTCGCAGGCGGCGCTGATGTTCTATGAGGACGACGCATCGGTAAACGACGTGTACAGCAGGCTGTACCTGCTCGGTTCGAGGGAAATTAAAGAGATAAGCGGCAAGAACAGCGTTAAGACCGGCGGTAAGGAGCAGCAGAACAACGCCCATTACCTGGAGCTTATGGCCGCCTTCGCGGCCTACGATTTCTTCAACTCACCCAAAGAGTCGCTCAAAGAGGGAGGTGAGGATAAGTTTTATTTCATACACCCGGACATAAAGGACGCGCGCCTCTCGTTCGGGAACTTTACCAACAATCAGGACTTCCGTAAAAAATTCGGGATGCTGGTGGCGGCCTCTTACCTCGGGCTGATAGACAAGTACGACCTCTATACACAGGCGACCATAGGCAAAAGTATAACCGGGTACGAAAATATAAGCCAGGACGAAAAACACGCCCTGCACAAATATTTCGAGAAGTTCAACCTCTGGTTCGACGGAGATCAGGTGGAGGACGGATGGCTCCGTCAACTGGATACCTCGGCCGGGGGGATGCTGTTCGACGCCAAGGCGTTCGGTATACACGACAAGAAATCCCTTTCGAAGCTCGATTTCAACAAGCATCTCTATGCCGATGACAAGGCCAATACGTTTTCGACAGGATTGCTCAGCGGCGATATATTCGACAAGGTGCGCAGCGAGATGAATAAGGTCGAAGACAACCTTAACATCAGCAACACCAACGAAAGGCTTATACACCGTGTATACCACACGCTGTGCCAATTATATAATTTTAAATAGAGAACGCCATGTCCATAAATAAAGAACTACCGTTACTTATCGATTCGAAGATAACCCCGTCGAGCGAACATAAGGACAAATGGTGTCCGATGAAGCAGGCGGTCAATTTCATACGCAACATACGCACGAGCAAGGTCGACGAGAAAGGCGCGGCGCGGCAATACCTCACACTGGTTTCCGGTATTCCGACGCCGTGGGCGAGGGCGAAAATTTTCAATTACGCCATAGCATACATATCCAATAAGAACCCGCAGGACGAGGATACCGGCCTGATACGTTATTTTGAAATGCTGGTGGACGAGTGGAAGGGCCTGCTGGCTGCAATAGCCATCAAACCCGACCGGTTCACTTTCTCCGCCCCGGTAACCCTTGCCGACGACCCGGCACGCCTCTCCCCTTACCCGTTCCTCAATACGCTCGGCACGATGCTGTTCGAGGATAAACCCTACTGGATACATACAAAGGAGCAGAACCGGAACAATCCCAAAATACAGCTGCTCTATTACAACAATAAACTGGTCGGGGCCACCTCTCCGTTTACCATTTTCTTCACGGGGGTAAATTACGGCAACATAGCCCCTGACTGTGCCGATATACCGTGGTTCGACAGGGAGCAGGGTATGTTCATCAACCCGGACGAAAGTATAAAGCGGGACGGGGAAAACCTCCAGAAACTTTTCATATTCGTAAACAACATAATTAAGAACCACGAGGACTACAAGCAGGCCATAACGGAGAATTTCGGCGACGACCGCAGGCCCGACCTGCTGTTCGTAAACAGGATGATAGAGGTGCTGTCCAAGTGGTCCGACCGTCTCAGGGAGCTGGCTATAAGGGAAACCAACAAGGAGCTTTCCGAGAACGGGGGTGTACTGCCGCACCTGAAACAACTGGAGGGTCCGCTGTCGATACTGTTACGCAACGAATTCAAAGTCTATTGGAACTCCAATTCATTCTCCAAGAAGCCGGATGCAGGTTCAAAGATTATAGAATCGCTCGACGACCTCTTTATTCCGGGCGACTATATCGCAGGGTGGAACGACAGTACCGGAAGGATGGACGAAGGCGCCGTCTATTATCTCAAAGTGAAGGATTACCAGGATAATAACGCCCCGGTGTCCTATTTCGCCCTCCCGCTCAGTAAACTGGGGTTGGAAATTTTCGGAAACTCCCTCAAGGAGATGCTTCAGGGCGGTATGGCTGACGATTCGAAGTTGTCCCTCACGGCAGAAATCAAGAAGGACAACCATGATATCCTCGCGGTGAAACTCACCATCGAGGTGGACGGCGAGAAGGTTCCGAAAGACAAGGAGTTCCAGATAAGGTGGATAGGCTCTAACAGGAAGGTGATGATCTGGCCGAATTTCGTTTCCAATATCTGGAATAAATATTACCTCTATTCGGAATATCCTTCCAATGAAAAAGGGACCTGTTTCATTCCCGAATACAAGACCGGTTTCAAAGGCGGCAAGACCATAGACCTTCCCAAGACGCAGGACGGGCAGCCGATTTACCCGGTAAAACACCTTGTGAAGTATCCTATCGGGGAAGTGTCGTCGGACAGCCACCACTACGAGATACTCCAGTCGGAGGTACCGTTCGAACGGTTCCGTACGGAAATCAACGAGAAAGGCGAAACAATAGAGGCCGGCTACCTGGTGATAAAGGATAAGTTCATCGAGGACAAGACTTCGGATAAAGTTTTCAATGAAAATTCCAAAGCCATAATCGGTTTCGACTTCGGCAGCAACAATACCTGCGTAAATTATGCCGTGAATACCGGAAACGCTCAACCGATACCCTTCTCCAACCGCAGGGTTATGATAGTGGGCCATGAGAACGAATCGGGCAGGCTCGCCGAGAGCGACGAACTGCTTTTCTTCTCGAACGAAGGTACGTTCGGTAACAACGGGCAGGTGAAATCGTGGCTCCATGAGCACGATATCGAGTACATACAGGAAGGCACGGCGGATGAAATAGCCGGAGGCGTACCCGTAAACGAGAAGAATATCTGCGTGGTGGAGATGACCGAGGAGAAAATACGGACCCAGGTCGGCAACCTCTATTACGATATGAAGTGGCTTTCGACCGAATCGGGAATCAACAAAAAGACGGCGTTCATCAAAACCCTCTGGACCCAGATATGCGCGGACCTCTATGCGCAGGGCCAGGTACCCGAGACGCTGAGGTGGTCCTACCCAAGTTCTATGATAACGGCCGATGTCAATAATTACAGCAGGTTATTCAACAGCCTGGCGGCAAGGGATATGCCCTTTGTAAGTTCGGCCGAAATCCCGAGGGTGGAGACCGAGAAAAGGACCGAGTCGGAAGCCGTCTGTTCGTATGCCCTTACGATGAATTTCGAACCCACGAGCGACCAGTTCGTGGTCGGTATAGACGTGGGGGGAAGTACGAGCGATATCCTGATTATAGGTAAGGGAAGCCTCGACGGCGGAGCCGGAACGGACAATATACTCTACTCGCAGAGTTCGGTGAGGCTTGCCGCCGGTGTTTTCTTCAAGGCGATAATAAACTCTCCGTCGTTCCGCAGGGCGCTGGTAAATTTCCACAAATCCGGCAAAACCCGGATACATGTGGAGAATATCGAGGAGATTATAGATTCCACAAACAAGGCCAAGGGTCCCTACTTCCTCAATAATATCTTCGACCAGCTGCAGGGCGAACGGGAGTTCTACGAATTCTACGACGATATGTTCCGGAACGTCCCCTACGTGTTCACCATCCCGGCCTATGTGACGGGGCTGCTGGTATGCTATTCGGGCATGCTCACGGCTAACGTAATCCGCAAGCAGGGGCTGGAGGACAAGATTAAGTATGCCGTGGTACAGCCGTTCGGCAAGGGGGGCAGGCTGTTCGACTGGATGAACCTGTTCGATAAGGACGTGGTGTATGAGTTTTACAGTAAATGTTTCTCACTCGGTATGAATAACGATGCCGTAAAACTCAAATTCCATAAAATTACCCCTGACAATAAATCGGAAGTTTCGAAGGGACTCGTGGCCGAACACAAAATCGTGAAGGACGAGAACGAGAACTACGAGGTTTGGGGGGAAGCAGGAGTGAAATACATCCGCTCCGGAGAGGTCCTGGAACTCGGAGAGTTCGACAATATCGACAGTTCGCTCTTCGAGAACGTGGAGAATTTCGATTTCACGGCCTCGGGCGAGGTGTTCAGAAAGTACATGGATATACTCAGCGACCTGCTCAACCATAAACTGGGTGTGCTTAAGGATTCCTCCGCCCTCTACGAGACCGAGAACCTGCGCTACATCACCTCTTTCTTCCGCAACGACCGGGAATACAGGAAGGTACAGAACGAGAAGGATAAGAAAAGCGTCTACTCGATGCCTATCCTTATCGCGGAGGGTCTGCATTACCTCGAAGAAGTCATTATTCCGAAAATCTTTAACCGTTAGGCTTTGGAACGCGACAGGCTGATACTTTATATCGACCCCGAGTTTATTTTGCCTGTGGTTACGGCAGCCGGAGGAACATATTACGAGTTCACAGGCAGTGACGACCACTGCCTGTGGACCTATTTCCACCGGGACGACAACGCCGGCAGGATTTCTTTCGGCCAGTCGTACCGCCGTAATTACTACGAGCAACTGGCCGAACAGAATTACTACGGGGATATCTGGTCCAAAATCACCGACCCGGAAGCATGCTTCGAGTTCAACGGTGTCCGGTCGGGTTATATCAACCTGCTGGGAAGCGCGGGGATTATAAGGGAACTTACCACATTCTATTACTCGGCCGGCGGAGGCCGCGAGGGCGATATCGCGACTGTGCTTATATTCTCGGAAGCCATCCCGGACGGGGCGAGAAAGGAGTTTATGAGGTATCTGGGGGAAATGGGATTCACGGTGGAGTCGTACAGCGTACCGTTGCGGGAACTGGCGATTACTAACTTCACGGAGCAGACCGGTCTCGAGCCGCACCCGCACAACAAGGTACTGGTTATGCAGTCCACGGGCGGCGACATTTACATAAGCCACCTGGTGTGTGACGGGGAGAAGTATTTTTCATCGACGGAGCAGACCCGGCTGGAAGGTATGGGCGACGACCCGTTGCGGAAGATACTCGTGGAGACCGTGGTCGAGCAGTTGAACCGCGATACCCGCTTCCTGAATACAAAAGAGGACAAGCAGAAGGAGTTCATCTATCAGTCTACGTTCGTGGAGGGTTGGATAAACAGTTTCCACTCGTGCAAAAGGTCCGTACTGCACCTCGAAGGAGTCGCCCTGCATAAGGCCAAAGGCAACGTCAAAAGCCTCGATATCCAGATGGACGCAATCAAAGCCGCTGTCGCGGACAGGATATATGTGGTGGGCAAGGAGGCTGCGGGTTATAAGAACGCCCATATACCGACCGGTTACAGCGGGTTGGTACTTCTCGGGGACGCGTTTTCGCATGAGGCTTTTGCCGAGAAAATAGGGCAGGCCGTGGGAAACTCAAAGCTGCTGGACAAATATCCGCGTCAGGCAATTCCCCGGATACTGAAGGATTTCCCGCGCCACCGTGCGGCATCGGTAAAGGAATCGCCGGCGGATTACGACGATGTAATGAAGAGCCGCCAGGAGGAAATTGCCACTGTGGACCGGTGGATAAAGGAAGGCGACCGGATAAAGGGCATCGAGTACAAACTCGAAACCATCCGCAAAAAACTCTCCGACCTGGAGGACGATATCTCTTCCAAGGTAAACAGTGCGGAGTCATGCCTCAGCTCCCACCTTTTCCCACGGAGCCTTTCCTACATCGGGGAGGCCGAAGCCCTCTGCCCGTCGGTAAAGGGTATTGAGGAGGAGTTCGGGAAGCTAAAACTCGAAGTGGGACAGGTCCAGAACGAGACCCATAAATTCCGGAACTTCGGGGACGCCTCAGACACTCTCGCCAACATAGACAAACTGTATGGCGAAATTGTGGCGTCCGTTTCACGAATAGGGCACCAAATCCCGTCCGACCTCCGCGTCCTCGCCGACACGGTCGCGGTTTACGAATCGAATTTCAACCGTTACAAGGAGCTTATCCGCGAAGCCCTTTACAGCGACCGGCATACGGCGCTCGGCAAAGTGGAGGAGGCCATGAAGATAACGGCCGATCCGCGTGCAAAGGCCCTTTACGAAAAATTGTGCGCAGGAGAGAACACCGGCGACGTAGATTTCAGCGACCTGGGGATAACCGGCGGACGGAGCGGTAAAACACCCAAAGCTCCGAAACCCGCAACCACACCGCCTAAATCGCCGGTCGCGGACCGGGCTGAGCAAACCTCGCAAGCGGCCCCTTCAGGAAGGGCCACGGTGGAGTTCTTCGTGAAGAAAGGACTGTTTTCCAAAAACAAGTTCAAAGTCACGGCCAGGGCCGACGGCGAACTACCCTGTTCGTTGCGGCTGTTTATGGACCGGATGATGCCGATTAACCGCCACGCGGAGGGCTACGTAACCATAAGACCCGTGGAATTTTCGGGCGGTAAATTCGAACATACCTATACGGTGGCAACCCAGAAAGGCGACAAGAAAGTCTTTTTCCGATTCTGGGCCGACGACCCCGGATGCGACGGGGCAATCTCGATGAAGAACGACAATATAACTATAAATATCTGACCCGTATGGCGAGCAATATAGTCTGCCCCTACTGCTTCGAATCGTACAGCAGTTCAAAAGTGCATTATATATGTATGAAATGCGATGTTACGGAAGACGCTAAATTGAGAGAGTTCTGGAAGGTGGAAAGGCGTCTTAAACCGCGTTTCGTCAGTTCCAAAGGAGTTTACGGTTTCCTGTCGGGCAAACCCCGCGAGGCGAACTGTCCGACCTGCAAGGCCCCGACCTACCGGTTCGCATGTCCGCACTGCCATAACGAGCTGGTGCCGGAGATGGTAGAGAACGGTTCGGTGATAGTGTCGATAATAGGCGCCCCGAGCAGCGGGAAAACAAACTATATTACGGTGCTCATAAACGAA
The DNA here is from genome assembly GCA_021202985.1 of Alistipes sp. Lineage (GTDB taxonomy): Bacteria > Bacteroidota > Bacteroidia > Bacteroidales > Rikenellaceae > WRDF01. The sequence continues at coordinate 47,226 of JAJQCA010000062.1, forward strand.
CTGAAAAAGAACGCCCATAAGGTAAACCTCGGGTTCTCCCCTACTTCGGTGGGACGAGATTCGAAAGAATATACATCGAACCTCTACAATAACGAATATTACAAGAGACTCTATGTGGATAAGCAGTGTGCCGAAAAAACCAAAGAAAACGAAGACAAACCGAGCATACCGCTTATTTTCCGCCTGAACGTCCGCAACACCAAAAAGGCCGTGTACCTGGTATTCTACGATTCGGCCGGGGAGAATTTCAACGATCCGGACAAAATGGAGGCACAAGCACGGTTTCTCTCCCGGTCCGCCGGCATTGTGCTGCTGTTCGATTCCTATTCGGTACCGAAGATAGAAGAGATGCTGAAAGAAAGGCGAATACAGACCAACCGCAAAGAATCAGACGGAACTTTCCGCCAAAGCTGGGAAAAGATATACGACTTTATGAACAGGGGAAAGGACAAAGCCCTGTTCAAGAAACCTTTCGCCATCACGTTCAGCAAAATAGATACCCTTATCGAGAATAAAGACTACTTCCATGACCTTAACCTGGACAGTATGGACGCCGACGTGGTACCTTCCTACCTGCGGGGGCGGGACGGCGAGGGTTTCTCGCTCAGGGAGTGCGACAATATCCACGAGAGCTTCCGGTCGGCGCTCAGCCAGTGGGACAGCGCCCTGCTGAACGAGCTGGAGGACCGGTCCAATTTCGGACCGGACGGTTACCGGCTGTTCGGGATTTCGGCGCTCGGAACCATGCCCAACCCCGACCTGTCGATACCCGAGCTGAAGCCGTTCCGGGTGATGGACCCGCTGCTGTGGGTGCTCTACAAGCTGGGCTTCGAAATCACGATAAAAAAAGAATAACCGACCCATAAACCCCGCTTAATCATGAAACATTACGAAGTTATCTACTGTTCCTCGGCACGGAGCTGGGGCGGCGGTAATCCCGGTTTCGGTATACGTACCATGACCCCCGGGATGCCCGAGGAGTACATAAGCCTGCTCAAGAGTAACGGGCTGCTGGCTTACAACTCCGGGTCGTTCGTAAAGTATTACCCGGACGTTCTTATCAGCGAACCGGAAAAACTGGCCGGTTATCCCGTAACTTATACATACCGTAAATTAGACACGCAGAACGGAACGTATATTTACGTCCTTGCCAGAAGTATCTATATAGGGCTGGACTACTCATACTACGAAGGTGCCGCTTCGGACCGTATGGGCAACTATATGGTCCATGCCTACATATTCGAAGAGGTGCCGCCGGCCGGTGTTTTCGATATGCTCTATTGCAACCCGGCGCCGGGAAGCAATTTCTTCCGGCCGCTGGACTTCTTTTGCCGCCGGGACAACGCCGAACTTATCGAACTCCTTACCGGCGAGCCTAAACCGCTGGCCGGTGACGTTGAGTCGTACGCCGCGGCTAACCGGCAGGCGACCCCGTCGTGCGTGGAAATCGCCCTGATGTACGCCCACCTCAAAGGCAGCGGCAGGCAACTGGTAGTGAAATGCAAGGCCACCGAAACCGCCCCGATCCTTGCAGGGGTAATGGCGTTGCTGCATCCGGAGGATGCGGTAAAGACCTGGTTCCAGACCAATTACAACGGCTACGGGGTACTGCCCGAATTGGAACTCCATTTTATCAACGAGTATTACGAAGGTGAGATATACGCCGACAAGGCACATACGATGGACCTTACGGCCGGTAGTGCTGCGGCGGAAGGCCGCGAAAGAGAGATTTTCGGGCCCAAACTGGTCGGGTACCTGAAAGCCGGCGACCTTACGGGAGTTCAGACCATAATGCGGTTCCTCCTTTCGGAGACATGGCAGAAGATAAAAGGCGAGCCGGACGAGGTCATAAACATGGTTTACGGCTACTCGTCGGACCCGGGAACTTTCAGCCTCGTACCTTTCAACGAGAAGGTGTTGCAGCTTGTCTGCCGGTTTATAACCGCCGACGGCTGGAGCTCCGATACGTTATTGGAGAAACTATCGGCACTCATCGACCAGCGTACGGTGGCGAGCCTTTCGGCGGCGATACTCACCGCGTCCCGGATAGAGAAGTACGGCGTGTCGGCGGCTTCGCTCAAACCGAAGGCGACGCAGGCCGTGTCGGAAGTGTTCTGCTCGGGTGAGGATAACGCCGTCGCACTCCTGGACAACCCCGATACCGGGTGGGCGCTGGTTTCGCCATATCTCGATGTGCGGATACTCGCCGGGTGCCGGGATATGGTGCTCGGCAGCGGGAAACTGCTGAAATGGTGGCCGGAGCTGGTAAAACTGTTATACGGCAACTCAGCCGGCGAAGGGCTGGCCCGGGTGGTCGAGAGTGCTTTACGGTTAATGCCCGAGAGCGGGCAGGTTTACGGTCCGGTGTTCGAATCGGTACAGCCGGACAGTAAAAAACGGCTGGACGTTTACCTCGACCTTTTCGAGAGGCATCAGGACAGGGTCGAATTTTTCTGGTCGTTGATACGGCCGATACTGACGGACGACAAACTGCAACGGCTCAAATATACCGAGAACGACAATCCCGCTACCGCAGCCATGCTTATGGAGGTGTTCGAACGGCAGGCTGCCGCCTGCACGGACCTGGGGGAATTAACTGCAGAACTGTCCGACTGCATCGGCAAAAACGCTTCGTTTCGGGCGCAGATGAAATCCCGCGGCGAGGGATTGTTCGGGAAAACCTTCGACATGTACCAGGCCGCCGCGGCAGGCCGTAAACCCGGGATAACGGCTCTGGAACCCCATATATCCGGAATTGCGGCGGCTATCGGGAAAGATTTCAGCAGCTATCTCGGGGACCTGAGGGCCTATTACGAAAATAAACCCGTAACGGGCCACGACTCGATTTACTACCTGCTGACGGTGTGCTGCAAGCACGGCGGCGCCGAATACGCCCGGTTGCTGCTGGAAAAGTTCGTTCCCCTGCTGCGAGACAGGCGCGACGCGGAGCTGTTGGCCGCCGCGTACGTCAAGTTTCCCCATAAGGAGCCGGACGCTCTTATAGCCGACATCGACCGCGAGGTCAAGCAGGACCAGCTGAAGACGGACGCATTGGCGGCTGTTCTCCGGGCGAAGGGTATCGACTTCGACGCCACCATGGAGTTGCTCGGCACCTGTCCCGACAACCTTAAGGAAACGGTACTGATACAGGTACACGAATCACAATACAAGTCGTGGAAAAGAAGCCGGAAAGTAAAGGCGTTTTTCGGCAACCTGTTCGGAGGCGGCAAAAACAAAGCGGAGGAAAAAGCCGCTCCGGAAAAGGAGGAAAAGAAATAGCCCCGGACAAGAAACTAGTACCAAACCCACCACTGCAATGCGAACCAGAAAGACCATTATATTAATATTGTCCCTGCTGGCACTGTTGCCGGCGGCCCTCGAGGCCGCAACGTACGGCGACCGGGAGAATGGGCAGGAATGTTTCGTCGTCATTATCGAATCGCGCAATATCCGAGACGGCGCGGGAACCCACAACAAGGTCGTGGGGCAGTTGAAAATGAACGACACGATTTTCGTGGCGCGCCCGGTAATTCTTGCCAACGGCAACGAACAATGGCTCCAGGTCCCCGGGCAGGGGTTCATCCTCTATAACGACACCGGAGTAGCAACCGTTCCCAACCCCCATTACGTGGAGGCGGAGGAGGCGCCCCGGTTTAACAAACCCACCCGGACATCGTCCGCCGTGGGGTTGATTCTCACGGGCTTGTTTATCCTGATAGGGTTCCTGAACCTCAGCCGGAACGAGAGATACCGGGCGAGATTCCAAAATTTCTGGGGTGCGCCGGATGCCAACGGGATGAAAAAACTGTTTTTCTTTTCGGTCACGCCCTATAAGAATGTCGTACTGATTTTCATAACAATTCTGAGCGTTATACTGGGGTCGCTCGTATCGGTGCTGGCAATCGGAGGCGTGACCTGGCTTCTGTTTATGATAATAAAGTACCTGCTGCTGGCCATTATGTGGGTGGGTATTATATGTTGCGTCCTCGGTATAATCGCCACGCTGTGCGGGGTCTTCTACGGTCTCATACCGGCCATAATAGGTGGCCTTATCTGGTCGAAGAGCGACTGGTTCGAGAATATGGGGGCGAGCTTCCAGGACTGGGGTGAGAGGTTTTTTTCCAACCTCAACCTGTTCAGTTTTACGTGGGATATATTTTCGCAGTGGTGGTGGTTGATACTGCTTATCGCCGGCACTCCGCTGATTCTTTTCCTCGTGTTCGCCCTGTTCGCCACGCTCAATGTGGGATTCTGGTCGGGACTGGAATGGATAATTTCCACAATCTACGGAATCCGCAACCCCTGTCCCACCTGCGGGCATAAACTAACGGTTTGGGGCGACAGGAAGACAAGGCTCGTTTTTAAAACCGGGAGCGGCGAGCATCCGGTGGGGCTTCACCCGAGCTGGTACGGAGTATTCCACCACCGTTCGCCCGTAACCGGTGAGAAGCTGCCGACCATGATGCTCAACGGGCGGGACAAACTTACCCGTATATGCCCGTCCTGTAATACCGATATACAGGCGCGGTCCGGCGCGGAAAGGCATGTAGCCGTCGTGGGCCACCGCGCGGCGGGAAAGACCACGCTTATTTACAAGTTGCTGAAGAATCTCCAGGTACGGTACCGTTCGGTGATAACTTTTACAGACAAGAACGCCGGTGATATCCAGGGTGTGCTGTCCCGCATACCCGAGAACGGGGAGATATTCACGGAACAAACCGATTTCGAAAGAATCCGGGCAATACAGGTTATCGTAAAAACGAGGCTGATACCTTACAAATTACATTTTTACGATATCGCGGGCGAGATGTTCAACTCAACCAGTCTCGATGAAGCTACGAAGGAATATATTTCCTACTTCCGTAACGCCCAGACGTTCCTTTACCTTATCGACCCGTTTATGATAGACTTTACGGACCTCGACAGTGCCGACCCCGAAATAGTAGCGTGGCTGGCCGACGAACACCGGGAAAAGCGGATGAAAAGGGAATTCTATAAGCCGCAGGAAACGTTCGACCAGTTCACCGAACTGTTGCGCTACTCAATGAGGGACAAGGCTTCCGGAATCCGTAAGTTACCTTTTAATTTCGTTCTGGTAAAGAACGACATCGGATACCTAGAACATGCCGGGATAGACCCGTCGGACCCCGAACAGCTAAAGGCGTTCGTCTACAACACCCTCGGGCTTGCCGGTATAGTTTCGCAGGCCGAAACCACGTTCGGACAGGTAAACTTCTACACGGTAAGCGCTTACCGGACTTTCGAACAGTCGAAGATAGATAAGCTCCGCACGGACCTCCTGTCTCAGATAGACCTTAAAATAGATTAGCCCGTTATGGTGTTTGCGGTCATACAGATAATTGCCGGTCTGTTCCTGTGGCGCGTGGCGCCCGGAATGGTGAAGCACGGCACGAAGAAGAAGAAACAGCAGACCCGGTTCTGGCTGAATATCGCCGGGATAGCACTGTTGCTGCTCGGACTGGTGAACATCGTCCGGCATGTTCTGTTTCTGTTCGGCGGTTGAGTACAACCTGCCCGGAAAACGACATCAGGCAACCTATGGGTTGCCTGATGTCGTTTAGTTTCATATCCGGTTTTTCGTCCCAAAAATTTACAGATGCCCGGTAACGGCGAGGGCCGCCGGCGACGCCCCGGCGGCAACCGGGATTTGCCGTCCCGAAGCCGAAGGGATTTATTACAGACCCCGGCCCGACGACTTCCCTACTGCGCCGCTTCGAGACGCATCGTGCCCGTATAGTTGATCGCCTGTCGGTTGGTCGGCAGGACGTTGATATCGGCCGAACCGTTGGGCCACAGCGTTACGGTGAACTGGTGACGGTCCTCTTGCGTGCGGGTGTTGAACTTCACCACCGTCTCACCCTTACGCCCCGGGGTCGCGCTGTAATCGCTAACCGTGGAAGAAAATATCATCCCCTCTCCACCGCCGTAGGGAACGTTGTACGCCCGGCCGTAATAGGGCAGGTGGGAGTAAACCGAATCTCCTTTAATCTCGAGGGTGTACGGGCTGGTGAGGTTGATGCTCCGACCGCCAAGAGGGACGGCCCGGTTTACGTCTATGGTGTAGCGCCTGAGCAGGATGTTGTCCCCGACCATTTTTTCCGTCTGGTTCCTTGTAAGGGACGGGTAGTGGTTGGAAGACGAACAGCCGGCGGCCAGGGCCAGGGTAAGCAGCAATGCGATACGTGTTTTCATCGGTGTGAAGCGTATTAATCGGTTAGGTTTTTCAGCCAACCAAGCAAATTACACGCCAAACGACCGTGCGGCCCGGCACCCGTTACTCCATCGGGTAAATCCTTACCGAAATGGAGGGCGTATCGGCAAGCATTTCTTTCAGTTTACCGATATCGGTATCGCCCGTGTGGTAGGGATAGAATATCGGGGCGCCGATGGTTCTCGCCGCCCGGGCGGCCTGTTCGATAGTCATGGTATAGGGTTGGTTTACCGGCAGGAACATAATATCTATGTCGGTAAACCCTTCCATTTCGGGTATCGGTTCGGTATCGCCCGGGACGTATATCCTCGTGGAGGCAAGGTTAAGTATATAACCGTTGTCTCCCCTCTCCCGGGGATGGAACTGCAACTGGTGCTCCAACACGTTGTAAGCCGGCACCGCCTCGACCGTGATGCCCTCCCCGGCCGGCATCCTGTCGCCGGGCGACATCCGTTTGGCTTTGGGGTACTCCCGGGCGACTCCAGCGCTCCCCACAACGAGCGTGGCAGGGCCGGAAACGTCGTCGAGGGCCTTCTTGTCGAGATGGTCGTAATGTTCGTGCGTAACCAGCACGAGGTCGGCCGTGGGAAGTGCCGAGTAGTCGGCATATTCGGTAAGGGGGTCGACGTAAATCACCTTGTCGTCCCAGATAAAGCCGAGCGATGCGTGGCTTAAAAAGACCACCGTAAGCGCGTGGCCGTCTTTGGTGGTCATGGATTCGCGGGTAAATTGCTGCCCGGAGTTTTCAAACTCCCTCAGCAGCCTTGCATGTCCTCTGTCGCCCATAGGTGTAATATTTGTCAGGATTAATATTGCGTGTATCAGTAACATTTTACGAGCCGTTTTCGTTCTGACTTTTTCCCACCGATAAATATAACCATATTTTTCAAATCGGTATTGCTCCTCCAAGCGGGTAAAATTAACCCGTTCGTCGCGGATATCGACGAGCGGGCATAACTATACTTAAGTGGCAGATATGGAATGGCCGGAAGCAAGCCGGAAAAGGCGCCCCCGGGAAAGACCGGGTCCTGCTCCAGGGCGCGCGTTACCATGACATAATCGGAAAACGGACCGTCCCTTTTTAGGGGCGACGGTTAAGACTGTGGAGCGATGTGGCTACCCTATTATCTGGTCGATGATTTCCCCGTCGTTTCCGATTACATATTTCCTGCCGTCGCGCCATACCGTCGCACGGCCCTCGGCAAAACATGTGGTCTCGTCATATTCTATACGGGTTATCATCTTCCCGTCCCGGGTGATGTAACCGAACTTACCGTCCTTCAGAACCTGGAAAATACCCTCCGACGAGCCGTATATCATATCGTATCGGAAATCGGTAACCATCCTGCCGCTCCTGTCGGCCAGACCGTACTCCCCGTCGAGGCTCACAATTATACGGTTAGTGTCGCTGTCTATCTCCAGTGTGTCGAAAACCGGCTGAATAACGAAACGACCTTCCCGGTCTATCATACCGTAATGCCCTTCGTACTCGACCCGAGCCAGCCCTTCGGCAAAATCGCCCGCGTCGCTGAACGGGCCGGGTATCGCCACCCGGCCGTGCTTGTCGATATAGCACCAGCTATCCCCGTCGTAGGCGCTCATCAGCATGTCGTGCATGTTACCTACGATTTTATACCGCGCTTTAGGAGCCTCTTCCGTGCCATGCGTCGGGACCGGACCGGAGTCCGTGCCGTCCAGGAATGCGGAGAGGTTTCCGTCCGGCGGTAAGACCCCTGCCGGAAGTGTCCGGAGCGCCTCGAGTATCTTGCCCGTCTCCTTCGACGCATCGAGAGACACCCGTAATACCTCCTTCACACGCGAGCCCTCCCCGGCGAGCGGTACGGCCAGCAGCCGCTCCAACCTGCCGCCGGCCGGTTCATCCGCGCTTCCGGGCAGGAGGGACACAGCGCGGGCGTCCGCCGTCGAGAGGCAGAGCACGCATGCTATATTGGCAAGTGCGGCGACGTCCCCGCGGTTATCGCCGCGGGAGGCCATACCGAAGTCCGCCAGCACAGGCCGGTTCCCGGCATCGATATAAATACTTTCGGCCGTAAGGTTACCGTGACAAAGCCTGTGCGCTGCATGCGTCGCGGCGAAATTCGCGGCCCATGCGGCCAGAACACCCAACCTTCCTGCATCTAACCCCGGCACGGCCAGCGGGAGCGGCACCCCGGCCGGCGTAAACTCTATGGCTATGTCGAGATAGGAGTAACCGCCGTCCTCGTCAAACACAAGCAGTTCGTCTTCCAGATAGGCGAACCGGTTGTACGACGGCTCGTCCACCACAGAAAGGAATGCCGACACGGCACTGAGGCGTGCCCGGGTGTCCGTTTTGCGGCCCGTAAAGCAGCGCATCCTTACGCCTAGACTGTCCAGCTCCATACTGAAATCGCAGAATCCCCGGCCGGAATACATTACCGGGTCGCCGTCGCGAAGGACCGGATATATTTTACCGCGAAGTGTACGGAACCTCCCGTCCGTATTACGCACCGATTCGATAAGGCTGTTTACCATGTCGTGTCCCTGTGATTTTCAGAGTAACTTATTGATACTTCTCGAGCCTATATTCATCATGGATATCAGGCGCCCCGCACTGGTATTAAGGCTCATGCCGCGGTATGGCGGGGACGACCCCCTTTTCAGGTCCAGAATGCTGTCGTTATATTCAGCCGGCATTTCGCTCGACATGTCGTAGAGCAGGTTGGTGTAGCGGCACCCGGGAAGCTCGTCCCTGCTGCCGGGGAACACGAGGCTTTTGTTGGAAGAAGTCGACGAAATGTTTATATTGATAAGTAGAGTTTTGCCGTCCTGTGTGCCGAGACCCTTTATATCGGAAGCCAACTGGCAAAGGATGTCATAATCACCGTCCGTGGCTTCACCGTCGGTGATGTTAAATACGGTCGGCGGATAGGAGAGTTCGTTTTCCGGCCTCCGGCACCATCGGCCGAGCATATTCAGCGCCATATCGAGGGCCGAGCGCATCGGGGTGTTTCCCTCGGCTTTGGGTTCTATCCAGTATTTCACCTCAACCGGCGATTGGTAAACCTCACCGTCGGGGTGGACCCGTTCCTGGGTCAGCAGCCTCCTGCGGCAGTCCGACAGGACGAGGGCCGATGGTTTTATGAAGTAACCGGATTTGCCCAGCAGCAGCCGGGCTTCCTCGCCCGAGTAACCGATTGCCGCAATATCGAAATAGTCCACTATACCGTCGTCCTTACGGCACCGGTTGATAAGTTCGCCTATAAGCAAGTTGGTTACTATGGCCACCACTTCGGCCTTGGTGGTAAGTACGTTGCCGTACATCATTTTTTCCTCCATGGAACCGCTGTGGTCGATAAGCAAAACGAATGCGGTGGGGGAATGCCGGGTTATACGGGCGGAATACATAACGGTGTTTAAATTTTGAACCTTTAAAGATACCGAATCTTTCCGTATTATTCATTCCCGCGTCCTTTTATATTACCGTTTGTGTCTATATTAAATAATTTATCACCCGTATACGCCCCGGCAAACCCGTTGCGGAAGCCGAAGGCCCGGTCGAATACGAAATCCGTAAGCATCCGCCCGTCCCTGCCCACGTAACCCCACCGGCCGCCGGAGCGGACCGCCGCAAATCCGCAGTGCATATTTCCGGCCGCCTCGAAACGGGCCTCAACAGCAAACTTTCCACGCAGGTCGGTAAAGCCCCAGAGCCCGTCCACACAGACTGCCGCAAGCCCTTCATAGACCGGTTTGATATCCTGGTATGCGATATTCCCGAGAAGGTAACCGCCCTCAACCGACAAAAGTTTACGCATCCCGCAAACGGTGACCAGCGCCGCACCCTCCCGGAATTCGCATGCCTCGTCGAATACCGCGTCCAGCAGGACATCGCCGCCCTCCACGGATTCAGGCACTGTATACCCGAAATAGTGACCGCTGCCGAACACGACCGCGTCCTCGCGGAGGGCGGGAGGGTCCGTAGCCCGGGCGAAAACATCTGCTATACCCTCCAACCGGGGATGCGGACTGCGGAGGAGAAGCGCAAGGCGGTAGTGGGCGAAGTCTCCCTCGCGGGCTAGGACGGCGTTGACCTCGCCGTAAGCCGGGCAATTTCCCGCCAGGATTCCGGCCGGGTTAAGCAGCAGCAGGTCCGAGCGGTTAAAACGCCGGTACAGCGAAGGGTCCGCGGACAACGCTCGCAGGCTTACCGAGACCAGTGCGAGGGGATAGTCGTCGATAAATTTCCCGTAGGCGGACTCGTCACGGCCCGGATGCTGGTAACCGGGAGTACCGACCTCCGTGTGAGTGGTAGCGGGATTGTGAGGAAAGTAAAGGCCGTCGAAATCTATCAGGGACATGCTTCCGTCCGGAGCCACGATTATATTCTCCGGTTTAATATCCCCGTGCGCCCACTCCCGCCGGAGGAGCTGGCATGCCAACCGGTCGAAACAGTCGGAAAGCAGGGTGAGCCGCGGGCGGTCGCCCTCCCGGCACGCACGCCGTATTTCCGTATCGAGCGTCAACCCGCCGGCCCACCCGGCGCATACCACGTCGTAATATGCGCCTTTGCCGAAATGGTCGAACACGTAGAGTTCATCCTCCAGAAGCCGTATATCCGGAAAAAGTGCATCGCCGCTGGCGGCAATATAGTCGTAAACGGCGCGCAGGTCGTTGCGGGGACGGATATAACATTTCAGCATCAGCTTCCGGCCGGCGCAGATCACGCCGAACACACAGGCATGGTTACCGGTACGTATACGGACTTCCCCGTAAACGTCCCTCTCGGCGACGAACTCCCCGAGGGTACGGGTGAGTCCCGCCGGGTCGGAGACGGTTCCCACATATTGGCTGATTGTAGGTAGATGCACCGCACATGATTTTTAAATGGAGTGCAAATTAAAGCAAAAAAGCACCTTTGCCCGCAACCGTTTCCGATATATTTACGGCCGGACGGAATATTTTTCCCGGCCGGGCAGCTAATAAGGGCGTATGTCGATAGAAGTTAACGGATAATGCCGTGCCGTGACCGCACCGGGTCGGCGATAAGGGAGAGCCCGCTGTTCCGGATACGTATGTTGAGCAGTTCGCCATCCCGGAAGACCGTGAGCACGTATTCGATATACGGTTTCTGCAAAAGCCCGTCGAAATACCCTATCGTACCCTCGTCGATGTGAACGCCGTTAATGTGGGTTATCACGTCGCCGATAAGAAGCCCGGCCCTCTCGGCCGCCCCCCGTACATCCATCGACATTACGACGAACCCCAGCCCGAGATCCCTCCGGTCGATATAATGGAAACCGGCCACCCGCTCCCGGAACTCCTTCCCGAACGTGCCTCCCGGCCTTATGTAGAGCCGCTTGCCGGCTATGTCGAGGATGTGGTCGAACTGCTCCAGAACGAGGTTGCCCGCAATACCGTCGAATTCGTCCATAACGCTTACACCGTCCGTATTGAGCGAGTAGTCGACCAGCGGCATACGCACCTCGTAACCCCCTATGATAATGGCTGACGCCCGGAACAGGAACTGGCGCGACTCGCCCCCTATGCCGGCCTCGCCGGTATACTGCTCGATTTTTTCGGTTATCTTTCGGTCCAGCCCCCACGCGGCGACGGTCGGAGTGTTCACCGACAGCATACCACCCGAGCCGGTATCGTAAACGAACCGGCCCTCGAACAGTTCGGAGTTTTGCAACCTGAGTTTAAGCGGGATAAGTATAAGGCCCGTGGGATGGATCTCTATAGGTATCCCGGCGTAACCCTCCGGGGGCAAAGCGGACCGGGGTAGCAGACGCATATAGGAACCGGAGTAATTTATTTCGAACGGATGGTCGCGTATCATCTCCGTGCCCACTATCCCGGCGGGCTTTTGGCCGAGTATCTTTTTGAGGTCCAAAAGTGGCGACAAGGTCGAGGTCAGCTTTACGAAGCCGTTGTCCGCCGTCACGGTATCGAGTACGACCGGGAGGGTAACGATATTCTGGCCCGCACCGCGGAACCGGCGGTAGGTCCTCCTTTCGAATGTGTAGCCCGCAAATTCCGTACTATCCGGGTACAGGTTCACCGCCCCGGAATCGAAAACCCATTTCCCCGGGACGGTATCGTTGAATACCATATCGATATAGAGATGGCGGTCGAAATACTCGAACGGGAAAGCGCCTTCGGGCAGACGGGCTGCCACGGAGTCGGGCCGGGCCGTAACGCCGGCCGAAACCGTCAGCGCGAGCGACAGTATAAAAGGCAGTTTACCCATCGGCAACAAGGTTAGTCGTAATGGCAGGATAGCCTAATATAGCAAAAATAACGGACGGGGCAAAGGTCCCAATGACCTTTATCCCGTCCGTCGTTCTATCCTCCGCACGTGGGTGTGGTGAGAATCCTGAATGCACTTTCTCCAGTCAGCCTGCTGACGGACCGGCCTTTACGGCACCGCCGGAATAAGAGTCCCCGCTACGGGCTCCCCGGGTCGGAAGGATGCGAAAAAATTACGACCCGTCATCGTGCTGCCGGGCCTGGAGAGAAGCCGGTGCCACCGGGCCGGTCGCAACCTCCGAACAGCCGGAGGAATAATCCCCGGACCGGTGTTACCACCGGGACGAGCCTTAAGACGCGCCCCGGCCGGTAAAACCACCTGACCCGGCCACGGAGCCTTAACCCGGCGGTTTAACTGTTCATCACCTTGTTCTGGCGGTTTATACTCTCGATATGGATAGCCTCGAGGACCGTTTTGAGGAAATCTTCGCTGAGGTCGAGTTTCTGCGCCTGCGCTACGACTTTCTCCACGATACTCGTCCACCGGCCACCCTGGAGGATTGCCACGTTGTTATCCCTCTTTACCCGGCCGATTTGTTCGGCCACCTTCATCCGGCGGCTGAGAAGGTCGAACACCTCGGAGTCGATCTGGTCTATCTCGCTCCGGAAAACCGAGAGTGCCTTGGCGAACTCCGGGTCGTCCGTCGAGTCGGCACGCCAGCGGATACCTTTGACCAATTCCTCCAGCCCGTCGGGGGTTACCTGCTGGGCGGCGTCGCTTAGGGCTTTGTCAGGGCATATATGGCTCTCTATAATAAGCCCGTCGTAACGCATGTCGGCCGCGGCCTGCGATACCTCCTGAAGGTACTGGCGCGTGCCGCAGATATGCGAAGGGTCGCATATCATCGCCATTTCCGGGAACCGGCTGCGCATTTCCAGCACAAGGTGCCACATCGGGGCGTTACGGTATTTGCTGTGGCCGAAATAGGAGAATCCGCGGTGTATAAGCCCTATATTCTTTATATCCACCCCTACGTTTTCGAGCCTCGCGATGGCACCGGCCCAGAGTGCCAGGTCGGGGTTCATCGGATTTTTGATGAGCACCACGATATCTTTGTTGCCGCGCAGGGCGTCGGCGATATCCTGTATGGCGAAGGGGCTTACCGTGGTCCGCGCCCCAATCCACAGCACGTCGACTCCGAATTCGAGCGCGCTCTCCACATGTTTGGACGTCGCAACCTCCACCGCAATGGGCAGCCCGGTTTCGGCCTTTGCCGCCGACATCCACGCAAGGCCCTTCAGGCCCACCCCCTCGAAACTTCCGGGGTTGGTGCGCGGCTTCCAGACGCCTGCCCGCAGTACGTCCACCAGCCCCGTGGCGGCCAGCCGGCGGCAGGTTTCGAGCGTTTGCTCCTCGGTTTCGGCGCTGCACGGGCCGGATATTATAAAAGGTTTCCTGGAATCCAGTTCGAAATTTCCCATCGTATCTGATTTAAACCGTTGTTTTTTCTATTATCTTTTTAATCGAGTTAGCCTTTTCTATCGCCGCTCCGAGCCCATTGCGGTCGTCCCTTTCGAGCATTTTGCGGATAATGTTGAGCTGGTGTATATGCTCCCTGAGCACGTCGAGCACGTTGTATTTGTTCTGCAACAGGATGGGCACCCACGTCTGCGGCGAACTCTTAGCAAGCCTGACCGTGCTCTCGAAACCACCGCCCGCAAGGTCGAAGATATGCTCTTCCTCCCGTTCCTTCTCCAGCACGGTGAGCGCAAGGGCGAAGGAAGTTATATGGGAAATATGCGAGACATAGGCCGAGTGGAGGTCCTGCTCCTCGGACGACATGTAAGAAAGCGGCATGCCGATCTTGTCATACATCCCCTCCACGAGCCGCAGGGCGTCCCCGTCGCTCGACTCGCTGTCGCATATAACCACCGTGCGGCCTTTGAAGGCCCCGCGCACGGCCGCCTCCGGACCGCTGTACTCGGTACCCCACATCGGGTGGGTGGCCACGAACCGACCGCGGTTGGGATGACACCTTATCACCTCATACAACTCTCCCTTTATGGAGCCGGTGTCGATCACCACCTGGTCCGGGCGTACATTGTTGAGTATCTTCACGGCTATCAGCGGGATGGAGTCTACCGGGGTGGCGATAACAACAAGCCCGGCACCGGCCACCGCCTCCTCCATGTCCGCCACTTCGTCCACAAGCCCGAGTTCGAGGGCCTTACGGGCGTTTTCGGGATTGCGGTCAACCCCGGTTATCTTCGCACAGAGTCCGTTGTCGCGCAGGCTCAATGCGAACGAACCTCCGATAAGGCCTGTACCTATAATTGCAACTTTCATTTTTACCTTTCTTTCCGGGCCAGCGTAGGCCCGTTGTTTACCGAATACTCACGCCGGCACGTACCGGTCACGTGAGGGTTACCTGTTTGCCGGCCTGTCAAAACCACCACGGCATTCCGCTATGGCCATGTTTGCGGCGAGATTACCGGACCAGCCCGGCGTCTGCCGCCCTTCGGGGTATTGAAGTGCATTCGCCATATCAGCCCTTTATTTTCGCCAGCGCCCGGCGGAGGGTGTCCTCGTCGGCGCAGAGGCTTATCCGGACGTATTCGGTCCCGCCGCTGCCGAATATGCCGCCGGGGGTTATAAATACGCCCTTGTCATACAGCACCGCGTCCGAGAAGGAGTAGCAGTCCCCGTCATACCCTTCCGGCAGGCGCCCCCACAGGAACAATCCCGCCTGACCTTCGCGGCACCGGCATCCCAGCGCATCCATAATTTCCAACCCCAGCCTTTCCCGCGAGCGGTAGAGCGCGTTAAGGTCCCGGTACCACCCGTCGTCCAGCGCCAGCGCCCGAGCCGCTGCGGCCTGCATCGGCAGGAACATCCCCGAGTCCATATTGCTCTTGAAGCGGATGACCTCGCTTATCCTCTCGGAGGCGCCTACCATCACGCCCACCCTCCAACCGGCCATGTTATGGCTTTTGCTCAGGGAGTTGAGTTCGACGGCGACTTCCATCGCCCCGTCCACCTCCATCAGGCTGCGGGGCCTGTCGTTGCGGATAAAACTGTACGGGTTGTCGTGGACGAGCAGTATGCCGTTGCGGCGGGAGAAAGCCACCAGTTCTTCGAAAAGCCCCTCGGGGGCCTGCGCTCCCGTGGGCATATGGGGGTAGTTGAGAATCATTATCTTCACCCGGTCGAGGCCCTGCCGTCCGAGTGCTTCCAGGTCGGGAGCGTACCCGGTTTCCTCCGTCAGTTCGTAATCGCGCAGGCGACCGCCCGCAATCTTCACTGCGGACCGGTAGGTCGGGTAACCCGGGTTGGGGACCAGTACCTCGTCGCCGTCGTTCAGGTAGGTCATACAAATGTGCATAAGCCCCTCTTTGGAGCCGATAAGCGGCATTACCTGGCTTTCGGCGTCGAGCCGCACGCCGTACCGTTCGCCGTACCAGCGCGAAAAAGCGTCGCGCAGCACCTTGGCGCCGCGGTAGGGCTGGTAAGCATGCGTATCGGGCCGGGCTGCCCCCTGCGCCAGTTCACCGACCACCGAAGGGTGAGGCGGTAGGTCGGGGCTTCCCACCCCCAGACCTATCACTTCGCGCCCGTCCCGGCGCATCCGGTCTATCTCGGCCAGTTTGGTCGAGAACCAGTATTCCCCTATCCCGTCGAGCCTTGCGGCCACTTCCATATTTAGTGTTTCCCTTTCCATAGTCCTACTGTATTATCCCCGTATTGTTACCCCGTTTATATACCCCGTAGACGTGCAGCTCCTTCGCCGTGACCTGGAGTTTGTCCAGTGTGCGGATATAATCGTCGAGGCATTCGAACTCCATATCCACATGGAACAGGTAGTGCCACGGCTCCTCGGGAATGGGGTACGACTGGAGTTTTGTCATATTAATGGTCGAATCCTCCATCTGGCGCAGAACTCCCATCAGCGAACCGTGCCTGTGGTCGGTTTTGAAATAGAGCGACGCCTTGTCGGCCGCCGGGTCTATATAATGGTCGTGCCGCTTGAGTATCATAAACCGGGTGTAGTTGTGCCTTATACTGTTGATTGCCGGCGCGATAATCTCCAGCCCGAACAGCTCCGCGGCCAGACGCCCGGCGATACCCGCTGTGCGCTCCAGCCGACGTTCGGCTATATGGCGGGCGCTAAGGGCTGTGTCCTCGGTTTCGACGAGTTTCCACCGGTGCCGGTCGAGGAAGTCGACACATTGCAGCAGAGCCATCGGATGGGAATGCACCTCCTCGATATCCTCCAGACGGGTACCGGGCAGGGCCATAAGGTTCTGCTCAATTCGCAGGTAGGCCTCCCCGGCCACCTGCAAACGACTGTTTTGCAGGATACTGTAATTTGATATAATGCTCCCGGCGATGGAGTTCTCGATAGCCATAACCCCGAAATCGGACTTGCCGCTCTCCACCTCGTGGGCCACCTGCCGGAAGGTAGCGCACGGCACCACCGTTATCCCGCCGCCGAAATACTCCCTTGCGACTATCTCATGGAAACAACCCTCGTATCCCTGTATCGCTACTCTCATTGCTCTGGAAATTTTCCTTTTAACAAAAAATCCGGCCCTTTTCAGGACCGGATTCGTATTTTATGCTTGGATTCTACCTTCAATTATGCACATACGCCGTCCGGTCCGCTTTTGCTAAAGCCGAAATAAAAATAATAAGCGTAAAACGGCGAATACTTACTCATGGTATCGGTTGTGCTTTATTGTGTTTTACGGCCGACCTGGGGCCTTTATGGGGACAAAAGTAAATAAAAATTGTTAAGTCCCGCACATTTTTTAATTTTTTTAAACAAACTTAATATTTAACCCTATGCGGCCCTGCACGGCCGGTGACCGGAAGGTTAGGGTTTCGTACAAATGCCATGCCCCCCTGCCGAGCGCAGAAACCGGCAGTTCACCCGGGCCGGCGGGTCGCCGGCCCGGAAATTAACCCGGAACAGTCACAATTCCAACCGGTAGGCTCCCGGGCGGGACATTTTAAGGTGTTTATGGCCTGTTTTCTGCATTACGGAGTGAAGAAAAGGAAAATAAAATCCATTTTGTATTGTATTACAAAAGTTTTTGCTTTCCTTTGCTGATATTTATTTTAATCATTTTCATATGAAAGGTACAGTAAAATGGTTTGATTCTGCCAAAGGTTACGGCTTTATCACAACCGAAGAGGGTAATGACATTTTCGTTCATTACACCGGCATCAACAAAGAAGGCTTCCGCGGTCTCGAAGAAGGACAGAACGTTTCATTCGACGTTTCGGAAGGCAAGAAAGGCGAACAGGCCGTTAACGTAGACGTTACAGCGTAAGTTTCGCAGGTCTTAACCGGTAGAATCAAATTGAACAAACATATATAAGTTCCGTTTATTTTACTTCAAGACGTAAGGCGGCACCCCTCGGGATGCCGCCTGTTTTTTGTATATTTAGGTATTGATATATAAGCATGCGCATCGGCATAAGCAATGTTAGCGGGCCCGGCTCATGACTCAAACTAAAAAACGACCCTCAATGGATATAATGGGATTCAGGGAATTTTGCCTTTCCCTGCCGCTGGCGGAGGAGCATACGCCGTTCGACGAGGATACACTGGTTTTCAAGGTAGGCGGTAAGATATTCGCATTTACCGGCATGATTCGTTTCCACTGGATTACGGTAAAGTGCGTGCCGGAAGAGGGGACGGAACTTTGCGAGCAGTATTCTTACGTACGCCCGGCTTACCATATGAACAAGCGGCACTGGATAGATATTCTCAACGACCACGATCCTCCGGATGAGTTTATCCGCGAACGCGTCCGCGAGTCGTACCGGCTGGTAATAATGAATATGCCCAAAAGGGTGCAGGAAGAGATAATCCGTGCCGTGGAAAAAACCGGCTATAAATTAAACCCCGGCAGGAAATAACCGCAACGGTGGGTAAGGTTACCTACCCCGGAGCGAACTCGCCGCACCGCCGGACACAAGTCTCCCTACCCCTGCGCGCAATCGCCACGTCGCCGGACATATGCAAAACTGCATATTATAACGGATCTCCATGTTTAGCGGAATGCCGTGTTAGAAACGGACAGAGCCGGCGATTTCCGCACCTTACATTTAACTCGGTGGAGGGACATTTATGTATCCCAAAGGGATTTATGCAGAAATTCAGGCAAGTACCTTTTCCTTCTTCACGGCAGCCCCTGACCTTCGGGAAGGCGTGCCGGTTATATTATTCCCGTCCGTTTCGGTCTTCCCGGCCGCAGCGTCCGACCCGGTTTGCCTATTTGTATCCTTTAACGCGTTCCCTCCATTATCTTTATCAGCGGATTGCGTGAGGTCATCAAGGTTATCGATGGTACCGTTTACGGTTGTTTGGGTGGCACCGGTATTCTCCCCGGCAGCAGGTGCCAACGTTTCACGGGATCCGGCAACCGCATTGCCGGATGTTTTCCCGGTCGCGGTTATGTCATCGGAGGCAAAGCGTTCCGGGGTAAGGCGACCGGTCTCAGTCCGGGTAATTGCGGGAATATTATCAATCCCGGTCCTCCCGTCAAAAACAGGAAGTTCGGCGGGCACCGGACCGTTACCCGTATCAGACACCATGTCCTGAGGTCCACCGCCAGACTCCGGTTCCGGTTCGGGTACCCCGACAGCTATGCTTCGGTTACCCGGCACCACCGTATTTTTCACCGTACGTATCTGGCGGGAACTACCTTTACCGCTCCTCCCCTCGGAACGGTTGTCCTCCTTCGTACCGGTAGCCCGTGTACCTGCGGGAATTTTCTTTCCACCGCCACCTTTTGGCTGCCTGCCCGCCTGCGTCCGCCTTCCGTCCCCGGCATCTGCCTGCACGGCCGTGCCGGCGTTAAGTCCGCCTTTATTTCCGGCGGTTTCTTTTGTATCCCTGCCGGGGTCCTTACCGGCCTGTGGCAGCATTTCACTGTCGGCACTCTTTACCGCACCGTTTTCCGGCCGGTAAATATCGGTTCCGGGAGGGATTATGATTACCCGGGTCGGCAGGTCGTAGGTAACGTAATTCCATATCCAACCCATAAATATATTGAACTTGTTTTTGACCCCGAGTATAAGGTACAAGTGGATTATCGCCCATGACAGCCACGCCGGAAAGCCTCCCATCCGGAATTTGCCATACTCCGCGAACGCGTGGTTACGCCCTACGGTTGCCAGCACCGGGTACTGCCGGTAGCTGAACCTCTCGGGCATCCTGCCTTTGGATAACCGCACGAGGTTGCGGCCGAGGTGTGAGGCCTGCTCCATAGCCACACGGGCGAGCTGTGGATAGCCGTTGGGATAGTTGGGATCCTCAGTCTGGATGGAGGCGTCGCCCACGGCGAAAATATTGTCCGACCCTTTCAGGCGGAAATACATGTCGGTGACCAGCCGTCCTCCGCGGCCCTTTTCGAACCGGTCGAGGCCTTCGGGAAGTTTGACCGTAACCCCGGAGGTCCAGATAAGGTTGTGCGTTGGAATGGTCCGGCCGTCCTTCAGTACGACGCTGCCCTTCCGGTAATCGATCACCGTAGTGTCGAGAATCACCTCCACACCCTTATCTTCAAGATATTCCAGCGCACCTCGGGAGGTTTTCTCGCTCATAGTGCCCAGCAGGCGCGGGCTTCCCTCCACAAGGAAGACCCGGATATCGTTGCGGTGGTACTCCGGATAATCCCGGGGCATGATATTGTTTTTGAAACCCGCGAAGGCTCCCGCTAATTCAACCCCTGTCGCCCCGCCGCCCACGATCACGATATTGAGCATTGCCTCGCGCAGTTGTGTGGCTCCGAGTTCAACGGCCTTCTCGATATGCAGCAGCACGCGGTTACGTATGGCAAGGGCTTCACCCACCTCCTTCATAGCGTACGACTGCTCTTCTATATTCCGCATGCCGAAGAAGTTGGTGGTGGACCCGCTCGCCAGAACGAGGTAATCGTAACCCAGTTCGCCCCGGTCGGTATGGATTTTATTGCGGTCCGGGTCGATACGCTGAACTTCGGCCATCCGGAAGTAAATATACTTCTTTCCGCGGAACAGCTTCCGGAACGGGAACGATATGTCGCCGGGGTTAATGGCCGCCGTGGCCACCTGGTACAGAAGCGGCTGGAACATATGGTAGTTGTTCCTGTCGACGAGCACCACCTGGTAACCCGAACGGGAAAGTTTCTTTACAAGTTGAAGGCCGCCGAACCCTCCCCCGACTATAACGACCCGTTTGGCGTCGGTATGAGGAATATTAAGAGTCATATTTGCAAGGTTTTAACGCTTTACAGACTCAAAACCTATGCCGACACCGCACCGGTGGGTAAAATAAAAAGGGCGCGACCGCATGGCGGTCCGCCCCTTGTACGGCCTCTTCCGGTTATAGCCCTACCCTTCCGGTACTATATCGAACCGGTACCTCACTTTAACCGGTACGCCCACTATCTCCCCGGGCGTCCATCCGTCGAGGGCCTCGGCCATCACATGCCGTATCACGGTAGAAATAACCGCCGACGAAGAACTGACAACCAGCTCCTGCACCGCCCCCTCTTCGTCGACCATGAACTTGACCAACGCCCTGTCGTAATGGTTACCGAGATTGACGGTCCGGGCCTCAATTTCGTCGAGCAACCAGCTCAGGAAGTCGTCGAAATTGCCGCCGGAGAAAGTGGGCTGCACGTCCAGCTCAAAATGCCGACCTGGCCCTATAACTCCCGGCTCCTCCTTATCCTTCTGGACCTTCCGCTCCCTCATGGAGCGCGGCAGGTCGTAAATCGTGGTATCGTAAACGGCTCTCCAATCCTCTTCCGGAGAGGGCAGCGGGGTAAAGGTAGGGCTGTAGTTATGGTCGAGGTGGGATTTCAGCGCCTCGGGCATATTGCCGGCACCGGCGGCACCGAACACTACCCCGTCAGGCCCCCCGTCGAACCGGAAAAAAGTGTTGTCGTCCGACGAGGTGAAAGAAAGTTCCGTGCGTGCAACGCCGTCCTGACCGTCCTTTACCACCAAGCGCGTCTGGCCGAGTTCGTTCACCATTATCACACCGAGATCCATACCCCGCACCTGCCCGGCCAGATCGGGAAATTCGAGAAATTCGAGCGATGAGATTATCGCCTCCTTATAGAGTTCCAGGCCCTTTATCAAATGCACGCAAGGGTAAACCCGTTGCCCGTCACCTGTCGGTTCGGACTCGATTCCGAAGGGCAGCTTTACCGCCAGCAGACCTCCGGTCCCCTCGCCCGCGACGAGGGTTATCTCGTATTCCGTCGCGGCCAGGCGTCGGTCCTGTGCAAGAAGTGGAATTAAGGGGGCGAAAAACGCCGAGCTGACGTACCAGGCCACCCTTACGGTCATATCCGGAAGGCCGCCCACCATCAACGTTATATTCTCTTTCGGAACCACATAACCGTTCTCCAGTTGGGTTGCGTTCATGAGATCTATATAATATGCCGCACGTCCGTAACGGCCGTACAATTTGGGCGAAGGACGATAGGTGTAGGCGTAGAATCCTTCCGAAGTGAGGTATCCCGGATGGACCGTGTTGGCCTTAAAGAATTTCAACGGGTACCACGCCTTATTTCCCGACCCGTCCACGGCATAGACGATAGTATTTTCGGGCAGCACGTTGAGGGCCTGCCGCGCCTTCCCGTCGGCACGGATATGCATTACGGCCGTATGGATATCTTCCAGCGCGTCGCCTCCGGGAAGCAGCGCACCGTCGAGCAGGATGGGCTTCCCATCAGGGGTGAAGATTATAAACGCCGCGCCGTACCCGGCGATTGCGTCGTCCTCCAGGGTACGCAGTTCCTGCCATGCCCTGTTGAGTATCCTCAACGGCGCCCGCAGCGGCAGCTCGTCGCCGAACAGATTCTTCTCCGAAAGGATAACGTTGTCGTACAGCCATACTTTCTCAGCTTCCTCACCGGACGGACCGGCGGCCAGGGCCGGCATCGTCATCAACGACACCGCACCCAGCAGGAATCCGTAAAGCATGGCATGGTATGTTCTCAGGAAATTAAACATGATAACGGTTCTTTTTTGTAAAGATAACACTTGCCGCACAAAAAACGAACCGCCGCGGCCACCGGCATGCACCCGACAGGTCCACGGTCTATATAATAAAAAGGTGTGGAAAGTTGTAAAGGTGGCAAAACGGTAATATCTTTGGGGAATTAACCAATCCTTATAAAATATTATGAATACCGGACTTATTATTACACTGGCAGTAGTCGTCGTACTGATCCTGATGCTGGTTTCGATGTACAACCGGCTGGTCAAACTGCGCAACAACCGCGAGAATGCCTTTGCAGACATCGACGTTCAGCTCAAACAGCGCCATGACCTGATACCCCAGCTCGTGGAGAGCGTGAAGGGTTACGCATCGCATGAGAAGGAGACGCTGGACCGAGTTATACAGGCCCGTAACGGCGCCATGCAGGCGAGCACGATAGACGACAAGATAGTAGCCGAGACCAAACTCTCTTCCGCACTGAACGGCATGAAGATCACACTAGAAGCCTATCCCGACCTGAAAGCCAACCAGAACTTCCTCCAGTTGCAGGAAGAGATTTCAGATATCGAGAACAAGCTGGCTTCGGTAAGGCGCTACTTCAACTCCGCAACCCGCGAGCTGAACAACGCTGTACAGACCTTCCCGTCGAACATAATAGCCGGAATGTTCGGCTTCCGCAAGGAGATGATGTTCGACCTCGGCGAAACGAGGGCTACGCTCGAAGAAGCTCCCAAAATTCAGTTCTGAACCGGCAACGGCAGACCGGTTTCGCATACCATTCCCGGTTTTATTTTGAAGCGGGTTGACCGGTTATGCTGTCCGATTTAAATAAAACCCAAGAACCCTGAAAATGGAATACGTAGGAATACATACCCAGCAGAAGCGTAACAACGCCCGTTCGATTCTCCTGCTGGTGCTCTTTCCCATACTCGTGCTCGGACTCATACTGCTGTTCTGCTTCCTGTTGGCAATACTGATGAACGACGGGTCGGTGGACGGTATCTCCTATTGGGTATGGTCCATGTTCCTGGAGACCGCGCCGTGGGCCATAGCCGGAGTCGCCCTCTGGTTTATAATAGCCTATTTCACCAATACGCGGATT
Source organism: Alistipes sp. (assembly GCA_021202985.1). Taxonomy (GTDB): domain Bacteria; phylum Bacteroidota; class Bacteroidia; order Bacteroidales; family Rikenellaceae; genus WRDF01. Next base: position 70,798 of record JAJQCA010000062.1, read on the forward strand.
ATCAGCAAGGCTACCCATTCGCGGCCGCTCGAAAGGAAGGAGAACAAGAAGATATACAATATGGTCGAGAACCTCTGCATGACGCAGGGGATGCCGATGCCCAGAATAAACGTAATCGACGACCCGTCGCTCAACGCCTTCGCAAGCGGTATCAACGAAAAGACCTATACCGTTACCTTGACAACGGGTATAATCGACAAACTCGACGACGACGAACTGGAAGGGGTAATCGCCCACGAACTGTCGCATATCCGCAACCGGGACGTGCGGCTGCTGATAGTGTCTATAGTGTTCGTGGGAATATTCGCCATGGTGGCCCAGCTTGCCCTCCGGATGGCTGCGCGCGCCCCGCGCAGCCGCAACAGCAAGGGCGGAGGCGGAGCGGTGGTGATACTGCTGCTGGCCGCGCTCCTGGCCTTCCTGGGCTATATCTTCTCGTCGCTGATGCGTTTTGCCATATCGCGTAAACGGGAATACCTTGCAGATGCCGGTGCGGCCGAAATGACCCGTAACCCGCAGTCGCTCGCAAGCGCGCTCCGCAAGATATCCGGCAACCCGGCCGTCGAGGGACTGACGCGCGACGACGTGGCGCAGCTCTTCATCGAACACCCGTCCGCCGCTGCCAAGGGTAAGAAAAAAAGCGGCGGTTTCCGCGCGCTCTTCGCGACCCACCCGCCTATCGAAAAGCGTATAGAAGTGCTGGAGCAATTCTGACAGCACTTTTTTTAATAGACAAGCGCCGCATGGGATGCGGCGCTTGTCTATTTATTCCCGGCGGAGTAATTCGTTACTGCACGGACCTATGAAAATGTTCCGGCAGAGCCTAACGGCAAAGTGCAAACACTGCCGGGACAGTAATTCCAAACTTCCCGATAACCGTATGGCTATCCGGAAACCGGTATCGAGTCCTACCACGAAAGCCACGGCCTAAAAGAAAGCAGCCGGCCCGGTCCGGAGCCGACGAGGCAGTCTGATTCACCCGGGCATATAGCGAAGAGCCGGCACCCGGACCGCTAATAAAAAAGGGGCTGTTTGCACAGCCCCACTATATCGGTTGCTGCTTATTCAGACCGTGATATCGAGTATCTCGAAATTGATTATCCCGACGGGTGCGTTGACCTCGATTTTGTCGCCTTTCGAGCGGCCGAGCAGTGCTTTACCTATCGGTGTTCCGATTGCCAGCTTACCCTCCTTCAGGTTAGCCTCGTTCTCCGAAACGAGCATATAGGTAACCTCCTTCTTCGTATTCAGGTTCAGCAACCTCACTTTACTGAGTATCTGCACTTTGTCGGTATCTATCTGCGACTGGTCGAGTATGCGGGCATTGGCGAGGTCCGATTCCATTTTGGCGATTCTCATTTCGAGCATCCCCTGCGCCTCTTTGGCGGCATCGTACTCCGCGTTCTCGGAAAGGTCCCCTTTGTCGCGCGCTTCGGCTATCTGCGCCGAAATCGCCGGCCGTTCGACCGACCTGAGATGCCCCAATTCGGCCTTTAGTTTCTGGTAACCGCTTTCGGTCAGGTAAATTACATTAGATGCCATAACTTAAAATCATAAGACAAAAAAACAGAAAATCCCGGCCATTAAGCCGGAACTCTCCTACATTTCATATAAGGCAAAGTTATAAATAAATTCCGAACCGGCAAACAGTTATGGCATAATTGTTATCTTTGTATAAGGCTGAAACAGTATCAATTTCGACGGATGATTTCATTACCTCTCGTGGCCGTATCGGACCTGAAACTTATGGCGACAATATGTTACGCCATAATTATAGTCGTGACCATCGGCCTTATCATCCATGAGAAACGAGAGCCGGTCAAGGCCCTCGCCTGGATAACGGTAATAGCGCTTATCCCCGTGGCCGGGCTTTTCCTTTACATCATTTTCGGCCGTAACCACCGCAAGGCGAAGATATTCAACCTTAAGGAGATAGCCGACCTTGAGCTGTTCGATAACCTGAGCCGGAAACAATTGGAGGCTATTCAGAACCCCGACCTGCTGGTGCGCAGCGCCATTTCGGACAACAAGGATATCATTACCCTGCTGCTGAACACCAACAAATCGCTGCTCACCATGCGCAACCGCATCAGGGTTCTGAACAACGGAAAGGATACTTTCTCGGCAATTATAAAAGCCCTGCGCGAAGCCAAATCTTCCATCCATATTGAATATTATATCTACGAAAACGACCGTATCGGCAAGAAGATAACGAAGATATTGCTGGAGAAGGCCCGCGCGGGCGTGGAGGTCCGCTTTATATACGACGATGTGGGAAGCTGGGGCCTTAGCCGCAAATTCCTGCGGACGCTGCGCAAAGCCGGGGTGGAGGTGGGATGTTTCATGCCCGTGGTGTTCCCGTGGCTAACCAGCCGGGTGAACTACCGCAACCATCGCAAGATTATCGTTGTGGACGGGGCCGTAGCGTTTACGGGCGGGATAAACATCGCGGAGCGTTACCTGCGCCGGGGGCGCAAAGGAATATGGCGCGATACTCACCTCAAACTCGAAGGCGAATCGGTATCGATGCTCCAAACCATTTTCGCCACCGACTGGTACTTCGTAAGCGGGAAAAAACAGATTGCCTTCTCGGACAAATATTTTCCGAAAGTGAGGATTAACGATACGGTGCCCGTACAAATAGCCACCAGCGGACCCGATTCCGACTGGGCTTCAATTATGCAGGCCTTCTTCGCTGCCATCACCCGCGCCGAAGACCATATTTATATATCCTCGCCCTATTTCCTGCCCAACCAGGCCATTCTTACAGCCCTTAAGATAGCCGCCCTGAGCGGTATCGACGTACGGGTGATGATACCCAGCCGCTCGGACACGAAGATTGTCTACTGGGCCACGCGTTCGTACATCTCGGAATTGATGGAAGCCGGAATAAAAGTGTACCTTTACTGCAAGGGTTTCAACCACTCGAAAGTTATCATTATCGACGGTAGTTTCTCGTCGGTCGGGACGGCGAACATGGATATCCGCAGTTTCGAGGACAACTTCGAAGTTACGGCCATAATGTACGATAAAAAAATAGCCCGCGAGCTGGAAGGTTATTTCATGCAGGACATCGACCACTGCATACATGTAACCCCCGAAATGTGGGAACAGCGGTCGAACCTCCATTCGGTTTACGAATCGCTGGCCCGGCTGCTGAGCCCGTTACTGTAAATAAATAACCGGACTGAAAATGAGGAAATTATTGCTTACCCTGCCTGTCGCGCTGTTTTGCGCGGCGAGCCTGACCGGGTGTAGAAATGAGTCGCAGGTAGCTTTACTGTGGGAAATATCGGGCAACGGCCTTGAAAAACCGTCGTACGTCCTCCCGCTTATCGAAGAAACGCTGCTTTCGGATATGGACAATGTGGCGGGTTTCCGGCAGGCATACGACTCGTGCGAGCAGATAATAAATTGTGTTTATTACCTCCATCCCGACAATCCGCAATACGAACTGTGGATATCGTACGGGAATATGCCGGCCGATACGACCTACCGGGATATACTCCCGGAGGAGGATTACGACCGGTTCGCACGGCTCGCGGACGAAGTTATGCCCGAATCGTTCCGGTTTCTTGTCGGTGATTTTATGGAAATGCGTCCTTATACATTTTACGGTTTATTGAACCTGCGTAAACAGGTGCAGACCAATGCAAACTGGATGTTTACCAAATCCATAAACGAACTTTTCGATGAGGATTACATATCCGGCAGTAAAAAGATCGTTTCGCTCGGGACATTCGATACTCTCCTTAAATACACCCACTACTCGGCGCCCATGCAGCAGCAGGTGCGGGATGTTATCAGGGTAATGGAGAATATAAGCCTGTACGACTCGCTTACCAGCCGGATTTACGAACAGTATAAACGGGGCGACCTGGACGGAGCGCTTGCCACAACCGGTGAGTACATAGAAACTTTTCTCCCCGAAGACGATTTAGAGGAAGGTATCGTCCGCCGGGCTAAGGATTATTACCCGTCGGTTTTCCCGCTGGTACCGGAAGTATTAAGCCAGGCCCCGTCGTTTATCGCCGCGGACATCCGCCTGGTGGCCGGCGAGGACGGACTGCTGGAATACCTGCGCCACCATGGTTACACCGTAAGGCTTCTGAAATGAACGTATAAAGTGGTAGTGGACGGCCTTGCCTGCCGCCGGTTGAGACAGCCATCATCGAGAGTTAATATTAACCACCCCCTCCACGGGGAGACAAACTTAAATAATGAAAAAAATCACTCTTCTTCTCCTCACCGTCACTCTCCTGCTGGCCGGTTGCGCCGGTAAAGCCGAAAACATATCCGAGTCTCTGCTCTGGAAAGTAACCGGCAACGGGCTGGAAAGTCCCTCCTACCCCTTGGGAACCCATCACTTCATATCGACAGATGTACTTGAATCATACCCGTCATTCAAAAAGGCACTATCGGAATCATCCCGGGTTGTGGGAGAGATGGACATGGAAGGTTCCGCCGCCTCGCAGATGCTTATAATGGAGTATGCCATGCTCCCCGACGGGATTACGTACGGCGACCTGCTGTCCGAAGAAGAATGCGACAAACTTGACGGTCTGCTGATTGAAAACCTCGGTATAGGACTCGAAATGTACGGGGCTTTCAAACCCGCGATGCTCACTTCGATGTATGCCGCCTTCACCTATATGAATGCCGACCCGACATTCGACCCTATGGGCCATGAAGCTATAGACAGTTACATACAGCGGATCGCCGCAACGGACGGCAAACCCATCGTGGGACTGGAGACCGTCACCGAGCAACTCGAACTGCTGATGGATTTCGAGCCGCTCGAATCGCAGGCCCGGTTGCTCCTTTGCACACTCGAACACAGCGACGACGGGGTCGACGACCTGCTCCTTCAAAAGCAACTCTATACCGAAGGGCGTTTGCAGGAACTTTACGACCAGTCGTTCAACAACGACGACGATCCGTGCCCGATGTCGGAAGAATTCGAACTCGCTCTGAACAAAACTCGTAACGAAAATTGGCTTACCCTCATCCCTTCGCTTATGGCCGAGGGTCCGTCGTTTATCGCCGTGGGGGCGCTACACCTCGCCGGCCAGCCGGGTTTGGTGAACCGACTCCGGGAAATGGGTTACACCGTCGAACCTATACGGTAGACGTGGTTATTTGCCGGACGATAAAAAATGTCGGGCAGAAGAAAAGTGTAGTTTCTGCAATATAGAAGTCCTTTCAACAATTGCATACAGATGTTACGAACAGCAGCGGTGAACACAGAAGGTTGATCCTTAACTGCGTTCAGGATAACAATTAATAAAAGTTAAAACATGTCCCGTCCTAAAATAGGTTGACAGATTAATACTGATTTTCAAGATATCCGG
>JAJQCA010000012.1 GCA_021202985.1 Alistipes sp.
GTTAAAAAGTATCACAAAAAAATCAAGGCGCTCGAAAAGGCGCCGGGAGCACTCCAAAGGAGTGCTTAAAGTTTTACTCCCGATGAACCGTAGGTGAAAAGGAAAATGTCATTCTGAGCGCAACCTATCATGTCATTCTGAGCGACAGCGAAGAATCTGTCTTTAGTAACGATACTTTTGTCTTGATACATCCGACGCTCGCAGTGGGAGCAGAGGCTGTCTGGATACTATTCCCTGCAAAAAAGACGATACTTTTTGTCTTGACACATCCGACGCTCGCAGCAGGAGCAGAGGCTGCTTGCAGACTATGCCCTGCCAGGAGGAGGAAAACGAAGTTAAAAAGTATCACAAAAAAATCAAGGCGCTCGAAAAGGCGCCGGGAGCACTCCAAAGGAGTGCTTAAAGTTTTACTCCCGATGAACCGTAGGTGAAAAGGAAAATGTCATTCTGAGCGCAACCTATCATGTCATTCTGAGCGACAGCGAAGAATCTGTCTTTAGTAACGATACTTTTGTCTTGATACATCCGACGCTCGCAGTGGGAGCAGAGGCTGTCTGGATACTATTCCCTGCAAAAAAGACGATACTTTTTGTCTTGACACATCCGACGCTCGCAGCAGGCGCAGAGGCTGCTTGCAGACTATGCCTGCAAAAAATACGATACTTTTTTTCTTGATAAAAAAAGTATCACAAAAAAATCAAGGCGCTCGAAAAAGGCGCCGGGTGCACTCCTTTGGAGTGCTTAAAATTGTCATCCTGAACGGAGTGCTGGCCGTCCCGTAATCAAACGGCAGCCCGCCTGCTTAGAACAGGCTCAACTGGTCCATGCACGGACCGAATGTTTTGCGGTGGTAGGGAGTGAGGCCGTGGTCGGCAATGGCCTTACGGTGCTCCTGCGTGGGGTAGCCTTTGTTGGATTCCCAGCGGTAATGGGGATATTCCCGGGCCAGCCGTTCCATGTACTGGTCCCGGTGAGTCTTGGCAAGTACCGACGCGGCGGCGATGTTGGCATAGAGCGAGTCGCCTTTGACGATACACCGGAAGTCTATCCCGCAGGTGCTGCGGAAGCGGTTGCCGTCCACGGCGAGGAACCCGGGCCGTACCGTGAGCCGGTCCACGGCCATGTTCATGGCTTCGATTGAGGCGTTGAGGATATTGACGGCGTCGATGCGCTCCTCCGACACGCGGGCCACGGCCCATGCCACGGCCTGCTGTTCTATGATGCCGCGGAGCAGTTCGCGGCTCTGGCGCGACATCTGTTTGGAGTCGTTCAGCAGCGGGTGGTGAAACCCGGCAGGCAGGATTACCGCGGCGGCGAACACCGGCCCGGCGAGGCATCCCCGCCCGGCTTCGTCGCATCCGGCTTCCAAAGCCTCATCCTGGAATGTGAGCTGCATAACCGGGGCGTGATACTACCAACCCTCCGGGTTATAGCCCACCTGCTCGAAGAAGTGGTCTATCCACCCTGCCTGTTCGTCCTGCCGGAAGTACATCGCCAGCAGTTGGAGCCGCTCGAGGTCGGTAAGTTTTTCTTGCAGTTCGCGCGCTACCCGGTCCAGTTTATACCCGTCGAACTGCATGTACCAGAGGACGTATTCCATCAGGTTCCGGGCGTACTGCTCGAAAACGTCGTTGCCTTTGTCGAACTCCCCGGCGTAATAGTAGGCTTCGATATGAGGGTAGGTGAGCCGCAGGGTCATTCGAAGGCTGTTGAGGGGAATCTTCTCCAGCCCGGTGTCGAGCGCCTGCACGGCCCTTACCGTGTCGCCCTCGTCCACAAGGGCTTTGGCCAGCATGGCGAAGGCGTTGCGGGAGTTGGAGACGTTGAGGTTGTGCTGTACGAACGTATCCTTGTAAACCCTCGGGTCGGCCACGTTGCCGTACCGGAATACGTTCATCAGGTTATTGTAAAGGTATTCGGTGTCCACCCGGCCCAGGTCGAGATAGCGCATGGGGCTCTTGATGGGCACCAGCCGGTACCCGTACCCGTCGAACTGGAGGTAGTCGTGCAGCCCGAAATCGAGCAGCGAGTGTATCTGCGTGAAATAGAGGGGCCGCTCCCAGTTGAAATTTGCGAGCAGGTCGAGGAACATCAGCTCGTGGCGGTAGAGCCTGTCGCGCTCGGTGGAGAACAGCAGCGTGTCTACCATCAGGTGGGCGTCCTCGGGCCTGACTATCCCGCTCGCTATGACCTTCTCCTTGTCGACCGGGATTGCGAAGCGGCTGGTGGGTATGTAATCCACCCAATTGCCGTCGTTGAGCTGCACTTTGGTGCTGCGGTCCTCCCGGCTTACGAAGTCGATTACCTCTTTAAGGTTGACATGGTTTTCCACACGGTCCCAGATAAATATGGATTCGTTGGTCGCGCTGACGTATTTGCTCCGCGGCAGGGAGAAGGGTACCGGGTCGGCCTCGTTGGTTTTGACCCTCATCTGGTCCACATACCAGTCCATCCCCAGGTAGCTCATATTCATTATCTTAACGTCAAGCCGCACGCCCTCTACCTCCTGGTTGTACCAGAGCGGGAAGGTGTCGTTGTCGCCGTAGTTCATGATAATGGAGTTTGGCAGGCACGACTGGAGGTAGTTCCATCCGATATCGCGGGCTATGTAGCGGTGCGAGCGGTCGTGGTCGTCCCAGTTCTGCGCGGCGAGTATAATCGGCACCACGCTGCACACGGCGGTAGCCGCGACCGCGATGGCGGTCGAATCCTTCCGGGTGTACCTCAGCAGGGCGTCCCGGAGCCACATGACCCCGAACCCTATCCATATACAGAACGCGTAGAACGAACCGGCGTAGACATAGTCCCTCTCGCGCGGCTCGCCCGGGGAGGAGTTGAAGTAGACCACCAGCACCACGCCCATCATCAGGAACAGCCACATTACCACCGTGAAGTTACGCTTGTCCCGGCTGAGCTGGTACAACAGCCCTATCAGCCCCAGGATGAACGGCAGGAAGTAATATTTGTTCCGGCCCCGGTTCCCGGCCAGCTCGGCGGGCAGGTTGTCCTGCGGGCCGAGGTAGAGTTCGTCGATGAATTTTATCCCCGAGAGCCAGTTCCCGTCCGTGAGCGAACCGGTGGTCTGGTAGTCGGACTGCCGGCCCACGAAGTTCCACAGGAAATACCTCCAGTACATGAAGTTGAGCTGGTAGCTGAAAAAATAGCGCAGGTTCTCCCCGAACGTGGGCACCGTTATCATCTCGTCGCGGAACGGAATACGCCTTCCCGTCACGTTGCCCCATGATTCGTATGCCTCGCGGTCTCCCTGCGAGTTCCACATCCGGGGGAAGAAGGTTTTGAATTCCGAGGGGTAGGTCACGTCCTTCAGCCGTTCCTGGCTTGCGTACCGGCCGTTGTCGTCCACGTACCATGATTTGGCGGTCTTGTAATCCACCGGGGGAGACGAGTACCACTGCCCGTACAGCAGGGGTTGGGAACCGTACTGGTCGCGGTTCAGCAGCGAGAGCAACTGGTAGGGATTGTCCGGGTTGTTGCTGTTCATCGGCGGGTTCGCCACCGCCCGGATGGTAACCGACGCGTAGCTCGAGTAGCCGAGCAGTATCACCGTAACGCAGAGGGCGATGGTGTTAAGCAGTACCTTGCCCCTCTTGTGGGTGGCCCACACCGCCCAGCCGCACAGGGCGAAAAGGGCGAATACGAAGAACGTTATGCCGCTGTTTATTGGCAGCCCCAACCCATTGACAAACCACCGGTCGACCACCGCCCCTGCGGATACCGTGTAGGGTATTATTATATTATTGATCCCGATCAGTATTGCGCCCGAAGCGACCAGCGCCCATATTATCCCTTTGTTCGTAACTTCCGGGTATTTACGGAAGTAATAGATGAACACGAGGGCGGGTATGGTCAGCAGGTTGAGGATATGTATCCCTATCGAGAGGCCCATCAGGTAGGCGATAAGTATCAGCCAGCGGGTGGAATGGGGCTTGTCGGCCACGTTCTCCCATTGCAGCATGGCCCAAACGACCAGCGCGGTGAACATCGACGACATGGCGTATACCTCACCCTCGATTGCCGAGAACCAGAACGTGTCGCTGAACGTGTAGGCCAGCGAACCCACCAGCCCGGCACCCATAATGGTCCACGTCTGCCCTTTGCTCAGGGACCCGGGTTCCCGTCCGTATATCCTGCGCCCGAGGTGGGTTATGGTCCAAAACATAAAAAGTATACAGAAGGCGCTGCACAGGCTCGACATGGCGTTTACCATAAGCGCCACCGAATCGGTGGACGGGGCGAAGATGGTAAAGAACCTCGCTATCATCATAAACAGCGGCGCACCCGGAGGGTGGCCCACCTCCATTTTATACGAAGTGGCGATAAACTCCGCGCAGTCCCATAGGCTTGCGGTCGGTTCCATAGTCATCAGGTAGACGACCGCCGACACGGCGAAGGCTATCCAGCCCGTTATAAGGTCGCATTTTTTGAAATAGGTGAGGTTCTTCAGCATGGCGGTATTCGGTGTGCTATGAGTCTTACTTTACGGTAACGGGCCGGCGGCCGGTTTATTCCGGCGGCGGCGGAAAATTTAACTTCCGCGCCTTTACCCCGATATAAACATGCAAAATTAAAAAAATAAACCGGTCCGCCCTATACCCATTCTCAATTACCGGAATGGAGCCGGAGTGACCTCCCGGAATTGTGTTTTGTCGATGGCTTTCCGGGCGATGGTGAGGAATCTTCCTATTGCTTTAACCAAAGACCGATCCTTCACTCCGTTCAGGATGACAATTTTATTGAATGTCTTTCCGTATATGTGTGAACACGCCATCCGGTTATTACGCCTGTCTTTGACAGGCGTGCGGCCCGCCCATCGTATGACCTTAAAGACAGATTCTTCGCTGACGCTCAGAATGACATCATAGGTAGCGCTCCGGATGACATCTTATAGTTTGTATACGGGAGTCATAAGGTTATCTATTTTTATGCACTCCGCAGGAGTGCTCCCGGCGCCTTTTCGAGCGCCTTGATTTTTTTGTGATACTTTTAACTTCGTTTTCCTCCTCCTGGCAGGGCATAGTCTGCAAACAGCCTCTGCGCCTGCTGCGAGCGTCGGACGTTTTAAGACAAAAGTATCGTTATTAAAGACAGTTTCTTTGCTGCGCTCAGAATGACATTACGGGTTGCGTTCAGGATGACATGATGGGCCGCGCTCAGAATGACATGATAGGCCGCGTTCAGGATGACATGATAGGTTGCGCTCAGAGTGACATTACGGGTTGCGCTCAGAATAACATTTTGTTTAATTGTCATTCCGTTCAACGCACAATGTAAAAGTGGGTCTACAACCCGGAGCACCCGTCCGGCACGGTTCCACCACCCGCCCCGGCGGGATTATTGAATATTCGTTCAAAGTTGCTAATTTTACGCTGTTTTGTTAATCCCCGATATTATGACACCCGGTTTTACACTCTATAACACCCTCACGCGAACCAAGGAAACCTTCGAGCCGCTCAATCCCCCGTTCGTGGGGATGTACGTCTGCGGCCCTACCGTCTACGGCGAACCCCATCTGGGCCATGCCCGCTCGGCCGTCACGTTCGACCTGCTGTTCCGCTACCTGAAGGACCTGGGTTACAGGGTCCGCTACGTGCGCAATATCACCGACGTGGGGCACCTGGAGAACGACGCTGACGAGGGTGAGGATAAACTGGCCAAAAAAGCCCGGCTCGAGCAGCTCGAACCGATGGAGGTGGCGCAGTATTATACCGACCGTTACCATGCCGAGATGCAAAGGCTGAACGTCCTGCCGCCGTCCATCGAGCCGAGGGCCTCCGGCCATATGATGGAGCAGATAGAGCTGGTGCAGGATATCCTCGACAAGGGGTACGCTTACGAAAGCAACGGCTCCATCTATTTCGACGTGGAGAAATACGCACGCAGCCACGACTACGGCAAGCTGTCGGGCCGCGTACTGGAAGATATGATAGCCAACTCCCGGGAGCTGGACGGCCAGTCGGACAAGGCCGGAGCGTGCGACTTCGCCCTGTGGAAAAAGGCCTCCGAGGGCCATATCATGCGCTGGAAATCGCCGTGGAGCGACGGGTTTCCCGGCTGGCACCTCGAATGCTCGGCCATGAGCGTGAAATACCTCGGGGAGCGGTTCGATATCCACGGCGGGGGTATGGACCTGATGTTCCCGCACCACGAGGCCGAGCGGGCGCAGAACACGGTGGCCTGCGGCTGCGACGCGGCCCGCTACTGGGTGCATAACAACATGATAACGTTCAACGGGCAGAAGATGGGCAAGTCGCTCGGAAACGCCATAAACCTCGAACAGCTGTTCAAAGGAGACCATCCGCTGCTGCACGGCCCGGTACCGCCGATGACCGTGCGGTTCTTTATCCTCCAGGCCCACTACCGCTCCACGCTCGATTTCAGCGTGGAAGCGCTCACCGCTGCCGGAAAGGGGCTGGACCGCCTGTTGGCGGCCGCCGACACCATCGACAGAATACTTCCTTCGGCCGTCTCCGACGTAGATGTGGCCGACCTGGAAGAGCGGTGTACAGCCGCCATGAACGACGACCTCAATTCGCCCGTGGCCATCTCGGTGCTGTTCGACTGGGTGAGGATTATCAACCAGTTGAACGACGGGACCCGGAAAATATCGGAGGCCGACCTCCGACGCATGCGCACGTTTTTCCGCCGGATGGTATTCGACGTGCTGGGCCTGCGGGACGACAACCCCGCCGGGGCCGGCGACCTGGTGGGTCCGCTCGTGGAAATGCTTCTCGAAATGCGTGCCGAAGCCAAACGTAACAAGGATTGGGCGACGTCCGACCTTATCCGTGACCGGCTGGCCGCCGTCGGCATACTGGTGAAGGACGGTAAGGACGGAACCGACTGGTCGTTGAAATAAATAAGATAACGGAATGCCGGTAAGGGTAGACAAATGGTTATGGGCCGTGCGGGCCTACAAGACCCGCAGCGACGCGGCCGACGCATGCCGCAACGACCGGGTGAGGATAAACGGTTCCTACACCAAACCCTCGCGCGAGGTGAAAGAGGGCGACGAGGTCTCCTTCCGCCGGGGAACGGTCACCTACACCTACCGGATAACGGCGCTCGTGAGTAACCGCCAGCCGGCCCGCAGCGTCCCCGATTACATCGAGAATATCACCCCGCAAGAGGAGCTGGACAAGCTGAACGTACCCCGCGAGACGGTATTTATCTCGCGCGACCGCGGCACGGGACGCCCCACAAAAAAGGAGCGCCGCGAGATTGACAACCTGATGGAGGATATTTCCTACCTTGCCGGATGGGAGGACGATTAAGATCCCCGCGGCGGAACGCACCTCACGGGGAAAATCCTGGTAATTGCAGCCGCACGTCGCGCATAAAATTGTAAACCATGTATATAGCCATAAGTAAACGTAAGGAAAACATAGCCGAATACATACTTTACCTCTGGCAGTTGGAGGACCTGCTGCGGGCCTTGCAGTTCAGCCCGGAGGCGGTCTATTCGCAACTGGTCAAACCCCGCGGGCTGGACGCGGCCGCCGAGCAGGAGCTTCTGGTCTGGTACATGGATATCGTGAACCTGCTGGAAACGGAAGGAAAGGCCGAGAAGGGTCACCTCGACCATACACTCCACCTTATCGGCGACCTGCACAACCTCCACCTCCAGTTGATGAAACTCCCGGCGGGGGAGACCTATCGCCGGCTCTACGCCGCCCTGCTGCCGGAACTCCCGCGCCTGCGGGAACTCACATCGAAAAGCGACACCCTTTCCCGGGAGGAAATTTCGGATACCGAACTGCTGTTCCGTGCCCTTTATGCCGCTATGCTCTACCGGATTAAGGACGGGGATAAAGCCAAAGGCGCAATCGAAGACGTGCTTAGGTTCGTCTCGCCCGTGGTGGCGGAACTCGCCTCGGTTTACCGTAAGGCGGAGCAGGGTGAAATCGACCTGTTCGGCGAATCGAAGTAAGGGTACGGCCGGCCGGAGTGGGTACGGTTCGTGCCCGGCCGTGATTTGCTATCGCCGGTATTTGAGTTTAATATCAGAGCTTTCGGGAGAGCCGGATTGTGAGCGGGGTTTATTGCCGGAGTTTTGGTGGCCGGGTTTCGGTGGACCGGATATGCCTGATCTATTTTGGTAACTACATACTTTTGCATTCTTGTATATTCGGCGGCCTGCCACCCGCCCCCGACGGGCCGCATGCCTGTCTTAGACAGACATAAATATGCGATTAAGGAAAGAATTATTTTTTCAATCCGTACCGCAGGGTCAGTTCCTGTCGCTTCTCCTGGTCGAGGGATTTGAAGTAGCGTTTCCAGCCGGGGCAGTAGTCGATGTGCCATCTCCAGAACCGACCCGCCAGCGAGCGGGGATTGCTGTCGTACCGGGCCCTTACGGGGCATTTTTCGCAGTTGTGTGCCATAGTCGGTTTTTTTATTTGCTCCCTTGCCGAGGGCGGGCAGCCGTCGCCGGCCCCTCATCCGGGATGCAAGATAACTAATATAAGGTAGATTCATCGTTCCGCCCGGTATGACGATTTCATATCATCCCGAACGAAAGCGGGCAGAGACCGCTGTTCAAACCGAACGGCTATATCGTCCCCGAACGAATCGGACAGTTTTCCGCTGTTTTTAAAGCGGCGGCCACAAGCGGGCAGGTAATCGACCGCCCGAACAACCGCCAAAGCAGGCCGCTTCACGGAATATTTCACCGTTTTACTTTGCGTGGAACGTATCACCGAGCGGCATAATTCCTACTTTTGTATACCGATGGAAGAGCGTCACGAAAAATACCGTCAAATCCTGCGTAAATATTGGGGTTACCCCGATTTCCGGCCCAACCAGCTCGATGTTATCGACTCGGTGACCTCCGGGTGGGACACGCTCGCGCTGATGCCGACCGGCGCCGGTAAATCGCTGCTCTACCAGGTTCCCGCGCTGGCGCGCGAAGGGGTGTGCATCGTGGTCTCGCCGCTTATCGCGCTGATGAAGGACCAGGTGGACAGGCTGCGCTCGCTCGGAGTCCCTGCCGCCGCGGTACACTCCGCGCTCTCGCCCCGGCAGATAGACCTCACGCTCGACAACGCTTCGTGGGGCGATTTGAAATTCCTCTACGTGGCGCCCGAGCGGCTTGCCTCACCGGTGTTCCGGGAGAGGGCGGCCCGGATGCCGGTGAACCTCGTGGCCGTAGACGAGGCCCACTGTATTTCGCAGTGGGGCTACGATTTCCGTCCCTCCTATCTCAATATCGGCATGCTGCGCGACATACTGCCGGACGTGCCTTTCCTCGGCCTTACGGCCTCGGCCACCCCGGCCGTGGCGGCCGACATCATGCACCACCTGCGGATGAGGGAGGGAAGGGTGGTGCGCAGCAGTTTCGCCCGGCCGAATATATCGTACGCGGTGCGCCGCACGGACGACAAGGAGGGCCAGCTCCTCCGGGTGCTGGGTAACGTGCCCGGCACGGGTATCGTCTATGTCCGGTACCGGGAGCAGGCCGAAAAAGTTGCCGGGATGCTGAGCGCAAACGGCATCGCGGCCGAAGCCTACCATGCCGGAATGGATATGCAGCGCAGGGCCGCCGCGCAGGAGCGGTGGCTGAAAGGCGGGACGAGGGTTATGGTCTGCACCAACGCGTTCGGTATGGGTATCGACAAGCCGGACGTGAGGGTGGTGGTACACTATGAAATGGGCGATTCGCCCGAGTCCTACTATCAGGAGTCGGGACGCGCGGGACGCGACGGGGGCAGATCGTTCGCCGTCCTTCTAACCGGAAGCGACGACCGCGGCCGCGCCGCGCGGCTGTTCGCCTCGGAGTTTCCCCCGATAGAGACCATCACAACCTGTTACGAAGCGCTGTTCAACTACCTTCAGATAGGTATCGGCGACGGGAAGTTTTACACCACGGGTTTCGACATATTCGATTTCGCCTCGCGCAACCGCATGCACCAGTCCACGGCCTACAACGCGCTCAAGATACTCCAGCAGAACGGTTACCTTACCCTCAGCCCGGTGGCCGACAACCCGCCCCGAATACAGTTCCTGGTCGGCCGTGACGACCTTTACAAAATCCGTATCGACCGCGAGGAGCTGGACCATATCCTGCGCACCATCCTGCGGCTGTACGAGGGGGTGTTCAGCGACAGGCTCATACCCGTCGACGAGGGTGAAATCGCCTACTCGTCCGGCTATACGCCCGATAAGGTGCACGAACTGCTAAAAAAGCTGTGGCGCCTCCACATCATCCGTTACGTACCCGGAAGCCGCGCTCCCGTGCTGTTCCTGTGCGAGGAGCGGCTGCCGGTGCAGGACGTGTATATATCGCCCGAGAGTTACCGTATCCGCAAGGAGATGGCCGCCCGGCGCCTGAAAGCGATGGACGAGTACGCCTCCGGGGAGGGCGGCTGCCGGCAGGCATACCTGCGGCGCTATTTCGGCGAGACCGACCCCGCGGACTGCGGAGCCTGCGACCTGTGTATCGCCCGGAAAAAATCGGGCGGCGTAAGCGGTGCCGCAAGCGGTCCGGAGACGCAAGGAAGGTTCGCCGCTCCCATCCTCGAAGCCCTCGCCGGCGGCCGGAAGAGCGTAAAGGAGGTGGTATCGCTGTTCGCCGCCGACCAGGCGGAGGTGGTCCGGGCGATAGATTTGTTGCTCGCCGGCGGTAAGATTTCGTGCGGAAGGGACGGTAAACTGGGTATAAAAGAGTAACTTTGCACCGGTTCACGGCAGGAAAGACTTCTGCCCGGGAGGCGGTTACAGATGACAGAGAACAGATTTTCAGAAAAGATAGACGCGGCGGAAGTGACCCCGCTGGAACCCGTGAAGTTCCCGGGCAGGGTCGTAATCGTGGAATGTGCCGAGGATGCGGAGAGAGCCTGTGAGGACCTCCTGTCGCATTCCTATATTGGTTTCGACACCGAGACCCGCCCCACTTTCAAGCCGGGCGCCATGAACAAGGTGGCTTTGCTGCAACTTTCGACCCCGCAAACGTGCTACCTGTTCCGCCTGTGCCGCATGGCGCTGGAAAGGCCGATACAAAAGGTGCTCGAAAGCAAAACGACTATAAAGATAGGTGCCGATATTCCCAACGATATAAAGGCTTTACAGCAATTGCGCCATTTCAGGCCGGACGGTTTCGTCGACCTGCAGTCCATAGCCGGGCAATGGGGTATCGGCGAGAAGAGCGTTCGCAAGATGTCGGCCATCATACTCGGTCGCAGGGTCTCCAAGGCGCAGCGGCTCAGTAACTGGGAGGCCGCATCCCTGACCGGCTCACAATGCGCCTACGCCGCCACCGACGCATGGGTGTGCCTGCGCATGTATGAGGAGCTGCAAAACACCGAGAAAAACCCGCTGCCCGAGCCGGCCCCGGCCCCGCCTAAGGAGCCGAAGGAGCCGAAACCCGGACGCAGGCGTCCGTTCAGGCGGTTTGCGAAGCGGAAGGAGCAGCAATCCGACCCGGCCGACAAGGGTTGACCCGCGACAGGCACGGCTTCCGGTTTACGACGCAACCGATGTTATCGTATTATGCGGACTTACCGGATTTAGTGGACGTTGCAGGAATTTCCGACTTTGTGTACATTGCAGGCTTTGCGGGCTTTCCGGGCTTTCCGGGTGTTGCGGTGTACCGATTATTTACGGCATCGCGGGCGGTTCCCGGATTCGCCGGGCGGACTCCGGGTAGGTAGGCCGGACTTTCCGGGTGGCGTAGGTATTCCGGGTGATTTCCGGCATCGCGTGCGGTTCCCGGATTCCACCGGGAGGACCCCGGGTCGGTAGGCCGGACTTTCCGGCCCCGGAACAATTAAAAATTTCCCGAACAGAATGGCAGATAAAACCTTAACCGCACAGCACGAGTATCCCCGTATATACCTCAAACGCAATAAAGAGGAATCCCTGCTCCGCCGCCACCCGTGGGTGTTTTCCGGTGCGCTGTCCCATGCCGAGGGCGATCCGGAGGAGGGCGCGGTGGCCGACGTCTATACGGCCGCAGGCGAGTTTATCGCCCGGGGGCATTGCCAGGTGGGTTCCATAGCGGTGAGGGTTCTCACCTTCCGGCAGGAGGCGATAGACGTGCCGTGGTGGGAGGGCCGTCTTGCGGGCGCGCTTGCGATGCGCCGTGCGCTGGGCTTTGCCGGCCCGGCGGATACGGATTGTTACCGGCTGGTGCACGGCGAGGGAGATTTCCTGCCCGGGCTGATTATCGACATTTACGGGGAGGTAGCCGTTATACAGTGCCACAGCGTGGGAATGTACCTCGCCCGGGAAGAGATTTGCGCGGCCCTGCGCGCCGTGATAGGCGGGGGGCTGAAAGCGGTCTACGATAAGAGCAGCCGCACGGTGGCCTACAATGCCGGTCTGGATGCCGTGGACGGGTACCTGTGGAAAGCCGACGGGTATGCCCTGCCGGGTGAGGGCACCGTTACGGAGAACGGATTGAAATTCGCCGTAAACTGGGAGAGGGGACAAAAGACCGGCTTCTTCCTCGACCAGCGGGACAACCGCGCCCTCGTGCGCCGTTACGCCCGGGGCAGGCGGGTGCTGAACACGTTCTGCTATACGGGAGGCTTCTCGGTTTACGCCTTCGCGGGCGGGGCGACGGCGGTCGATTCGGTCGACAGTTCGGAGCACGCCATCCGGATGACGGACCGCAACATCGAACTTAACTTCGGCTCCGGTGCCCCCCACAGGTCGATTACGGCCGACGCCACGCGTTTCGTGCGCGATATGGAACCGGGATACGACATGGTCATCCTCGACCCCCCGGCGTTCGCAAAACACCTCAAGGCCGTGCCGAACGCATTGCAGGGCTATAAGAGGCTGAACTCCCGCGCCATCGCGGCCATCGCGCCGGGAGGTATCCTTTTTACATTCAGTTGTTCGCAGGCCGTTACGGTCGAGCAGTTCCGGACCACGGTTTTCACCTCCGCCGCTATCGCCGGCCGGAACGTGCGGATACTCCACCAGCTTACCCAGCCCGCCGACCATCCGGTAAATATCTACCACCCCGAGGGGGAGTACCTCAAAGGGTTGGTGCTTTACGTGGAGTAGCTTTGGCCCAGGCGCGGAGTCCTCTCTGGTGTTTTGTGGTATTCTGTGATACTCTCTGGTATTCTGTGAAGATATCTGGTAATCTGTTGCACCTATGGTGTTCATGGGTGCTCGTGGTTACTCCGGGATACTCCAAACGCGTACCCCGCCCGCCCGGGGTCCCGGAACGGGTTACCAAAAATCCTCCGACCATCCGGTAAATATCTACCACCCCGAGGGGGAGTACCTCAA
>JAJQCA010000026.1:0-7469 GCA_021202985.1 Alistipes sp.
CATTCAGGAACCCTGTCGTTACTTCTGGTAACGGATTTAACTGCGTGGGGGAAAAGACGATACCGGCCGGCGGGGTGGCTACCCATGCCGGCCGGTGTCGGTGCGTCCCGGGGGGGGGTACAGTCCCCGGGTCAGATGTACATGTTCACGATAGCCTCGTAAAGTTCCTGCTTGCCGCTGGTCTGGGCGGGTTCGCCGTTGGCCGCGGCTATG
Source organism: Alistipes sp. (assembly GCA_021202985.1). Classification (GTDB taxonomy): domain Bacteria; phylum Bacteroidota; class Bacteroidia; order Bacteroidales; family Rikenellaceae; genus WRDF01. Next base: position 214 of record JAJQCA010000026.1, read on the forward strand.
TCGCGGAGATTTTCGAGAGTGAGTTTGCCCGACTCGAAGTCCCTGCCGGCTCCGCTGTCGAACGAAGAGTAGCGGTCCGCCCGCATTTTTCTGTACGGGGAGTTTTCGAGTATGTCGGCCGCCGTTATAAGTGCCCGCGAGAAGGCGTCCATACCCGATATATGCGCTATGAATATATCTTCGAGGTCGGTGGAGTTGCGGCGTGTCTTGGCGTCGAAGTTGGTGCCGCCCGTGCCCAGTCCGCCCCCTTCGAGGATTACGAGCATGGCCTGGGTAAGTTCGTAGATGTCGATGGGGAACTGGTCGGTGTCCCAGCCGTTCTGGTAATCGCCGCGGTTAGCGTCGATAGAGCCGAGCATCCCGGCGTCCACGGCCGTCTGGAGTTCGTGTTCGAACGTATGGCCCGCCAGCGTGGCGTGGTTAACCTCTATGTTTATTTTGAAATCCTTATCCAGCCCGTGGGCGCGCAGGAAGCCGATAACGGTTTCCGTGTCGGTATCGTACTGGTGTTTGGTCGGCTCCATCGGCTTGGGTTCGATAAGGAACGTTCCCTTGAAGCCCTGCGCACGCGCATAGTCGCGGGCTATGCCGAGCATCATGGCCAGGTGTTCCTTCTCGCGCTTCATGTCGGTATTGAGAAGGCTCATGTAGCCTTCGCGGCCGCCCCAGAAAACGTAGTTCTCCCCGCCGAGCGCAATAGTGGCGTCTATGGCGTTCTTGACCTGCGCCCCGGCGTAGGCCACGGCCGCGAAATCGGGATTGGTGGCCGCACCGTTCATATAACGCCTGTGGCCGAATACGTTAGCCGTACCCCACAGCAGTTTAACGCCCGAATCGGCCTGTTTCTGTTTGGCGTATTCGACTATTGCGGCCAGGTTTCTTTCATATTCGGTGAGCGAATCGCCCTCTTCGATAAGGTCCACGTCATGGAAGCAGTAATAAGGCATCCCGAGCTTGGTCATAAATTCGAAGGCCGCATCCATTTTGTATTTCGCGCGGCTCAGTGGGTCCGCACCCGAGTTCCACGGAAAGGTCTTCGAATTACCTCCGAAGGGGTCGCTGCCCTCGGCGCACAGCGTGTGCCAGTAGGCCATCGAAAAGCGGTGCCATTCCCGGAGGGTCTTGCCCATCACCACCCGGTTTTCGTCGTACCAGCGGAAAGCCAGCGGGTTACGGCTTTGCGGGCCTTCGAACGTTATTTTCCCGATACCGGGAAAAAATTCCTTGTCGCCTTTAATAATTGTCATCGTGAGTATGGTTTTAAGTGATTCTTTGTCTTACGTTTCCTTTTGCGGGTTGCGGTTGCCAGTTCCTTCCGCGCAGGCCGGGGACACTGGCTATTGTCATTTTTTACGTCATCTCCGCTTGTGGTGGGCGGTACAGTTAATGCGAAATGCGCTTCGCGCATAAGCTGCTTTTAATGGCGGCGGGACTGCCTATCACGTAGTAGTTCCTTTGCCTGACCCTCGGGGGTGGGCGGTCGGGCGTCCTCCTACGCAGGCCGGGGTACCGGCTTTTCATTTACTCGTCAGTAGCTCCCCCTTGAGTCGGGGTCGGATTCCGGCAGTAAGTGACTGAGTGCGGAGTGAGGAGTGGCCGCGGAAGCAGGGCCGTCACCTACTTTTGCGCCGTCTCTCTGGACAGGATAGCCGACCAGCGGGCGTAGGCCTCGCGGTACTCTTCCGTTTTGGCGGGGTCGGGGGTGACCACGGCGATTTTTTCGAGCGTCGAGAAGGCTTCGGCCGGGGAGGAGTAAATTCCTGCGCCGATACCGGCGCCCCGCGCCGCGCCGGCCGCCCCGTCCGTGTCGTAAAGTTCTATCGTGGCCCCGCTGACGCACGAGAGCGCCTCGCGGAACAGGGGGCTGAGGAACATATTGGCGTGCCCCGCCCGGATTACACCCAACCGCATGCCCATTCCGGCCATAATGTCCATGCCGTAGCGGAACGAGTAGGCTATACCTTCCTGCGATGCGCGCAGGATGTCGCTTCGGCCGTTTATATTGAAGTTGACCCCGTGCAGGGAACAACCCGTGTCGCGGTTACCGAGTATGCGCTCGGCACCGTTGCCGAAAGGAATTACCGTCACCCCCCGCGCCCCGACGGGCGACAGGGCGGCAAGGTGGTTCAGGTCGTCGTAGGACTCGACATCCGGAGCGAAATTTCGCCGTACCCACGAGTTCAGGATGCCGGTACCGTTGATACAGAGCAGGACGCCCAACCTCGGCGCCGCGGCCGTATGGTTGACGTGGGCGAAGGTGTTGACCCTCGACTGTTCGTCGTAACCGGCCTCTCCCAGCACACCGTACACCACGCCCGACGTACCGGCGGTGGAAGCCACCTCGCCGGGGTTGAATACGTTCAGCGACAGGGCGTTATTCGGCTGGTCGCCCGCGCGGTACGTGACGGGAGTACCGGCCGAAAGGCACAGTTCGGCCGCCGCCGCGGCGCTCAGTTCGCCCTGCGGGCCGAGGGTGGGGACGATGGCGGGAACCAACGAGCGGTCGAATCCGAAATGCGCCAGCACCTCTTCAGACAGGCCGTTGCCGGCGAAGTCCCAGAAAATGCCCTCCGAAAGCCCTCCCACCGTGGTGGCCGGCTCGCCCGTAAGGCGCATGGCGATATAGTCGCCCGGCAGGAGGAATTTGTCCGCCCGCCGGTATATATCCGGTTCGTTCTCCTTCACCCATGCCAGTTTGGCGGCGGTGAAGTTGCCCGGTGAGTTGAGGGTGGTAGACAGGCACCGCCGTGCACCGATATCCTCAAAGGCCCGGCGGCCGTACGGTACCGCCCTGCTGTCACACCAAATTATCGACGGGCGCAACACAGTCCCGTTCCGGTCGGTGAGGACCAGCCCGTGCATCTGGTACGAAATGCCAACAGCCTTAATGTCCGAAGGGTCAGCTCCCGAAGAAGCGAGCACCGAGGCCGTCGCCAGCCGCAGGTTGTCCCACCACGCCTCCGGGTCCTGTTCCGCCCACCCGGGCCGCCGGGCCGTTATCTCCATTTCCCGTTTAGGGAAAAAATCGGAGGCGGCCACGCGCCCCGTTTGCGCATCCACCAGCGCGGCCTTCACCGACGAGCTGCCTATGTCGTATCCAATCAGGTACATATCTCTTTTTTGTAGTTTAGGTTGTAAATTTTTTGCCGTTCAGCACTGCCCATATTTGCGCCTTCTACTCCCGTGGCCCGCAAGGGCACGGTCGGTTTGGGTCGTGTTTGCAGGCTCTTTTTCCTGTGGCCCGCGAGGCCGGCGGTTTCGGCCGCGCTTGCGGCTATTTGATGGCCGGTGTTCCGAAATCCAGGACCATTATCCTGTTTTAGTAGTCATCTCGTACCTGCCATCCGGATCCATTCGCCTCCCCAGGCATCCGAGGCTTATCCGGAGGTATGGTGCAGCGGAATACAACGGGTTACAGCGACACCCTGCGGTTGCGGTACAGCACCCGGTCGAACCGGTAATAGCGAGCCGCGCGGTGGGCAACCCCTTTCTGCCACTGGTCGGTAGGTACCACATAATCCATCGAGACTAGTTTCTTGTGAAAGTTGCGAACGTCGTACCGGCGGCCGTGGACCGCCTCGTAGAGCCGCCTCAACTGGGCTTCGGTGAATTTACGGGGAAGCAGGTCGAACATCACGGCAGGTTCGGTGGCCGCCCAGTCGCGTATTTCGCCCAGCGACTCGTCGGCAATCCGGTTATGGTCGAACGGCATGCGGCCTATCTGCTCCAGCGGACACCACCGGGCCGATTTATATTTGGGAACGTCGTTTATCCGCCTGTCGATACGGGTGAGGGCGATATACGCCACGGTGATAAGCCGGTCCACCTTCGGGCCGTATTCCGACTCCAGCCACCGTACGTCCTGCGGGTCCGCCAGCCTTTCCACCGAGCTGTAACAGCGGAACTGGCGAAGTTTTATTTTCCCCACGCCCGTCAGCTCCGACAGTACCCTGCCGGCGGCCTGGTCGGTATCTTCGTGGTTCATAATTATACTGCCGGGAAGTTTGAGGTCGGGCGCTCCGCCGCTGTTGCCGGTGCGTTCCACCAGCAGCAGGTTGAGGCTCTGTCCGTCGAAGCCGTATACGGCGCAGTCGACCGAAACGTATGTATGGAGGTATGCCGTTTTATCGTTCATTTCACCGGGCGGTTTCAGGCGTTGTATGCAAATATATGGTTTTGGAATTACAAAACAAGGTATTAAACGTAAAATAACAGATGTAATTACCTGTCGTTTAATAGTGTAAATATTGTTGATGGTACAATAAGATGGCATACGGCTTATTGTAAAAAATACATTTGTGCCGGGCCGGGCGGATTAGGGGCTGCCCGTAGCTGCGGGGAGGTTAAAGCCGGGTACTTATTGTATTTATTACAATACCGTCAGGCTGTCGGCCGGCGGAGGTTAATGTACAAAATGGGAAGGGATAAATTTTTGTAAATTTTTTGATACCGATTGCAGCTTTGCACCATTCGGTTTTTACGACTTTGTGTGACTGGCCTGCGAACCGTTGCGGGCGGGGTGGCTTGCCGCGTAAATTTATTCCAAAAGATAAAAGTTACAGAACTTTTTGACCCGGTGCAGGGAAACCGGCACAGGGGGAAATCAGTGTTATCGGACCATGCTGATTTAACCGGGCCGCACCTGACGGGGTAGGGAACCCGGCGGGGTTATAACGTGAGGGAACGCGCACGGCCCCGCGCCGGGGTCCGCTGTACGGGTCAGTTAGAAATTGTCCCTGAAAATGGTGGCTTATCAGGGCAGTGGGGCCGTAATGCCATGTTTATAATGCCGATCTTCAACCGTCCCGGTGTATGGCATCGGGAACCGATGCCGCTCGGTATAACGGGGCCATAAACTATTGATGGCATACGGCGTCTGTGCCCGGAAAATCCGAAAACTGACGCAAGGGCTGTGTAATAGTTTATCCCGCCCGGTGTAGTACGGAAAATATCTACAAAGGGTCGGAACCGTAGTCAGAGAAGCCGTATAACCGATATCATGGGCGATTTATGAGATTCATGCGGTGTTATCTTTATTTTAAACCCTCCATTGTCCGCTTTCATCTCTTCCGTCAGGGTGTATTCGATGGTTTCCCACTCCGAGTCGCTGTTGCCGTACGGGGCGGCCTCGGTATGGACTATCCCGTTTATTTCGGTAGTGAAACAACCGCCACCATCGCCGCCACTGAGGAAAGTAATAAGCAGGGAACCGGCCCCGCTCCCCCCGGCAAGGTCGTAAGAAATCCACCCCCCGGACATACGCCAGTGGCGCCCGTGGGTGTATCCGGTTTGTGTATCTTCCCCTTTGAAACCGTGGTCGGATTCGGATTGCTGCTGTCCGCAGTATATTACGTCTATGGTGGCGGCTTCCAACGCTTCGTCCTCGTCGTAGCCCGATTCGAACGTGGGCCAGTAGATTATGTAGCGGCTCTCGTGCAGTTCGTAGAAAGGTAACAGTTCCACTTCGCCGGCAGAGGTCTTCATGGCGAACCTCAGCCCCTGGCCGCCGGTCCGGCGTACCGGCACATCGTCGCCCGTTATCCATGGCAGTTTGTGCAGGGGTATCTTGGGGCCGTGGGCTATATGGCCGCCGCGGCTGTCGTCGGCAAAGAGGCCGGTCATATCCGCCGTGCCCGCGGGCGAAGCGAGCACTACCGGTCCGTAATTAACCGCACGGTAGTCCGACCCGTCGGGGAACGCTTCGAGGCGTACCTCCATCGGCAGTTCCACCTCTACTGTGTCGCCCGGCCGCCAACGGCGGCGTACCGATACGTAGCCGTCCTCCCCGGCTGTCGCCGATACCGGCGAACCATTCACCGTCACTGTCATATCCGCGGTCCATCCCGGTTTGCGGATGCGAATATCCATTTCCCCGTCGGGAGCCTTTTCCGCAGTTAGCCGTGTGGCGGCCCGGTCCGGAAATTCGTTCTCCTGCCGGAGGGTCAGCCCCCGCTCCCGCCATGTCACCACGGAAGGAATGAACAGGTTGACCCACAGGCCGCGGTCGTCGTGCGAGTAGATCATCTCGCCGTATTTCGAATGGTTCTCGATACCCGAACCCACGCAACACCACATGCTCGTATGGGGCTGGGAGTAAACCCGGTAATGACCCGGACGCATGGGTGTGAAATAGACCAGACCGCCTGTCGAGGGGTTCTGGGTGGAGAGGATATGGTTATAGAGCGCCCTCTCGTAGTAGTCCATATACGCGGCGTCCGGCCGCGTACGGTGCAGCATAGCCGAAAGTCTCAGCATGTTATACGTGTTACAGGTCTCGGGGCCCTGTTCGCTGCTTATCATCACCGAAAAATCGTCCGTGGGATTGAAATGCTCGTAGGCGCTATTGCCGCCTATGGCGACAGAGCGGTCGTGTGTTACGGTGTGCCAGAAATAGTCCGCCGCGCCGAGCCATACCTCGTCGCCGTCCAGCTCCGAGATTCGTTTGAACCCGATAACCTTGGGTATCTGTGTGTTGGCGTGCATTCCGGTAAGCCGGTCCTCACAGCATGTCAGCGGTTCGAGTATTGCGCGGTGGGAAAAGCGTCGCGCCAGGTCGAGGTATTTAGAATCGCCGGTGATGGCGGCCACGTCGGCGAACGTCTCATTCAGCCCGCCGTGCTCACTGCGAAGCATATCCTGCATCTGCTCGTCGGAAAGCCCCTCCACGAGCGAGTACATCCAGTCGGTAAGATCCGTCAGCATCCCGAGGGCGGTCTCATTACCGGTCAGCAGCCAGGCGTCGCGCAGGCCCGCGAATATCTTATGGATATTGTAGAGGGGCACCCAGCGGTCGTTGAGTCCGAAGCCGGAAGCCCGGATATCCCCGCGGCGTATCTCTTCCCATACCTGCCGGCCGCCCGGCACACCGGAGAGGTATCCGTCGCCGCTTCTGTCCTGCGCCCGTTTCAGTTCGCCGATCATATATCCGAGCCTGCGGCCGATGGCCTCGTCGCCCGTGGAGGCATACATATAGGAGAGCGCCGAGACATAATGGCCGCCGATATGGCCGTCCAACCCGGTATTTTCCCAGTTGGTATACCGTTCGGCCCGGGGTTCGAGACCCGCTTCGATAAGGTAGGGCGCCAGCAGCCGGTCGGCGTCGAGGGTGAGCAGGTATTGTTTGTTAAGCTCCTGCGCCCGCAGGAACGGGCTGTCGAGCAGCCGCACCGCACTTAAAGGAAAAGACGATATAGCGTTCTCCGACTCGAACGCTTTGTGTGTTTCGCACACATCGCACACACCGTCCGTTCGGGACC
>JAJQCA010000026.1:7569-12739 GCA_021202985.1 Alistipes sp.
CGTCCGTTCGGGGCGCCGGGTGTGTATCGCACACCTCGCACACACCGTCCGCTTGGGATGCCGTATGTGTTTCGCACACTTCGCACACACCGTATACGGCGATGAGGCATGGTGACCCGGTGTACTGCGCGGTGGTTTTAACTATACAGTCATGGGTATTATAATTGAGGGATGCGGCACTGATGCCGGTACCGGAAAAAACGGTTGCCGTAAAGAATGCGGTAATGTACGCGACTGCCGTGATATGATTAAACGTTACCTTCATTTTATTAAAATTACGGGGTTATTGCGCTCGTAAATTTCAGAGGGCGGGAATGGTGTAATGCGGGCGTTCCGGCTGGAAATCGAGCATCAACTGGTCCACCAGCAACTCTTCGTCGAGGGCGTAAATCCTTACCGTATGTTCGCCGGGGCGGTCGATGTTCCACCGGGTGGAAGTGAGGGTCTGGTTACGCAGTACGTTCCGGGACCATTCCGGAGTCAGGAAATCGGCCCTGACCGCCACCACCGCGGGCTCCCCGCCGTCCACGGAGACCGCGTACCGGAGCGGGCCGCCGCTTACCGGATGGAACGGTATCGTACCCAATTTAAGTTCCGCAACTCCCGTTGAGGTGGTGTATAACCGGTATTCGAGGCAGGGGGCGCCGGGGGGGATGTACCATTCGGAGGAAACGGTCACTTCCGGAATATCGGCTCCTCCGGGAGTCCTGTCGGGTGAATTGCCGCTTTCCGGCAAAACAATTCCCACATCCGGGACGCTTCCGCCGGCCGCCGGCAGCCTTACGGCCCGGCAACTGTGGCCGAGACCCTCTATTATGCTGTGCGCGGCGCCGCGATTGGTGTAATCGGCCGCGGCGAGGGCAATTATTCCGTCCTTCTCGGCGTATTTGGGGTCGAGGCCGGCGGGAAGGCCCGCTTCGTCAGGCATTACCGCCAGGGAGGTCGTCGGCCCGTCGGTATGCCGGCCGACGGAGTGTCCGCCTTCCCGTGTGCCGGGCGTGGAAATGACTTCCAATCCTGCCCAGTCCCGCATTCCGGTCGGCTCGGGCGATCCTGTTAGGGCAGGCGCTTCTTGAAGTTCCGGCAGATCCGGCGGCCCGAATACGGGCAGGTTACGCGGGTTACTGTCCATCATGCCGTCCCATTTCCCGTCCAGCATAACCTTATTGTAGTGGTGGTCCAGCTCCTTTATCCGGTCGTAGCACCCGGTGGCCGTCGCGGCATAGCAGCGGGCCGTACCGGGGTCGGACCCGGCCAGGGAGCGGGCCATCTGTGCGGCGAGCAGTTTGCCGTTCATCGCGGCCGAGGCCGCCACGGGATACTGTACGAGCTGGAAATATGCCGGTTTGAGTTCCTCGGGTACAGTATTGTAAATATCTTCGGCCTGCCGGGCCAGGGCCGAATAGTCGGCGAGCCGGCGGTCTGTTTCCGAGAAGCGGTCGGGCGAGAACTCCGTATCCGTCACGGGCGACAGGCCCCTCGGGAACGTACGGTCCTCCACTCGCGACCAGCCCATGTGCTCCGGCTTACGAAGCGCGGCCAACCGGTAGTACTCTTTCATCACCTCGTGTATCGCGTCCGCATCCACGCCGGGGAACTGGCGCGAGTACCACCGCCGCTGGTGGGCGTATATGGTCCGGTCGCTGATGGATTCTATATCCCAGGCAAGGTCGAGGAAGAACTCGGTGAGGTACTCGGCCGGTTTGATATCGCCCACGTTGAGTATCCACAGCCTGCGGGCGCCATGGTCCCAGGCCCGTTTCATCTCGGCGTATACCAGTGAAGGCTGGGTGGTGGCCAGCCACAGGTAGTCGTGAGGCTTGCCCCAGTACGAGATGTGGTAGTAAACTCCCGCGCCGCCGCTGCGCGAGCGTTCCCGCTCGTTACTGAGGCGCGTTATATGGCCGTGGTTGTCGTCGCACCAGACAAGGGTCACGTCGTCGGGAACATCCAGCCCGTTGTCATAGGCCGCAAGGACCTCCTTGTACGGGATAAAGACCTGCGGTATGCTCTCAATGGGCTGCCCGCTGCTCCGGGTAAGCAGTTCGCGCTGTGCCCCGATGACGGTGCCGAGCACCTCGGTCTCCTCGTCTATGCCCGACACCCCCTGCATCCGCCCGTCGTGGACGCCGCGCATGCCCAGGGTATAGATATTCTCGGTGTGGGAGACCTCATCGAGCCGTTCCTCCCAGTAACCGATTACGTTTTCGCGGTTGGTGATAAAGTTGTACGGGCCGTATTTTTCGTCGTCCCACTCCCCGGTATTGGTCCTCATCAGCGGTTCGCAGTGCGATGTTCCCACCACGATACCGTAGCGGTGGGCCGCCTCGAGGTTCCCCTCGGTAAAGTAGAACGGTACGGTGCACTCGTGCATCGCCGGCCAGATGGTATTGGCCCTCAGGCGCAGCAGCAGCTCGAATATCCGGGAATAGGTCCCGGGGCCGATTTCACCCGGCCGGCCGGTGGGTTCGTATGTGCGTGTGCTCCACGGCATAAGGCCCCAGTCCTCGTCGTTCAGGAAAATGCCGCGGTACTGTACCGACGGATGTTTCACCAGATTGTCCACGGTGAGGGTTACGTTCGTCCGTTTTTGCGGTACCACATCGGCCCACCACACCCACGGGGAAACGCCGGTCAGGCGCGAAAGTTCCATCACCCCGTAAGCCGCTCCCCGGGGGTCGCTACCGATTACGAAAAGCGCCGGTCCCTGTGCGGTCTCCACCGTGTGGATGCAGAACGCCTCCCATTTACCTTCGATTTCGGAGATATCCACCCCGTGCCGCGCCAGCAGGGCGTCGGTGTCCTCCTCGCCGATTACGCCTACCGTTATCGTTCCGCCGGTAAGTTGGCCGGTGCCGTCCGTCACGGCCGCGGGGGTGCCGCAAACCAGCTCCAGGTCCGAGGAGAGTATCTTAAGGGCGGTGCAGACGACGTTTTGCCCGCCGGTATAGTAAACCGCCGCGGGCCGTCCGTCCTTTATAATGTCGAACGGTACGGCGGCGCGCCCGGCGGGCACGGCAGCCGCCAATATCGAAACGGCCGCGAGGATACGGCATATAAAACTTGTAAACGTGATTCTTGTGGTTTGCATTCAGGGTCATTTTAGGATAGTAAAGGAACGCGGCGGAACGGCGGCGGTACAGGGGTCCCGACGGTAAGCCGGCCCGGCCGTTAGCCGGCTACTAAAATATGCAAATTTATGCTTACCCGGAAATCTTTTTGTCCCTTGCTGAGGCTGGCAGGGTCCGGGCAGGGCGGATTATTGTAGCGGGCGCGGGCGGTTGTCACGGGCGGCGGGTTATTCCCCGGACGGGGGCCTTACGGCCGGTGCGGGCACACGTGGCGGGTCGAAATTAAAAAACCGGGAACCCTCTCGGGACCCCGGTTAATGTATTTTCCCTCCCGCACCTTCGGAATGCGGTCACCGCCGTAAAATTTGCTATTATCCCGGACGGGGTGGGAGTTGGTGTTTTCCCTCCTTTATGGGGCGTCATTCTCCGGTAGATAGTCGGCATCTTGTCTTATGGAGCGTTAGCTCTCCGCTCGATAACCGGCTCCTTTTCGGCTCCTGGGCGTCGGTTAAAACCGCACCAGTTTATGGTTGGCGAACTCGTGCACCCCGTAGTCGGAGAGTTCCCGGCCGTAACCGGAATCTTTAGTCCCACCGTACGGCAGTTCGGGAGTGCTTCCGGCCATGGTATTGATACCCACCATTCCGGCGTCGACTTTCCGGGCGAGCCGCTCGGCCCGCTCGCCGTCGGTCGAGAAAACCGACGCCCCCAAGGCAAAGCGGCAGTCGTTTGCCAGCTTCAGTGCGTCCTCCTCGCCGTCGGCCGTCACTACTGAAATTACCGGGCCGAATATCTCTTCGTCGAAGGCGGTCATCCCCGGCCTGACGTCACGCAGCAGCGCCGGCACAAGGAACGCGCCGCCCTGTTGCGGTACGGTACCCCCGTAAACCGGCACGGCTCCCTCTTCGACCGACTTATCAATCTGCTCTTTAATCTTCTGCGCCGCTTTTACCGACGAGAGCGGTCCCATGCCGGTAGCCTCGTCCAGCGGGTCCCCGACCTTCACCGCGCGGAGCAGCTCCCCGGCCCGGTCCACGAACTCATCCACCACCGACTTATCCACGATCACGCGCTTGGGCGAGTTGCAGACCTGACCGGCGTTGCGGGTGCGCATGGCCACGGCGGTTTTTGCCGCCAGCTCCACGTCCGCGTCGTCGAGCACGATCATCGGGTCTATGCCGCTCAGCTCCATTACGCACTTTTTGGCTTTCCGTCCGGCCGCCTCGGCCACCGAACGCCCGGCGTTGACCCCTCCCGTGAAGGTGGCCCCTTTTATGCGGTCGTCCGCTATAATCTCGCTCGCTTTTGGGCCTTTTATAAACAGGTTTGTGAAGACCCCCTCCGGCGACCCGGCTTCCCGGAACAGCCGTTCGATCATCGCCGCACACTGGGGCACGTTCGACGAGTGTTTAAGCACCATCGTGTTGCCTGCCAGAATTATAGGTGCGGCATTGCGCACTACCTGCGAATAGGGGAAATTCCACGGCTGGATGCTCAATATCACTCCGAGCGGCTCATACATCACGTAGGCCTTGCTCGGGAACTCGTACGGGCGGTCTTCGAGCAGGCGGCTCCCGTTCGCCGCGTAATAGTCGAATATCTTGGCGCAAAGGTCGGCCTCGGTAAGGCCCTCGCGGTAAACCTTCCCCATTTCCACGGCGGCCAGCCGGGCCAGCTCTTCTCGGTTCTCGCGGAACGCCCGCGCCAGCCGCGAAAGCAGGGCTGTCCGGTCCGAAACGTCGGTGGCTTTCCACCGGCGGAAGGCCATGTCGGCCGTATCCAGTATAGTGTCTATCTGTTGGTCGGACATTACGTCGAAAACCATCTCGGTTACGCCCGTGGCCGGATTCACGGTTTTGATGGGCGACTCCCTGGTCAATACATTTTCCATATTTTTTAGCTGTTTAATTGCCGCTTAAAGTGCCTGATATGAATCCAATATCCATACCAATGAGCCTACCGGCCCGGGCCGGTTTTACCGCCGCCCGTAATAATACGGATACATGTCAATGGGGCGGACGGATTAGTCCGGGATGGTGTCGGGATGGTATCGGGATGATTCCGGAAGGTTTCCGGGATAATGCCGGGTGGTTCCGGGG
>JAJQCA010000042.1 GCA_021202985.1 Alistipes sp.
TTTTCGTTCTTCCATAGAATGACTTTTTTTGTCAACCTATTTTAGGACGGGACAATCCTGTAAATAAAAGAGGTCCGGCATGTAGCCGGACCTCTTTTTACTTCACCTCTTAGCGGCAATTAAGAGTTTGATTCCAGGGTATCCCGGACCGCTGCGAACCGCTCACAGGGTCGATTCACCCTCCCTTAGCCTGTACACACACATCACACACCGCTTACACACACGTACATACCGTGAACACATACACTCACATTACACACATTGCACAGACGTAAAACATACATTCCCCAGCGCACAAACCTCAAAACACAATACACATAACACCGCACGCACACAGCATATCCATTACACACCGCGCACACAAATGACACACGAGATAATGGGACACCCATCAAACATAATACACATCTCACACCCCGTACACATATTGCACACACACTTCACACACTTGACACCCTTCACATACCCATCACACACTTTCACACACTACAAACACACACATTTCACACACTCGGAACACACGCCGCTTACACACAAGAACATACCGTGCACACAACACACACATCGCACAGACATAACACACATGACACACACATGACACAAAACCCCTTATCCTTAAGGAATTCCTTCGGCATCCAGCGGAATCTCGGCAGAATCTCCGCGGCTTGGTGATAACCCCCTGCCGGTTCCATTCGTCTTCTGCTGAAACCAGCCCCCTACCGGGCTTACCTCGTGTAGACGGTGACCTTATAAATTCCGGGGACCATTACAGCGTCCCTGCCAAGCGGAGAGTACTCGAACACTTCCTGTGAGTTGTCGGCCTCGAAACTACCGGCCGACCCTCCGCTACCTACCGCAATCCCGCGCACACGCAGGGCGGCATGGTGCCGGGTCTCGTCGCCGTTCAGCAGGCGCGTGGGCATCCACCGGCCGTCGTCGAACCGGCCTTCCCACACCTGCCCGATATAACCCGTACGGCGCGTGTCGGTAGAGACCACCGTAGCGAGGTAGTTGATTCCGGCAAACAGGAATTCGTCGTCCGAAGTCTGTATAACAAGGCCGTAGGCCGGCCGGTCGGGATTTTCGTATGTAATTTCCACCGAATAGCCGTCGAAGGTGAAAGTTTCGCCCTCCTCGTCCCCGTATCGCATTATGCCGCGCATCCTGCCGGTCCCGGCATGGCCGGCTATATAAGGCATCAGGCCGCCGAGGGTTTCATAGGCCGCCGAAAACTGAAGGTTCCCCGCCGCATCCTCGATGGCGAACGGCGAGTAGCATATCGCGTCGTGCTCGGCGAAGGCGTAGAATACCCGCCCCGGGTCGACGGTCGATTCGGGAACCAGCAGCGGGTTGTCCGCCCGGTGGTATTCACGCACAATGCTTTTGAAATCGGGAAGGTAGATATCCGGCGCAACCACGTCTATCGACGGCCCAGCGGCCTTCCATATATCCATCACCCGCGATACGGGGCCACCGTTAGGGTACACACCGGGAAGGTCGCCCGGCGCCTGCATTATCCAGCAGTTCACGAACATAGGCAGCGGCAGTTCGGCCTTCCCGGCTTCGGCTACTGAGTTCATATAAACGGCATAGGTCCACGCCATCAGGAATTCGCGTGCCTCGGGAGTGTCGCCGAACACCTCTTTCCATGTACCGCGGCGTTTACCGCCGTTGGCCTCCCATACGGACAGGACTTCCTCCTTGAGGTTCTTTTTGTTGTCCGCGAGATATTTCATAAGCCGTTCCGGCACCTCGCCTTCGAAGGTCTGGAGTGCCACGTCGTTATAGTCCATATCGGCGAAGATGCCCACCTCGTTCTCGGGTTGCATCATAATTACCGTCTGGTCTTTATCAACCTCCCTTATACGGGCCATCAAAGCGGCGAATGCACGGGCATCCGCCGCGCGCGCGGCTTCGCAAAACGGCGAGATGGTCTCCACCTCCGCGCCTTCGGCCGTTTTCACCCGGAAGAAGCGCCGCGTGTCGCGCTTCATCCACATAGGTACGTAGCTCGACTCGCCGTTCTTCCATGTGCCGAACCACAGGATACAGAGTTTAAGCCCGTTGGCGCGCGCTTCCGAGATAAGGTAATCCAGCATTTCGTAATCGTATACCCCCTCCTCGGGTTCGAACTGTTCCCACGACACGGCGGCCAGTACCGTATTGAGGTTCAGGCTTTTCAGCCGCGGCCAGATGGCGTCCATATAAACTTTCGTGGAAGAGGTCGAGTTGTGGAGTTCGCCGGCAATCATCAGGAACGGCTCATTATCGACCGTGAGCCGGTAGGCTCCGTCCGCGGTGCGGGTTAGGGTAGGATACTGGGCGCCGGCCGTAAACGCGGCAAGGCAACAGAGTACGATAAAGGAAATGGCTTTTTTCATAATTTACGGGAATGTTTAGCGGTTTAGGGTCAATACCGGCCGGAGCCGCACGAACTGTCGCTACGGGATGCCGGCGCGGCACAAAACCAAAGGTAATGAAAAAAGGGCCACGGTGGCACCGTAACCCATGCGTATTTAAACCGGTGCGCATCGACCCCGTACCTACCCCTGACAGGTAAGGCAAAACCGGACTATAAGCTCCCCGTTGTGTCGGGCCAGATTCCCCTCCGGTTTAAACTACCGGGGCGACAGTAGCCATTACTGACACTCTTCCCGGTTATATCAGCAAGTTGTCCATAACTATAGCCGGGCATCCGCCTCAACGCTACCGAAGTTATTCGCTATTACCGGACCACCTCTCGGTTATATCAGCAAGTTGTCCATAACTATAGCCGGGCTTCTGGCTCAAAACTACGGGGATGGCCGTCGTTTACTGACATCTTACCCGGTTATGACTGCAAAGGTTACCGTCGCGATTGCCGGGTATTCCACCTCCCGATGAAACTACCGGGGCGGCCGTCGCTATGCCGGGTATCCCACACCCGAATATGACTGCAAAGGTGGCCGTCGCTATTGCCGGGCATTGGCTAAAAGCTACCGGGGCGGCCGTAGCACCCGGTTAGACCAGCAAATCAGCCGTTACTATTGCCGGGTATCCGCCTCCCGCTTCGTAACCGCAGGCGCACCGGAAGGGCTGCCGCACCCGGCCCGGGCCGCCTACCCTTTACTGAAATGGAGCTGCATTACATCGCCGGTAAGTTTCCGCTCGCCGGCGGTCCGGAAACGGACCACCCTGTCCCCGCCGGTGGACAGTAACCCTCCGCCGGATATAACCACAGGCACCACGCTCAGGAACATATCCGTCACAAGGTCGCCGGCGAGGAACGCGTTGTATGTTTTAACCCCTCCGGCCACCACAACGGAACCGTAGCCCTTTCCCCGAAGGTAATCCAGCGCCTCTTCCGGCGAGGCTGCCACGCGGGTACCCTCACCTGAATCCGGATTGCCGGAAAGCACCACGAGTTCGATCCCCCCCGTAAGCCTCCTTCATCCCGGGCACTTGCATTATCATATCGTAGGTAGACCGGCCCATAATCATGCATCCGGCCTCGCGGCCCTTTTCGGCGAACACCCCGAGGGCTTCGGCCGGTGCGGCCACGTCCTGCATATTTTCGGCCAGCAGAACCCGGCCGTTCGCCGTAACCGTGGCAACTAAAATCACTTTCATATCCTTAAATAATTTTGGTAATTCTATGTTCTTTCTGCGACCCGCCACCCCACCACCGCCGCATGCCTTCCCGGACTGGCATATGAATATAATAGAGTCAAGACCCGCGTAACTTACCCGCTCTTCCGGTAACTGAGTATCGCCCAAAGGTTGAATGCCAGGGCGAAAACGGACAAGGCCACAAGCTGCGGCAGCAGTTGGCCGATTCCGCTCCCTTTGAGGTAGACCGAACGCATCACCTGGATAAAATAACTCAGGGGGTTGACTTTGGCTATCAACTGCGCCCACCCGGGCATGCTCGTCACCGGCGTGAACAGCCCGCTGAGCAGAATCAGTATCAGCATAAAGAAGAACATCACGAACATCGCCTGCTGCATGGTGTCCGAGTAGTTCGAAATCACCAGCCCCAGCCCGGACACCACGAGAATATAGACACTCGCATAGAGGTATATCGTAAGCAGGCTGCCCACCGGTTTGATCCCGTACATAAATGCCGCGAGAAGGAAACAGATACTCAGGATAACGAATCCTATCGCCCAATACGGTATCAGTTTGCCCAGTATGAAGGTAATCCTGCGTACGGGCGTCACGTTCATCTGTTCTATGGTTCCCGCTTCCTTTTCCCCCACTATGTTGAGCGCGGGCAGGAAACCGGTGAGCATCGTCAGCAGCATCACCACCAGCGCCGGCACCATAAACACCTTGTAATCCATATAGGTATTGTAGAGGTTGTGCGGCACGATTTCTATGGACGGGGCGACGTCCTTTCCGGCGTTAAGGCCCAGGTCGGTTGCTATATCGTCCGTGAAGTCGGCCATGATGGCGGCAAGGTATCCCGATCCGAGCCCGCCCTTGGTGCCGTTCACCGCGTTGGCCGATATCATAACGCTGGCCATACCGGTGCCCATCAGGTTTTTCTCGAATTCCGGCTCGATATCGAGTATTATGTCCGCCTTGCCCGATTCGATACTCCGCAGGGCCTCGCCGACGGACGACGAAACGTCCTCCAGAATGAAGTAACCCGAGGCTATGACCTTGTTCACAAGCCGCTGCGAATAGGTGCTGTTGT
Organism: Alistipes sp.; assembly: GCA_021202985.1. Classification (GTDB taxonomy): domain Bacteria; phylum Bacteroidota; class Bacteroidia; order Bacteroidales; family Rikenellaceae; genus WRDF01. Next base: position 4,679 of record JAJQCA010000042.1, read on the forward strand.
CGTTGTCCACCACCGAGAGTTTAATATTCTTTATCTCCTGGTTGGCCGCCCACGGCATTATGACCAGCATCATCACCGGCAGGAACAGAATCATCCTCGGAAGGAACGAGTTCCGGAACATCTGTTTGAATTCTTTCTCCAGTAGGAATTTCAACATGGCGTACGGGATTTATTCGAGCCGTTTTTTAAATGTCTTCAGGCTTACCGCGAGCAGGACTGCCACCATCAGGGCGAGTATGGCGAACTCCTTCATCACATAGATACCGTCCACACCCTGTATCATCAGTTTCTTTATCAACTCTATGTACCACCGGGCCGGCATCACCGCCGATATCCATTGAAGTATGTGAGGCATACTCTCTATGGGGAACATCATTCCCGACAGGAGCATCGTGGGCATCATAAGCCCCATCCCGGAAGCCAGCATGGCGGCCACCTGAGTCTGCACGATGTTCGATATCAGCAGCCCCAGAAGTAAGGCCATGAGTATGAACAGGAACGAACCGAGGAAAATCAGCACCAGGCTCCCGGCCACCGGCACCTTCAGCACGAACACCGACAGCAGCAGGATGGTTATAAGGTTTACCACCGAGAGGATAAAATAAGGAACCGCTTTGGCTATTATAATAAATATCGGCCTTACGGGCGAAGCCAGCAGCACCTCCATGCTTCCGCGCTCCTTCTCCCTTACAATGGCGATGGAGGTCATCATCGCGCAGATCAGCATCAGAATAAGCCCCATCACCCCGGGTACGAAATTGTACGCCCCCTCCATCTGGGGATTGTAAAGCATCCGAGTTTCGGTGTTTATCACAAGGGTCGCTCCGGCACCCGACCCCGCCGACAGTTCCTGCAGGTATTGGGTGATTATGCCCGTGGCATAATTGGTCATGGTGGTGGCCTGGTTGGGGTCGGTGGCGTCCACAATAAGCTGTACGGCCGCCTCGCCCGTGTGGAGCATATTGGCGTTGAAATCGGCGTCGAAAACTACGACCATACTCACCTTGCCCGCCTTCATCAGCTCATCCGCCTCAGGAGGGCTGTCGATATCGGCCACCAGCGTAAAATAGCGGTTGGCCGCAAGGCGCTCGGTAATCTGCCGGGTGGTCTGGTCGCGCGAGAGGTCGAACACCGCGAACCGGATGTTCTTTACCTCCGTGGTGATGGCGAACCCGAACAGGATTATCTGCACGACGGGCATCCCGAGCAGTATCAGCATCGTCCGGGTATCGCGGAAGATGTGGAGGAACTCTTTTTTTACGAATGCTGTGAACTGCTTCATAATCAGTCTGCGCTACGGGTTGCTTTCCTTGCGAATTTCCGGAACACCTCGCCCATCGTCTCCGAACAGGTCTGCCGTTTCAGGTTCCGGGGCGAGTCGAGGGCTTCGATACGGCCGTCCACCATTATGGAGACGCGGTCGCAATATTCCGCCTCGTCCATATAGTGTGTGGTGACGAATACCGTGATCCCGTCGTGTACCGCCTGGTAGATCATTTCCCAGAACTGCCTGCGGGTTTTCGGGTCCACCCCGCCCGTGGGTTCGTCGAGGAACACTATTTTCGGCGAGTGGAATATCGACACCGAGAACGCCAGTTTCTGCTTCCATCCCAGCGGCAGGTCGCGCACCAGCGTGTCGCGTTCGCCCGAGAAGCCGAGGTTGTCCAGTATACGGTCGGTTTTTTCCTTTATGTCGGACTCTTTCATGCCGTAGATACCGCCGAACAGGCGCATGTTCTCCCACACCTTCAGGTCTTCATAGAGCGAGAATTTCTGGCTCATGTACCCGATGTTAGCCTTTATCTTCTCCTGGTCCTTCGAGATATCGTATCCGGCCACGGTCCCGCTGCCTGAGGTGGGATGGCTCAGCCCGCAGAGCATCCGCATGGCTGTAGTCTTCCCCGCCCCGTTTGCCCCGAGAAATCCGAAAATCTCACCCTTGCCGACCTCGAAGGTGATATGGTCGACGGCGGTGAAACCGCCGAATTTCTTGGTCAGCCCGTCGGCCCTGATTACTACATCATCCATTTGCCTTGTCGTCCGTTATCTGCATGAAACAATCCTCAATGGTCGGCTCTATCACCTTCACCGAAATATTACAGTGGCCCTTGCCGGTAAGATAGGTCTTTATCTGGTCCGTGGTCGTACCCTCGCGGACCGTGACGTGGAGGCTCTCCCCGAAGGTAAAACAGCTCGTAACCCGGGGGTCGGCCCTCAGGTCGAGCAACATGGTGTACATATCGTCGCCCTCCACGGCCCACAGCTCCTGACCGAACTGGGATATTATGGCGGCCGGAGTGTCGATTTTAAGGAACCGGCCCTCCTGTATGAACGCTATCCTGTCGCAGAGCGAAGCCTCATCCATATAGGGGGTCGATACAAGTATCGATATATCCTGCTCGCGGAGTTTGGCGAGCATGTCCCAGAACTCCTTGCGCGACACGGGGTCCACCCCGGTGGTCGGTTCGTCGAGGAACAGCACCCTCGGCTTGTGGATCAGAGCGCAGCAGAGGGCCAGCTTCTGTTTCATACCGCCCGACAGTTTCCCCGCCTTCCGGTCCTTGAATGGCTCTATCTGTTTGTAAATGTCTTCGATAAGGTGGTAGTTCTCCTGAATGGTCGTATTGAAGATTGTGGCGAAAAATTCGAGGTTCTCCTCCACCGACAGGTCCTGGTACAGCGAGAAACGGCCGGGCATGTAGCCTATCTCCTGCCGGATGCGCTTGTAGTCTTTCACCACGTCCGCCCCGTCCACCGTGGCCTGGCCCCCGTCGGGAAGCAGCAGGGTCGTAAGGATTCGGAACAGGGTGGTCTTCCCCGCCCCGTCCGGACCTATGATACCGAATATCTCGCCCGCGTCGGCATCGAAACTTACCCGTTTCAACGCCTCCGTCTTGCCGTAGCTTTTGCTAACTTCATGTACCGAGACCGCACCCATAACCACCGTTTGTTTTACACCTTAGTTCGCGCCTGCCTGAAACTGTACTTCACCGTACATTCCTTTTTTGATATACCCGTCGTTCTGCACCTCTATCTTGACGGCGTAAACGAGGTTGGCCCTCTCGTCGCGCGTCTGTATGGTTTTGGGTGTGAATTCCGCCTTATCGGAGATCCACGTTATCCGGCCCGGATACTGCCGCGAGCCGGACTCCCCCATATCGGAGTAGACATGCACGTTCTGCCCTATGGTTATAGCCGTAAGCTGGCTGGCCGTGATGTAGGCGCGAAGGTACATGGTCCCGACGTCGGCGATTTTGAACAGCGCCCTGCCCTGCGTGGCGAGTTCGCCCTGCTCGGCGTACTTGGCCAGTACGGTCCCTGATACGGGGCTGGTGATGACGGATTTGCTAATCTGGTCGTCCAGCAGGTCTATCTGCGCGTCTATCGACAAGCCCTCTTCCGTCAGGCTGGTGTTCGAACTGTTTACGTTCTCTATCTGGGCCGCGAGCTCTTTCTCCAGCAGTTCTATCTGGGCGTTAATGTCGTCCACCTGCTTCTGGTTGCCCGCGTTCATCGCCACGAGGTTCTCGTAACGGGCACGTTCGGACTCCTGGGTAGCGATCTGCTGGCGGATAGCGGCTATCTGGGTGGAGGGAGTCGTTCTACGGCTCCGGACGCTTCCCCGGTTGGCTTGCAACTGCATCTTGTTCAGGTAGAGCTGGAGCGTGTCTATAAGTCCCACCTGCCGGCCCGCCTCCAGTTGGTCCCCCTCGAGGATATCGAACTGTAATATTTCGCCCGTGCCCTGCGCCGAGACGATGACCTCGGTTACTTCGAAGACACCCGACGCGTCGTACTGCATTCCCTTCTTATGGCATGCGGCCAGCATTATTACGAGCGCCGCGGCTAAGAGGTATCTGACTATTTTCATTGCCCGTTATTTTAATTGTTCGTGATATATTTAAGATTGTATATAGCCTGAAGAAGCTGTATTTCATGGACTATTTTATCCTGTATTGCCGTTTGTTCGGCGTTGACCTCCTTCATCAGGTCGAGCACCGACATCGTCCCGCCGGCCACCTTGGCCTCGGCCGACCGTTTCACCGACCCGCGCAGGCGGATGATATCGTTGTCGGACTCTATCAACCGGCGTATCTTGGCGACCTCGTTCTCGTTTTGGGTTATGTCCAGTCCGGTATTGAAAAGGAAAGCGTCGCGCTGGGCGGCAATCATCCCCCTGTTCAGCTCGAGATTGTTCAGGCTGTTACGCCGTGTGTATAACCGCCCGAAATTCCAGCTCAGGGAGACCCCGGCAATATAATAGGCGGAAAATTTGTCGTTGAACATATTAAGACCCGGCTTGCCGTAACCGCCCGTCAGGTTTATGTTGAAGCGGGGCATGAGTCCCGCCCGGATTTCGAGCCTCTGCGCGTCCAGGCTGCGGAACTGCGCGTCGTAGAGCCACAGCTCGGGCCGTTCGATACGGGTGTCGTACAACTGGCCCGGGTCGGGCTTCACCAGCTCGGTGTCGCGTTCTATTTGCCGTCCGATCAGGGCGGAGAGCATTTCAAGGTACGCGCTGCGGCTGTAAACGAGCTGGGTCCGGTTCTGCCCGGCCTGAACCTGTTCCACCGCCACGGCTTCGAGGTCGGCCTGGTTCGCCAGGCCATTCAGGACGTAAGCCTCCACCTGGTCGTAGTTGCGTTGCAGGTCGCTGAGGTAGGTGTCGTTCTGCGCAATCATCTCGTCGTTGAGCAGTATGCCGAAAAAGAGCTGGTTGACCCGGTCGCGTATGGAATAGAGCGTTACGTCCAGGTTACGCATATCCACCTCGGACTGGGCGGCTATACTTTCCTTCTGCGCCCGGATGGCGCCCCCGTCCCATATACTCTGGTTGATATCCACAGTGGCCCCGTACTGCTTGTGGCTTATGCCGCTGAACCCGTCCACGGCGACGGGAAGCTCGGTCACATCCGACTGGTAGGTTGCCTGCGCGGCGAACTGAATCTGCGGCAGGTACCCTTTCGAGGCGTTCGACAGGTTGTAGTCGCGCGTTTTCTCTATCAGCCCGTACTGCACTATGAGCGGGTAGTTGGCCTCGGCCATCTCGTAACACCGCTCGATGGTAAGCTGCCCGAACCCGGTCCCGGCCGCCAGCACCACGGCCCAAAACGTTATCAGATATTTCTTCATACCGTATATTTTAATCCCGTGGCTTTTCGTGTCATAGGTGTTTAACAAAATTGTTAGCTTCCGGATAAAAAAATTATACTTTCAGCCGGCTTATTATCAGGTCTGTGTTTACTTTTTTACGACGCGCGAGGAATTCGTTCCGGTCTATACCCAACACTCCGGAGAGCACCTGTGAGCACACCACCGAGAATACATTGAGAGAAATCATACTTACTATAAGGTCCAGAGGGTCCATATGGCGTACTTTACCGCCTGCCACCTCCTTCTCCATCTCCCGGGCCAGGCTGCCGATCACAAACTCGGACTTATCCTTAATATGAGCGACCAGTATGGAACGGAGTTTTTCCTCGGCAAAAATCTCGCTGAATATAAAATTAGGCAGCTTCTCGTTGGCCACTATAAAATCGAAATGGTTCTCCATCCCGTTCCTTATCTTTTCGAGCAGCGGCAGGTCGGAACTGAACGAGAACAGCAATATCTCGGCTATAGCCTGCACCTTATGGCGGAAAACCACGTCGAACAGGTTCTCTTTCGTGCGGAAATAGTAGTGGAGCATGGCGTGGGTCACCCCCGCCCGGCGGGCTATCTCCGTGGTCCGCGACTTGCCGTACCCTTTTTCGAGGAATTCGGCTTCGGCCGCTTCGAGTATGTGCCTTTCTTTGTTGGATTCTTTCGGACTCATCACATCGACGGGTTACATTTACGGCTCCAAATATAAAATATTTGTTTAACAAATTTGTTAAATATCGAATATTTTTTCAATTTCCGCCACCACGGCGTGTTACGGACCACCTATTTTCCCCCTGCCGCCGCCCGCCCGTACGGTTCCGGGCGACTCCGGACAACAGCGCCGCCGGGCAGTTCCGATATGCGGTAAATATTTCGTAATTACGGTTTCTTATCCTTATTTTGCAGTTTAATACAAAAGCAGGATGGAATCCATAAGGAACATATACAGGATAGGCAATGGCCCCTCGAGTAGCCATACGATGGGTCCGAAGAAAGCGGCCGGGATTTTCGCCGCCCGTTACCCCGACGCGGAAAAATACGTTGCACATCTTTACGGCAGCCTCGCGGCAACCGGCAGGGGACACCTTACCGACTCGGCCATCCTGTCGGTGCTCGAACCCATAGCCCCGACCGAGTTAGTCTGGGAACCGGAACACGTCGAGCCGTTCCACACCAACGGTATGAAGTTCACGGCCTCCGGCGGCGGGTCTCTCCTCGGGGAGTGGACCGTGTACAGCATCGGGGGCGGGTCCATCGTGGAAGAGGGCGGCCGCCGGGAGACGCCGGACGACATCTATCCCATGACGCGCCTTTCCGACATACTCCACTGGTGCGAGGAGACGGGCCACAGTTACTGGGAGTACGTCACCCGCCACGAGGATGAGGGCATTATGGACTATCTGGGGGAGGTGTGGGACCGCATGTGCGAAACCATCGAGCGCGGATTGCAGAGCGAAGGAGTACTGCCCGGCGGGCTGGGCGTGCGCCGCAAGGCGGCCGCCTACTACGTCAAGGCCAAAGGCTACACCGACGCGATGCGCAACCGGGGCCTGCTCTACGCCTACGCGCTGGCCACCTCGGAGGAAAACGCCGCCGGCGGGGTTATTGTCACCGCGCCCACTTGCGGCTCGTCAGGTGTGCTGCCCGCCGTGCTCTACCACCTCTACACCACCCGTGATTTCATGCGGGTAAGGATACTGCGCGCCCTGGCCACCGCGGGCCTGTTCGGCGCCGTGGTGAAGCACAACGCCTCCGTCTCGGGCGCCGAAGTGGGTTGCCAGGGGGAGGTGGGCGTGGCGTGCGCCATGGCTGCGGCAGCGGCGTGCCAGTTGTTCGGCGGCACCCCGGCACAGATAGAGTACGCCGCCGAACTGGCCCTCGAACACCATCTGGGCCTTACGTGCGACCCGGTATGCGGACTTGTGCAGATTCCCTGCATCGAGAGGAACGCCATCGCCGCCGCACGGGCCTTCGATTCGAACATTTTCGCCACCTTCTCCGACGGGAAGCACCGCGTGAGCTTCGACCGGGTGGTAGCCGTAATGAAACAGACCGGCCACGACATACCGAGCCTCTACAAGGAGACGGCCGAAGGCGGCCTTGCCCGCAACCACGAATAATATCGGGCGGGGGTGGCTAATAAATGCCCCTTTATTATTAATTTTAAGAAACGAACCAAACCTATACGATTATGGCAACGATAGAAACTGTATACACCGGCGGTCTGCGCACCGAAGCGACCCACGTACAGTCGGGGAACAAGATTACCACCGACGCCCCCACCGACAACAACGGCCGCGGGGAGTTCTTCTCGCCCACCGATATGGTAGCCGCCGCACTGGGCAGTTGCATGCTCACAATAATGGACCTCGCGGCCGGCCGGCTCGGGGTTGACCTTACCGGCACCCGGTTGGAAATCCAAAAAGTCATGGCCGCCGAACCCCGCCGGATATGCGAAATCGTGATAGACTTCCGGATGCCCGGCAGTTACGACGACAAGACGCGCCGTATCCTGGAGAACGCCGCCCACACCTGCCCGGTCTCCAAATCCCTGCACCCCGACCTGAAGCAGACCATCCGTTTCCATTACCGGTAAACAACCCGAATACAACGTCCATCGTACTACCGACCCGGACACACCGGTCCGGTTTCGGCTGGCTTTCCTGTCCGGTGGCCGAACCGTGGAGGACCCCGGGGAGGGGACGACGGCGGCTGCGGGAATCTTTCGCCGCGGAAACCCGGCACGGGCCTGCACGCTTTGGGGGGGCAGGGGAAGTTTGCCGCGGAGACCGGCACGGGCCTGCACGCTTTGGGGCAGGGGAAGTTTGCCGCGGAGACCGGCACGGGCCTGCACGCGTCCG
>JAJQCA010000054.1 GCA_021202985.1 Alistipes sp.
AATGCCTATGATATCTGTGCGGACACTTACCTGCCCGGCCGCGCGTAATGTCTCCGCCGTAGCGACGGGATAATCCCGGTGCAGGGGTGCCTTCAGGTTGTGGCGGTTTCGGGTTCTCAGACGGGGGTGGGTGAGCCGGCAGATAAATAACAGCCTGCCCGAATGGTTTCGGTTTGACCCCCGACGGTACTTTAAATTGCCGATAAAACCTGTGCCGACACCTAGCTGTCCGGCAGGACGTCACCGCCGCATGGGCCGAGGTTACCGGTCACAGAGGCAGGGAATTTCCTGATACGCGATATTTTTCGTAATTTGTCCTCCTCTCCCGCGCAACGGCAACCGTAAATCCTTAAAACGAAATAATTTACCATGAGAAAGATTCTTTTAACCATCCTCTTTGCGGCCACGGCTAACCTGCTGGCGGCGCAGCAACCCCTGATCGTAGACCTGTGGCCCGAGGGCGCCCCGGGCGAAAACGGCCTTACGGAAGTAAGGAATCCCGACGGTACGTACAGCCAGGTGACGGACCCGGAGCTGGAGGTGTACCTGCCCAAAGCGGGCGATGCCAACGGGCAGGCGGTGGTTATCTGTCCCGGAGGTTCGTATTCGGGGCTGGCGTTCATCCACGAGGGGCGTGACGTGGCCCGGTGGCTTAATAAATACGGTATTGCCGGTATAGTGCTCAAATACCGGATGCCGGGCGGCAACCGCATGATTCCGGGCGATGACGTGCGCAAGGCCATCGAAACGGTGAGGGAGAAGTCCGCGGAGTGGAATATAGACCCGTCACAGGTGGGTGTAATAGGATTCTCGGCCGGCGGGCACCTCGCCTCGACCGCCGTGACGCATTATACGTCGCCGGCCAACCGTCCCGACTTCGGGATACTTGTCTATCCTGTTATTTCAATGTCGGACGAGCTTGCGCACAAAGGTTCGCGCAAGAACCTGACCGGTGCCGACTTATATTCCGACGATATAGCGGCCTTCTCGAACGAGACCCGCGTAACGGCAGATACTCCTCCGGTGCTTATTCTGTTCAGCGACGATGACGGGGGCGTGGACCCGCGCAACGGCACCGCCTTCTACGAGGCCACCAAACAGCACGGCGTGCCGGCGGAAATACATATATGGCCCTCGGGCGGCCATGGCTGGGGCTGGCGCGACACCTTCCGCTACTCTGACGAAATGAAATCCATCGTGGCCCGCTGGCTGGACGAACGGAGGTAAATAACCCTCCCGCGGATACGGGCCGCAACGGCGGCAACGGGAATAAAAAACGGCATCAGGACTACTCCTGATGCCGTTTTAAATCCCCGGCTGCGGTACTACAACCCAAACTTAATATGCGTGACACAACCGGGGTACGACGAATCCCGTTCGCCTTCAGGAATCGTCGCAATATCGTTTGTAAAGAACCGTTCTTTGCCGGTGCATTCCTGCCACGCTCCGTTACCGGGCCGGGAACCTGAAATGCGGAAGGCAAATATACTACTAAAATCGAATAATCGAACCCCCCGTACCGGAATCGGCCACAATTATCAGCCGATCAATCTGCGACGGACGGCTTCGTCGGCCGAATAACGTCCCCCTCCGGTTACCGCGAGGACGGTAAACATGGCCAGGTAGAGTATCGGCATCTCGGACGATTTCATACTGAACGGCCCCGGATAGGAGAAAAACGCCGCCACGAACATACCGAACACAACGGCAAGCGCCGCCGGCCGTGTCAGCAATCCGAGTACGACCAGCGCCGAGCCGCCTATCTCGGCGAGGATTATTAGTATGAGCGACAGTTTGCTGCCCATCCCGACCGGGTCGGCGAAGGTGGTGGAGAGGGCGTCGAAATTCTCGACTTTCTGAATCCCGTGCCTTATCAGCAGTCCGCCGGCGAAAAGGCGCAGCAACAGTATCCCGGCATCGTGGCCGCGGGCGGTAAATACGGGATAGAGCAACCCCTTTCTTTCAGCTTCGTTGTTTTTCATTTCTGACGGTTTTAAGGTTTACAGTTTCAAAAACCGTGCACAGGTACCTCTCCGAACTCTTCCCGTATCCTTGCCGTTTATCTCGCCTGCCGTACACGGGGACGGACGAAACGTAAATTTCATACGGAATAGTCAAAAAACAGGGTCGTCCCTTGCATTTAGCGATAATTTCTTAACTTTACGCGGTTAAATGTTCCTTTTGATGAAAAGGGTACGTTTACGTTTTATATAATTTGCCAGCATGGCTACCCCTCCGGGCTGTTGTTTGATATGAGTATTCCCGGATGCAGAGATAGATGACGGTCTCGAACCTATATAATACAATATAAAATGAAAATCAGGTTTATTATTTCTTTTATTGCAGCCACGTTTTTGCTTGCCGGAGGCCTTCGCGGCCAGGAGGTGGGTATCAAAACCAACCTGCTCTATTGGGGAACGACCACTCCGAATATCGGCGTGGAGGTAAAAACCGGCGTTAGGACCACCCTCGACCTTGTCGGTACCTACAATCCCTTCACCTTCCACAACAATATGAAGCTGAAGAACTGGACCTTCCAGCCGGAATTCCGGTTATGGAACTGCGAGGCTTTCAACCGTGGTTTCTGGGGTTTCCACCTTACCGGCGGGCAGTTCAACGCGGGTAACCTGAACCTTCCGCTCGGGGTCTTCCCCAAGCTGGACGACCACCGCTTCGAAGGCTATATGGCCGGCGGCGGCGTGAGTTACGGGTACCAGTGGTACCTCGGTCCGCACTGGAACCTCGAGGCTACCTTCGGATTCGGTTACCTTTACCTGAATTACGACCAGTACGAGTGTGCAAAATGCGGCGAGATGCTCGGTCACGGCACCAAGCACTACTTCGGTCCTACCCGCATCGGAGTCTCGTTCGTTTACCTGTTCAGGTCAAAAAAATAACAAGGTGGATATCATGAAAAAGCTATATACGATATTATTTGGATTGCTTGTGTGGGGTACGGTCTCCGCGCAGCCGTTCAAAGGTGAAGTAACAATTACCTGCAACGCCGTCGAAGAACGGGGGGACGTGCTTTACCTCGATTTGAATATACATGTGGACAGGCTCACCATGAACAAATGCCAGAGCTGGACCATTATTCCCGAAATAGCGTCTTCCCCGGTGAACGTGCGCATGTTTCCCGCCGTACTGATTAACGGCAAGAACAAACGGCAGATGTACGAACGCAAGCGCAAATTCAACGGTCGCCGTTACCAGTCGCGCATCCCGTACCAGATGGTGAACGTTACCAGGGATACGGATACCACCCTGCGTTATGTGATGGAAGTCCCGTACGAATACTGGATGGACGACGCTTCGCTAATCGTGCGCCAGATACTTACTTCGTGCGCCGAAGGGCAGCAGCTCTTCACGGTGGACATAGCCAAGCACGTTACGCTCGAGCCGAAGATACCCTACGAGGTGAACCCGCAGGTAGCCCTTATAGAGCCGGAGAGGGAGCTGGTCAAAAGCCGTAACATACAGGCGCAGGCTTACCTCGACTTCCCCGTGGGCCGTTCGATCATAGTTCCCGACTTCCGCCGCAACCCGGAGGAGCTGGGTAAAATACAGCAGACCCTGCGCGAAGTGCAGTCCAACACGGACGTGACGATAACCGGCATGTTTATCGAAGGGTACGCGTCGCCCGAGGGCAGCTGGGCGCTCAATACCCGCCTGTCGAACGAGCGGGCGCAGGCCCTGCTCAACTACGTGGGCGACAACTTCGGAATCGATAAGAATATCATCCGTTATTCTGCCACCCCGGAAGACTGGGACGGCCTGCGGATACTGGTCGAGGACAGCAATATCGCCAACCGCGACGAAATACTCGCCATTATCGACAGCGACCTCGACCCGGACGTAAAAGAGGCCCGTATCAAACGGTTCTCGTCCTACCGCACCATGCTGAACGAAATGTTCCCGCAGCTGCGCCGGTCGGATTACCGGGTGGACTTTACCGTGAAGGATTATACGGTGGAGGAAGCCGAGCTTGTGCTGGACAGGGACCCGTCGCTTCTCAGCCACTACGAGCTGTTCGCGCTGGCGAACAAGTATGAGTTGGGCAGCGAGCAGTTCGACAGGGTGTACGACGTGATTTTCCGCCAGTACCCGGACGACGACATAGCCAATATCAACATGGCAACGGTGATGTACCTGCGCGGTGAATTCACCGGTGCCCGCCGCCGTCTGGAGAGCGCCGCCGACAATGCCGAGGCGTTGAACACGCTGGGTGCGATCCTGCTCAAAGAGGGCGACCTCGACGCGGCACAGGTCTACTTAGAACGCGCCCGCGCGCTCGGCAGCCCCAACGCGGAGCATAACCTGAACGAACTGGAACTCAAACGCGAGGACAATATAAAAATGGAACGGTACCGCAACAGGTAACCGGTCGATACGGAACAGGGAAACGGGGCTTTGATTAAGCCCCGTTTTTTATATCTTTGGATTTTACTAACTCATCAGTCGGATATGGTATACAGGATACTTACCAAAGTCTTGGGCTTTACCGGTTTTATGCTAATAATAAGCGGAATCGTTTTTCCGTTCGTCATCGAATCGGGCGAAGAATACTTGGCCGCGTTGAGGGAATATTACATAATCGGGGACGCCGAGAGGCTCGGGGCTATGGCGGGAATTATGAAGTTCATGCCCTTTATCGGTCTGGTGGTCGCCGGGTACGGGGTATTCGCCGGGCTTATAGTGAACAGGCACCTTAAATATGCCGCACAGGTAACGCTGGCGATGTGGGTGTTGTTGCTTATAGGCTTCCGGATGGTGAAAACGGATACGCATCCGCTGCTTTTCGATTCGGTGGTGGTAGAGAGAGGCCCCTGGGTATGGCTTTTTCCGGCCGCCACTGCTGTGTTCGTCCTGGCCGCGCTGCTCTACTCGGCCAGCGAGAAGCGGGAACGTTCCCGGCGGAGATACTGAAAGGGTTTACCTGTTCCGGGGGACGTTTCCGGGACAACGGTTTATCGGTCCTCTGACGTGGTTTTAATCCGGATTCCGGGTCCGGACCTATGGTATCGGTTCGTTTAGCCGGTTTTCGGTCCTGTACTTCGTGGACGGTTTCCTTGTTCCGGGGGAGCTGGTACCGGGTCTGAATTTCGTTTCTATGGTGTCGGTTCTTTATCAGGGTTTCCGTCCCCGACTATGGCGCAGTTTATTATCTTTATCCGGTTTTTCCTGTCCGGCTTATTTAATGTCTCGCCTCCTTTTACGTTACCGGTTTATTTCGCTTTGAACAGCCACCTCATCCCCACAAGCAGCGTATGCCCGTCGTGATGCGGCAGGTCGGCGTACGGCCCGCGGAATAGCGTGTCGGTGTACCAGTAGGCGAAATGGAACCGCAGGTCCTTGAGGTATTTGGCCGTGAAGGGGTAAAATTCCAGTGCGGCCTGTATCCCCCAGTTGTCGTAAGCGGTCCGGTGCAGGTCCATATCGTGACGGCGGTTGAAGGTACCCTTTACCGCCGGTCGCCATTTGCCGGCGTCGTATTCGAGATTGAGGGCCGCCGACTGGTCGTGGACGAACGAGAGGGTCGATTCGTCGGAGTATACCACGCTGCCGTAATCCATGTTCCGCTCGCCGAAATAGTAATCGAGCTGGGCGGTTAGCTTCCCCGGGTTTGCTTCTATACCCGTGGTAATCCAGTTGTAGAAACGCGATTTGGTGTGCTGGAAGGTGCTGTACGCCCAGCGGGTTTTCACCAGTCCGTCCCCGATATTGCCCTCCCACAGAATTGTAGCCCCGAGGGCCTTGTTCTTGTAGTCGTCCCGGGCAAACTGGGTGGCGTCGGAGTTGACGACCTGCAGGTGGAGAGCCTGCTTTCCGAAGCGGTACGCCACGTCCACTCCGGTCTTGTACGAATCCAGGTCGCTGTTAATCATCGTGCTGAGATAAACATCGGCCCCGTTGTAGTCGTATTCGAACGTGCCGAAGTTCACCGACTGCTTCCCGGCAGTGATGGTCCACCGCTTGTCGCGGCCCACATCGAAGGCTATCCATGCGTGGTCGGTGGCCGCCGAGAGGTTGTCGCGCAGGGCCGTGAGCGGTTTGTTGAGCCTCTGCCGCAGCCGGAAGCGGATGCCGGGCACTATCTCGCCTGCCAGCCAGACCCTCAGCATCTGGTCTTTGAAGCCCAGCTCCCTGCCGTCGGAATTGCCCGTGGTGAACTGCGCGTCGAAACGGGTGTCGAGAAGGATGTTCAGTTTCTCGTCGTCCCATATCAGGCGGTCCATGACGGTTTCGCTCTCACGGTACTGGCCGTGGGCCGCGCCGCAGAGGCAGATACCTGTGGCAAGCAGGAGGAGTGTTTTAGAAGTAAATCTTTTCATTGTATTAAGTCAGATCTTTTCCGCCGGTTCTGCCGGCCTCGATTTGTACGGTACAGCCCCTTCCGTCCTATCCTGCACTTACCTGGGGGCGTCGGCCGCACCGCGCGGGAATATTTACCGGACCCGGCGGCGTATCGCCGCTCCCGGTAAAGGCGAAGCCCCCCGCCGGAGGCGCCGGGGCGCCGCTCCGTTGGGAGGCTTCGAAGGGTCTTGCTTTATGTCCGGCAAGCGGACCGGGACTTCTGGTCTTCACCGTATTGTTTTTTACGAACAGGAGACCCCGTGCGCGGTTATCTCGCGACCGGTCTCCTTTTGCCATGTCTCGACGTATTCGGCCAGGGTGTTGGAAACCACGCGGCCGATACGTTGGTAATCCTCGTCGTCGAGGTTTGCGAGCGACACCCTGACGGACCATTCCGGGCCGGCGAAACCGCCGCCGTTGAGCAGCACCACGGCGCACCGCTCCGAGAGGCGGAACACCATGTCCACCGGTTCGAAGTTCTTCTCCAGCCAGGCGAAGAACTCGTCGCCGTAATTGGTCCTCGCCCAATCCTGGATGTCGAATTCGCAGTAGTACGATGCCCGGTTGGGGTCGGGTGTTATCTTTATCTGCAAACCCTCCCATAGCAGTTTATAGCGGTGCCGCAGCAGGTCGATGGCGGCCTGTTTGTACTTGTTTTCCCTGTCCAGCAGGGCGAAACCGGCGAAGAGCATCATCTGTATCTGCTGGGGAGTGGAAAGGCCGGCGGTGTGGTTGAGCGCCACGTCGCGGCTGTCGGCTACCAGACGGTCGATAAACTTCAGCCGGTCGGGGTAGAGGGTGAGGCTCTCGTAGAGTTTGGCCTGACGCTTTTTCTCTTCGGCGGGCAGGGAGGAGAGCATCCGGTCGTAGATATTGTCCTCGTGGAGCGCGATAACACCGAGACGCCAACCCGTGGCCCCGAAATATTTTGAGAACGAGTAAACGCAGAGCGTGTTGGCCGGAAGGTCGTTCATTAGCGACTGGAATCCCGGTACGAAAGTACCGTAAACGTCGTCGGTAAGTATCATCAGGTCAGGGTTCCGCTCCTTAACCACTTTCACGAGGTATTTCCGGCACTCCGGGCAAATCATTACGGAGGTGGGGTTACTCGGGTTCACTATAAAGAATGCCTTCACGGATTTGTCGCCCAGCTTGTCCAGTTCGCTCTGCGGGTACTGGAAGTTGAGGCTGCCGCTTTCGTCCCTGCCCGTGCCGTAAACGTAGGTCACGTCGAAACCGTACATGTCCAGCACCGGAATCTCGAGATAGGGAGTGAATATGGGGACCCCGATGGCGATCTTATCGCCCGCTTTCAGCAGGTTGTTCTCCTTCAGCGAATCGAACAGGTAGCACATGGCCGCCGTTCCCCCCTCGGTGGCGAAAAGGTCCCACCGCCCGCCTACGGAGGGCTTCCCGGCACACATCTCCTGTACGATATAGTCGTGGACGATTTGCTCGCAGCATTTGAGCATCCTCACCGGTACGGGATATTGGTCACCCATTACCCCTTCCGAGAGTTCCAGTGCCCAGTCGTCTTCAGCGAAGCCGTGTTCCCGGATACCGTATTCGAAAATCTCCCGCAGTAATGCGGCGCCCTCCATATCACCGTTCTTATCGAGGAATTCCCGGAGCCGTCCGGCAAGCCCTTTCGGTACGGGGATGCCGGCCATGCCGGTAGGGTCGTCCATCTGCCTGCGGCACTCCTCGATGCCGAACCGCCCGAGGGTGAAAAGGGCCTGCCGGGGCAGGGTGGCTATCCAGTTGGGGTTGCCCCGGCCGGCGTTCAGCATGGTGAGGGACGATTTCTTCTGCCGCTCGTCGGCCAGTTCTATCAGGTTGTCTTTGAGTTCGAACGGGCTGAGCTGTTCCAGCTCGTGTTCGTGCTCGCGTGTGGTGGTAAGTTTTTCGAGTGTGCTCATTGTATGTGTTTTAGTATTTTCAGCTCATTAACAGCACCAGCACAACACCCCAGATTATAAGCAGGGTATTGCCTATGGCGTAGGTGATGGTGTAGGACAGGGCGGGCACCTGGCTGTGGGCCTTCTCGGTTATGGCCCCGAGGGCCGCGGTAGTGGTTCGCGCCCCGGCACATGCCCCGAGATTGATTGCCGGGTGGAATTTGAATATGTATTTGCCTATCAGCAGCCCGAACAGCATGGGCAGGATACTGCAGAATATCCCGGCTATGAACAGGCTCAGCCCGGCGGCTTTTAGTCCGGCGATAAAACTCGGCCCGGCCGAAATACCCACGACCGCGATAAATATATTAAGTCCGAGGTTGTTCATCAGCCATATGGAGGCTTCCGGCATGGCTCCGAACGTGGGCCGGAGCGACCGCAGCCACCCGAAAACGATACCCAGTATCAATACCCCGCCGCTGGCGCTCAGGCTGAGGGGTATATTGCCCGCGCGTACCGTGAGCGAACCCAGCACGCCCCCGAGGAATATTCCCAGCCCGACGTAGAGCAGGTCGGTAACGGTGGTGGGCCGCTCGGCGTAACCCAGGTGGGAGGCGAAGCGGTCCACGTCGCCCTTGCGGCCTTCTATCTCCACGATATCGCCCCTTTGCAGGTCGACGTCTTTCAGCAGGGGGACCTCGGCGTTACCGCGCCTTATCTTCCGTATCACCACGCCGTGGCGGTCTTTAAGGGTCTTCACCTCGCCCAGGGTTTTGCCTTCCATGGTTTTGTTGGCAACCATCACGCTGAGGACTTCCACCCGGAAGTCGAGCAGTTCGAGGTCGGCCACCTCCGGGCCGAGCTTCGACTCGTCCTCGAGAATCTCGTCCACGGGACCGTTCAGCACGATGCGGTCGCCTTTCGATACCGTCTGGTCGCCCGCAGGCTCCTGAACGATATCGCCCGCGGCCGTACGCATCCGTTCTATATAGATGGGCCAGCCTACTTCGGCCAGCATCTGTTCCACCTGGTCGACGGTGCGCGGGGAGTCGAAATAGCTGCTCGTGGTTTCGAAAACGCGGAACGTGGTGCCGTCGTATGCGTCCTGCAGGGTGGGATCGTCGTTGGTTATAAGGCCTCCGTGCTGGTCTTCGTATTCCTTGCTCGCTTTGGCTATGTCCACACCCAGAATCTTCGGGCCTACCGACGACAGGAACCAGGCGGTCCCGGCCGTACCGAAAATGTAAGTCACGGCGTAGGCTACCGGAATTTCATTGATGTATTGCTGTTTGAGCGAAGCGTCAATCGAGAGCTGGTTGATGGTGTCGGTAGCCACCCCGATAACGGCAGATATGGTGTTGGCCCCGGAGAGCAGCCCTACGGCGTTGCCGATATCGTAATGAAGTATTTTGGCGCACACATAGGGCACAAGCAGGCACATCACGGCGATAATGGCCGCGAAACCTATTTGAGGCAGCCCGTCCTTTTTAAGTCCCCGTACGAACTGCGGACCCACATGGTAGCCCACGGCGAAGAGGAACAGCAGGAAAAACGTGGTCTTAACCGTCGGTGAAATGGTGATGCCGAGCTGCCCGATAAGTACGCCCATCAGCAGCACCCCCGTGACGGTTCCGAGGCTGAACCCTTTGATTTTTAACTGGCCGAGTGCCGCCCCGAGGGCCAGCGTGAGGAATATCGCAAGTTCGGGCGAATTGCGCAGTAGGTTGAAAATCCAATCCATAGGCTTTATTGTTTTATTAAACAGGTACGGTGTATCTTCCGACGGTGGGCACCATGCAAAAAACAATCCAAACCTCCGCGCCGGCCTGTGGACGGAGGCCGGATAGGACTTTCAGGAACTCTACCGCTGAATTTCAGGTGCCGGGAGGGATAGACAAATCCCGCTGTAATTTGTTGAGCCGGCCGTGTAACCGCGCGCGGCTAAGGATCTACACTATGTTAGATTCTTCACTGCGTTCAGATGACATAGTACCGTGAGTAGTCGTAAGGCGATGGCCTGCTCGTTAAAGTAATAATAATTGAAAGTTAGGTTCTTCCGTTGCGTTCCGAATGACATAGAATCGGGTGCCCCGTGAGTAGTCGTAAGGCGATGGACTGTTTGTTAAAGCAATAATAAGAGGTAGATTCTTCACTGCGTTCAGAATGACATAGTACCGGGTGCCACCGTGAGTAGTCGTAAGGTGATGGACTGTTCGTTATAGCAATAATAATTGAAAGGTATGTTCTTCCGTTGCGTTCCGAATGACTAATTCCGGGGTGCCACCGTGAGTAGTCGTAAGGTGACTGACTGCTCGTTAAAGTAATAATGAATGAGAGGTAGATTCTTCTCTGCGCTAAGGATGACATAATTGCGCTAAACCCGGAGTGACATCGTTTTCACCGGTAATAAATCGTAAACTGTCATCCTGAACGGATGTGAAGGATCTCCCGTTTTTTCAAGAAAAGATTAAAAAGAACACCTGGCGAACGAAGCAGTTGCTTGCGCACGGGCACGTCCTGTAATTGCAAAAGGCATGAACCGGTCCGTCCGAGTCGCACCTTAAAACCCGAATAACCCGACGCTCCAGTCTGGCGGTTACAACCCGGCTGTCTCCTTGATGCCTTGCAGGAGGGTTCTCCAGAGGAAGTTGAACTGCGAGCGGTCGGGTTCCCTTTCGGCGGCGCCGGTACCACGGCGGGTCTCACCGTGGTCGGGATTGCTGTCCTTTACCACGAATTCGTTCGCGATCCATGACAGGAACCTGCGCTCCTTAATTTCATGGTCGCCCTTATTCTTTACGAGCGCTATTTTTAGGTCGTGGTAAAGCAGGGTAAGTTCCACCGATGCGGTGCTGCTGTTGCCCGTGATATGGAAGTCGAGTTTGTCTATCGTCCCCTCTTCGATTTCGGCTTTGGCCAGCGGAATGATGGTCTGGTTGAGCAGGGTCATGTCCATGCTTCCGAGCGAGCCGTGCACCTCGAACCGGTTGGTGCCCGGGGCTTTGGGGAAGTATAAGGTTGCATTGAGCGGCGCCCTGCCGTACATCGCCGCGTGGGCGGAGAGGGTGTAGAACGGTTCTTCGGCGGATGGAATGTTGGTAAGGCCGGTGAAGGTGCCCGAGAGGTTGGTGAAGTTTATAACACCCGGTTCCGTGCCGTACTGCGGCAGTTCGCGGTAGACAGCATCCATACTCGCCACCACTATTTTGTCCGTCCTCACCGTGAACGGCAGCTCCTGCACCGACTCGTACAGCAGCTTTTTGCGTCTGTACGGTACGTTTGCGTTCCGGTCCTTGTAACTTTCGACATGGCCCGAAGCTATGTAGATGCTGTCCGCCTTTATGTAGGGCGAGCCATCCATAAGGAGGGCATCCAGTCCGTCGCAGCGGATGCCGGCCGCCCGCAGCTCGGTCCAGTCGGTATGCTTTTCGCTCTTGTAAACGAACTGCGCCATGGGATATTTCGGGTCCACCGAAACGGAGGCTATGGTGAGCAGGCCCTCGCCCGAGTCGTAGCGTACGGAATCGATACGGGTATCCACCGAACCGTCGCGGTTGGTCATAAGCACGCTTCCTACAGACAGCCGCGCGTCCACCGTTTCCCGAACGCTAAGGCTGTCCGACAGGCTTTTCCGCCGCAGGCTTATCTCTATATCGATGGCATCCGCTTCGGTGTAGGAGGCTTCGCCGTCCTGGTGCTGGCGCACAATTATGTTCCCGTTGCGGATTATGACCCGGCGGACCGGGATATTGAGCGGTTTTTGGCCGGCGCAGAGTCGGTGGCTTCCTTGCGGTCGTCGTCCGGTTTGTAGATGTCGGCCGTTATGAGCGGGCGGTCAATCTCGATGCTTCGCAACTGCGCCCCGGAACCCTCCTTGAGCAGCTTCATGTTCAGCCCGGAGGCGTAAACACCGTCGATGGAGATATCGTAAATCATGTCCGACCGGCCCTCGCCGGCCTCCCGCTGCCGGTTGGGCATCATCCTGACGCCCTTCAGGGTGGCCGACCGGCCGAAAATATTTACCGTGGCCCGGTCGACGGTGACGTCGTAAATGCCCCCGTCCAGTTCCGCGCCCTTCTCCTCGATAACACTCTTTATCTTGTTGCCCAACCACACCTGTACCCCGAAAAACCCGAGTATCAGCAGGAACAGCACGATGGCGATTATTTTCAATGCCTTCATAAAACCCACGATTAAAGGCACACCCCACCGGGGGTGCGCCTGTAAGGGTGAGCAATTTTACTGCCAATACACCCCCGCCCGGTAGCGGGTGGCTGCCGGGCGGGGGCGTTCAGGTAAGTCGTGGGAGCG
>JAJQCA010000021.1 GCA_021202985.1 Alistipes sp.
ATGCTCCCGACCGTAAGGAACAACGGCTAAAAGCTATGGGCTACCCGTGGACGGCAATGAGTGGCGGGATGTTCCCGCAGCTTCGGCGAGTGGAGTATCAGATAGACTTCTCGGTAAAGGACTATTCCCTCGAAGAATCCCGCTCACTCGCCTCCCGCAACCCGGAAATGCTATCGCAGCGCGAACTGTTTCTGCTGGCCGAATCATACGAACAGGGTTCCCCCGAATGGGAAAACCTCTTTGAAACGATAATCCGCCAGTACCCGGACGATCCGGTGGCCATTATCAATTATGCCGGTGTGATGCTCGGACGCGGAGAACTTGCATCGGCAAAACGCTATCTCGACCGGGTGGCCGACCGCCCCGAAGCCGCCAACAATCTCGGCGTTTACCACCTGCTCACGGGCGATCTCGATGCGGCCGAAAACTATCTGCACCGAGCAGACGAGAGCGGCATAGACGAAGCCGCACACAACCTATCGGAACTCGAAACCAAACGCGATGATAATATCCGTATGCAACGGTATAACAGATAAAATATGAAGGGGGTTAATAAATATCTTTTTGCAATGACCGTTCTGGTCGGCTGGCTTGCGGGCTGTTCTGCGGACACGGACAGCCTAAGCCCAGCCACAGGGGACAATACCGTTCAATTATCGGTAATAGGTGCCGCAGCGGTCACCGATGTAATAATTCTCGTGTTCGACCGGAACCAAACCCTGCTCGATATTATCCGCACGACCGGGAACCGCCTCGACAGTAATTCTCTTCAGATTGAAAACCTTTCCGACGGCACGGTATGCTTTGCAGCCGTCAACACAGCCGGGCAGTACCGG
Source organism: Alistipes sp. (assembly GCA_021202985.1). GTDB lineage: Bacteria > Bacteroidota > Bacteroidia > Bacteroidales > Rikenellaceae > WRDF01. The sequence continues at coordinate 837 of JAJQCA010000021.1, forward strand.
CTAATACCCTCAAACCCGCAACCCGGGCGGACAACCGCAACCGATATTTCTTTCGAGGCAATCGGCAGCACACGACTGGAATCCGATGAGGCCCCGGCCTATTGTGGTTCGGCTGGCACGGGGGACGGTCCCGTAAGCGTCATTTAAAGCCCATGACCGGAGTGTCGGTTTTTATCCAGGGTTGGATAGTCAAAGAAGTAACACCGCAGTTCTAAAAACAATAAAAGAGAGAACAAACCAAACAGATGTTTAACACTAATTTTTAAAATTATGAAATTAAGAACAATGATGATCGCCGCCCTCGCGGCCGTAACCCTTGCCTCTTGCTCGAAAGACAATGACGGCGGTAACAACGGTGCAATCGACACCGGCGAACCTACCTACGCGGTTTTTTCTTTGAAAATAGCCGACTCTAACGAACCCGTATCGAGGGGCTATGCCAACCTTAACAGCACCGCTGCCGAAGCTAAGGTTCACAGCGTTCGCCTTTACATCGCCGACGATAACGGCTTTGTTCTCGACGAAGTGGACTTCGACGCCCAAAGTAGTAGTGTTAAAAGTGTTCAGACGACGGTAGGGCCGAAACAGTTCTTCACGGCTGTCAACGTTCCCACAGCTAAACTACCGACCGTAACCATCGGAACCACTACGCTTACCGACATTATGGACCATATCACCACGGTAGCCGATATGAGCGACGTTGCCGACATCACGAACGGTTTCTGGATGACCTCTACGAAGGTTCTTTCCGTTAACCTCGTGGTTGCCAATAAAGATGTAGTGTCGGCCGACCCTACGCATCCGAATAACCTTCAGATCGACGTAGCCCGCACGATGGCAAAGATCGGCGTTTACTTCGACGATGCAAGCGGTGCCGGTAAGGCCACTACCGACGGTGACGGTATCGTGAAAGAGATGGAATACCGTGTGGAAAATATTTTGAACAAAATGTACCTGCTTGCAAGGCTCGACGCTTCGGGTATCTACGCCACTCCGGGCTACGATAGGGGTACTACCGTCGTTCTCACTGACTACTTCAAACAACCCGTGTACAGCGCTACGGGTCTTACGGCTGTAACTACGCACATCGAGCCTTCTTACATGATGGAGAACAACAACCTGATCCCCTGCCATGGTAATTCTACCTACACTCTCATTAAAACGAAGTTCGTTCCCGAAGCATCGATGCTTTACGACGCGGCCGACGGTACTTCCGCCGGTACGCTCCCTGCAAACGGTTCTTTCTGGAGGATAGCCAATATAACCAAAGACGCCTCCAACTTTATTACCATAACAAGTTGGGAACCCGGTTTCTATGACGGCGATCCCGATCCGTCGATTTATACGGATGCGGCAAATCAGGTTGCATATGAATATATCGACGGAAACTGCTACTACGCGCTATTCCTCGACAACGAAAAGGGCCGTGCTTCCTATTCTATCGAACGTAACCAGTATTGGGATGTGGTGATCAACAATATCAAAGGTGTCGGTTTCCCGCGTGAAGATAACAGCGGCGGCAACGGCGAAGGCCCGCAGGATCCCAATCCGGAAAAACCGATCAAAGAAGACGTTTACGTTGACGCTACCATTACCGTTCTCGGTTGGACAGGCGTTGAAATGGACGGCGACCTGGAAGGTACTAACTAATAAATACTCTCTAAATCCGGTTCCCGAACGGTCTGCCCTCTTACGGGCAGGCCGCCGGGACGACCGGTTACCATACCAAAAAGATTTTACCGAAAACTACCTGTTATGAAACTTTATACCGCAAGAATCTTACCCATGCTTCTTACGCTGGCTGTCACACTTTCCTCATGCCTTAAAGAGAATGAGGACGACTGTGTAGAAGATGCCAGTGTAGCCTTGCGGTTTACATTTACACACCACGACGAAACCGAAGAGCCGACCGACCTTTTCCCATACAGGGTGAACGATGTCGATGTCTATATCTTCGACGAGAATGACCGCTATGTTTATAATATGAGCGTAGCGCAAAACTCCCTCTCGGGAGGCAATACCCTTTACCTCGACCTGGAGGAAGGAGAATACAAAATAGTAACGTGGGGCAACCTGAGCGATTCCGGCTACGGCGTGGATGCCCCGGAGCAGACACGGAACGGATTTACCGTATCCGCGACTACCGACCGGCCGGACATCAGCGACTTGTTCCACGGAACCGCCACCCTGACAGTGGACGGAAGCCCGCGGACACAGGAAATACAACTTATCCGCAACACGCACGTCCTGCGTGTGCATCTTATCGGACTCTCAGAGCCGACACGCACCATCCCCGGTACCGACTACTCGATAAGGGTTGAAGGCAGCAACCATCATTATGATTTCGACAATAATCCGGTAGCCCAGAGCGCCGCAACATATATCCCTACCTATACCTCGCTGACCTACGGCGAAAAGTATGCGGTAAGGGCCGATTTCAAGGTACAGCGCCTTTTGCGCGACCAGTACATGACCTTGACTATCTCAAACGGAAACGGTACGACCCGCACCGACGATATTATCCAACGGATACTAACGGTATACGATGATATAGAAACGACCGAAGACCTCGACCGCCGGTACGAGTATGACCTTTACTACGAACTGGATGATGATACGGGTACATGGGTGTTCATCGGCAACAGCGTGAGCGATTGGGATGGGCCCTCGATGCCGGGGGATTTGTAATGATTATAAAAGATAAATATATGGAATATAGGTACAACCGCATATTACTTCGTATCCTGCTATGCCTTTGGTTGGGCGGCACGGCAGGATGCACCGGCGATCCGGACGGCGGAGCGGCGGACGGGGACTATCTGGCCGTAAGGATAACCACACGGATCGGCGGGGGGATGGCCTCGCCCACGGCGGCCGGGTTCTCCGACGCGCTGCTCGGAACTATCGACGTACTCAGTTTCGACGAAAACGGAAAATTCCTCTACCGCGCCGCCGCAAGCGTTATCGACGACAACGGGAAGTATTTCGAGGTGTGGTTAAAGAAAAACCGTTCCGAGCAGACACAAACACTCGTGGTGCTGGCTAACCTGCGGGACGAGATCGAGGCGTTCCCCCTGACGGCGGGGCAAACCACCAAGACTGAATTACAACAGGGCCTCGTCTTCACCTTTACCCACCTTGCCGACCTCACCGACCCGGAGCCGGACGCCGCCAAAGTATTCGGACAGGAACGCCTGCTCCCCATGTGGGGCGAGAGCGAACCGCTCTTTCTCTGGGCCGATGAGCAAAATATCGGAACCATATACCTGATGAGGGCGGTGGCCGGCGTTACGGTGACGGTCGAACTCGAAGACGATCCCGCCCAAAAAGATTTTAAGCTGGTAACGGCCGTGATTTACAATACCCCCTCGCACGGCCTTGCAATTCCCGACCCGGTCAATATCGCCGAGGACGTTGATAATTTGAACAATTATTATTTAAAAGCGGTCGAACCGACCGTCCCGGCCACAATATACGGCAAAGCATACTATACAGACCCCGACGAGGGATTTGTTAACACCATTTACATAGGCGAAAAGAAGAACAGCGGCGCGGGGACGGAAGATTTTGACACATGGCTTGTTATCGCCGGTAAATACGACGGCGGAGAACCCACATGGTACCGCCTGCCGTTTAAAGATGTCAAGGGGGACTACCACGATATACTGCGCAACCACGATTATAAATTTAAGATAACAAAGGTTACAGGCCCCGGCAGCGGCAGCGAGGAGATACCGGACGATAAAAACATCGAGATCGATATGTCCATCGAAGTTAAAGGCTGGTCGACGGTCAATGTCGACCCCATAGATGACGTCGTTCTGAACGTCTCGGCGGTCAAAGCCTCTATCAACGAGCGCAATATGGCCCGCATATGGTTCTGGACGAACCGCAAAAGGGAAGATATATCGGTTGAACCGGCCACGCCGGCCGACGCCATCTTTACCGGCCTTACCGACGGCTCGCAGTCGAACCTTGTTTTCGACCCGGCGACCGGGCAGGGTTATATCGACATTATGACCGACCCTGAGAGCGGCGCAGCGGACGGTTCATACACACTGATGCTTAATGCCGGCGGGCTTAAACGCTCTATCGAGGTGGACGTGAAGATAGTGGGTTACCCACTTATGGAGTACTACGACTATGTAGGGGCATTCTGGCGGGCCAACGAGGTCGGAGAAAGGGTTATCGTGATCCCAAACAACGACGAAAAGGAGTGGACCGCTTCCGTCGAATACAGCACGGAGACGGGCACTCAAACCGGGTGGGTAAAGATCGCCGCGGGCAAAAGCCCCGACCCTAATTACTGGACGGAAGATCCCGGCGATGCCGAGGACTTCCCAGTGGAGAAGGACCAGGGTACGATCGGCGGCAACGAACATATCTTTTTTCGCCTCGGGTGTACCGGGCCTAATACCGGCGCCGCGCCGCGCTACGCCCGCGTAAAAATCGTCTGGGACGGGGACGACGACCCCGACAAGAACCATTACCTCTACCTGCGGCAGGGCGAGCAGGACGATTACCTGATGCGGCCCACAGACCCTGCGGCCGACAACAGCCTTAGCCCTGTCAACGGTCAGTACAGGCCGCTGTCGACAAAATATACCGTATACAACCTCACATCCGAGGAATACCTGAACGGGACCAAGACGGGAGGTACCACAATAGACACCCATTCCCAGTTAGGGGGAAGCGGTCCCTATACGGACGAGAACCGTACATATTCCGCGTTTACCCAGTACCCGACACAAACGGGAGGGTTCGTAACCATCCACGCCCGGGATTTCCTAAGGTACATTTTGCATCCTGTAAATCCGTATCTTCAAACCATAGCAGGGTCTTTTTCTTCGGAGCCAGGAACATGGGCCACTAAAAAAGATGCCCGGGAGGTATGTCCGAAAGGATACCGCATTCCCGACGACGGTCCGACCGATCAATCGAGGCCGGGTAACACGAGATTAACACCTCCGGTCGAGGAGAGCGAAGGTGCGCAATCCCTGTTTCTGAATCCTCCGGTAGATAATCAAAATGAGATGTCAAACAGCGTGAAAGGTTACTATGCGGACGGGTTTTTTGACCGGCGGCCGCTCGAGAGTTATACCGATAAGCATAATGTAGTCAGCCGGACAGACCACCGCATTGCACATTTAGGGGTAGTTATGTTCAATCCGTGGAATTACGGTAGTTTGTTTTTTCCGTTGTCCGGCACGAGAGGCAACGGCGCCTCGCCCGGAGGTTCCGGCCAAACCGGACAGTACGCTTTCACCCAGACTATCGGAGAGGGCATGACTACAAGTAGCACTACACTGTCTTTCTATTTTGTGGAAGCACTAAATATGTATTACGTCTCTCGCTCGAGTGTTAACGCTGGTGTGAGCATCACCGTGCGGTGTGTTCCCGAAAAATAAAAGCGATTTATGCGTAATCAAATATATAAAACAGCTCTGGCGGCAATCCTGCTTCCGGCTTCTGTGAATGCACCGATGAACCGTTGTACAACACCGCTAACTGGAGTTATAACTGGCCGACTTAATCCTACAGAAAACCAAAATATATGATACACTTAAACTATAAATGGATACATGCGGTAGCCTTTACGGCGCTCCTCTTTTCCGCCCTTTCGGGATGTGTGCGGGAGGATGTCGAAGCACCGGCGCCCCAGCCCTCCGACAAGGTGCGGCTGGAACTATACACCGACCAGCCCGGCTACGCCCTCCCCGCCACGAGGGCCGACGAGCCGAACGAGGCTTACGGTGGGGACCCGCCTATGGTACTGGTCTTTTCCGGAACCGACGGGGACGCCGTATTCTCCGAGGCCGTATTGTCGGAGAATAACGGCTCGTCCAGGACCGTAACCCTTTCGAAAACCACATCCCCGAGCACGGTGGTTATAATCGGCAATGCTCCCACAATGTATTTCAACGGCACGACAGACAAGACGTTCGATGCCGCAACCCTCGCCGAGGATCTCGACGGTACGACGCTCGCGCAGCTCGGCGGCCTTGTTCAAACCACAAAGCTCGATGTTCCTCTCCATGACAAGCCGATATATTCCGAACTTATGACCACCTTGCCCGCGCCTCCCGCCGCATGCGCCGTAACCGCCCCGGGCGGGATCGATGAAAATACCGACCTCGGCTCGGCATCGGGCAAACTTGTCCTCTCGCGGGCCGTGGCGATGGCGGAGATATTTATTTCTCCGGAAATAGATTACCTGGAACAGTTCTCGATCGGTGCCCTTAAAGCATCCCGGAACGGCTCCCTTTACCATTATTCGGGAACCTACATTAACGACCCGGATAATGTGACCGACATGATGAACACATTATCGAATACCGAGGGCGATAACGCGGCTACCGGCCCCGGTGCACCCGGGATGTTTCCGCTTTATCTCTACGAGTGTCCGACCGCGCAGGGAACCGAACTTATCTTCCAGGCCACCTATAACGGGGAAATGTGCTATTACAAACTTGCGTTCACGGTCGGGGGCGAGCCGATACCGGTGGAGCGCAATAAAAAATACATCTTTACGATACTTTCGGCGACGAAAGGTTACCCGACCGTACAGGAGGCTATCGCCGGCGACCCATGGAACGGCATCCGGGGCGAGATCGAGGTTATGGACGCCACCGGACACGAGATCGTCAGCAACGGGCGGTACTACCTTGCCGTATCCAACTCCTCGGTAGTGGTTTACGGCGACGAAACAGACCTTACCGAAGCCTTTACCGTAACTACCGACGCCCATACGGGACTTAATATCACAGCGGGAAAGATAGTTTTCGATGTCACCGGCGGATCCGGAACCGTCACGGCCTCGACCACCACAATCGCGATAGGTTCCGCACCCGGCTCCGCCACGGCAACCCCCGTGACGGTGACAATGCCCACAGGCGTAACTTCCGCTACGGCAACCCTGACTCTCGGCAACCTCGTGCAGACCGTAACGTTCGAGAGGCGGGCAGCTCTCTCCGGTTTAGGAGTAATTCAATTATCCGACGAGGATTACGTTACCTGCGAGATCGAGAGCCGGGGTACGGGAGATTGGTTGAGCGTTTCGACGGACGGGGAAAACGAAATTACCGATGCCGTTACACTCCATGAACCGGGTGCCCTACACATTATGGGGATTCAATTAAATTATGAAGGACCGCAGACAGGAGGAACGATTTACGCCTCACGTATGGTTGACGGCGGCCAGCTTATCCGCTCGAAGATTTATGTTAATCAAGACGCTATCGTGGAAATTCCTATGAATTACGGATATGTCGGGGCTTTCTGGCGCCATGACCAGTCCGGGGAGAGGTTGATCCGTAATTTAAGGAGCGTGAACGGTTCGGACATAGAGGGGGAATGGAATGCCACGGTAATTGCCGGGGAGGAGTGGATTATACTGGACACCCAGCCACCTTCCGGGGGTGTGGAATGGAAAGGCCAGACCGTTGCCGATATGTCGACAGAGGACGGGCAACATCAGGTCGGTGGAAACGCTACGACCGTAAGCGGAAACTGTGCGGCGGATGATACGGGCGAGATTTATTTCCGGATCGGACTCGATGGTACTATCGGCCCCGAGGAACACCGTTACGGGGTAATAAGACTTATCTACAATGATTACAAGAAGTCTCAGCTTTTATACATCCGGCAGGGTGAGGCGGACGACTACCTTATGCGCAACGGCGACCCGGTGCCTAACGGTGCAATATCGGCCCGGACCAAGACCGTGAAATATTCGCCTTACAACCTGACGGCGCAGGATTATCTGGATGGGACAAAAACGGGGGGGACCGATTATAGGGACCATTCCCAGGTTGGAGTTAACGGTGGAGTATTTACGGAATATCCGTCACAGGGGGGTGCTTTTTTCCAGTGGGCGAATGAGAATTTACCAACGTACGCGTGGCATCCGACTAACCCGACGGATATGATAACGGGGTGGGATAATAACGAGACGAATAAGCATTGGGATGCCCTGAAAGCAACCAATGAAACGTGCCCTATGGGGTATCGCCGACCAACTGACGGGAGTACTTCTGCGGCAATTTCTTCTCCGGCGATAGCCGATTCGGAACAACGACAGTCCTTGTGGCTTAATCCACAGACTTCGAACAGCAGAAACAATGATAACAGTCTTTGGGGGTATTTGGCAGACGGCTTTTTTGACAGGCATTATATACAGATTTCAAATACGAGTTTTGCCAATACAGCAGTGCGTCCTAATTCTGCCGATGTAGGTTATATTGGCAGGCTGTTTTATAATCCGAATAACAACGCCTCTTTATTTTTCCCTTTTTCCGGCTACCGGGTCTACAAGGTGAGCTTCACCGGTTTCTGCGGGGACTACTGGTCGGCATCGATCGGTAGCCTGTACGTGAGCCCGACGTACGCGGCCCAGTACAACTACTCACGCAACCACGCTTTCTCCGTCCGCTGCGTAAAAGAAGAATAACAATAAAGTCCACCGACGGCGGGAGTGGTTAACCACCGGGACTTTAGATTTGATTTTCATTAATAAAATTGAGTTAAGTGTTTCCGAACCGGCGCGGTCATAATGTATAGCTCTACAAGCCAGCCGCGCCGGTGAGGAAACTGTTAAAAGATGAAAAGTTTTCAATCCCATTCCCCTTAATCTTGCGGTTTCTGGGGTAGTAGCCGCTCCAAGGGGATTATTTAATATTCTATTTATCTGATTTTCATTAATTAAAATTGGTTATGGTATGGGCATCCGTGAGGCTCCCCATATCTTTTTATAAAACATAACCGACAATAAAAGTTACCAACAATATTAATTTAAACCCAAGCCTTATTTCACTAAGCAACTTCAACGCGAGATCAATCGGAGATTGATAAAATCGAGCGGTCGGATAAAAATCCTATCAAGAAAGCGTCCGAGGCGTCACATGTTCTCGGCGAAGGCTTCCAAAAACTTAAAACCATCGAAGAGATGAGCGAGACAAATGTTTTAGAAGGTAAGAGAATAGCTGCAACCTATAAACAACTGGATGATTTGCATACCGTTATCAAAAAACTAAAATAAGTGAACTGAAAAGATTGTCAAATGATAATTATTTGACAGATAAAGACCTGTCGAATTTACTTAAAGTAAGCCGAAGGTGCTTACAGCAATACCGGTCGGCGGGCATTATTCCGTACTACCAGATATGCGGGAAGGTACTGTACCGGGAATCGGATATAGAGGAATTATTGATGAAGTCTTATAAACCTGAGTTTGGCACCACTAAAGACAGTATAATTATCTAAGATAAATTACATTATATTTGTGTTTGCGAAACAATAAAATATGGACAATCAGGATATAAGATGGGAGCAGCGGTTCTCGAACTTTCGTAAGGCATTCAACAAATTGTCTGAGGCGGTAAAAATTCTTGGAGAAAGCCGGAAAATGGAAGGGAGCGCAAGCGTGGAGTTGATAGAAGACGAGATGCTTCAGGAGAGTTTGGTAAAGCGGTTTGAATACACGCATGAATTGGCGTGGAAAGTAATGAAAGACTATGCCGATTACCAGGGTAAATTCGATATAAAAGGTGCGAGGGACGCCACCCGTGAGGCGTTTTCGATGAATCTTATCGCGGACGGAAATTTATGGATGGATATGATAAAAAGCCGTAATCTTACCGTACATACTTATGACGAGGGCACGGTGCATCTAATATGCGGAAAGATCATGGAGGAATATTATCCGGCTTTCTGTCAGTTCGACGAAAGGATGAGTGAGTTGACTGTTAACTATCAAAAAGAATAGATCGAAGTGTTATACGGATTGGATAACGATACTATTGCGAGAATAAATAATGTTTTCGCCTCTTTCCCGAAAATCGAGAAAGCCATAATATACGGATCGAGAGCAAAGGGCAGCAATTCACATTCTTCAGATATCGACTTAACACTGTATGGCCGGGATTTAACCCTGGAAGATCTACCGTTAATAGAATGGGCGCTGGATGACCTGTTGCTTCCCTACAAAATAGACCTTTCAATCTATGACAGAATATCTAATGCAGATTTGAAAGACCATATAGACCGCCGTGGCGTTTTATTTTACATGGCTTAATAATGCAAATTAACTATAAATAATAAAGGCGACCCGCGGGTCGCCTTATTGTTAACTACAAATTGAGTTGTTATCCGGTATTTTCCACACCAACAATGTTTTAGTCAGTCTTTCGGAAACCCAGCGTTGATAGGCTTTAGCTTCGACTGTTTTCATGCGGTAAGCGAGGGCCGCAATCATTTGCAAGTTATAAAGTGTTACATGGGAGGTGCTATTTTTTATTACTTTCATCACATCCTTTTCCCATAGAAGTTGATCCCGAAAAATGGAACGAATATTACTGGTCACTTTAACGACATAAACATTAAACAACCGCGCTATTTCTGAAGCTGTCAGCCATACCGTTCCATCGACGGGATGTATGGTTACATTACCGTCGATTATATTTATTTCACCTGTATTCATTATAATTTTGCTATTGATAGTTTACGTTCCCTTCACTTTTCTGCCTGTTCCATAAGCAGCCGGAAACTAATTCTTCCTATCTTTCAATTGAAGAACTCTCTAAAATCAGGGATTATAATTTCAATTTTCCTCGATTAAATGTGGTGCGGGATACGTTTATTTTCTGCTGTTATACCGGATTGGCTTTCTCGGATGCGAAAGAACTCCGACCCGGAACATATCACAACCGACAATAATGGCAGGTTATGGATACACAAAGAACGTATAAAAATGAAACGGCGAACAAAAAAATGTGTTAGCAACATACCGCTTATGAAAACCACCATCGACCTGCTCGATAAATATAAAGATAATCCCGTTCTTCAAGGTTCTATTCCTCAAAACAAAGAACCTTGATGCTCAAATTTTCCTGTTTCATAATACCTAATTTTAATGGTTTTAAAGGTATGAAAAACAGTCCTTAAAGACATGGTGTAAAATGTAGATAAACAGCACATTAGACACCAATTCGTAGGCTTTTTTTCAGCCTCAAAAAAAAGCCTACGAATTAACAATGCGTAACTTGCTATATTCTGCCTTTTTTTGCCGTTTCAGGCCAAAAGAAAAACCCCTGAATTCGTTGAAATTCAGGGGTGTTCCGTATTTTGCTACTCTGTAACTGTGGTGCCACCAAGAATCGAACTCTTGGTACTTTCGCACACTATATCAGATAATTATAACTTCAGATCTTCATAAGTCCCACCGGTTTCAACAGGCCGTCCTGCATCGTATTTCTCCTGCTTGCGTGGACACCAAATTTCGGTTCGGTTACTGCGGTAAAGATACGAAAATATTAATTCAAATTAATAATCCGTAAGCTCTATCTTAGCACTCCTATCCTCATTTTCTGCACGAGATAAATAACTTTTCTCCAAACGATCAAATATATAAGTTATAGTAGTATATTTATTTCTATACTGATCAGCTATATTT
>JAJQCA010000061.1:0-117 GCA_021202985.1 Alistipes sp.
ATTGCCTCCCGGCGGGACACCCGTTCAAATAACACTCTACTTTGTGAACCCCGGCACCGGATTAACTCGCCCGCTGCCGCGGCCTCGTTCTTCCATTGCCTCCCGGCGGGACCCTTA
>JAJQCA010000061.1:127-45462 GCA_021202985.1 Alistipes sp.
TAACTCGCCCGCTGCCGCGGCCTCGTTCTTCCATTGCCTCCCGGCGGGACCCTTATTTCAAATTACATTCTACTTTGTGAACACCGGCACCGGATTAACTCGCCCGCTGCCGCGGCCTCGTTCTTCCATTGCCTCCCGGCGGGACCCTTACAAAGATTTTACAAAATTCGCATAGCGAATGTCTGACATTCCTGAAGGAATCTGCCTATGCGAGCATGGCGGATTCCCTTCAGGAATGTTCGCCTGCCTGCGGCAGATTTATAAAATCTTTGTGGGAGAAGATGGATTCGAACCACCGAAGGAATTATCCAGCAGATTTACAGTCTGCCCCATTTGGCCACTCTGGTATTCTCCCGTAGCGGATGCAAAAGTAATCAACCGCGGGCTATTTTCCAAACCGGATGCAAATACTTTTGTCCACGATACACTACGCGCTCCCCTGCGTGACGATTCCAGCGTGAAGAAACGACACGTTACAAGCCACGAAATCCCCGCCGGCATGTTCGTTCCGGCTCCATCCCGCAACATCCGGTTACAATCCATAACCTTTTACGCAAAAAATGTTTACGATCCGATATAATAAAACCATAAAATTTTTAACTTTACATTATAAAGACTACTAAATGGAACGATTGAGACTTCTACGGACTATAGTCTATGTGATTTGTGCGATCCTTGCCGTCCAGCTGGCCCTGATGTTCGTGATTCTGAAACCTTCCGGGGCTTTTGTAATACTCGGTTTCGCGATTATAGCCATACTGTGCCTCTACCTGGCCAGGGTGGCTATTGTCGCCATCAACGAATTGATTGACAAACATAAATAACCTGAACATTTCGGATGACATGAAGAGGATTTTGATTGTAGGGGCCGGTGGACAGATAGGTTCCGAACTGACAACCCATCTCCGTACGATTTACGGGGACAAAAACGTGGTGGCGGCCGACGTTCGCGAATGTAAGAACCTTGCCGAGAGCGGGCCGTTCGTAACGATGAACGCGCTGGATGCAAACACATTCGGGTACACGGTAAACAAATACCGTATCGATACTATTTTCAACCTGGTCGCCCTGCTGTCGGTGGTTGGCGAGAAGGACCCGCAGCTTGCTTGGAGCATCAATATGGGGGCGTTGATGAACTCGCTGGACGTTGCCCGTCAATACGGTTGCGCCCTGTTTACCCCCAGTTCGATAGGGGCGTTCGGGCCTACTTCGCCCAAGGCGCATACCCCGCAGGATACCCTGATGCAACCCACGACTATTTACGGAGTATGCAAGGTAACGGGCGAACTGCTGAGCAACTATTATTTCCTTAAGTACGGTGTAGATACCCGCAGCGTACGCTTCCCGGGAATCATCTCCAATGTCACCCTGCCCGGCGGCGGTACCACCGATTATGCCGTCGACATCTATTATTCGGCTATCCGCCACAACCACTTCACCTGCCCAATCCCGTCTGACGTCTATATGGATATGCTGTATATGCCCGATGCGCTGAATGCGTGCGTCCAGCTGATGGAGGCCGACCCCGCCCGACTTGTGCACCGCAACAGCTTCAACATAACGGCAATGAGTTTCACACCGGAAATAATCTACGACGAAATCCGCAAACACATGCCCGATTTCACTATACGCTACGAAGTAGACCCGGGCAAGGAAGCCATAGCCCGGAGCTGGCCCGACAGCCTGGACGACAGCTGCGCCCGCGAGGAGTGGGGCTGGTCGCCGAAGTGGGACCTTAAGGCTATGACGGAGGACATGCTCCGGATTATCGGCCAGAAAAAAAAGGACGGGTTGTTGATTTGAATCGAGCCACATAAAAAATCCGCCGGGAATCCCGGCGGATTTTTTATGGTTACGGTTTCTTGTTGCTCTTTCTGGAAACAATATAGTTGAGCGTACCGAATACAGGTACATATATCGCCGCTATCGCCGATGCCATGAAGGCAAAAGCGGCGGGCCCGTTTCCTTCTTGTAGGCTTTGGCTTATATTGGGAATTACTACGGTGACCAGAAAAAGCAATGCAGCCGGCCATAAAATATATAATCCTGTTGGCTTGGGTTCCCGGTATTTACCTCCTTTGAAAAATATGACAGTGCCGGCGGTCAGCAGCAGGATAGACAATACCAACAACCCCCAGAAAAACCCAACATTATAAATGTTGATATTATGGGCGACCAACACACCTCCTATAAGCACTAAGGGGGCCGCCCACATCAGTACAAAACCTTTCTTGTGATATTTATCGTTCCTTGACATTGCTTGATATGTTATGCTGTATCTTCTATTTCAAATCGTGGTTATGGAATAAAATTTCCGGCAAACCATTCCCATAAAAATGTTCCGGCAGACCTTCCGGGAAACCTCAGGCCAGCCATAATTTACGGTGTACGCGGCAATTTAATAAAAAAAGGGAACGTGCCTGCTCCATAATACATGTAAACAATTATGGCAAACAAGTCCGAATTAAATATCCCTTATATGCACCCGGAGACTGTACCATTATACTACCGTCCAATTCGCCTCTCGGCCGGCGACCATCGGCCTGCCGTCGTCCGCAAAAATGATAAACATTACCTCATCCTTACTGTGGGAGTATAAAAGCATTTTCAGAAATCAGATGAGCAGGAGAATTGTTGACATTACCGTCATTACTATAATAAACTTCCGGTAGGACCCTTCGGGGAACCGTTTTACCAGCCATACCCCCAGAACGCACCCCACCAATATGAATGGTACGGTCGTAAGGTTCAGCGACAGGGTCGATACCGTAATATTGTCCCACACGAATACCTGCAACGGTATTTTAAGATAATTGACAATCAGGAAAAACCAGGCGCTGGTTCCGACGAACGAGAGCTTGGGAAGTTTCATGGAGAGCAGATAAACCGCCATTACAGGGCCGGCGGCATTACCGATCATAGTAGTAAACCCTCCGGCAAGGCCGAATGCCGGGCCGTACCACCACCGGCCCGAGATGTCTCCTGTCCGGCCCCTGCGGTCCGACCAGAACATCACCCCCAGCGTGGCAAGGATACATAGGCCCATCAGCCGCCTGAACTCCTCCTGCGGGATAAACCGGTCGACCAGTATGGCGATGAAGAAACCGGCTACGGCCGTCGGAAGCAATCTCAGGATATACTTCCATTCGGCCGACCTCCGGTAGTAGATTACCGCGATCAGGTCCGCGAAGCAGAGCATGGGCAGAATCAGTCCCGTGGACGGTTTGGCACCGAAGGCGAGGGCCAGCATGGGTATGGAAACGGTGTTTATTCCCTGTATGCCGGTTTTGGACATACCGATAAGCACCGCCGCGAGCATAAGCGCACCCCATTGCCATATATTAAGGTCGAATCCGGCTAACACATCATCGATATTTTGGGTATTTAATGTCAGAATTATTCAGTCCTATACAGGCATGTTCCGTCACCCTCCATCCGGCAGGTTATTGCAATATTTCCTTTTGGACCCCTTCGGGCAACGTGGATATATCGCGGTAATTATAAAGCTGGTCGCGGAGGCGCGGGGTGAAGCCTGCCGCCCGGATGGCCAACTGTATCCCCTGTGCGTCGAAACTGTTGGCCGCACCGGCCGAAGAGACGACGTTCTCCTCGATCATTATCGAACCCATGTCGTTGGCCCCGCAGTGCAGTGCCAGCTGCGCCACATCCCTCCCTACGGTAAGCCACGAGGCCTGAATATTACGTATATTGTTAAGTACGATTCGGCTGATGGCTATAATGCGGATATAGCCGGTCGCCGAGAAATCTGTCCCAACTCCGCGGCTCTCCAGCTCCGTGCCGCTGCTGCGGAAAATCCACGGGATAAATGCGAGGAAACCCGGTTTGTCCGCCGGGCAGCGTTCCTGCAAATCGCGAATCCGGATAAGGTGTTCGATCCTTTCCGCCGGCGTTTCCACGTGGCCGTACATCATGGTTGCCGACGTGGCAAGGCCCATCTGGTGGGCTGCGGCCATCGTTTCTATCCACGACTCGACGTCGGGTTTGGCGGGTGAAATGGCTTTCCGTACACGCTCCGACAATATTTCAGCCCCCGCCCCCGGCAAAGAATCCAGACCTGCATCCACCAGCCTTGCCAGCGTCTGCTCCACCCCCAGCCCGCTGATTCGGGCGATATGGGCCACCTCGGGCGCGCCCAGTGCATGCAGCCGGACTTGCGGAAACTCCCGCTTCAACTCCCGGAACAGGCTCTCGTAATACCCGATGTCCAGCTTCGGATGCAGGCCGCCCTGCAACAGCAACTGGTCTCCGCCGCGGCGGAGCATCTCCTCGATCTTCTCCCGGTACTGGTCCATCGTGGTTACGAACGCACGGTCGGTCTGGTGGGGTTTGCAATGGAAATTACAGAAGCGGCAGCCCGAAATGCAAACATTGGTAATGTTCACATTACGGTCTATCTGCCAGGTGACCACTTCCGGGTCGGGAACACTCATGCGGCGAAGGGAGTCCGCCACCCATGACAGTTCCGCAGTGGGTGCATGCATATACAAGGCCAACGCTTCACTCTGCGATACCGCTTCTCCGGAGAGCGCCTTATGATAAACCGTATCGAAATCCATTTTGCAAATGTAATGAAAGGTGAGGGCAATAGGAAGGAAAAACTGTTTTCCGGAAAATTGCCGAACCGCATCCTGTATATCGACAATTATAGTGTCAGCCGAGTGCAATTGCGGAAGCCTTCTTCTAAGAGTGCCGGGGCGACCTCTATTTCTAATAAATATGGTGCAATCCGAATGCAATCCTGAAATATTGCTTTATAGATTGCCGAAGCACCGACATATAGTTCATTGATAGCAGTATAACCGTCGACCGTTGGGCCTGAAGGAACTGTCGCCACATACATACGGACCGGGACGGTACAAATACAGGATTTATACATATTTCGTCCGTATATTAAAAAACGGGAAAGGCCCGGGAAAGCAACACCTTATCCGTAATTGACACCGGGGGGGGTTCTCCTCCAACTGCTGACGCTTCCTCCGGGCCTTTCCTTTTTGTTTACCATTATTCGATATGCAGGTGGAAAATACAATAATTTATTTTATTTGATATATTTGTTATTGCATATACCTGAACTATTAATTAACCCCTAAAAACTTAAAACCATGAAAAAATTATTTTTGGTTATTTTCGTTTGTCTCGCGGCCATTACTGTCCGCGCCGCCGGACCCGGCACAAATTCTAACGAGACCATCGCCGGAGCTTATCCGAAAATCACTGTCTTTTTAGACAATGCGAGCGGCGAAAGTTGGAACTATCTTTTAGAAATATCTTACGGTTACGGCTGGTCCGATGTCATCTTTCAGCAATCCGGTTCTTTACCACGAGCCACACCGGTATTTATTGAAAACGCTGAACTTTATCTGCCCGGTACATATACGGTCCAACTTAGTTTGGGCAATAGCTCCACGGGCAAGATGGCATTCGGTTGGGAATATATGGATATAACAAAAGACGGCGAACTATATATCCTCTGCCTGCCCGACAACAAATTCGAGTTCTCGTTCAAATAGGATCCCCCTTATACAGAGATTAGTTTATTTATCTTAATGCGGCACCTCCCGGGGTAGCCGTTATTATACCCCGTAACCCCGCGCTTTATAAAAAAAAGGCGGAAAGCCTGCGATTCCGGCGGTTTCTTAATATATTTGCCTTTCGTAAAAGAAAACCATATGCTTACTCTCAAACAAATAAGGGAAGACAGCGCGGCCGTGGTCGAAAGGCTTGCCGTGAAAGGAGTGGACGCCGAGGCAACGGTGGCGCTTATTTGCCAACTCGACGACAGGCGCAAATCGGTGCAGACCCTTCTGGACGGTGTACTGGCAGACCAGAATAAACTGGCCAAGGAAATCGGCGCCCTCTACGCCTCGGGCAAACGCGAGGAGGCGGAGGCGGCCAAAAGCCGCAGCGGGGAGCTCAAAGAACAGTCGAAACTGCTGGATGACGAACTTCGCGACATCACCGAGCGTCTCCAGGCCGAGATAGTCACCCTGCCCAACCTGCCCTCCCCCCTCGTTCCCGCCGGTCGAACAGCCGAGGATAACGAGATTGTAAAGAATTATATTGCCGATATAGATCTTCCTGAGAACGCACTCCCGCATTGGGAACTGGCCAGGAAATACGATATAATTGATTTCGAGCTGGGCGTAAAACTTACCGGAGCGGGATTCCCAGTCTATAAAGGCAAGGGAGCCGCTCTGCAAAGGGCTCTTATACAATTCTTTATAGAGCGCAACGTCGCGGCCGGTTATAATGAAGTGATGCCGCCGCTTATGGTAAACGAGGCGTCCGGGTTCGGTACGGGGCAGTTGCCCGACAAGGAGGGCCAGATGTACCACGTCACGGCCGATAATTTTTACCTGATACCCACCGCCGAGGTCCCCGTCACGAACATTTACCGCGACACTATCCTGGAGGAAGACGAATTCCCCATCCGGATGACGGCTTACACACCCTGTTTCCGCCGCGAAGCCGGCTCTTACGGCAAGGATGTTCGGGGATTGAACCGCCTGCACCAGTTCGACAAGGTGGAAATCGTGCGTATTGAACATCCCGACAGGTCGTACGCGGCTCTTCAGGCAATGGTGGAGCACGTGGAATCGCTTATCGTCGCGCTCGGCCTGCCCTATCGCATAGTAAAACTGTGCGGAGGCGATATGAGTTTCACTTCCGCCCTTACCTACGATTTCGAAGTCTATTCCAAGGCGCAGGACCGCTGGCTGGAAGTATCTTCGGTATCGAATTTCGAAACCTTCCAGGCCAACCGGCTAAAGCTCCGTTACCGGGGCCACGACAAAAAGATCCACCTTTGCCACACGCTTAACGGAAGTGCCCTCGCCCTGCCGCGTATCGTTGCCGCGCTGCTGGAGAACAACCAGACCGCCCACGGCATTGCTATACCCGGCGCACTACAGCTTTATACCGGCTTCGAGACCATCGATTAGCGGGCGGTTACGGACTTGCCGTTCATTCGGTTTGGTCCGCCATAATAGTTGGGAAATTAAAAAAACAGTAATAAATTTGCGGTGTGCCCCGATTATGGGAAACGGGGCATCACCCGGACTTGAAATATAAATTAAATTCGACAAAAAATGGCTTACAAAATTAAAGAGGATGCCTGTATCGCTTGCGGAACATGTATCGACGAGTGCCCGGTAGAGGCTATCTCAGCCGGTGACGTTTACGTTATCGACCCTTCGGCCTGCACCGACTGCGGTACCTGTGCCGACGTTTGCCCGACCGAAGCAATCGTTCAGGGATAACGGCCGTCGTAAGGCATCAGTAAATATCGAACCCTTCCCGGGTGCGGCAGGTATGCCGGCTTCGGGAAGGGGTTTTTCTTTATCCTGAACCAATCACACAAGTTTCGTAATCGACTGAACTTAACCTATTTTGGCGTTCGTGCAAATCACACCGGTCGGCTTTTATTCGTCCATATTCCGGCAGGTTGGTACGGTTTACAAATGGTACAGCCCGTAATTAGGCGGCTCCTTCGAATATAGCGATACCGGTAGTACACTCAACATTCCGGTTGATTTCAGTATGGCCCGCTCTCCCGGTTCATATCTCCAGAATGAAACCGTCCGCATCGCCGAGCACCGGGAATTTCTCCCGGAAACGGCCCAGGTCCTCCAAAGACAAGCGAATGCGAACGCATCCGGCTACTCCTTCGGGGAGGCTGGCCGCCACGCCGCCTTTGAAATCCACGGCGACGGAATGGCCCGGATACGAATTTCCCGGGTCATCTCCCACCCGGTTGACACCTACGACATACGAAGCGTTCTCTATCGCCCTCGCCCGTAGAAGCGTGTCCCAAACGGCGATACGTCTTTCCGGCCAACTGGAGCAATATAGCGCGAGGTCGTAATCTCCCCGGTTACGGGCAAATACGGGAAACCGCAAATCGTAGCAGGTCTGCAAAAGTATTCTCCAACCGCGCCACGTAACAATCACCCGCTCCGTCCCGGGAGTGTACGCCCGGTCCTCTCCCCCGAAGGTAAACAGGTGCCGTTTGTCATAAACGTGGGTGCCCCGTCCGGGCGGACGAAATAGAAGCGGTTATAGTATCTCCCTCCCTCTTCGACTGCCACCGTCCCGGCCACCGCGGCAACGTACCGAACTGCCGTTCGCCGCATCCATCCGGCCACCTGCCCGGCTGCGGCGGAGGCCGCCGCGGCATCCACACAGAACCCTGTCGAGAACATCTCCGGCAGGACAATAAGGTCAGGGTTACCACCGCCGGTTTCTTCCCCTCCACCGGGCCGGGCCACCGCAATGTCCCTCTCCAGCATGGCATCCAGGCGCAAGAGGTTTTCCGCCGGGTCGAGCCACACGATATCGGATTGAACGATAAGCACATCCATAGAATTACTTCTTTTACCGAAAGATAATAAAAAAGGGGCGTAAACGCCCCGACTCAATCGAAATAATAAATCATGGAAAATATGCTATATGATTACCCTTAGCGGGCTTTTTCCCTTTTAACAGACTAAGTTAATACGGCAATTACCTGTCGTCCCTTCCATTCAGTAAAGCACGGTTGCGAAACCTGTACCCGGCCTTTTCTTCTGTGTCCATACCCTCCCCGGCCCTCGCCGCAGCCTGCTCCCCGCGTCCGGTCGGTTCGTCGGGCCAGGGATAGCTGTTACGGCGGCTGAGAACTCCTCCGAAAAGAATTCTGGTAAGCAGCAGCAGACCCGCCGCCTGCCAGTAAGTTACCGGCGGAAAACCTATCACCCACGGTATTATGCCGTTCCACAACCAGACCACCACGGCCGAAGCCACGAAAAACAATAATATCCTCACCAGTAATCCAACCAGCCTCCTCGTACGTATTTCGCTCATCAGCTTATTCTTATGTCGTCAAAAACACGGGCCGCTTCTCCGGCGCCCTCGGTGGGGCGCTCTCAGCACAAAATCCACGCATCTCCCGCAGCCCGTGCTATTCCCGGGATAGCAGGTACAAGGAGTGCCGCCGAAACTTGTGGCTCGTTACCCAAGCCAGTCCACCGTCCGATTGAACGGCTTACCGTTTTCGTGGCATCCACGCACCGTCTGTCGCAAGATTTATGCCTAAGGGGAAAGGGCTTTAAGGAAATAAACAGTAAATTTGGGATTGCTATAAAAAGAGAAGCCCGTACGATGAAAAGACTTATGGATTTCCTCGCCGACCTGCGCGAGAATAATAATAAACCGTGGTTCGACTCAAATAAAGAACGTTACAAAGAAGCGCTGGCCGTATACAACTCTTTCGCGGAGGAGTTTATAGCCGCGATAGCCCGGTTCGACTCCGACGCCGCGGTTCTATCCCTGAAGGACTGTACCTACCGGATTTACCGCGACCAGAGGTTCTCCAAAGACAAAGGCCCTTACAAGCACGCCCTCGGGGTTTATGTATGCCGCGGCGGAAAAAAGACCGAATATGCCGGATACTACATCCATTTCGAGCCTCCGGGAGAGGGCGGCGGAGGTTGTTTCATGTCCTGCGGAATTTATATGCCCGCACCGTTCGTACTTCGGAGCGTCCGCGAAGAAATCCTCGACAACGGGAAAGAAATAGACAAGGCTATAAAAAATGCCCGGGGGTTCCGGCTGAATACGGACAACCGCCTTAAGAGGAATCCGGTGGGATTTCCCGAAGGTCATGAGTTCGACCATTACCTGCGGCAAAGGGATTTCTTTATCGAGAAGCCTTTCGACTCCGAATATATTACGGCCCCCGGCCTTGCCGAGCGCGCAGCAGAGGATTTCCGCAAAACCTACCCGCTGGCCTGCATCCTCAACCGTGCCGTCGAGTACGCCTACGAGGAGAATGTTTAAGTCCTAAAAAGAGACCAGGACCGTTTATATTTTCATCATTGAGATTGGAAATGGAGTCTGCTTATTAATTCTCCAGGCTCATATGGTGGTGTTTTCCTGTGCACCATGGCATGGCAATTGGCACATATCGGTATAAGGTCCGTTTCGGGGGAAACCCTATACTCTTGTCCGATAGCAGACATCGGCACAATATGGTGTACATGTATGTAGTTCTCACCGAGTTCCCCGTACGTCTCCTTAAAATTGAATCCACATATTTTACACGAGTATCCATTTGCCCTGAGGCATAAACTTCGTGCCAGGGGATTTCGTTCGTACCGTTTAGATAATATTGTATTGACCGCGCCCTCCTTCAGTGCAGGGTGAGTGATGATACGTTCGATTTGTCGGGTAGTTTTTTCCAACCACATTTCTTCCAATGCGGTCGCTATGTTTTCATGTATAATCTGCCCGGATGACTGGGGTGTCCAATTGTAATAGGGCAATGATTTGAGTTCGTCGAGCGAGACTATCGGGTCTTTCGAAAGGGTGTCGAATTCAATAATCACCCTCTGAACCATTTTTCCGTTTTCACTCCAATGTTCTGAAAGGAAAGGCCCGGTGTGGATATAGCCCGACCCTATTATCCCTTTATTAATCGTATTTTTCCCCAGTCTCATTAGAAACGCCCTATCCCCTACAGATACCTGTCTGTAACTTCTAACGCTCCATTTTTCAAAATGAGACCCGGTCTCTTCAATATCCGCAATAGCCCTGTTCAGATTTTTCCAGTGCCAGTTTTGGGGATTATGGGCAAACAAAAAAGTTTTCATAAGTCAGGCATTTCAATAATAACCTATCATGTCTGTATAATTAAAATCTCGCGGGAGCAAACTCACCCAGAAAGTGAAGTCTAACACATAAGACCCCTTAAGAATCTTCCTAAACCTTACTTTCCGATACATAGATATCTCATAACCATTTTTTTTTCGTATGAATGCAAGCACATTATCGGCATAATTCTCTTGCAACGGGCTCAAGTTTCGATTTTTCTATGTATCCTGTCGTGTTTACACCATATCGGACCTCAACCCACTTATTCTCGACTTCCAAATTACTTTTCAATACCAGAACGGTTTCACCCACGATAATGTCAGTAATAACTTCGGGTTCTTCGGAAATGTTTTTTATCAAAGAGGCTGTGCTATTGATCACAGAAACTTCCTTTTCGTAATCATCGCTGAATATATATTTTATAGCATTCTCTTTTGTGTTTGTGCAGTCTCTGAAGTTAAGATGTTGTTTTAACGATTCCGTATCTTTCAAAAAGGCAAAGGGAATATCTCCGAGGAAATCAGGTAGGAAGTTGAAAAACGTTTCATTTATTGCAGTTAATTTATTACTACCGGAATAACAAGTTTGGATACAAATCAAGGAGTCCGGAGCAATCCTATGTATATCGAAATATTGTGAGAATTCCTCTTTATTATATATTTCTGAATAAGTCGTACTGCAACTGGCAATCATTCTTACCAGATTTCCATCATTGCAATAATAACTTATAACCCTATATGTAGCATCTTCGCTATAAGACACATATATGTATTTGTTTATATGCCCCATTTCATCTAAAAACAAAGAAGTCGTTTCTTCATTTGCCGTAAGGTGTCTATTGTCCTTCTCCACGAATGTCCATTCAAATCTTTCCGTTGACGGGATGTGTGTTCTTGTTACTCTGTAAAGACAGCGTGAATTGATTTCATCTACTACTTCTTGCCAGGACATTTCCGTAGCGTAAAGTTGATTTAAATTAACTCCTAAGGAGAGGAAAATGATTATTAAATATTTCATCGTTGAAAATCAAAATAACAGACCTTTGACAGGAGGCTTTAATCGATTCGGAGAAAAAGATAGTAAACCATTGGTGTAAGGAAATTCTCTTACAACTATTTGCCGATACAGAAATTAGAAAAAATCGACCCGAGTATTTCGTCGTTGGTGATCTCGCCGGTGATGGTTCCCAGGTGGTGGAGAGCGTCGCGGATATCGCCGGCCAGAAGGTCGGAAGGTACGTCAGTCTCCAGGCCATAGCGCACACGTTCCAATGCCTGCCCGCTCCGGAGCAGCGCCTCGTAATGGCGGGCGTTGGTCACCACCGTCGCACCGGCAAAAATCCTGTCCCGGTCGACCGTCCCCGAAATGGCCTCCACCAGTCCGTCTATTCCCGTTCCTTGCTTTGCGGACAGTAGCAGCACCTTATCCACCGTTACGGCTTCGGCCGCCCGATTTACCCGGTCCGACACCTCATCCGGGTCCGGCGAAAGACCGTCCAGTTTGTCGGACTTGTTTAATACGAGGAAAACCGTGGTATCCCCTCCGAGACATAAGCCGGCAAGCCCTTCGGCCGCAGCCTCCACCGGATAGTTTCCTTCACCGTCGGGCGATAGTACGTATAGCAAAATGCGCGACCGCGCTATGAAATTGCGGGCGCGCTCGATTCCCATCCCTTCGAGCCTGTCGTCGGTCTGGCGCAGGCCCGCCGTGTCGGTAAAACGGAACTTTACCCCGTCTATCACGAGCCTTTCTTCTATAACGTCGCGCGTAGTCCCCGCGATATCGGAAACCATCGCCCGGTCCTCGCGCAGCAGGGCATTCAACAGGGTCGATTTGCCAGTGTTGGGTTCGCCTGCAATAGTCACCGGTATGCCGTCCTTTATGGAATTATTGAGCAGGAACGACTCTTTAAGCCGCCCTATCTCGGCCGATATGGTATCGATTTGCGAAACGAGCCGGCTCCGGTCGGCGAACTCCACATCTTCCTCCGAGAAATCGAGTTCCAGCTCGAGCAGCGACGCCAGCTCCACAAGTCCGCTCCGTAACGTCCTTAACCCGGCCGAATAGCCGCCTTTCATCTGGTTCATCGCAAGGGTGTGCGACGCCCGGTCCTCCGAGGCTATGATATCGGCAACTGCCTCCGCCTGCGACAGGTCCATCTTCCCGGCCATGAACGCCCTCATGGTAAACTCGCCGGCACCGGCCACTCTGGCCCCGGCTCCCGTCAGCAGCGACATTATACGGCCCTTTATATATTCCGAACCGTGGCACGAAATCTCGGCCATATCCTGGCCCGTGTACGACCGCGGGGAGCGGAAAACCGTCACCAGCACCTCGTCCACCGTTTCCTCCCCGTCCACTATTCTGCCGAAATGAACCGTATAGCCTTTCGCATCCCCCAAAGGTTTACCCGACGCCGCCCTGAACACGGCGTCGCACACCCGCAGGGCATCCGGGCCGCTTACCCGGATAACGGCTATCGCCCCGCCCTGGCCGGTCGCCACGGCGGCTATGGTCTGTTCGTTACCGTTTATCATCGTGAATCAGGTCTAATTAATCTTACAAATGTAACTCCGGCTCCCGCAGCAGTCGACGACGACTTCCGTAAAACCTCAGCCCGCCAGGCCACGGCGACTTCGAACCGGTTTTACCCTTCACATCGGGAGGTCATAAAAAAGATACATTCCTAACACAAGGGCGATTGTGTCCCAACACCGCAATAAACAATCGCATTATCGCCGACCGGCCATTGTGATTTCCCGGGCCGGGAAGCCGTTCCGTCCGGTTATTTATGAATCTCTATGCGTTGCCCTATCCTGAGCCGGCTCGGGTCGGTGATATTGTTCCATCGCTGCAACTGTGCGACCGTCACCCCGTAACGGCGGGCTATGGCTCCCAGCGTGTCGCCGCTCTTCACGCGGTACTCGGTGGCGTTTATCTCGAACTGCTGCTGGTTGGTCACCGGGTCCTTCCGGACGTACTGCGCGAGGTACACTGTATCCCGTGCTTGAATTTCGGGTTCCAGTTCTATGTAACGCGCTATTTCCGACTGCGGCAGGTGCAATTCATAGGTCTTGCCCACGGCCGGAATTATATCCATTTTATATTGCGGGTTGAGCGCGCGAAGTGTCTCGATGTCGAGTCCCAGCGTGGATGAAACCTGCTCGAGATGCATCAGCCGGTCGATTTTTATCGTATCCCGTGCAAGCGGCAAAGGTTGGTAAACCGGCTCTATTCCGTGCTGGAGGTGGTAATGGAAAGCGTATGTGGCCCCGATAAAAGCGGGAACGTATCCGCGGGTTTCGCGGGGCAGGTAATCGTAAATATCCCAAAAAGTGCGGGCGTTGCCGCCGGCCCTTTTAATGGCTTTGTTGACGTTCCCCGGGCCGCAGTTGTAGGCGGCCAGCGCCAACGTCCAGTCGTTGTACATTCCGTAAAGGTCGCTGAGGTAACGGCATGCCGCGCGGGTCGAAGCCACCGGATCACGGCGCTGGTCTATATAGGAGGTTATCTCCAGTCCGTAATGCTTACCCGTGGGGCGTACATAAACTGCCACAGTCCGGTCGCCCCGGCCCGTGAAACCGCCACGGGATTGAGGGCCGACTCTATCACCGGCAGCATCCTCAGCTCGAGCGGCACACCGGCGGCGGCCAGTTCCTGCTCTATCATCGGGAAGTAGAGCATCGAAAGACCGATCATGCGGGCCATCGTACCCTTTCTCGTCTGGGTGTAGGCCACTACGTAGCGTTTGACTATATCGTTGTACCCGAGGTAGATGGGCGAGACCAGGTTCCTCAACCGGTCGCGGTATACCGTATCGGGGAGTTCCCCCGCCACCGTGGCCGTGGAATCGAGGTCGATAAACTGCTTGAAATATTCCTCGTAGTTCGCCGAAACACTCTCGTGGTACCACGACGAGACGAGCGAATCCAGCCTTTCCGGGGAATCCGCGATATTCAGCGGCAGGGCGTCGTCCCAAACTTCCAGCCCGGCCAGCGAGGCGGCGTTCACGTCGTAATACGCCCCGGGTTCGGGAAGTTCCCAGTAACCGGCAATGGCCTCTTGCTCCTCTTCCACCGCATAGACCTCGTCCGGTTCCTCGAGTTCCGATAAAATATCGGACACCGTGTCCGCTTCGGAGGCATCGAGTTTCTTCCTCTGCCTGCGCGACAGTTTCCGGTCGGCGGACCCGGCCTGCGAAGCCGATTCCCCGGCGGCATTTACCGCACTCCGTACGGGTGCGGGACCCGCGGTGAGGTTATCCGCCGGAGCGGAGATAATAAAATAGAAGCAAAGTAGGAGGATAAAATGTTTCATGGGAATTAAAATGTTACCGAAAACTGCATCCCGAAAGTATTCCGGCCGGCTTTCGAGGTCATCGAATTGGTGTTCATCAACACCGGTGAGAAGTTGAACGACAGGTCGTCGCTGATATCGTAATCCTTCATGTGTGCGTCCACATGGGCGTCTATGACATTGAGAAGGTACACGGCGCCCGTAAGGATTATACACAGGTCGCGGTTGCGGCGGTAACTTTTCTTTATCCTTCGCAGAAAGTCGGCCGAGTAGCTCGGGAATTCGTCGATACGGTCCGTACCGTTCCTTTCCGAAGCGGCGGCCATATCGGAGGCCAGTTTGAACCGCTGGTAACCGCGGTTGTTCCAGTCGATGGTCATGGCCATCGTGGCGAAGCCCCCCAGCACGAAAGGCATCTTCCAGTAGCTGCGGTTGTAAACCTGCCCTGCTCCGGGGAATATCATCGAGAGGGTGGTGGCCTTTTTGACGGCCGTGGTGGCCCCGGGATAATTCACCGCCCCGTCTCCGATAAAGTAGATATACGAACCGATGGTGGCGAACATTAGCAGCTGGCGGGTTGTGTTCTTCTTGATCATCCGGCTCTGGATGGCGTCCAGCTCGTCCGTCCGCGCCGCCCCGTTATTGAGGATATAATCGTCGTACTGCCGTTTATAGTTTTTGTACTGCTTCTGCTGTGTCGCCCAGAACGCGGCGGAGGTGCCCACCGTGCCGTACAGTACGGGTATTTTCCAGTACTGGCTGTTGTAGAGCTGCGAGTAACCGGGCACCACGAACGATATGGCCGTGAGCCTCGAAATGGGAATGGAGTCTTTGAAGAAGCGGTTATGGGGCACGAATTCCGGGTCGTTCCACCGCAGCTCCTTTTCCAGCCGCCTGAGTTGGCGCCTGCTCCAGCCCGCCGTGGTGTCGGGCGGCGCGAGCGCGCCTATGGCTATAAGGGAATCGGTTTCCACCGTCTGCCGGTACAGTTCCGCTTCCTCGTATGTGAGTTGGAGGGAGTCGGCGTAATACCTCGTCCGGGCGATATCGCGGAAGCGGACCGAATCGGTCCGGTAATCGCCGATTATCGACCAGAGTTCCATTACGGTCATTTCGAGGGAATCGGCGGCGAGACTGTCGCCCACGGTGCGGGCCAGTTCGATTATGGGCCGCCGCTGCGACTGCCTGAGCGAGTCGAGACCCAACAGGGTAAGGCCGAGAGAGTCCGCGGCGAGCGAATCGGCGGGAGTGTAGGCCTCTGTTCCGGCTGCGCGGCGCGCTTCGGCGGCCCGTGCGACACCGCCCTCCACCCTGAAGGCCCTCCGCTGGCTCTGGTTCTGTCCTGCCGGCGGCACCTGGGCGTATCCGTCCCGGGTAACCGGGTCGCAGGCAAATGCGTCCCCGGACGCTGCCGACAGCAAAGCCAGCACGCACCAAACGTATATATTTATCTTTACGGTTCTCCGCATCCGTATCTTCTGAACGGCGCCCCGCCTTCCCGGCGCGGGCTGACCCGGTATCGGCCGGGCGATTTCCCGGCAAGCCGGGCCGGAATTATGTATTACTTTACTATTCGTTTATACCGCCTGCCCCGGGGCAAAGTCGGTCTCTCACTTTCAAAACCACACAGGCAATTACTCCCCAAGCCTGCAAAGGCTATTATGTACTACTTAACATCCCGGGGGTTAGCCACGAAAATAATATGTAGTACTTCCGGCCGGCTTAAGCCTGCGGCGCGTTAGCGGCAGGTATAATCCTGCGGCGCATTACCGGCCGGCGAACCTCTCTATAAACGTGCGTATATCCTCGTCGTCGTTGAAGCCGATAACTATACGCCCTCCGCCCTTGCGGTTCTTCTTTATGGAGATGTCCTGTGTAAAGTACTTCTCGAGGTGTTCAACCAACCTGCCGTATACCTCGGGATATTCTTCCTCCTCCTGACCGGCTTTCGTCCCCTGCTCGGACAGACGGCGCACGTACTCCTCGACCTGCCGCACCGACAGGCCTTTTTTCAGCGTCTTTTTCAGCACCGCCACCTGCCGCTCCTCCGGAGCGCCGGCGATGGCCTTGGCATGGCCCATCGTGATATATTCCTCACGCAGGGCCGACTGCACCTCCACCGGCAACCGCAACAGGCGCATGTAATTGGCGATGGTCGAGCGTTTCTTGCCCACCCTTTCCGAAAGCGACTCCTGCGTCAGGTCGCACTCGTCCACGAGCCGTTGCAGGCTGAGGGCCACCTCCATCGGGTTGAGGTCCTCGCGCTGTATATTCTCCACGAGGGCCATCTCGTGTAAGGTCTGGTCGTCCACCTCGCGGATATACGCCGGAACCGTCTCCAGCCCGGCAAGCCGGGCGGCACGCCAGCGACGCTCGCCGCTTATGATGGTGAAAGTACCGTCGTCCTCCTTTTTTACCGTCACCGGCTGGATGACCCCGAGCGCGCGAATAGAGTCGGCCAGCTCCCCGAGGGCTGCCTCGTCGAAATGGGTACGGGGCTGTTTGGGATTGGGTTTTATCTCGCCGATAGCCACCTCGCGCGTCAGGCTCTTGCCCGCGGCGGCGGGCGCGTTACGGCTCTCTATTTCGAAAATAGCCCCCAGGCCGCGGCCCAGTCCTTTATTCTTTGCGTTCATATATCCTTTTAACTCGGTGTTGGCTTTATTATTATATCCCGCCGGCAACCCGTTGTACCGGCCTGGACGGTACTCCGGCCGTTACTTCCTGGCAGACTTGCGGTTACGTTTGATGAATTCTTTGGCAAGGTTGAGATAGTTGACGCTTCCGGTGGACGCGGCGTCGTACAGCAGGGCGGGTTTGCCGTAACTCGGAGCCTCGCTGAGCCGTATGTTGCGCTGGACGATGGTCTCGAATGCCAGCGGGCCGAAATGCTCCCGGACCTCCACCGTCACCTGATTGGCAAGCCTCGTGCGCGAGTACATGGTCATGACGAATCCCTCTATTTCCAGCGCGGGGTTCAGCTCCTCCTTAACCATCTTAATGGTGTTCAGCAGCTTGCCCAACCCCTCGAGGGCGAAATATTCGCACTGCACCGGAATAAGCACGCTGTCGGCCGCCACGAGCGCATTCACCGTAACGAACCCCAGCGACGGGGAGCAGTCTATAAGTATGTAGTCGTACGCGTCTTTCACCCCGTCCAGCATTCCTTTCAGTACGAAGTGGCCGTTCTCGGTGTTCGAAAGCTCCGTCTCGGCCCCCACCAGGTTAATACTCGAGGGCATAAGCCAGAGGTTTTTTATATCGTCGCTCCGGAGTATTACATCCGCGGCTTGACTGTCGCCGTTAATCACGTCGTAGATGTTGTCGCCCGAGTTGTCGAACCCCAGCCCGGAAGTGGCGTTAGCCTGCGGGTCGGCATCCACGAGGAGCGTCTTTTTGCCGAGCACGGCAAGGCTTGCGGCAAGGTTGATGGCCGTGGTGGTCTTCCCCACTCCGCCTTTCTGGTTAGCAAGTGCTACGATTTTTCCCATGGTCTGTTCGGTTCTAACGGGCGATTAACCCACAAAACTAATCAAAAATCTCCAATCTCTTTTAAACGCCTGCCCACCCGGGCCAAAAATAGTTATATTTGAAGCCGGAAGGGTGCGGCGTCCTGCGGCAGCCCGTCCGTGTCATGTTAAAGAATCGATAATTACTTAAAAAATACAGTTATGGCCGACCTCAAAGGGAGGAGTTTCCTCAAAATCCTCGATTTCACCCCCGAAGAACTGACCCACCTTATCGACCTTGCGGCAACGCTCAAAGCGGAGAAGAAAGAACGCCGCGAGACCAGGCGGATGTGCGGTCGCAACGTGGTGCTGATTTTCGAAAAGGATTCCACGCGCACACGCTGCTCGTTCGAGGTGGCCGCCTTCGACCAGGGTGCGTGCGTTACCTACCTCGGCCCCACCGGGTCACAGATAGGCAAGAAGGAGAGCATAGAGGACACGGCCCGCGTCCTGGGCCGGATGTACGACGGCATCGAATACCGCGGTTACGCCCAGTCGATAGTAGAGACCCTCGCCGGGCACTCCGGCGTGCCGGTATGGAACGGGCTGACCAACGAATCGCACCCCACTCAGGTGCTCGCCGATATACTGACCATGCGCGAGCATTGCGCCAAACCGCTGTCGCAGATGAAGCTCTGCTTCTGCGGCGACGCGAAGAACAACGTGGCCAATTCCCTTATGGCCGGCTGCGCAAAACTGGGTATCGACTACACGGCGGTCTGCCCGCCTGAGTGCGCCCCGTCGCGGAGCCTTACGGCAAAGTGCCGCGAGATAGGAGCCGCGACCGGCTCGAAAATAGAGGTTACCGAAAATGTAGCCGAAGGAGTCCGGGGTGCCGACTTTATCTACACCGACGTGTGGGTGTCCATGGGCGAGCCGGACGAGGTTTGGCAGGACCGTATCGCCCTTCTCAGGCCCTATCAGGTGAACACGGAGATGCTGGCGGCCACGGGCAACCCGGACGTCAAGTTCCTGCACTGCCTGCCCGCGTTCCATAATGACAAGACAAAGGTGGCCGGCGATATCCTCGCCAAGTTCGGCATCTGCGAAATGGAAGTTACCGAGGAGGTGTTCGAATCGCCCGCATCGGTTGTTTTCGACCAGGCCGAGAACAGGATGCATACCATCAAAGCCGTTATGGTCGCCACTTTAGGGGACTGAACCACGCCTGGAAGGGAACTTCTGGCCGAGGGTACATTTCCTGTCGGTTAGCATCGACAGCTACGGGGATTCCACCGTGGGATTGTGAATAACATTCCGAATAACACCGGTGGAGCGACCGGGACGGTCGACCCTGTCTTCGCACGGGCGGTAGCACCCGACCCCCGCGGCCACGGTCCTTACCCCGTAATCGGGGCTTAAAATTTGCTCCCGGGTAACGTAACGGTAAAACTCGATGGAAAGGAAAGTTGAATACAGAAATACGCTCGTTGTTCCGCAAGGGCCGGCCGGTCTTTATATACCATGCAGCGCGGGAGATGCGGGCGGTCCGGTGAACAGAGAAACAGCGGGCGTAGTAAATCCTGCGGGCACAGCGGGCGGCCCGGGCAGCAAAGCAATGAGGAAACGCGGTAAAGGAGTGGGTGTATATTTCGTAGCAGGCAACGCGGCTGTTCCGGCCGGCTATGGAAACACAAGAGGCACGGGTGGCAGTGGGTATAAGAACTGCACAGTTGTCACGGGCAGCGTAAACGGTCCGGATCATCGGGAACCTGCCGGCGATACATATAGTACGGACCTACCATCGTGCGCAGGCGACTCGGATATCCCGGGCTGCGCGAACGGCGCATGGAGCGCGGGTGGTTCTAACGGCGCGGCCGACGAGGAAAACAACGGCGGTGCGGCACCGAGGTGGGACACCACCGTATCTTCGACCTATACAAGCGAAAAGCCGACTCCGACCGGCTCGGGCCGGTTACCCGGCAGCGGCAATCCCGGCGATAATCCCGATTACCATCCCGGCGATGTCCCGCCGCCCGCACCGCCCCCGCGGGAAATCCTTCCTGTCTGGGCCAATATCCTCGCGATTATCGGGGTGTTGATAGCCTCTATGTTCATCGGGCAGGTTGTGGATGTCGTTGTCCGCAACGGTGGGGAAGGCGACCCCGGGCTGGCCGGATTCCTCTCCTACGTGGTATCGTTCGGGATTACGATTGTCTTCGCATGGTGGCTTACCACCCGAAAGGGAACGGTCGTGCGGCCGTTCTCGTTCTCGCTCAGGGGAACCAACCCGACGCTCATCCTCTCGGGTCTGGTGATGGTGATGGTAACTTCCATGGTGCTGGAACCGCTGCTCGACCTCTTCCCGGCCGAATACCTCGACCGTTTGCAGGATGCGGTAGGCTCCGGCGGTTGGGCCATGCTGACAACCATCGTGGCGGCGCCCATACTCGAAGAGATGCTTTTCCGCGGCCTTATACAACAGGAACTTACGGGCGGTTACGGCCGTGTACGCGGGGTGGTACTCGCAGCGGCCGTGTTCGGGGTCGTCCATATAATTCCCCAACAAGCCATAAACGCGTTTTTTATAGGCATAATCCTCGGCTATATTTATATAAGGTCCGGGTCGCTCACCCCGGCCATTCTTATCCACGCCATCAACAACGCCATAGCTTTCACCTTCCTGCAACTTTTCGGCAACAGCCTGTCGCTCACAAGGGACGCATTCGGCAACGACTCGTGGTACTGGACCGTTTACGCCCTGTGCTGCATAATTTTCGTGGTGGCCGGATGGAGGCTCGCAAAAGCCCTCCGTACGGGGCCGGCCGGCGAGGTCCGGGCCGGATAACGGACGGAAAATCACGCGCCATGTAATAAAAACGGGGCCTGTTCGTTCTAACAAAATAAAAGTTTACCTTTGCATTGTTTTATGAGAAGAACCTGCCTATACATATCGGCCCTGCTGGCGTGTCTCGCAACGGTTTCGTGTAAACGTACCGCGACGGGGGACCAGGAAAGGGAGGTCGCCGCGGCAGGGGGTAAAAGGTTATACGAATCGGAGCTGGCCCACCTTTTCACCTCTCCGATGGCCGGGGAGGACTCGCTCGCGCTGGTGGAATCCTATGTGGATATGTGGGTTAAAAAGCAGCTCAAGGTAAGGGAGGCCGAAAAAGTGTTCAGCGGCACCACGGAGGATATCGAAAAGATGGTGGAGGAGTACCGCAACTCGCTGCTGATCCACAGGCTGGAACAATTCTATGTCGACACGAAGCTCGACTCGCTCTACGACGACCGTACGATAGAAGAGTACTACACCGTTCACCGCGGGGAGTTCCTGCTGGACCGCCCTATCGTAAAAGGCGCCGCAGTGAAGGTACCGGACAGCTACCGGCAGAAAAAGGAACTGCGGGAGCTGATGAAAGGCGGAGGCGAAAAATACCAGGATTTTATCGACACCAGCCTCAAGAACGATTTCGAGCTGCACGAGTTCGATTCGTGGACGGACCTGAGCCATTTCATGGCCGTGTTGCCCACCTCCACCGAGGAGGCGGCTATGCGTATATTCTCCTCGCGCGACGTGGAGGAGGTACGCGACGGAACGGACACGTGGTACGTCTTCGTCTCCGACAGGCTCCAGGCGGGCGACCCGACCCCGCTCGAAAGGGTAAGCGAGCTGATACAACGGGTTCTGTTCACCCAGCGCAGGCAGGAGGTAATACGCAACGCCGAGGACAGTATCTACCGCGCCGCGCTGGAAAACCGGGAAGTTGAAATAAACTTGTAATTACATATAACTCAGACATATGATTAAGAAAGCGAGCCTCACCGCCGTTTCCCTTTTAATGCTGGCCGCCACGGCGCTGCGTTCCAATTCACCGGACTATTTTACGGTAGACAAGGTCGTTGCGGTAGTCGGTAACTCCATAATACTCTACTCGGATATCGAGGAGGTGGTGGAACAGATCACCATGGAGCGCCGCCAGATGGGTTACACATCGGACCGTAACCCGCGTATCGAAGCGCTCGAAATCCTGCTGGAGCAGAAACTTCTCTACAACCAGGCCCTGATAGACTCCATCGAGATAAACCGTGTGGCAGCCGTGGGCGAAGCCGAGGAGCGCGTTGGCAACATGGTGGCCCAGATAGGCTCCGTAGCCGCGCTGGAAGAGCACTTCCACAGCCCGATTTACGAAATAAAACGGATTATCACCAACAGGCTGGAGGAGCAGGAGTACGCCCGAGGAATGCGTGACGAGATAAACAGAAAGGTGAGTATCACCCCGGGAGAGGTGGAAAGGTTCGTGAGGGGCATCCCGAAGGACAGCCTTCCCATCATTCCGATACAGTATGTCTATTCGCAGATAACGCGGTTCCCCGAATCGTCGCGGGAGGCCAAGTTGCGCGCCCGCGAGCAGCTGCTAAGCCTTCGCGAGAGGATTATCGAGGGGACACGATTCGACGTACTTGCCCGAATGTACTCCGAGGACGGTTCGGCGGCGATGGGCGGCGAACTGGACCCGATGCCGGTCGAGCAGTTCGAACAGCCGTTCGGTAAGGCGCTCGAAAAACTGCGGCCCGGGCAGATTTCCGAAATCGTGGAAACCATCTACGGTTTCCATATCATACAGCTTATAGACAAGAACGGGCCGAACTACCGGGCGCGGCATATCCTTATCCGCCCGCAGTTCACCATCGACGAGATGAACCAGACGAGCAAATTCCTGGACAGCCTCGCAACGCAGATAAGGGCCGATTCAATCAGTTTCGAACAGGCAGCCCTTTTATATTCGGACGACAAATATTCCAAATTCAACAGCGGGCTGGTCAGCAACCTCGAACTTCTGGAACGCAGCTTCGTGATGGACGCCTCGTACGCCACCACAAAGCATTACAAGGAAAACCTTCCGGTGGACGATTTCCGAGCGCTGGAAAACCTTCAGCCGGGAGAAATATCGAACGCTTTCCAGTCGGAGGACCTGATGGGTAACAAACTCAGTAAGGTAGTGAAACTCATCGAGATAATACCGTCCCACTCGGCCAACCTCAACGAGGATTACCTCGAGCTGGAACAGATGGCCCTCATGGACAAGATGAGGCGCGAATACCTCCAATGGCTGAACCGCAAAATCAGCAGCATGTTCATTCGCATCGACCCCGATTTCCGTATAGCCGAGGAGTTCGAAAACCCCGAGTGGCTGAAGTAAGTATCTGCTGACCAGTGCCGAGGGTGTCGTCCATAATCACAAGGCTGTTATTGCTTTCGGCAATAACGGCCATTCTATTTTCATCGTGTAACGTTTCCCGTAAGGGCGCGGGCCGTAAAGGGCCGAAGGCCCCTACCGAGCAGGCGGCTGTTGCCGCGGGCGGTGACGCCGCGCCGTTGTCCGAAGAGTATGAGGGCGGTCTGGTTCCGGCCGGCGATTTCGGCCCGGCCGCAGGTTCTGAAGGGGAAGTTGCGGGACCGACCCCGGAAGACGACCCCATCGACAGTACGGCCGGCGCCGGGAACACCGGTGAGAACGAACCCGACCCGTACGGTGACGAGGAAAGAGATGACGCGGGCGATGCCATCCCGTGGGACGACGAGCCGGAAGCCGGCGCAGTGCCGGCCGAGGAAAACGGACCGGAAGAGGCCGGCGACCTTCCGAAAGACCCTCTTTCCGCAGGCGAACTTCCCGGGTCCGTACCTGACGACGAAATACCATTCGAGGACGAATCGACGGGCGACGATCCGGCCGACATGCCCGGAGAAATCCCGGTTGCCGTACCTGCCGACAGCCTGCCCGCCGCACCGGCGGACAGCGCGGCCGCGGGTCCCCGACCCGAAGGTCCCGTGGAGGACGATTACGAGGACTTCATAGATGTGGATATGGAGGAATCCACCGCCGGGACTTTCGGCCCGGACGGGGAGGAGTCCGGCGGCAATATGAAAGTTGTCGATTTCGAGGCCGATATCATGCGGCCTATCAACATCACCGAGGATTCCACAGCCCTCAACCTGTTGGGCAACGTTGTGTTCTACCACAACGGTTCGGTAATTACGTGCGACAGCGCGGTGCGTTACAGCGAGAAAAGAATGGACTGCTTCAAGCGGGTTATAATAAACAACGGCACCACTTACGTATACGGCGACCGGGCTGAATACAACGGGGAGACGAACACCGCGAGGGTCTACGCCCCCATTGTGAAGATGGTGGACGAAGACGCCGTTCTATATACATACCGTTTTATTTTCAACACCCTCACCAACATAGGGCGATACGCCGGCGGCGGGGTCCTGACGCAGAACGACAACCACATGGAGTCCGAGCGGGGGTACTACAATACCGACACCCGCGAGTTTACCGGCGCGGGCGCCGTGGAACTTACGAACCCCGATTACAAGCTGGTATCCGACTCGGTCCGCTACAACCTCGACACCGAGGTGGCCGAATTCTTCACCCCTACCCAAATCTGGAACGAGAAAGGTGAAATACTGCTCGCCGACCGCGGCATCTACCGCAATGCGAGCGCCGATTACGAATTTACGAGCAACTCCTATATCCTTACCGACAACCAGGAGATATGGGCCGACACGCTTATACACAACTCGCTGGACGATTACACGGAACTCCGCCGCGATATCCAGATAATCGACGAGGAGAATAACGCCATGGCTTTCGGCGACTACGGCGAGTATTGGGGCGAGACCGAGCAGGGAATGCTCACGCTCGAACCGTCGCTGGTAAGTTTCGACCCCGAATCTCCCGCCGACACGCTTTACATGCGGTCGGACTCGATGTTTTTCTACACGTACGACTACGAGGTCGACTTCTTCCGGGAGGAGGAATCACGGCTTCCGGAGGGCGAAAGCCCGCTGGAGGAACTTATCTCCGGCCCCGGCGCGGAGACCGGCCCGGCAGAGGAACCCGTGACAGATGAAACCGCTACCGGATCAGGCGAAGAACCATTGGAAGGGGAAGTGCCCGGGCTGGTCGAAAACCCGGACGGGGTTGGAACCAGATATGAACTTATAGTACCACCCGACGAGCCGGGAGAGCCGTTCGATGGCGGCGACCTGGACAGCCTGACCGAATCGGGCGACATAGAGGGTGGTGAACTGATAGAAACCGCCGAAGAACTGGAATACGAAAAGGAGAGCAGGCGTAGCCGCCGGAGGGACAGGAACCAGCCCGAGCGGCAATCGCGGCAGGAGCGCCGTGCCAGGGAGGCCGGCAACGTAGATATGGAACCGGTGCGTTCGGGTTTTGACGGCGAGCCGGCAGAATCCGACGGGGACAACGCCGAAGACCTTTCCGGCGCCCGGCCTGCCGACGGGGAGACAAGTTCGTATACCGGACATGCAGGCACCGAAGGGCTTACGGGGGCTGAATTTTCGGAAGGTGTATCGGTAACACCGCTAACCCATCAGGGCGGGACAGCGGACGGCGAACTCTCCGCACAGGGTGACACGGTTATTACCGAAGGTGACCTTGCCGGGATAGTCGAGGACGCGGGTACGGAGCCGGAACAACCGGAAATTATAGAACCGTACATTAGCCCTTACGCCGAACTGTCCGGAATGCTTTACGAGGCTCTCGCCGGCGATTCGACCGGCGCGGAGATGTCCGCTGCCCGCTTTTGGCTGCAGGTACGTGATGAAATAGGGGGGGATTCCCTTAAACTGGAATACTACACCGCCGCAGTGGCCGATGCGCTGGCATCGCAAACCGTGGACACGACCGCGGTGAACCTGCCGTCGGCGGACGCAGCCGGGATAGTGGCGGCCCTGATTTCCGAATCGGAGGCGGAGGAACGCTCGCTGGTGGCCATGCAGCCGGCCGAACCGCAAGATTCACTCCAGCGGGTATTCTACGGTTACCGGAACGTGAGGATCTACCGTGACGACTTTCAGGCCGTATGCGACTCGATAGTGGGCTTCTCGAAGGATTCCACGCTCCACCTCCATATCGACCCGGTGTTGTGGACCGACCAGAACCAGGTCGTTTCGGACATAATGGTGATTTTCACCCGGGATGAGCAGCTTTACAAGGCCGAGTTTACCGGCAGCCCGTTCATGTCGTCGCAGGTGGACGAGCAGCGGTTCAACCAGATAAAGGGTAAATTTATGGTCTCGTGGTTCCGCGACAACGACATCTACCGGCACGACGTGTTCGGCAACGGGCAGACCTACTATTACATGGAGGACGACAAGACGGGGGAAATCGATGGCTTTATGACCTGCGAGTGTGCCGATATAACCTTCTTTATTGAAGAGAGTCAGATAGACGAAATAATATACCGGCTGGACCCGGTATACTGGATATACCCGATAGACAAGATACCGCCCGATGTCGACCAGTTCCTGCCCGGTTTCAAATGGGAAGCTCACCGCAGACCGTTGAGCAAGGAGGACGTACACACGCGCGATATCCGGCCGCGAAGGCGGAACGAGGTATTGGCCGTACCGCACCCCGAGTTCCCCATAACCGCCGAGCTGGACGAGACACGCGAACGGCTTATAAATCAAAACCTCTGGCGCGACCGCAACAACAGGCTCAGCCCGCAGGCGCTCGAATTTATGCGCTACGTCGACCTGCGCGATGCCGAGCAGGCCCTCGAAGAAGCCGGTCGGTAAGACACAGGCCGGTTAATAGGGGCCGTATTATGGATCTTAAATCCTTACCCCCTCCTCCGGAGGTTACAGCATAAAACGATTGTTTATTTCGGACTTGTCGCCCGGAAGAAACTCCCTTACCGAACAGGTTTTGGAATCACCGTCGAGCCGGATATCGGCCCCCGGGATACGATAAGCTTAGTTTAGTAAAACAAATAACGGGAAGGCTTACCTTCCCGTTATTTGTTTTACCGCCCGTATCTCCCCGGCGGCCGAATTTCAATGGCAACCGCTGTGCGGGGAACATGTACCTGAGAGATGGCGGCTTTCCTTATCACGGCCCCGCGAAGGCCCGGGCGGGCACCCGGTACAGCCCGTACATCCGGTCACGTTGCCCCGGCGACCCTGCCGGAAAGCCTTCACCGCCTTCACCACTATATATGCGGCGGTCACTATCCCCGTGAGTATTACCAGATATTCCTGTAACATTGTCAATTCCTTTATTATACTAACGCCCGGGGTCCGCGGATTGTTGCCCGCCGCTGGACGGCAGGCTCACAAAAACAGCGAACCGATATTATACACCAGGAAAGCCACTATCCACGCGGCCAGAGTATTGTAAACGAACGAGAAGCCGGCCCACTTCCAGCTTCCGGTCTCCTTCGCTATCGCCACAAGCGCCGCTATGCACGGGAAGTAGAGAAGTACGAAAACCAGGAACGAGAAGGCTACCAACGGATTCATATCCCGTTTACCGGTAACCGGGTCGGGTGCCTGGAGCTTTTCGGAGAGCGACGCCCCGGGGGCGCCGTGGTCGGCGTAGAGCACCCCGAGGGTACTCACCACTATCTCCTTCGCCGCCGCGCCCGATATAAGCGAGACACTCAGCCGCCAGTCGAATCCCAGCGGTCGCATTACAGGCTCGATTGCCTGCCCCATCCGCCCTATATAGGAATTTTTCTGTTGCATGTACTCTTCTATCTCTTCACCGTCCGCCTCAGCCGGGCCGGGGAAATAAATTATTTCAATCGCCCCGGGCGCTTCCCCCGCTAACGTCGAACCTTCGAGCCGGGCAGCCTCCTCGTCGCTTAACTTGTAAAGGGGATGAACCGCCGTGACGGCACCGTCTCCCTCAACAGCTTTGATGGCGTCTACTCCCCGAACCGCCGCGCTCTCCACCGGTGCATCACCATCTGCCGCTTCGAAGCCGGTATGCTCCACGCTTCTCTCCCCGGCAAGCCCTTCCGGTAGAACCGCACCCGGCACGCTTTGCGCTGAATCGGTCGCACCCGTTTCCGGCATACTGTCCGGTCCCGGAGCGATACCCTGTTGTAATCCGGCTGCATCACCGACCGACATCGCCGCGGTGGAAGCCGCAAGCGGCATATCCGCCTGTTCCCCGTCGTATCGCGGGAAGTAACTCAGGAACCACACCACTATGGAAGCCACCAGTATGATGCCGCCCATCTTGCGGAGGTATTGGGCGGCCTTGTCCCACATATGGCGGACAGTGCTCCGAGCCGTGGGCATTCGGTAGGGCGGCAGTTCCATTACGAACGGGGTCTCATCCTCCCGGAATACGAACCGGCGGAACAGCCTCGCGGTCAACACCGCCACAAGAATACCAGTCAGGTAAAGCGTAAGCATCACGGCCGAACCGTGGGCCGGGAAGAACGTGCCGATTATCAGCACATATACCGGCAGCCTCGCGCTGCAAGATATGAAGGGGTTGACAAGTATGGTTATCAGCCGGCTGCTGTGGCTCTCGATGGTCCGCGTGGCCATAATCGCCGGCACATTGCACCCGAAACCCATAATAAGCGGGATGAACGACTTGCCGTGCAGGCCCATCTTATGCATCACCTTATCCATTATGAACGCCGCCCGGGCCATGTATCCCGAGTCCTCCATAAACGAAATGAACAGGTAAAGGATAAGTATATTGGGCAGGAACACTATCACTCCCCCTACCCCGCCGAGTATACCGTCCGCAAGCAGGTCCTTGAACATGCCCTCGGGCATCGCCCGCCCTATCCAGTCGCCCAGCGCCGCCACCCCGGACTCTATCCACTCCATCGGGTAAGCCCCCAGCGAGAACGTACACTCGAACATCAGCCACATTATGAGCAGGAATATCGGGAAGCCGAACAACTTATGGGTGACTATAGCGTCGATAATTCCTGTGGTCTTCACCTCGTCGTTGAGCGTGGGGGTGTAAGTCTCTTTCAGCGCCCCGGATATGAATCCGTATTTGTCGTTGGCCACGGCCGTCTCCACGTCCTCCCCCAAGCCGGTTTCCACCTCGCGGACCAGCCTGTCCCGCACGTCGAGCCACTGGCCGTAGAGCGGGTGCGAGGAGATTGTCCGTTCGGTCTCGTGGTCTTTTTCCAGCAGTTTTATAGCCGCGTAACGGGTGGAAAACTGCTCCAACAGGCTCCCTTCCGATTTCAGGGCACGCTCCATAGCCTCGATGGCCTTTTCCATCTCCCGGTTGTGGGTGATATGTATATGGCGCACCTGCGGGTCGCGGTTTTCATAAACGTCTATCACCCGGTCGAACAACTCCACTATACCCTTGCCCGAGCGCGACACGGTAGGTACTATGGGCATTCCGAGCATATCGGCCAGATGGTCGTAATCCAGCCGGGCGCCGCTCTGCTCCAGCTCGTCGTACATGTTGAGCGCCATCACCGCGGTACAGTCCATGTCTATCAGCTCGGTGGTAAGGTAGAGGTTGCGCTCGAGGTTCGAAGCGGCCACGACGTTTACCACCACGTCCGGCGTATTGTCGTAAAGGTGCCGGCGTACGTACAATTCCTCCGGTGAATAGGCCGACAGGGCGTAGGTGCCCGGCAGGTCGTATATCACGAACCTGTAACCCTTGTGGGTAAAGGCGCCCTTCTTGGCGTCGACCGTGACCCCGCCGTAATTGCCCACATGTTCGTGCCGGCCGGAAGCGGCGTTGAACAGCGAGGTCTTGCCGCTGTTGGGGTTTCCCACCAGCGCCACATGGATAATGTTCTTCGACGAGACGGCCGCCGCGTGGACGGCATGCTCGACAACCTCGCCGCCCGAATCTCGGTCGCCCGACAGTGAGAGGGCCTCCTCTTCGGTAATCACCTCCACCATCGATGCTTCGCTCAGGCGGAGTGAAACCTCGTAGTCCATTACCTTGTATTTCACCGGGTCCCGCAGGGGTGCGTCCAGCAGCACCGACACGGTTTTACCGTGAACGAAGCCCATCTCCATAATCCGGCGACGGAACGCCCCGTGGCCGAGGACCTTTATGATAACGGCCGATTGGCCGGGTTTAAGCTCGGATAGTCGCATTGTGATATAATGAAGCGTAAAGTTCGCCAAAATAGCGCTCTTTAGCAAAACTGTATAACACCTAATGGTTATCCCACGGTAAGAAAATAGCTACAAATGGGCACGGTTTAAGCCAGCCGGAAGATAATAGGTTAATGGACGCTGCGAACGAAACAGCAACAATTTATGTCATCCCGGGGACCCGATGGGGATGGAAAGGTAAAGTAGTGGGAAGCCTTAAGGCAAGGCCGCTTGCAGACTATGCCCTGCAAAAAAGACGATACTTTTTTTCTTGATACGTACGACGCTCGCAGCAGGAGCAGAGGCTGCTTGCAGACTATGCCCTGCCAGGAGGAGGAAAACAAAGTTAAAACGATACTTTTTGTCTTGATACAAAAAGTATCACAAAAAAATCAAGGCGCTCGAAAAGGCGCCGGAGCACTCCAATGGAGTGCATATAGTTTAATCCCGATGAACCGCGGGTGAATAGGAAAACGTCATTCTGAGCGCAGCGAAGAATCTGTCTTTAGTAACGATACTTTTTTTCTTGATACATCCGACGCTCGCAGCTTGAGCGGAGGCTGTCTGCGGACTATGCTCTACAAAAAGACGATACTTTTTGTCTGACACCCCAGACGCTCACAGCAGAAGCATAGGCTGCTTTCAGACTATGCCTGCCAGGAGGAGGAAAACAAAGTTAAAACGATACTTTTTGTCTTGATACATCCGACGATCGCAGCAGGAGCAGAGGCTGCTTGCAGCCTCTGCCCTGCCAGGAGGAGGAGAACGAAGTTAAAAAGTATCAAAAACAGTCAAAGCGCTCGAAAAGGCGCCGGGTGCACTCCTTCGGAGCGCATTTAATTTCAATAACTAAATCAGGACTTCGATTCCAACCTCATTACGGACCATAATACCACCACAAACCGACCACATAATCCACGCCAGACAAGTATCCCAACGGAGTCCTCGAGGCCGGACTCAAAGCGAAATCGGCACCCCTTTATAAAAGTCGATTATCTTCGACCGGAACACATACTCGTACCTAGCCCTTACCCTGTCGGAAAGGCTGCCTATAAGGTTGGAACGGGACTCGGCAAGCTCGATAGCCGTCGCCCTGCCCAGCGAAAAGCTCTCCTCGGTAAGCCTGTACGACTCCTCGGAAGCCTCCACGGCAATTTCCGTAGCGGCATGCTCGGTGATGGCGTTGAGAAGGCTCCGGTGGGCCTGCTGGATATCCTTATAGATGGACAGCTTCGTATTTTCGAGGTAAAGTTCGCGGCTGCGGACATTGAGCTGTGCAAGACGTATATTGTTTCGCGTGGTGCCGCGGTTATAAATCGGTATACTTATGTTGATACCTACGCTTTCGCTGCCGCGCTCCTTAATCTGGTTGATGAACGACGCGTTGCCGTTGGCGCCGAAAATATAGCTGAAACTGTTCCCGTACGAGGCTCCGAGGCTAATCGAAGGGAATAGCCCGCCACGCGCCGCGCGTACCCGGAACAGGCTGCTCTCCAACCGGTACTCCTGTTCCCGGATATGGGGTTTGATGGCTATGGCCTGTTGGTAGACCGAGTAGGGGTCCGCCAGCAGGTTGGAGTCCACCGGAACGTCCTCCGTACGGGGCTCGGCGATATCGAACCGGCTATCCACGCTTACGGCAAGGTTCAGGGCCTGCTGCAGGTCGAGCAGGGCGGTCTCCACATCTCCTTCGGCGTTGGTTACCCGAACCGTATTCCGGGCCACCTGCGACCGGGTCTCGAGCAGTTCGGTCCGCGGCGACATACCGGTCTCGACCAGTATCTCCGCCCTTTCGAGCTGCTGCCGTGACAGCTCCAGCTCCTGCAGGTAGACATTCAGCAGCTCCTTCCGGTAGAGCACCTCGAGGAAATAGGAGGTAACCTGCAATTCGATATTCTCCCTGACGCTCTCCAGCCCGGCAATTTCGGCCCGGAGGTCCAACCGCCCGGCCTTTATGTTATTGGTTATGGCACCGCCCTGGTAAAGAGTTACCTGGGTGCTGACGCTCAGGCTCGACTGCGAGGTCTGGCTGTTGATGTATTTGTTCACTTCCTCGTCCACGTCTTCGTAAAGGAAGCGCCCGAAGCTGAAATTCTGCCCGATTCCGGCCGAGAGGTTCGGCAGCCGGGAGCTACGGGCGTTACGCAGGTTGATTTCCGACTCTTCGACCGACACCTCGTACTGCTTGACCTGTATATTGTTTTCGATTGCGTAGTCGATACATTCGCGCAGGGTCCACGGCCGCTGCTGGGCACCCGCAAATACGCCCGGAAGGGCTATGGCGAGCGCTAACGTACAGGTTGCTTTCAATATCCTCATGGCCGGTCCCGT
Source organism: Alistipes sp. (assembly GCA_021202985.1). Lineage (GTDB taxonomy): Bacteria > Bacteroidota > Bacteroidia > Bacteroidales > Rikenellaceae > WRDF01. The sequence goes on from JAJQCA010000061.1 coordinate 32,780, forward strand.
TATTTCTTTTTCACAATAAGGTTACCCCTCACCTTGTCGCTCTCACTGAGGCCGGAGGTGATTACGGCTTTGATACCGTTGCTGATGCCCAGCGTTACCGGCGTCCGCTCGAAAACCTGCGGCACCGACAGGCTGTCGGTAACCACGTAGACGAAGGTGGAGTCGTTCTCGAACGATACGGCCCCCTCGGGAACAAGCAGCGCGTCGCGGGCACTCTCGAGAATTATTTCCGCATTGGCGCTGTAACCGGCCCGGACGGTAACCGAGTCCGGTATATGGGCGGCGGCCTTGAATTCGAACAGCACCGCACCGTTCTCCTCCTTGGACATGGGAGAGATGAATTCCAGCTCGGCGTCGAACTTCATTTCGTTAAGCGCCCCTATGGTAATCTTAATCGGAGTGCCGACTTTGATTTTGCCCACCTCCGTTTCGTCTATGTCTTCTATGAAAATCATGTCGCTCATATTGGCGATGGTGGCGATAGTGGTCCCCTCGTTGAAAGTGTTCGCCTGTATGACCTGGTTACCTACCTTCACCGGTATGTCCAGTATCATACCGTCGATGGTGGAGCGTATCTGGGTATTACTCACCGCCGATGCCTTGCGCGAGATACCGTCGCGGACGATATCGAGGTTATCCTGCGCCGTGGCCAGTTCCTCGAGGGCCTTCAACCAGTCGGCATTGGCCTTCTCCATATCCTCGCCCGAAAGTAATCCCTTCTCGAACAATTGTTTGCGGCGGGTATATTCCCCCTCTACCCTTTCCAGCTCTATCTCGGCAATCTTTACGCGCGACTCCGCGGAATTGAGAGACGCCATCTCCGGGATAACCTGTATCACGGCTATAACATCTCCCACGCGTACGTAATCGCCCGCCTCCTTGCGCAGTTCGGATATGATACCCGATATCTGGTTGGGTTTGATAAGCACCTCGTCCCTCGGGGAAATCTTGCCCGTGGTAACCGTCATATTCTCGATATCGCCCCTCTCCACCGCAAGGAGTTCGTAACTCTCCACCGTCGGCCGCGATTTTTTCCACAGCCACACGAACGTGCCCAGCACCACCGCGGCGCAAATGGTAAGGAAGAAATACTTAAAAAACTTTTTCATAACTGTATATAGGTTTTCGTTTTTTCATTGTCCGAAGCCACAGGGCTACTCGTCCCGGATGGCGTCTATCGCCTTGATTTTCAACGCCCGGTAAGCCGGCAGTATCCCGGCGAAAATGCCCGAGGCAATCAGTATGGCAAGGCACCCGAGCGCCTGTCCCAGCGAGAAGTCGGGCATAAAGGGCAGGCCTCCCCCGTCGTTGGAGCTGCCGTCCATGGCGAACTCCATGGCGGCTGCGATTCCCGTCCCGAGCACGAAACCGGCCAGCCCGGCAAGGCCCGTCAGCACGAAGCTCTCGCTTATTATCTGCCCCATTATATTACCCGGTGTGGCGCCGAGCGCCCTGCGCACCCCTATCTCGCGCATCCTTTCCCGGATGGAAACCAGCATAATGTTGCTGATACCTATTACCCCGGAGAACAGCGCACCCAGTCCCACTATCCACATCAGGATGCTCACCCCGAGGTAGACGTTGTTTATCTTTTTGAACTCCTCCTCCACGTTCCACGTCCTGACGGCCATTTCGTCGGTGGGCGAGATGTCGTGCGCCTCTTTCAGGATTGCCGTGACTTCCTTTTCGACCTGCCCGGGGCTGTAACCGGGCTTGCTGGTACAGGTCAGGCTGCCGAACGTGTTGCCGCGCCCGAACACCTCCTGCATCGTGTAGATGGGCAGGATAACCCGGTTGTCGACGTTCATCCCCGAGTCGGAATAACGGCCCACCACACCCACGACCTGGAAGTATATGCCGTTCACCTTGATATATTGCCCTACCGGGTCTTCGCCCGGTTCGAATATCATGTCGCGCACCTCGAAACCGATTACGCACACCTTGCGGCGGCTGTTGTCGTCTGTCTCGCGCAGCACCCGGCCCGCCATTGTGTTCAGCCGTACGGTGCGGAAATAGTCGGCCGTGGTACCGATGGTCTGCGCGGTCATGGATTTCGTTCCGTTGACAATATTGCGGTCCGTCCGCATGTATATCATCGGCACGATATACTCCACCGAAGGGGCTTTGCGGCGTATGAGTTCTATGTCCCGGTTATCCATGCGCCACCAGCGTCCCGATTTGTATCCCTTGTAGGGTTCGGAGGTCTTATATGTCCAGAACTCGCAGGTATTTATGGAGATTCCCGACACCAGTTGGTTTATGCCGTTGCGGAACCCGCTGCCGATGGTCATGAGCACTATCAGCATCAGCAGGCCCCAGAACACGCCGAAGCCGGTAAGGATGCTCCGCACCTTGTTCCGCGATATGGTAACCCATATCTCCTGCATACTGTCCCTGTCCCAGATTCTCATTATTACCGTAACATATTTATTCGTTCCGCTTTACCCATGCCAACCGTTCTCAGGCCACCGGCAAACATTTCAATCCGCCCTCATAGCCTCTATCGGGCTTACCCGGGTGGCCTTCAGCGCGGGCAGCACCCCGCAAACTATCCCGCAGGCAATCAGGAATAACGTGGCGTAAAGGACCGTGGGAATATCCACACTCGGGTTCACGAACACCACCCCGTTATCACCCGTGTCCACGAAATACTTTCCGGCCACCTCCGTAAGCGCCACCCCGAGCACGATTCCGAAATATCCGGCGGCGGTGGTTATCATCACGGCCTCGGTAATCACCATCCTCAGGATGGAGAACCTCGTGGCCCCGATCGACTTGCGGATACCTATTTCCCGCGTCCTTTCCTTAACCGTGATAAGCATAATGTTGCCTACCCCCACAAGTCCCGCCATCAGCGACGCGAGGCCAATTATTACTATGAATATATTTATCATCAGGAACACCTTCCGCACCTCCAGCATACTGGAGGCGAAGTTCCATATACCCATAGCCGAGGTATCCTCCGGGTGGAAGCTCCGCGCCCCGGCCATCCGCCTGCGCACCCGTTCGTTGAAATCCTCTATCTGCTCCCTGGTCTCCATACCGTTGACGGTAAACTGTATACGCCAGTATCCCCATCCCCGGTTGAAAATCTCCTGGGCGTACGACAGGGGTATCCATGCGTCCGGGTCGTCGTCCCAGCGGTTACTGCTCTGATAGATTCCTATTACCTTGTAAAATACGTTGTTAATTTCGACATACTTGCCTATCGGGTCTTCTCCCGGATCGAACAGCCCCTCAACATGTATCGGATGCAGTACGATTACTTTCCGCCGGTTGGCTTCGTCCAGGTCGTTTATAAAACGGCCGTCGCCGTCGTTTACCCACAGGTTGTTGATGGGCATATAACCGGGTGAGACCCCGCACACCCACGCGCTCATCTCTTTGTGGTTGTAGCTGATATTCGTGGTGCCGCCCACTGCACCGGAAATGTGCACTATTTCGGGGAACGATTCACGGAGCGTGATAACGTCCCGCTCGGTGAGCGTTATTCGCCGCCCGGTCGGGAATCCCTTGTAGGGGCGCGAGGTCCACCCGCCCCATATCTGCACCGTATTCTCGGCACGGTACGACATATTTATTTCCACGCCGTTACGCAGGCCGTTCCCGGCCGCCAGCAGGATTATGAGCATGAAGATACCCCAGGCCACCGCGAACCCGGTGAGTGCGGTCCGCATCTTGTTCTTGCGTATTGTGGCTAAGGTCTCCCTGATCCCGTCGAAACTCAGCATGGCGCCCAGTCGGTGTTTTATTGTTTGTTACCGGTTATCTCTACCGAGCTTATAAGCCCGTCCCTGATGCGGATTATCTTATCGGTCCCCTCGGCTACCGCCTGCTCGTGGGTGACTATAAGCATGGTAATGCCTTCGTTGCGGTTTATCTCCTTCAACAGTTTCATCACCTCCTCAGAAGTAATGCTGTCCAGGGCGCCGGTGGGTTCGTCGGCAAGGATAACCTGCGGCTTTGTAATCAGCGCACGGGCAATGGCCACCCTCTGTTTCTGGCCGCCTGAGAGTTCGTTGGGAAGATGGTGGTGGTGCGTCGCGATACCCATGCGCTCGAGGTACTCCATAGCCAGCGCGTTACGCTTCCTGCGGCCCACTCCCTGGTAATAGAGCGGCAGGGCCACGTTCTCGAGGGCGTTTTTAAACGATATCAGATTGAAGGACTGAAAGATAAATCCCAGCTTGCGGTTGCGTATACCGGCGGCCTGCCGTTCGCTAAGGTTGTCGATAAGCATCCCGTCGAGGTAATAGGTGCCCGAGTCGTAATTGTCCAGAATGCCGAGTATGTTCAGTAGGGTGGATTTGCCGGAACCCGAGGAGCCCATTATCGAGAGGAACTCTCCTTTCTCCACCTCGAGGTTGACCCCTTTAAGCACATGGAGCGGCGAACCGGAATAATAAGTTTTGTTTAGGTCGGTAATTTTTATCATTTTCTGCCGAGGGTATGTCGGTTCATGCGTAGGGTCCCTTACGGTCACCTTTTAAAATAACGCACAAACGCCGTAAATGTAACCATTTCCGGCGCATTTTTAAGAAAAAACTTTGTACCTGGGCTGCTGAGGGGGGTACACAAAAAGTTAAAGTGTTTATTTATTGAACTTTAGCACGTTCGGTAAATATCTCCGTATCTATGGAAGATTCTCACTCACCTTTACATGACACTCATATTTACCGTCATCCCTGAAGCCGTCAGGCGACCGGCGGGTGGGAGCGGCCCCGTAAGCCTCCTTACCAAACCGTGTTACGGGGAGGCGACGCGGCAGGCGTAACACGGCAGCTACTTCCGAAGGATGAAATCATTCGCCGGGAACGGCATCCCGTTACGATATAAAGATTTCTTATGCCTGCATAAATTAATACACTCGGTTTGGCAATTATTCCGCCCTCCCGTCGTTTATCTTTGCAGTGCGGGAAAGAACGCGCTCCGGGGGCGGGAACCAAACGGCCCCACCCGGGAAAAAACCAGAGAAATTATTTAAAAACAGTCAGAATATGAGATCATTAATTGGAAGGAAGGCCCCGAAAGTGGACACCACCGCCGTAGTAAACGGATGCGAAATCGTGAACAACTTTACCCTCGACCAGTACAAGGGCAGCAAATACGTGGTGCTGTTCTTCTACCCGATGGACTTCACCTTCGTCTGCCCGACCGAGCTCCACGCGTTCCAGGAAAAACTGGACGAATTCGAAAAACGCGGCGTGCAGGTCGTAGGTTGCTCGGTGGACTCCGAGTATTCGCACTTCGCATGGCTCCAGCAGCCCAAGAACAAAGGCGGTATCGGCGGGGTGACCTACCCGATAATCGCGGACTTTACCAAAACCGTATCGGAAAACTTCGGCGTACTGGCCGGCAACTATGCCGCCGACGAGGAAGACGAACTGCTATACGAAGGTGCGCCGGTCGCTTACCGCGGCCTGTTCCTCATCGACAAGGAAGGTATCGTTCGCCACTGCACCATCAACGACCTGCCCATCGGCCGTAACGTGGACGAGGCCCTTCGCGTAGTGGACGCCCTCCAGCACTTCGAAGAGAACGGCGAGGTTTGCCCGGCCAACTGGACCAAAGGCAAAGACGCCCTGAGCGCCACCAACGAAGGAGTTTCGGACTACCTTTCGAAACACTAAAGTCGGAATATAACCATCTGCAAGGGCGTTCCTCGTGAACGCCCTTTTTTATTCGGATGCAGCTCGGGACTCCGCCGTTACCGAGTCAAATTTCACCCCAACGCCCGGAACGGTCCCGGTTCCGGGCGGTTTTATTTTAAAAGTGCATGGAAATTGTATTACATAACTTGCAGGGGTTGCAGGGCGTTTGCGTGAAGGCGAGCCTTCGACGACATCCGATTATATGTTAGATGCGGTTAAGCACAGGTACGGACGTTATAAGGGAGTGCGGTAAAATAGAGCCGTTACAGCCCGGTTTCCGGCCGGTGTGAGACCGAGGTTGATTAGTGAGGTTTGAAAATGTAGTTAACAGTTGTAATTCGGCCCGGTTCGCGTAGATTCCCTCCCCCTGTTTATAATGAAACCTTTTCCCCCGAAAGATATGAACGAAAGTTATGTAAGCGAACTCGACCCCCGTACGGACGACCAGACCCCTAAAGGTATCGAGACCGAGACGCTCGAGACTCCCGAGACTTTCCTCGAAGACAACGGCCCGGTCCGCGAGGGCTGCCCGTGCGTTACGCAGGAGGAGATCGAAGAATCGGTAATCGAAATAAACCCCGATGTTAACAGCATGGAAAGCCGCGGGTAAAAGATTCGGGTACAGAAATAATTATAAGATACAGATATGGCAGACAACAACACCTTTAAGGATACGGTGAGCGGCTGGATGGACAAAGCCGAGGGTTTCCTGGACAGCATGCTCGAAAAAAGCGCCGACTACAAGGAGCAAATCGGCAGCAACACCCGCCGGCTGGACGACATAGCCCGGGCCGGCAAGGAAGATGTGCACGAGGAGATGAAACACGCCCGCAAGCATCTGAAAGAGCAGGCCAAAGAAATTTCAGACCGGCTCGACAACTGGATAGACGAAGTGAAACAACGGGCCAAACGTACCGGCGACGTGAGCGACGAGCAGCTCGACCGCTTCCGCCGTAAGGCCGAACGAATCAAGGAGGAGATAAACCAGGATACGGACAACATCTCTGACGAACTCCGCGGCCGAGCCGAAAGGTTCTCCGACGGGCTGGACCGTATCCGCCACGATATCAAAGAGAACGAGGCCGCGGGCAACCGCCGTGTAAACGAGACCTCGCCCATCACCGGCCACGGCAATTACCACGCCGCCGACGTGGACGGCACTCTGAACAATTATGCCGACCGTATGGAAACACATACTCAGATGACACGGGAACGTATCCGCGAAAGGGCGGAAGTGGCCGAGCAGGAGATACTCGAAAAGGCCACCGAACTCGGTATCAAGGAGGAAATGTAGGGTAACGGATAACCGCATGGGTATCTCCGGTCTTCCCGGAAGGCGTTTATATTAGCAGCTCAAACGAGCTGCTATTTTTATTACCGTAACACCGCATTTCATCCTTAGGTGCGGAATGGTATTAAAAAAGTATAACCCGGGGAGCTTAGCGATGAAGGACTACATTATATTATTTTGGCCTTATTCGAATATCATATACTGTCAGGCCCCGAACAGGAATACCTTTACCCTAATAACAATTGCCAGTACCCCACATCGTGCCAGCGGTCGAACTTCCGGCCGGTCTCTTTCATATACCCCACCTGTTTGAACCCGAATTTTTCATGGATGGCGACGCTCGCGGCATTGGGGAGCGTAATCCCAGCGATAACGGTATGGAAGGCCTCCGGGTCGAGGCCGCCAATCAGCCGGCCCATCAGCGCCGAACCTATACCGAGGCCCTGCATGTCCGTGTGCAGGTAAATACTTATCTCGGCCGTACGGCAGAAAGCCTGCTTGGAGTTGAACTCGTGCAGGTTGCAATATCCGGCTACTTCTCCGCCGCACAGAGCCGTGTAATAGGGATATCCGGCTCCGGTAATCCGGGCTATACGCGCTGTCATCTCTCCCTGCGGGACGGTCCGGGTCTCGAACGTAACGGCGGTATTTTCGATATAATGGTTATAAATCGAAGATATCCCGGGAATATCGTCAGCCGAAACAGCGCGTATTATTATTTCCTGTGCCTTTAAGCCGGCGGAGACCATTTTTTTATCCATATTATTCCCGCTTGTCTTACCTGCAAAACGAACACGATAGCGAAACCTACCCGGCATACCGGGCAGCGAGCCTCACTCCGCGCCAAAGATAAAGCTAAATCAGGAATTACGGGCGATATAATCCCCGAACGGTTTCTCGTACGATTCCCCTACCGGGATTCGCTTCTCCCCGATAAGCACCTGCTTGCGCTCCACGGCGTCGATTCGCCGCAGGTTGACGATGTAAGAGCGGTGGATGCGCATAAATTTGTCCTGCGGCAGTTTCTCCTCGTAATTTTTCAGGCTGCCGAGGGTCATCACCGGTTTTGAATTGTCGGTGTAAATCCTCACGTACTCGCCGCGGCTCTCTACGTAGGTTATACCGTCCACGTCTATGGGGATAATTTTGTACTCCGACCGTACGAATATCCGCTCCTGAACTCCAGCGCCGCGGCCTGCCTTCAGGAGATTGAACTGCCGCAGGGCCTTCTCGGCCGCCTTCAGGAAATCCGGGTAACCGATGGGCTTCAGCAGGTAATCCTGCGCGTCCACCCGGAACCCCTCCACCGCGTACTCCGAGTAGGCCGTGGTAAAAATCACCAGATGGCCCGGACCCAGCGAACGTACCAGTTCTATACCGTTCAGGTCGGGCATGTTGATATCGGCGAAAATCAGGTCGACTTCCATCGCCGCCAGCGCGTCCATGGCGTCGAAGGCGCTCCGGTAGAACCCGGTCCCCTCCAGGAACGGTGTCTTCCTTATGTAGCGTTCGATTTGGGCGAGGGCCAGCGGTTCGTCGTCTATTGCAATACAGCGCATCGTCATATTTCTATCGGAATTTCGAGCAGTGCGGTGTGCACCCCGTCACGAGTTACGAGTTTGAGGCGGAAACGGTCGCCGTAGAGCAGGCCGAGCCGTTTGCGCAGGTTGTCCAGTCCCACACCGCTGCCCTGCCGGTCGGGGGCGGCGTCCTGACGGCTGTTGCTCACCGTGTAGAGCAGCCGCTCGCCCTGTACGACAAGCTCCGAACGGATAAACGAGTCCTTTCGGTAGCTGATCCCGTGTTTAAATGCGTTCTCGACGAGTGTCGAAAGCATCAGGGGAGGTATGCGGCCTTCCGGCATATTATCGGGATACGTATTCTCGATGCGCACACCACCGCTGTAACGGATACTCATTAGCGAAATATAATTTTCGAGGAACCTTACCTCCTGGCTGAGCGGCACGAGCGGTTTATCGGTCTCGTAAAGCACGTATCGCATTACCTTGGACAGCTCTATAATGGTATCCTTGGCCTTCTCCTCGTCGATATCCACAAGGGCGTGGATATTGTTGAGCGTGTTCATGAAAAAGTGCGGATTAATCTGCACCTTCAGGTAATCAAGCTCCGCGCGAAGGTTCTGCCGTTCCAGCTCCTCCATTACCCGGGCGTCGCTGACCGTCTTGAAGATAAGTTTCACGGCTATATTGAAACCCACCAGCAGCAACGCCAGCAGGAATTTATTGAGCAGCAAACCCCATTTGAACGGGAACGGGCGCGGGGGACCGGGCCGCATAATATCGCCGCGCGGGCCGCCTCCTGTCCCGTCCGCGTCGAACCGCCCGCCCTGCCGTGGACCCTCGCCCGGAGGGCCCTGCATCTGCTCACGCACGGGGCGGTCGCCCGGGAAGGTCCCGTGGGGCGGGAATCTGTCTTTCATTTGCCGGAACATTACCCCGTGGAACGCCGTCACCACCAGCACCGCCGTAAAGGCCGAAACCACATAGGCCGCATACTTCTTTTTCAGGAAGAACCGCGGCAGCAACAGGTAATTGTTCAGAAGGAAGAGCAGGAAGAAGGGAGCGGCACGCAACCAGAAACGGCCGACCTCTTCCCACTGTACCACCCCGTCGATATTGAACCCGACGAGGGTCACCAGAAAGACGACCAGCCAGATAAGGAAGTAGACCACATTCTCGGCAAATCTCTGCCTGCTTCTTTTCATCTCTTCGGTTCGCCCCATAGGGGCAAATTTATTAATAATTTCCGCGCGGAGCCTAAAGCCCGCCGTTAAAACTGTTTATGTATAGCTTTATGTGTGCTATTGGGTTTCTAACGAGGACGGTTATTATTAATGCCATTCTGAGCCGATAACTAAATCAGCAATTTATTCTTCCCTATCATGATTTTTAACCGGTATGAAAATAACATTCCGGAAGCCGCGGAGGAAAAGAAATCAACTAAAAAGACGAATTTACCAACGGGAACGATATTTACGATAAAGTCGGTATCCGGCCGGCATAAGAAAGCTGTTGACGGCAGGTGGTGGTTGCAGGTCGTCGTTACGGTCGTTGTAAAACGGGTCATACCGAAAGCATTTGTCATTGCAAGTAGCATTGTCTTTATGTACCGCATTCGTCATTCTGAACGAAGTGAAGAATCTACATTTTATTTATGTCACCAACGGTTGATCCCTCGTTGCATCCAGCTTCTCGGGATGAGAGTCCATAAGGTATTATCTGAAGGGCATTTTCCCGCATCGGGTCCTGTGTATCCCATCGGGATAACCTACGGACGCCAGCCGACCGAAACGGGCTGAATATCGCTTCCCGGCCGCACCGTCGTACGCCTCACGGAAAAACGACAGGCGGGCCCTAACCATGCCGGCCCGCCGGCAAGGTTCTGCTTTCGCAGGGGCTGCCCCTTCGGACTATCTTACGAACGTGCGGCTGACAGACGCCGTATTGCCGCAGTTGTCGGTGACGCGGAGGGTGAGAGTATGCTCCCGTCCGTCGTAGGTTACCGTGGAGGTGTCGAAGTTGTGGGTAATCACCGCGCCTTTGCGTTCGAACACGATCCACTGTCCGTCAATATCGCCCGTGTAGTATGCGATTCCCGAAAAGTCGTCGCTGATATTGAAGGAAAAACTGTCCCTCCCCCTCAGGTCCGCCCCGTTGGCGAACGACGGGGTTACGGCCGGGGCCTTTACGTCCCGCACCACGGTGTAGAGCCCGAACGAACGCGTATCGGCCGTAATCCGGCCGGCGGAATATTTCCCGCCCACGTAGGAGTACCGTTTACCGTCGTCCGAGACGCGGGCGATGCAGAGTTTGTCCGTCTCCCCGATATCCCCGGGCAGGTCTATGGTTACGGTCATCGCCGTGTGCAGCGGGATATCCGCGTCGTGGATGCGGTATACCGGCACGAGGGAGCGCATATTGGCCGTGGGCACGCTGGCGGCCGGGTGGTCGATATGCTGGCGGTAATAGACCGGTTCGTATAGCGAGTTGGCCGGAATGGTGACGTGCAGGCCGTCGGTGCTGCGGCTGAACGCGCGGCGGTGGTCCACGGGTATACCCTCCGGCACGCCGGGAGCCGCATCGTCCGGGTTACGCCGCACCTTTAGGGTGAGCACCGAACTGTTGCCGCTGTCATCCCAAGCCGTTATCCGGACGTTGTGGACCTCGTCGTCCGTGAGGTATATGGCACCCCGGTCGCGGGAGGCGCGGTATACCGGGAGCCGGTTGCCGTCCTGCACGGCCAGCCGCAGCAGTTCGTTGCGCGAGCCTTTCTGCATTCCGTAATGGGTGTAGGAATTGACGTACCGCGTCTCGCCGAACAGGAAACTGTCCAGCCTGTAACCGAACACCTGGTCGCCGTCTATCTCCATATCCACCCCGTAGATGCCCATCGTGTTATGCGTGTTGTTCTTGCGGTCGGTGGCCTCCAGCACGAAATAGCCGTTGCGCGGCAGGCGGAGGGCCGAGGTGTCGGCCGTGTAGTAGACCCCGCTCGCGGCCGAAGCCAGTTCGTAAGTCTTTACCCTGCGGCTCACCGGAACGCTGTTCAGCGTATCCACCGCTATGTAATGGAGCCGCACCAGCATGGGCGGAATATTGTCCCTTATATCGTAGAACCCGAGCCGGGGTATGTTATGCACCCTCTGTGAAGGGGTGTCCCTGATTTCGAAGTGGAGGTGCGGCCCGAACGAACTGCCGGAGTTGCCCGAAAGACCTATCTGCTGGCCCCTCACCACGGGAAACCGTTCCTCGCCGGGATAGAGGTCCACGTTATGGCGCCGCTGGCGGTGCCGTTCGGAGTTGACATACTCCTCCACCTCCGGTTCGAACCGCTGCATATGGCCGTAAACGCTGGTCGTCCCGTTCGGGTGCACCACGTATAGCGCCCTCCCGTATCCCGAGTGCGACACGAACACACGCGATATATAACCGTCGGCTACGGCATAGATGGGTTCTCCCTCCACACCTCCGGTTTTCAGGTCGATACCGGAGTGGAAATGGTCGGGTCGCGCCTCGGCGAAATTCGCCGAAAGAAGCGTGGGCACGTCCATCGGCATCCGGTAGTAATCCTTCGGCGCACGGGCCACGCCCGGTGGCACGGCGGCCGCCTGCACGGTGGTCTCCACCGTGGCGGCTTCCTGTGCCGCGACCGGCAGGCAACCCGCTCCCGACAGCAGCAGTGCCGGTAAAATTCGGATAAAATATCTTCTCATTTCGTATCGGTTATTTTCATTATATCGGTGTAACTTTCTTTTTCTTACTAACGGCCGGTCGCTAACCTGACACCGGGCAGGAGCCTTACCCGGTATCACCTTTCGGGTCGGTACGGCAGGAAATACCCTATCATAACGCGACCTGCCCACATCCGGCTTCCGTGGTCCGGCCACCAGCGGAATCGCCTCCTGAGACGCATCGAACTCCGCCAACCTACCGCCCCATTTCTTCCAACACTTCGCCGTAAGAATATCCCAACCCGACTTGCACGGTCGTCCACCCCATCCCGGCAGCGATAGCCGGAAAGAATAGCCCTGTAAAGACCCGGAAGCAAACCGAAGCGGGAAGTCACCCCCTCCCGCCAAAAACTATGCTCCCCCGCAGCCGAAACCACCATCGCCACCTCTTCGAACACTTCGCCGTGGAAATCCCGACCGGGCTTTCCCGGCGGGCGGACCATTTCCCGCAACCGAAGGTACCCGATCAAAATCACCACCGCCGTTCCCG
>JAJQCA010000061.1:45517-56205 GCA_021202985.1 Alistipes sp.
ACCAACCGCTCCACTTCTTCGAACACTTCACTGTAAGGGTATCCCAACCCGGCGCCGTACCGGACCAGTTTCGTCCGCAGGTCGTAAAGGTCTTTATATCCGGTCTTCCTCTTTTTCTTTTCCAGAAGTTCCGCAAGTCTTCCCCCGCCCATGCCGCCCTGCCCGGCCATAGCCCGGTCGATAATATCCCGCGCTATCCCTTTGGCCGCAAGTCCCTGCCGTATCTTGTACGGACCCCAGCCGCTGAACGACATCCGGTCGCGCACGTAACATTCGGCAAAGCGGCTGTCGTCGATAAATTTGGAGGCGGTAAGTTTTTCGAGCACCCCCTGCCGGTCGCCTTCCGGCACTTCCCACCGGTGCATCAGCCGGAGGGCGTCCCCGCTCGACTTTTCGGCCCGCGAACAGAGCCGCATCAGGGACGACAAAGCCTGTGCCGCGGTTTTGGTTTTCTTCTCAACCGGCATATTCCACCGTTTTAACGCCCCGCACCATCCGGTCTCGCCCGTGGATATCGCGGCGCACCTCGATATCCCCCAACCCGGCCCATTCCAGCAGGTCGGCCACGTCGCCCGCGAAATCGCGGTGCACCTCGAAATAGACCGCTCCGCCCGGCGTAAGGTTCACGGCGGCGAACGGGGCAATGGCCCTGTAAAAAAGCAGGGGGTCGTCGTCCGGAACGAACAGTGCCCCTGCCGGCTCGTACTCCTTCACATTAATATGGATTTCCGCGGCCTCGGAGGCCGGTATGTACGGCGGGTTGGAAACAATCGCATCGTACGGCCCCGCCTCCGAAAGGGAGGCCCGGCACTCCGCCGCAAGGATATCGCACTGCAGTAACTCCAGCTCCGCACCGAGTAGTGATGCGTTCCGGCGGGCTATATCGAGCGCTTCGGCCGAGATGTCCACCGCCGTCACTTTCGCCCCGGCCAGCCTGCGGGCAAGGGCAATTGCAATGGCGCCGCTCCCGGTACCGATATCCAGCACCCGGCTACCCGGCCCCCTTTCGGACTCCACCCACCGGACAAGCTCTTCCGTCTCGGGCCGCGGCACGAGCGCTCCCTCCCCGATTTCCAATTTAAGGCCGGCGAACCATGCCCGGCCCGTGATATACTGCACCGGCCGGCCGGCGGCCAGTTCCTGCAGAATCCGGTCCAGCCCGGTGGCGTCCACTTCCTGGTGGCGGTCGAGCGCGTAGGAAGTCCGGTCGATGCCGAACATTTCCTCGAGGATAAAAAACGCGATTGCGCCCGCCTCGCCCGTTCCGTAAAGGGTGAGCGCGCATCGGTGCAAAGCGTCGTAAAGTCTGTCGGCCGTCATAAGCGCAAATATAGGGATTTTCCCGGTCGCCCGCCCCACAACCCGGTTTCCGGTTCGCAGGCATTGAGCCAAAAATTTTTATATTTGACTGGATAAACGGAAAGATTCCCCGCTCATGTTCGGCACGATATTTTTGAATATGTCGTCCCGAGGGGCTACAGGCGATGAACCGACCAAGGAGAGCGCGCCCGTAAGCCTGCTTACGGGGCCGGGCGACGGGGAGGCAACGCCGCAGGCGTAAAATAGGCTCTGCCGCGGGTTTAAACAACGAGAGCGAGATTCATCCCTTCGGTCAGAATAACAAATTGATTACCACTGAGATATTACTCAAATGGCATACAGGCTAACCAAAGGCGAACTCCGTATAATCGAGCAGACCAAGCGCGAAGGTGAAGCCGCACACGATGTTAACGGCGACGAGACCCGGCCCGGGGCAACCGAATCAAGAGACGGTTCCGACCGGGAGGCCACCGACGGCACCTGCGCCCCGGAAAGGGACCCTGCCGAAATCGGTTCCTCCGTCCCGTCCGGCCTGATACCCGACCGGTGCTGCGAAAAAACAACGGACTCCGCCGACCCGGAAAACCTACCCGGCGACAAGCCCCCGGCCTTATGGCAATCCTGAAACCTTACCTTTATTTTACAGGGATGATTTTGGTAATACTGGTCGCCATTGCGTTTCTGCTGATGCTGAGCATGTGAGATATCCGCCCCGACCGGAGCTATCCACCCCGACCATTTTCCGCATACCCGCCCGTGGCCGATCGTGCCGCCGGGCTTAACTGCCCGCCGGGCCGTAACGTCGCCCGGAAATTGTCAGGCCGCCCCACTGGTTCACCTCGTAAGAATCGCTCGCGAACGGCCGTCCCCCGGCCGAAACCATCAGCGTGGCCTGGAAAGGTGGCGAATCTTTGATACTCTCCGATTCGGGAAAGGTGTTGGTCACGGCATAGGCGTAGACCTCTATATAGTGGCACGGCGGGCTCTCCACACAAGCCTTGCGGGCGGCCGCGTCGAACCCGGGAGGCGCCGTCCGTCCGGGGGCGGTGTCCAGGTCATAAATCCGGTCGGTAAAATTTGTGAATGACAGGCTGTTTCCGTCGCGGTCGAAACCGACAACCATAATATAGAGGTTGAACCGCCACCATTCCGGGTAGCCGCAAACCAGTTCCACCGAGTATCTTGTCAGTTCCGTAACCATATAATAAAGGGTATATTAGGGGTCTATTTCCACAAAGGTAAAAACTATTATCCGCTTACCACAAAAATCAGGAAAACTTTGCATTTACGCTAATAATATATACCTTTGTGTCCTGTTTTTTGCGGGATAATAAACATTATCAGGAAATACGATATAGCCTACAAGGGATTAGGTGAGGGTAGGCATGAATTCGGGTTCGAGACGGACGATGAGTTCTTTTCCGCATTCGACAATCCCGAGATTCTGGGAGGTCGCGCCACGGCAAAGGTGATACTGGAGAAGCTGCCGGCTTCGCTGAGGCTGGAGTTCACGATAAAGGGCGAGGTCGCGGTAGAGTGCGACCGGTGCCTTGAAGAGTGTCGCCTTCCGGTGGATTACCGGGGGGACCTTACCGTGAAGTTTACCGACGAGCAGCTAAGCGAAGGTGAGCGGTACGACGGCGAGGTTATGTGGCTCGGCCACGGTGAAGGGGTGCTGAACGTGGCGCAGTATATTTATGAAAGTATAGTGCTGTCGCTCCCCTACCAGCGGGTCCATCCCGAAAACGGGGACGGAGTCGTGGGTTGCAACCCGGAAATGCTCGAAAGGTTCCGTATCGTCACCGAGGAGGAGTTCGAGCAGTTGACCGGTTCCGAAGAGCAGGCGATGGCGGAAAATCCCGAATGGGAAAAATTACGCAAACTTAAAGAAGGAATGGAGTAGCGTCCGGCCGGTATGTCGGGAAATAACGCTATCTTTGCCACCGGAGACACCGCTGCGGCGGTAATACCGGCCGACGGGGCAACCCCCCGGGACAAGGCGCCCTTCGAAATGGAGAATAGTAAAACTTTAAGAATATAACGAGCAATGGCACATCCTAAACACAAAGTCTCTTCGACCAGGAGGGACAAGAGAAGAACCCACTATAAAGCTGCAATACCCACCATCGCGGCATGCGGCAACTGCGGTACCGCGGTGCTATACCACAGGGTTTGCCCGGAATGCGGTTTCTACCGCGGCAAGCTGGCCATCGACAAGAAGGCGGAATAGTCCGGCGGGTAACATCCCCGCACACCGCACGAGCGGTCCACAGAGTTTGTTTTACCTGACCACCACAGTATGCTGAGAATCGGTATAGATGCCATGGGAGGTGATTTCGCCCCCGAAGCCGTAGTACAAGGCGCGATTGCCGCCGCCGGTGAACTTCCGGAAGGAAGCACCGTCGTACTGTTCGGCGACGCGGAGCAGATCGGGGCGATACTTGCCGCTGAGAACCATCCCGCAGATGCTTTCGAAATAGTTCACACCACCGAGGTAATCGGAATGAACGAGCATCCTGCGCAGGCATTCGTAAAGAAGACCGATTCGAGCGTCGTCGTGGGTTTCCACCACCTGAAGGCCGGTAAGATAGACGGCTTTGCCAGCGCCGGTAACACCGGTGCGATACTGGTGGGCAGTATGCAGGTGATGCAACAGATAGAAGGGGTTATCCGTCCCGCCATATCCGCGCAGATAAACACGAGTAACGGCCGTTCTTTCCTCCTTCTGGACGTCGGCCTGAATGTCGATTGTAAACCGGAGGTGCTGTACCAGTACGCCGTTATAGGCAACGCCTACGCCCAGAACATCATGAAACTGGAGAGTCCGCGCGTGGCCCTGCTGAGTATAGGCGAGGAGAAGGAAAAAGGAAATATAGCCACCAAAGCCGCTTACGAGTTGATGGAGCAGGGCAACCAGTTCCGTTTCGTGGGCAACGTCGAGTCGAAATATATTTTCACCGGCGACCTTGCCGACGTGGTGGTCTGCGACGGCTTCGTGGGCAATATCATTCTCAAACAGGCCGAGGGCTTCTACGAGATCGCCAAGGCCAACGGGGTGGACGACCCGTACATCAACAAACTCAACTACGAAATAGTGGGCGGCACGCCTGTTCTCGGCATCAACGGAAACGTCATGGTAGGACATGGCTGCTCCAGCCCGTTTGCCATTAAGAACATGATTCTCCAGACGGAAAGGACCATCAGGGGCAGGCTTGTCAGGAAACTTTGTGAAATTTTCAATTAATGTCAAAAATAACAGCCGCCATAACCGGGGTGGGCGCATACCTGCCCGACTATATCCTCGACAACTTCGAACTCAGCCGGATGGTCGACACCTCCGACGAGTGGATTATGACCCGGATAGGCATTAAAACACGCCATATACTGAAAGGCGAAGGCCTCGGCACGTCGTACCTCGGCGAGCACGCGGTAAGGGACCTTTTGGAAAAGACCAACACCGACCCGCTGGATGTGGACATGATAATCTGCGCCACGGTAACTCCCGATATGTTTTTCCCTTCGACGGCCAACCTTATAGCCCATAAGACAGGGCTGAAGAACGCTTTCGGCTACGATATGTCCGCGGCTTGCAGCGGCTTCTTTTTCGCCCTGACCACCGCTAGCAAGATAGTGGAATCGGGGTTTGTAAAGAAGGCCATCGTGGTGGGTGCGGACAAGATGTCGTCCATCGTGGATTACGAGGACCGCAGCACCTGCCCCATTTTCGGCGACGGCGCCGGCGCCGTGCTGGTGGAACCAAACACGGAGGGTCTCGGCCTGCTCGACGCCGATTTGCATTCGGACGGCGGCGGGGCGCAGCACCTTTATATGAAAGCCGGTGGTTCGGCCTACCCGCCGACCATAGAGACCGTGCAGAACAAGTGGCACCATATACACCAGGAAGGCCAGGCCGTGTTCAAAGCCGCCGTATCGAACATGGGCGATGTATCTACGGCCATCATGGAGAGGAACCGTCTCTCCATCGACGATATAGCCTACCTTGTGCCACACCAGGCGAATATGCGTATTATCGACGCCACGGCAAAGCGTATCGGCCTGCCGGCGGACAAGTGTATGATAAACATCGAGAAGTTCGGCAACACCACCGCCGCCACCCTGCCCCTCTGCCTGTGGGATTATGAAAGCCGCCTCAAAAAAGGCGACAACCTCATACTTGCCA
The DNA here is from genome assembly GCA_021202985.1 of Alistipes sp. Classification (GTDB taxonomy): domain Bacteria; phylum Bacteroidota; class Bacteroidia; order Bacteroidales; family Rikenellaceae; genus WRDF01. The sequence goes on from JAJQCA010000061.1 coordinate 51,018, forward strand.
CCTTCGGGGGCGGATACACATGGGGCGCGGCTTACCTCAAATGGGCCTACGACGGCGGGGATTTCTCGCGGTAGGAAAGGTAATTTTGTATCCGCTGACGGTTGTGGTAGCGGACCGGTAAACGTAACGGGTGCCGTTGTTGAAATACCGCCGGCGCACGGCGGGAGAATGAAATAGCGGTGACAGGTTTGCCAAATTAAAGGATAGTTGCTATCTTAGCCGCCCGGAACGCCGCCGTATGGCGGATTACCCACCCGGCCATACCGTGTTCCGCCGCGAGATAGTAAAGACATAACGGTTCCATAGTTCAAGGGATAGAACGGAAGTTTCCTAAACTTCAGATTCTGGTTCGAGTCCAGGTGGAACTACCAAAGTTAAAAGGGAGGCTAAAACCTCCCTTTTAACTTTATACCACTAAATATTTATCGAACAAGCCTTATTAACAATGGTAACAATTACGGGGAAGTTAAAAAAATTCCCGACATGGAAAAAAGTTTTTTTTAAATGCGCGGTAATATCTATTATATTTGAAATTACCGTGGTTAACGAACAAATGATCGTGATTATATAAAAATCCGTCAACTGCATTGGGTGCAAAAGTAGTGGATATTTTCAAGAAAACAAAAATACGGTTCTACCGCCTTTCAGCAAATATTTTATGGACAGGCTCAAAAAAATCATAGAGTGGATGGGAACCCTCCGCAACGAGAAGAATATCGAGGGCATGAAGCGGTTCGGGATAAACGCCGGGAATGCTTTCGGTATCAGCACCCCGTCGCTGGCCTCGATGGCCGGGGAACTCGGACGCGACCAGCCGCTGGCGCTCGACCTGTGGGACACGGGGATTCGCGAGGCACGGATTCTGGCCGCGATGGTTGCCGACCCGGCCGCCTTTACCCCGGACCTGATGGACCTCTGGTGCGCCGACTTCGATTCATGGGACATCTGCGACCAGGTCTGCACCCGGGTGTTCCGTTATAGCCCATATGCGGACCGGAAGATACACGAGTGGGCCCGGGCGGAGGAGGAGTATGTGCGCCGTGCGGCGTTCGCTCTGATAGCGGCCACCGCCGTGAGCGACAAGAAGGCCCCGGACAGCCTTTTCGAAGCCTACCTGCCGCTAATCCTCGAAGCCGGGGAGGACGACCGCAATTTCGTACGTAAGGCCGTCAACTGGGCGCTGCGGCAAATCGGGAAGCGAAGCCCGGGCCTCTGGTTCAAAGCCATCGCCACGGCGGAGGAACTTATGGTAAGCCGGAATAAGACGAGCCGGTGGATTGGCACCGACGCGACACGGGAACTCACCGGCGAGAAAGTTATACGCAGGCTCGACTTCGGGGAATAGCAGTCCCGCCCCTTCCTGCAAACCCCGTCCTTCACCGGAATAGACACCGGCGGAATTAACCTATGTATAGTACTTATTAAATTTAAAATCATGGCAGCCGGATTCCTGATTGCTTTTTACCTGCTCCCCTTAATCGTCGTAGCGGCAACACTATTTCTTTACCTTATCCTTCGCAAAACTTGCGAGATATGTAATTTACTCAGAGCCATATTGCAGCATTTGAATACTTCGGACCCGCTCGAATAAGATGGAAATCCTACTCTATATTTTACCCTTGGCTGCGGTTGCAGTGACAGTCCTTCTTTACATTATTATAAGAAAAACCGTCCAAATCTTCGAAGATCTGAAAGCATTAACGGATGAATTGAGCACTAAATAAATGCCGTTTCCCGGTAAGTTTATTATTTTTGTAACAAATCTTACACGAAACCGGATGGCGAGGAACCTTAACAAATGCTCACTTTTCAGCGGGCTGGACAGTACGGATGTCGACAGGATATACAGGGATTACGGATTCGAAAGCATTTCGTACCCCGCGGGCGAGGTATTCGCAATCAGGGGTGCGAAGTATTCGAGCCTGCTCGTATCCGTGTCGGGCATCGTAAGGGCCGAGACCACCGACCGGCAGGACAACACGGTTAAGATAGAACGGATAACGCCGCCATCGGTAATTATGCCCGCACTGCTATACGCCGCCGACAATACCCTGCCTGTAAACCTTATGGCCAAAACGGCCACCACCATAGTCTCCATTCCTAAAGAGGGTTTCACGGCCCTTCTGATGAACGAGAAAGCGGTGCTGAAGAATTTTCTCGGTATCGTGAGTTCACCCAACCGGTTCGCCAGCGACAATATCGTTTACCTTACCTTTAAAACCATCAAGGGAAAGTTCGCCAACTACCTGCTCGACCTATCGGAGCGGAACTCATCCAATGAATTCCATAATCCGTTGACACAGGAGCAGATGGCTACCCTCTTCGGGGTAACCCGCCCGGCGCTGGCCCGGGCCATAGGGGAGCTTGCCGCCGAAGGTACTATCTATGTCCGCGGGAAGCGTATCCGGATTTTGTTTACCGAGAAACTCCGCCAGTACGCCCGGAATTAGCCGGGTTAAAATCATCTACCTGCTCGCCCTCCCCTACTCTGGTATCTGTACTTCTGTATTTGCCCAGTATCCTACACCCAGCACCCTGAACACCTTACCCTGAACAACTAACTACACCCCGCCCTTGCACCATTCACAACCGCATCCCTAAACCCCGTCCGTAAGGCAGTTTTTTAAACTGCTCCGGTTTATATAACCTTTCCCAAGTATCCGCTAAAGCTGTTCCGTAATTAACTTCCTAACCACCCTTTGGGGAAGGAAGGGAAAGGGAAATTATCTTCGCATCGACCTGCGTGGTATACCCTGCTTCCCCACCGTAAGGTCGTTCTGTGTTACACCGTTTGCCGATTCCCGGCCGCAAGTCCTCCCGGCAACCACGTATCAATGCCACCGGGCTTGTAGCTATTCCCCCCGGCCGCAAACCCTCCCGGCAGTCCCGTGCGTCGATCCGTCCGGGCTTGTAGCGATTCCCCCGGCCGCAAACCCTCCCGGTATTCCCGTGCGTCAATCCGTCGGGCTTGTAGCCATACCCCGGGCCGCGTGTCCTCCCGACAATCCCGTGCGTCGATCCGTCCGGGTACAAACGATTCCCGGCCGCAATCAAGTTTTTACGGCCCCAATCATCCGACAGATACCCGTAACCGAAAAAAAGACTCTCGGTAAACCGCCCGCAAGGCTCGCCGGGCCGGAGTTTTAATATTACGAAAAGGGTGTGTAAATTTACGGGGCGTATACATTCGCAAAAAACAGGGGCCGGACCTTACGGCCCGACCCCACTTCTAACTTAAATGTATAAAAAGCGGTGTTTCACAACAGCGCAGACAGTCCGGTAATGGACCACAAAACCGGTCTGCCAAAAGAAGGTCGTTACCCTCGGGTAGCGGCCTTGCTTTTTATCGGTAAAGCTAAAGCAGAAGTGGGGTCAGGCGGGATAATCCACAAGACGTGGGCAATTCCGCCTGTAAGAGAGGTATCGCCAAACACCTGCCAACCAAACGGAGAAGGCCCACGCACAAACGCAGGCATCAGTCTGATTGCGTGTCGGTCGGCTTTCAAAAATTGGCGATTTTCTCTTACCACAACACAATAGCTAATGCTATACAACTAAAGTATATCTACCGCAAAGTTATATACTTTACCGCAAAATAAAAATTCGCAAAGTGTGCGCGACCTTTGCGGAGCTTTTGCCGGTGATGATATAATTCTGTTTATAACAAATTCAGTACCTTTGCACAATGCTCGGGGACTTTGCAGCAATCGATTTCGAAACGGCCAACGGCCGCCGCACCAGCGTGTGCAGCGTCGGGGTGGTCGTGGTGCGTCACGGCGAGGTGTGCGATTCCATCTACCGCCTTATCCGCCCGAGGCCCAATTTTTACAGCCGCTTCAATACGGCCATCCATAAGATGACCCGCTGCGATACGGACGAAGCCCCCGGGTTCCGGGAGGTATGGGAGGACATCCGCCACCGGTTCGACGGTCTGCCTTTTATCGCCCACAACAGCCCTTTCGACGAAGGGTGCCTGCGCGCGGCCCATGAAATCTGGGAGATGGAGTATCCCGGTTACCACTTTTACTGCACCGTACGCGCTTCGCGGCGAGCGTTCCCCCACCTTCCTAACCATAAGCTCAATACGGTGGCCCTCCATTGCGGTTACGACCTTACCAACCACCACCATGCCCTTGCCGACGCCGAAGCGTGCGCCGCGATAGCCCTCCGGATACGGCACTTCTTCTGACCGGAAGTGAACCGCTTACCCGCTTGCCCGGTCAACTGCCTACCCGCTCGCCTGCTTCGGCCAACCCTTCGTCACAGGCCCGGATCCCACATTCATGATTATCCCGACAAATTATGCGGTGTGTGCGCACACATCCACTCTCGACAAAAAAAGCGGCCCAGATAAAGCAGGACCCGGAGAAAAATATTGCTGTCCCGGCATGCGATAGGTATATCCGCGTCGGAAAAACCAGTATCTTTGTACCGGCGTATCCGTATACACGGAAATGCAAAAACGGGGACCGGTCTCCCGGTCCCCAACCTAAATAATCTAAAAGCGGTGTTTCACAACAGCGCGTGCGGTACCGGAGTATTGCCCCTCCGGTCCCTGAAAGCGGCTTTCGGGCCGCTTTTTATCTTACGGTACGTTCGCCCGGAACGCAGGGTTCCGGCAACCTCCTTCCCGGCCGATAAGGCAGACGGGACAGAGGTAAGACATTGAGTGCCCCCGCAGGAACCGTACCGATAAATCACATTTTAAGCATGAAAAACGAAAGCGTAGCCATGCCCGCACTGCCGGGCCTACCACAGCCCCTTGTCCAAAGCGAAGACGCTACGCCTGTGTACAGGAAAGCGCACGTGGACAAGTCGATAGCCGGTAAGCATGTTAATGTGGTAGTTTGACAGTGCCTGGCTATTAGATATGTATGGGAGGTTTCCCTCCGGAGGCAAATATACGAAATTATCCGGAAATCCAATTATTGGCCCATAGCGGCAGTTGATGAGACGATAATCGGGATGGTATTGCCCAGCATTTAATCTATTTTCCTCCGGATGCCTGCGTTACAGAATATTATTCGTAAAACTAAGTGAAGAATCTATATATACTAAATCAAATACAGATCCTTCGCGTCCGCTCAGGATGACACTTTATATTGATAAACAAGCAGTGGATACTATGATAATCTTATGGTGCGCTCAGGATGAATTTACTTTTGTTCGTCCACGTTTTAACTCAGAA
>JAJQCA010000061.1:56305-64749 GCA_021202985.1 Alistipes sp.
TTTACTTTTGTTCGTCCACGTTTTAACTCAGAAAGACAGCCAAATATTTATCATTCCGAACGAACGTGAGGAATCGACCTGTTATAAACCAAAGACAGATCCTTCGCGTGCGCTCAGGATAAACTTATGGTGCGCTCGGGACGACACCTTTTAAGCAACCGGTGCCTCAGAAATTCCGGAAGTATTTCCAAAGGTTATCGTCCGTAGGGACGGGCGCCGTCACCTCGACCGGCTCCTTGCGGACCGGGTGGATAAACGACAGCGTACGCGAATGGAGCGAAATGCCGCCCCCGGGCATCGACCGCTTGGCGCCGTACTTCAGGTCGCCGCGTATGGGCGAACCTATTCTGGAGAGCTGTGCCCGTATCTGGTGGTGGCGGCCCGTTTTAAGGTCTATTTCCAGCAGGTGGTAATTGGCGCTCGACCCCGCATGGCGGTACGACAGCACCGCCTCTTTAGCGCCCGGACGCTCTTTCGACAGCGCTTTGGACCGGTTTGTGGCCGGGTCTTTTACGATATAGTGCCGCAGCTCACCCTCCAGCGGTTCGGGCAGTTCCTCCACCAGCGCCCAATAGACTTTTTTTACCTCCCGCCGTTTAATCATCTCGTTCAGCCGCACCAGAGCTTTACTGCTCTTGGCGAACAGCACCGCACCGCTGACCGGCCTGTCGATACGGTGGACCACGCCGAGGAACACCTCGCCCGGCTTGGAGTCGCGTTTACGGATAAATTCCTTTATTTCGTCCTCGAGGGATGTCGTACCTTCAGGGTCGGTCTGCACCAGATCGCCCACATGCTTATTGACCACCAGCAGGTGGTTGTCTTCGTACAGTATATCCTTTTTGCTGAACATAACCCTACAAACGAAAGGTGAACGGCAGCAGTTTCACGGCGGTATCTATAACGGTGGCGCTGTCCCGCCCGGTCATAATCACACGGATGGGCCGGCCCTGCCGGTTTTCCGAGTCGTTGATAACCTGCCGGCATATACCGCACGGGTAACACTCCCGCTCATCGGGCAGTGAGGCGATGGCAAGGGCCTCGACAGGGTCGTCCTTGTAGTGGGCCTGGTGGTGGAACAGCAGGCTCCGCTCGGCACACACCCCGGCGGGGAAAACTTCGCTCTCCTGGTTGCTGCCGGTGATGACCCTGCCGCTGGCCAGCCTTGCCGCCGCGCCCACTAGGTAATTGGAATACGGGGCGTACGCCTCCCCGCAGGCTTCTTTAGCCGCCTGGGCCAACTGCCGGTCGGCTTCGGGCAGGGCGGTAAGCGTGTCGTACCGCTCGTAATCGAATTTATACTGCTTGTCCATGGTTCGTAATTTTTCCCGGTAACTATTGTATAATTAGTCTCGTGGTTCGGTTGCGGCCCGTCGGCGGAGCGGATGTAAAGTAAACAAAACTCTCCGGATTATCCTCAAGGCCACCCTAAAGCTCAGGCCTCACGGTCCCCCGGCATCAGGTATCCGGTCTTAAGAATCCTCGTCTTCCGGCTTCAAAGCACACCGCCTCAAAGCTTTGGCCTCACGGCCCCCCGCATCAGTAACCGGTCTTATGGTTCCTTGTCTTCCGGCTTCAACCTCCTCAAAGCTCGGGCCTCAAGGTCCCCGTCTATTGGTATCACACTCCCTTCACTCCCGAACTAAAACCTCACCGCCTTAAACCTCCCGGCCTTAAGACCACCGCCTGAAAGCTTTGGCCTCACGGTCCCCCGCATCAGGTATCCGGTCTTATGGTTCCTCGTCTTCCGGCCTTAGGGCCACCACCTCAAAGCTTTGGTCTCACGGTATACCGATAAAGTTCCCCACTAGAAGGCCAAGCCTCACGGCTTAACCGCCCTCAGCATATGCCTCTTGCCGGGCGCGCCCGGAAGCCGCTCGACTTCCAGCCCCGCGGCCCTCAGGGCGCGTTTCACATCACCCTTCGCCGAGTAGGTAACCAGCGCGGCCCCTGCGTTCATGGCCGCGGCGATGGCGCTGAAAATGCTCTCCGTCCAGAGGTCCGGATGGTCGCCGGGGGCGAACATGTCGAAGTAGACAACATCAAATTTAGTGTCAAATCGTGTTTCCGCCAAATCGGCACATATCTTACGCAGGGAAAAGTTTCCGGAAATCACCGTCTCCGTGCCCCACCCTGCGGCATGAATCGCCCGGAAAAGGTCGTCGTCCGGGAAGGGAGGCATCTGCAGGGCGGCCGGGTCGACCGGATACAACTCCACGGCAGTATACGTTACCGTGCGGCCCGTTGCCGACGCCTCGCGGGCCGTCAGCCATGCGTTCAGCCCGCTGCCCAGACCGGCTTCAAGCACGCTAACAACGGTTTTGGGACACCGCCGCACACCGCCCCCGATGAAAACGTGTTCCGATTCGCCGGCCGCCCCCGTCACCGAGTGGTAGGTCTCTCCCGTCGCGGGGCAGACCAGCGTGGGCGACCCGTCGGCCGTCGTCACTATTTCGGGGAAAATATATTCCATCCGGGATATGGTTATTAAAACGTATACTTCCAAAGGTGCATCCGGGTAAATTCCGCGGCCAGGCATTCCGTCTCGAGTGGGCGTCACGCCTGACGGTGGCATACGCGATTAAGCGGATAGCGGAAAGCCCCTCCTTTCATTTTTAACCGGCGGCAGAATCATCCCTTGCGTTCCGGATTACAAAAAGCCGGGAAGCAGCGGCGACGGGGGGACTTTCTCCCTTCGTTATTTCCTCACCAGTTTAACCACGTTCTCCACATGGTGCGTATGCGGGAACATATCCACCGGCTGGACAGCCGTTATATCGTACTGCGGGGCCAGCAGAGTGAGGTCGCGCGCCTGCGTGGCGGGGTTGCAGCTCACGTATACTATCCGCCCGGGCGATGCCCTGAGTATGGTACGGACCACGTCCTCATGGATTCCGGCCCTCGGCGGGTCGAGTATCACCACGTCCGGACGGCCGTGGCGCTCTATGAACGCATCGTCCAGCACGTCTTTCATATCCCCGGCAAAAAACGCCGTGTTGATAATTCCGTTGATTTCGGAGTTCACCCGGGCATCCTCTATGGCCTCCGGTACATACTCCACACCCACGACCCGGGCGCATCCCCGCGCCAGGAAGTTTGCTATGGTACCGGTGCCGGTGTAGAGGTCGTAGACCACGTCATCCGGCGAGGGGTCCGCGAACTGTCGCGTGACGCGGTACAACTGGTAGGCCTGCTCCGAGTTGGTCTGGTAAAACGATTTCGGCCCTATTTTGAACCGCAGGTCCTCCATCTGTTCGAATATATGGTCGCGCCCACGGAACAGGTGCACCTGCAGGTCCGCAATGGAGTCGTTGAGTTTGCCGTTTATCACATACATAAGCGAAGTGACGGCCGGGAACGCAGCGGCAAGGGCTTCGAGCAAGGGTTCGTAATCCCCCGGTGTATCCGCGGCGAATACGAGTATTACCATTACCTCGCCAGTGGACGAAGTGCGTATAATAACATTGCGCATAAATCCGAGGTGCGACCGGGGGTCGTAGAATTCCAGCCCGCGGTCGGAACACTCTTGTTTCAGCCACAGGCGTATATCGTTCGACGGGTCGGGCTGCAACCAGCATTTCCTGATATCGAGCACCTTGTCGAACATCCCGGGAATATGGAAACCCAACCCGCGAGCATCGCCCAACTGGCCGTCCGTCCTTATCTCGTCCGTGGTGAACCACCGCTTCGACGAGAAGGTGTACTCCAGTTTATTGCGGTAGAAATACTCCTGGCGCGAACCGATTGCCGGGAGGGGTTCCGGAATGTCCAGCCCCCCGATACGCCGCAGCTGGTCGGCCACCTGCGCGGTTTTGAACCGGAGCTGTTCACGGTAGGGAATGTTCTGCCATTTGCAGCCGCCGCAGGTGCCGAAGTGTTCGCACGGCGGGTCCACGCGCAACGGCGAAGGCCGCCTGAGGGCGGTTATTTTCCCTTCCATATACCGTTTGCGCTTCTTGGTAACGCGCACCTGCGCCACGTCGCCCGGCACCCCGTACGGCACGAACACCACCATGTCTCCATACCTGCCGAGCGCCTTGCCTTCGGCGGCAACCGCCGTTATTTCGAAATCCTCCAGCACGGGGAGGTCTTTTTTCCGGGCCATAACTCTCTTATCCTTTTTATCCCGCAAAGATAACGTTTCCCGCCGGGTAATCCCAATCCCGGTGATTCCTCACACGGCGTCCCGATTTAAGGAAAACGGCCCGGAAATATATCCGGAATTGTAAATTACGACACTGTTAATTTGCAAATTCCAAAAATTGTATTTAATTTAGATAAAGAGAGTCTTTAAAAGATTAGCTACATTCCGGAAAGGGCAAACTCCATAGTACGATTCTCTGAGGGGGGCGGTTTGCGAGAATACTTTACTATTTATTGAAACCTCCGCGGGTGCGGTGAGGCCGGTTATTGCCCGGACCCCCGGTCCTGCGGGTAACACATCCACTACTATGGCAGGTATCGATTTTGCAGTGCACATAACTCCGGAGCTGGCTGCAGGCATGGCGACAAAGGCGCAGAGCGAGACCAAAGTGGTCCACCGCGCACGTACGAGAGGGCACCTCAATGAAGGATGGCTCGAATCGTACCACACGTTCAACTACGGCTCGTTCGACGACCCGGGCAGGACCAACTTCGGTCTGCTGAGGGTGCTGAACGAAGACAGGCTGGCCCCCGGGATGGGGTTTCCGCCCCATCTGGGCGAGAATATGGAAATAGTGACCATACCGCTCGAAGGGGCCCTCGAACACCACGACGGGCTGGGTAACAATACGGTAATCCGCAAAGGCGATGTACAGGTGATGGGTACCGGCACCGGGATGCAGTATAAGGAGTACAACGCCCACCGCAACCGTTTGGCAAAGTTCCTGCAAGTATGGGTTTACCCGGCCCGCAGGGACGCGCAGCCGCGGTATGCCCACGGAGGGGTCGACCTGGCGCAGATGCGTAACAACCTCGCGCCGATAGTCTCGCCCCAGGGCGGCGGCGCCCCGGTGTGGATAGGGCAGGACGCCTGGTTCCATATGGGTTGCCTCGGCAGGGATTACGAGTACCGTTACAGGCTCCACTCGCGTCTTAACGGTGTGTACGTCTTCCTGATTCGCGGGGAGGCCGAAGTGGCCGGCGAGCGGCTCAGGCCCCATGACGGGATGGGCCTCTGGGACACGCGGTGCGTGGATATCCGGTCGCTTTCGGACAGCGAAATACTATTAATGGAAGTGCCCATGGCCTGACCACGGACAGCGGCGCGCTTCCCCAACACGATAAACGGTATGGAAATAATGTACAGGGCCGCTGCGACGGCCCAGGAAGGAAGGGAAGGACATGTAATGTCCGAAGACGGCATAATAGATATGAACCTGCGCCCACCCGGCAAGGATGGCGACGGACCGGCCACCAACCCCGAACAGCTTTTCGCGGCGGGATACTCGGCCTGCTTTTGCGGGGCGCTCAACCTCGCGGCACTGCGCAAGCACCTGCGAATCGAAGGAATAAAGGTAACCGTGTCGGTGGGAATCGGCAAGACCGAGGAGGAGGGCTTTATGCTCGACGTGGAGATAACGGCCCACGTCCCGGGTGTGGACATGGAGACGGCCCTCGGGCTGGTGGAGGACGCGGAAGGTATATGTCCTTATTCAAAGGCCACCCGCGGCAACGTAACCACGGTGGTTAAGACCCTCAACGACTGAGCAGCACCCGGCCTTAGCCTTAGACTGCCTGCCCGTCCGTCGGGATAATGCAGGACACCGCAACATATCGATACCAAATAGAGTAACCGCCCCTTACCCGGAGCGGTTCTTTTTTATATTTAGTTCGGATGAAATAGCGGAATGTATTTGAAATTTTTAAGCTCCCTTACAAGGCCAGGCGATGTGGAGACAACGCCGAAGGCGTAACATGAATCTACCGCTGTTATTATCTAACATGTCATCCTGAACGTAGTGAAGGATCTATCCACGACAGAACCCTAAAGGACTGAAAGCGATGATAATACGAAAGAGCATCCACCCATAATCTCGCTTACGAGGCCGAGCGACGAGGAGGCAACGCCGAAGGCGTAACATTGGATCTATCGCTGGTATTTATGCTATATGTCATCCTGAACGGAGTGAAGGATCTGTCGTTGGCTAACACAATAAAAGCCAGCCGGCCTTCTCTCCAACGTCCGGAATGACAGTTCTTATTACCTACGTGACGTTCTTGTTCACCTATTCCGACTTCCTGTAATCGCTGGGGGATATACCCGTATGGCGTTTGAAGAATTTGCCGAAAAACGACTGGGTCGAGAAATTAAGCTCGTAGGTAATTTCCTGAACGCTCTTGCCGGAGAATTTGAGCAGTATCTTGGCGCGGTTGATAACGAATTCGTTAATCCACGACGCGGCCGACCGTCCGCTGACCTCTTTGATAACGGTCGACAGGTACTTGGGCGTAATATGCAGCTCGTCGGCGTAGAACCGGACGCTCCGCTCGCGGTAATGATGGTCTGTGACCTTGAGTATGAACTTCTCGAAATATTCCTCCTGCCGGCTGCGGGCCGATCCTTTCTCCTCCAGCCTGCGGTTGTACATATCCCCCAGGGTGCGGATAAACGAGGCGAACAGGTCGCGCATAACCGGGCGACTGTACGTGGGCGCCATCGCATAGAACAGTTCGAAATACTTCGACAGAATGTCCACCTCCTCCTCGCTTACCTGCAACTGCTGGTCGATATTCTCCACGATATATTTGAAGATGGGAATTACCGACATGAAGTCTATCATCATCTCCTGTACGAACTTCCTGGTGAAGAGCAGGATATGGTACCTCGCGTCGTCCGTGGCGGAGGGGTAATTGACTATACTTCCTTCCCCGTAGATAAGCACCGACCCCCTCGTCAAATCGTGGGTGGTTAGGTTTATGCGGGCCGTGGTCCGGCCACCGAGAGCCAGCATCACCACCGCCGCGGGCGAGTGGAACGGATTTTCGATAAAAGTATCGTTGGGCGGCAGTCCGGTATTGACGGAGAACTCTCCGCTCTGGTCGCAGCGCCCGCCCACGATATCGAATACCTGCCGGGCGGTAACATTTTTGAGGCTGATGGGGGTCATACGGGTAGGGTAAGGTTATTGTAACTTAGGCGTCACTGCCCCCAAAGATATCGCTTCCGGGGGTAAAATTTGTGAACTTTGGCACGAATTGCCTTATTTTGGTTCCGAATAGAGTATTTTTGTCGCTGAAATGCAAGGGGGATAAATGGAAAGGTACAGGTCGCTAATGCTTCCGCTGGCCATGCTGGCGGGTTATTTTTTCAGCGGATGGTTGTCCGCCCTCGCCCCGTTGACCCCGACGCTGATATTCGTGATGCTGTTCGTAACGTTCTGCTGCGTCACCCCGTCGCAGATGAAATTTACGCGGCTCCACGCCTTCCTGCTGCTGTTCCAGTTCGGTGTGGCAGCTGTCGTTTACGCCGTGGCGGTTAGGTTCGACCCGACCAGCGCGCAGGGGCTTATGATATGTGTGTACGCACCCACGGCGGTTTCGGCCGTGGTGATCGCATCGATGCTGGGGGCGGACATCGCCACCATGGCGACATTTACCCTGCTGAGCAATACCGCCGTGGCGCTGAGCGCGCCTGTGGTGTTTTCGTTTATCGGGCCGCATGCCGCGCTGCCGTTCTGGGAGTCGTTTTTCCTGGTCTTCCGGAGGGTAATCCCGATTCTGGTACTGCCCTTCGTGCTGGCGTTCGTCGTAAAGCGCATCATGCCGCGCGTTCACGCGACCATAGGCCGGTACCAGATAATCTCATTCTACCTGTGGACCTTCTCGCTGATGATAGTAACGGGGCAGACAGTGGTAATATTGGCGCAGTTCGACGGTACGGACTTCCGTCGGGAGGTGGTCATGGCCGCCGTGGCATTCGTGATTTGCGTGGTGCAGTTCCGCGCCGGCAGGGCGATGGGCGGCCGCTTCGGCGACAAGCCGGCCGGCGGTCAGTCGCTCGGGCAGAAGAACACCGTGCTGGCGATCTGGATGACCCAGAGTTACCTCGACCCGGTGGCCTCCGTGGCTCCGGCCTCGTATGTGCTGTGGCAGAATATCGTCAACAGTTGGCAAATCTGGCGAACCCGCAGCCGGGATAAAAAGGCCGGCAAAGTCGAATAACTGTTATTCCTGTCGGAAAGGAAAACTGCGCGGCGGCCCGCAACACAATTCGCATACTTCGCACACCTATCACACACATTCCCGGAATCCCTTTACACACTTCGCACACAATACACAGCACTACGTACCGGACAATAACCGATCACACACTTCACACACCTATCACACACTTCCCGGAAACCCGTGCACACACTTCGCACACATCTGCGTAAAAACCGTTCGAGCACTTCACACACCAATCACACCGACCTGCCTGAAATCACACAATTCGCACACACCGGCCTTAAACCTGTTTACAC
>JAJQCA010000053.1:0-63170 GCA_021202985.1 Alistipes sp.
CGTCAGGGCGGGTGTGGTCGGGGGTAGATTCCCCCCGGTGGGTGTGGGTGGCGGCGAATTGCTGTACGGTAAGGTTGTGGACCGCAATGGAGTCGGCCCACGGGCTGGCGGAGGCGTTCAGGCATGCGTCATGGAACGCTCCCGTTTCAGGTTCGAGGGCGTCTATATGTATGGCCGGGTAAAGTTCACCGGCCGGGGCGGCTTCGCACCGCTGCGCGAGCATCAGGGCGATAAGCCCCGTACCGGTTCCGATATCGAGGATACGGCGTATGTCCCGCCCGGCCGTGCACCAGGCTCCCAGCAGGACCCCGTCGGTGCCCACCTTCATGGCCGCACACTCCTGCGTTACGGTAAACCTTTTAAAACGGAACGGCCTCGACATTCGGAACCTATCGAATAGTTGTAAGATTTTTTTGTGATGCAGACTTATGTCAGGCAATCCCGGTCATCCCGGCAATCCCGGCCGTGACGGCCGTCCGGACCGGCTTGCCCGACAGAGCCGCGATGCTGCCTATCGGCGGTTCAATCCTCTCGGAGTGGGTTTTATGCCAATCAGGACTCTTTAAGGTAGCCGTCTATCCCGGCGCCGAACAGGGAGAAATCGAAACGCACCGGATCTCCCGCATCGAACTCCCTTAGGCTGGCCGTTATCTCCTCGACCGCTTTCCAGTCGTTCTGGCGGCGAACCAGCAGCCCGAGCGCCCTGCCCATATTCCCCGCATGCACGTCAATCGGGAGGTAGAGGGCCGACATCGGGATATCCGGCCACAGTCCGAAATCCACACCCCGGTCGTCCCGGCGCACCATCCAGCGCAGGTACATATTCAGACGCTTGCAGGCCGCCCCCTTGTCGATGGACGAGAGGTGTTTTTCGCACCGGGTCGGGTGGTCGAAGGCGAAAAATTCAGCCCGGAAACGCGACAGTACGGTCCGCATATCGCCCGTTGCGCGCCACTGCTGCTGAAAGAATCCGCCCAGCCCTCCGTGGAGGGTGTAAAACCGGCGCAGGGCAAGTATGAAATGGGTCAGGTCCATGCCATTGAATGTCCGGTGGACATAACCGGCCAGGGTCGACAGCTCCGCATGCGATGCGTTCACCGTGAAATCGTAGGGCGAATTGTCGAGGTACTCCATCATCCGCACGGCGCTTTTCACTATGGCCTTACGGTTGCCCCATGCGATGGTTGCCGCCAGGAAACCGCTGATTTCCCGGTCTTCCTGCCCCGTGAAGCGATGTGGGACGCTTACCGGGTCGTGCTCGATAAAATCCACACGGTTGTACTTGTCGTGGAGCTGTTCGAGCAGATCCATCAATTCTTGGCTGTTCATTTTTGTTATAGTACTTTACTGTGCGAGTCGCAGATCCTTCACTTGCTTTCAGGATGACATTTATGTAATATTGTCATTTCAAGTATAACGAAGGATTATGTGTCCGTTTTTTACAGCGGCAGATCCTTCGCAGATTACAGCTCCCCTGGATTACATTGCTTTCCGGATTAAAGATACCGACCGGCATAACCGTTTTTATCTAATTATCACCCGCATGTGGTTATCGGGAGCGATCGGTGATATTCGCTCGATATACCTTTCGGCGGCGAAAGCGATGCGTAACCCGGAGTCGGCGCCCTGGCCGGTATACGGGTGCTTGTAGACCGAATCCACGTAGTCGGAAAGAGCCACCTTGAATCTGCCGCCGGGCGGGTCGAGAGGTGTAGATTCGAAAAACAGGTCTGTGGCGTTGCCTTCCTCGTCGGTGATAATCATGTACTCTATTCCGGAGGGGTAGAGGTCGAGAGTGTGCGACTCCTTGCCGGTGGAGTTGAACTTATTCAGCAGCAGTTCGCTGACTTCGGCAAGGGTCATGTAGTGGACCACTATGGTATTGCCGAACGGCTCTGCCGCGTAGACCTCCGCTTTGGTAACCGGGCCGGCATGAAGGTGGTCGATACGCATCCCGCCCATGTTGTGGAAAGCGATATCGGCACCCACCGCGTCCCTCATGGCGTCGGAAAACAGGTTCATCAGCGCCAGTTTATCCATATCGGCCGTCACCGAGCCGACCACTTCGAGCAGTTCGGGTTCGTTTTTTATTTCGGCCACCATAGCCGCCACAGCCGGTTCATGGGCTACGGTGTCGAGAAGGACCACGCGGTTGTCTATGCCGAGTACCCGGCCCCCGCTGTGGGTTATTTCGGTCACCCCAGCGTACTGGAGGTTCTTACCGGTCTGGGTGACAAGCGTCCCGCCGATTTCGCGCCCTTGGGGCAGCAGGGTGTGGGAGTGGCCGCCTATTATAATGTCGATTTCGGGGCGGGCGAGCGCCATCAGGGAGTCCTCGGTGAACCCGAGGTGGCTTATGAGTATGTAAAGGTCGACCGAGTCGGCCAGGGCGGCGTAACGCCCGGCGGTTTCGAACGGGTCGTGGAACGTGACACCGCCGAAGTTCTCCAGCTTACCGTCCGGATGGCCGTCCACGGCGGTGGTTACCATCCCGGTGAACCCGAGCCGCAGTCCGCCGGCCTCGGTAATGTAATGCGTGGGTACGAAATCGAGGTCCGTCCCGCTTACATCGGCATTTGTGAGGATATTTACGAAGCCGGCTTCCGACACTCTTTTGGCAAGCAAATTGTTCCCGTTGTCCCACTCGTGGTTACCGAAGGTGGCCACGTCGAGGCCGGCTGCGTTGAGCAGGTCCACGACCGGCTTGTACTGCTCGGGGGCCATGTCGACGTACGGGCTACCGGTCCACCGGTCGCCGGCGTCGAGATAGATAACGTCCACCCCTTCGGCGGAGCGGTAATCTTCCAGCAGGGTTACCAGCGCGGGGAAATTGTCGATATGCGAGTGGATGTCGTTGGTGGAGACGATTATCAGTTTCCGGGTTTCGGACGGGGAGCCGCCGCATCCGGCCAGCAGGATAAGGAGCGCAAAAAGAGCGGTTAAGTTTCTCATATTGTTCGGGAGTATTGGTACCGGGTGTTCGGTTTAACTTTAATATAGCCACAAATATACATTTTTTTCATATTTTTGGATGCCTACCCGTAAGGCTCCCGGGTACGGCCTCCCGCCGCGAATGTCCGTATTTCCTCCCGCGGAGCCGGCCGGGAAGCATGTTAAGTAATATTGAAATATAATATATGCCTAAGACCGTAAAGATAATCTGCGAAAATACCGGCACCCACTTCCATGTCGCACAGGGGACCTCGCTGCTGGACGTCATAAACATAATCAGCCTCAAGTGCGACCACCCGGTGCTGGCCGCCTATGTCAATAACAACCTGAAGGAGCTGCATTACTGCATCTTCGAGCCGGTGTCGATACGCTTTATCGACATCACCCACTTCGAGGGGATGAGGGTTTACCAGCGCACGCTGTTCTTTACCCTGAGCAAAGCCGTGCGGGACGTCTACCCGGGCCATACCCTCCGGATAAGGCACTCGGTGTCCAAAGGATTCTACGCCGAGATAGAAGGCATAGACGAGATAACACAGGAGCATATCGACGCCCTGAAAGAGCGGATGGACGAGCTTATCGGCCAGAACATCCCCATAGTCCACGACCGGGTCCTTACGGCCGAGGCCGAACAGATTTACGAGGATATGGGCTACACGGATAAGCTGGCCCTGCTGCGGTCGCGCCCGAGGCTCTACTCCACGCTTTACCACCTTGCCGACATATCGGGCTATATGTTCGGGGCTCTGGCAGTCTCCACGGGTGCGCTCACGCTCTACGACCTGCGTAAATACTATAAAGGTATCTACATTGCGATACCTACGCGCACCGACCCCACACGCCTGGAAAAGATGGTACCGCAGGATAAGATGTTCGAAATATTCTCCGAATATTCGGCATGGGTCGACATTATGGGCGTTTCGAATATCGGGTCGCTCAACAATAAGATTATAGCCGGCAACAGCAGCGAACTTATAAAGGTGGCCGAGGCGTTCCACGAGAAGAAGCTGGCCAGTATAGCCGATCAGGTGCTGCACGAGAACACCACACGCGGGGCGCGGCTGGTACTTATCGCCGGCCCGTCGTCGAGCGGCAAGACCACGTTCGCCAAACGGCTCGGGATACAGATGCGCATACTGGGCCTCCAGCCGGTGATGATATCCCTGGACGACTATTTCGTGGAGAGGGAGAAAACACCGCTGGACGAGAACGGCGAATATGACTACGAATCGCTCTACGCGCTCGACCTGGAGACCTTCAACGACAACCTGATGACCCTGTTCAACGGCGGGTCGGCCGATATTCCCCGTTACGACTTTATTACGGGCAAGCGCGAGTACCACGAGACTCCGCTTCGGCTGGACGAAAAGTCGGTGCTGGTAATAGAAGGCATCCACGGCCTGAACCCGGAGCTGACAAAAGAGATCGACGACAGGTATATCTTCAAAATATATATATCGGCGCTGACCTCAATAACGCTCGACGACCTGTCGCGCATCCCGACGACGGACAACCGCCTGCTGCGGCGAATCGTGCGCGACTATTCGGGCCGCGGGGCCGACGCCATGTCGACCCTTAAGCGGTGGCAGAGCGTTCGCAAGGGTGAGGACAAACACATATTCCCCTTCCAGGAGAATGCCGACGTGATGTTCAACTCGTCACTTTTTTACGAAATATCGGTGCTCAGGCGGTTCGCCGAGCCGATGCTCTACGAGGTTCCCGACACGGTACCCGAGTACGGCGAGGCCCGCAGGCTGTTGAAGTTCCTGAAGAATTTCATTCCCATCGCACCGGACGAAATCCCGCCCACCTCGCTGCTGAGGGAATTCATCGGCGGGAGCAGTTTCAAATATTAAAGCCTTCTCCCCGCGGGGTCGCACCCCGCAGGGAGGGGAATTAACTAACTCAAACAAACCTGATATGACAAGAACAGTTGCAGTCAAAACGCTGCCCGTGGTAACCGCGTCACTTATCGCGCTGGCGATACTTTCGTCCTGCACGACCAAGAAGTATTACGAGGACAACCATTATTACGACTACGGGCTGGCCATAGACCCGATATATTTCTACCCCGAAAAATCCGACTTCCGCTGGGACGCCGAGCTGGGCCGCTGGTACTACACCGAGAGGAACAAATACCTCGACCTGTATCAGCTCGAAGAGATGGAAATGGCCGGTACGGTTATCTTCGGCACGGGCGACGACAGCTATTTCTGCCCGCTGCCATACGTCGTTTCCTATTATTACGAATACCGGGACGGCACGACGGTGCCGGTGATCGAAAATATAGGTTACGAGGCCACCTACGGTGAAGTGACCTTCTTTATCCAGACTAACGAGCGGGACATTACACACGACTTAATGCTCGACGAGTACGAATTTAAGCTGTCCCTGTTCTACTGGATAGAGTAAGCGAAACCAATTCGATATGCGGCAGCGCCCCCGGGAGCAGAGGATGTTCCGGGAAGCCTGCCGCTTCTTTTAGCCCGCAGGCGTGGGGTAAAGGGGGTTTTGCACGGTTTATGTTTTGTGGTACCATGAAATTAAACCGACGAACTATGAAAAGAAGGCTACTCTCTTTTTTTGCTCCCGTGATGGCCCTGGCCGCCGCGGGCATAATATTTTCCTCCTGTTCGGACGACGTGGGGGCCGAATACCTCGACGAGTTCTACAAGGTGACCCGTTCACAATGGGCCTGGAACGAGGACTATGAACGCTGGGAAGTGTTCTACGACAACGCCAACGTGGACAGCTACATGTACGAGTACGGCGTGACAAATGGATACGTATGGCTGTACGAGGGCGATGTGGAGACCCGCAAGCAGTTGGAATACAATTACCTGGTGGTTTACCAGGGGGAGTATTACGATATCACCATCGGATACGATATAAGCCCGCGCAGTATCGGGTTCTATATTTACACCCCGGAGTATTACATACCCCGCGAGGCCATTCCGTCGCCGCTCGACTTTAAGGTAACCCTTATGTGGCAATAATACGCAGTGAGACCACTCGCTGTCTATAAACGTTAACGGCCGGGCATACGCCCGGCCGTTTGCTATTATCGGATGCTTGCCGACTATTTATCCGCCATGTTGGGCATCGGTTTCTTATACTCGCCCGATTCGAGCCTTCCGCGGATGGCGTCGAAACATTTCAGGGTATACTCCACGTCTTCGAGAGTGTGCACGGCCGTGGGTATGATGCGCAGGATAATCTCGCCCTTGGGAATTACGGGGTATACCACCACCGAGCAGAACAGGTTGTAGTTCTCCCTGAGGTCCACCACGAGGTTGGTCGCTTCCGGGATGTCCCCCTTGAGGAACACCGGGGTGACGGGCGACTGCGTTACCCCTATATCGAAACCGCGCTCGCGGAAACCGTTCTGGAGCGCGTGTACTATCTCCCACAGTTTGGCCAGGTACTCCGGATGCGTCCTGATAAGCTCCAGCCTTTTGAAAGCCCCCATAACCATAGGCATCGGGAGCGACTTGGCGTAGGTCTGCGAACGCATGTTGTAGCGCAGGAAATCGATAACGTATTTATGCGAAGCCACGAACGCGCCTATACCGGCCATCGACTTGGCGAAGGTGTTGAACAGTACGTCCACCCCTTCGATTGCCCCGAAATGGTGGGCCGTACCGCGCCCGTCCGGACCCATCGTGCCAAAACCGTGGGCGTCGTCGACCAGCAGGCGGAAATCGAACTCCTTCTTGAGGGCCACTATCTCGTCCAGCTTACCCAGGTCGCCCTTCATTCCGAACACCCCTTCGGTTATAACCAGTACTCCGCCGCCGGTCTCCCCGGCGACCTTCTGCGCGTGGCCCAACTGCTTGCGCAGGCTCTCCATGTCGTTATGGCCGAATACAAACCTCTTACCCGTGTGCATCCTCAGGCCGTCGATGATGCAGGCGTGCGACTCGGCGTCGTAAACCACCACGTCGCGGCGGTTCAGCAGGCAGTCGATTATGGAAATCATGCCCTGGTAGCCGAAATTGAGCAGGAACGCGTCTTCCTTGCCTACGAAGGCGGCGAGCTCGCGCTCGAGCTGCTCGTGGTACTTGGTCTGGCCGCTCATCATACGGGCGCCCATCGGGGCGGCCATACCGAACTCGGCCGCGCCGTCGGCGTCTGCCTTGCGCACTTCGGGGTGGTTGGCCAGCCCGAGGTAGTTGTTGAGGCTCCAGTTGAGCACCTCGCGGCCGCGGAATTTCATCCGGGGGCCGATATCGCCCTCCAGCTTGGGAAATGAGAAATATCCGTGGCTGTAAGCCTGGTACATGCCGATAGGACCGCCGGCATCCTTCTTGATTCTTTCGAGTATATCCACTATCGTCAGTTTTATTTTTGAAGTCGTTAAGTCGGGCAATCGTTCACGCGGGGAGGCAAAAGCCCCCGGGCGAAAACCACTGCAAATCTACATATATTTTATTTACATAAGAATAGGTATTTATACTTACGCCGGCACCGGGAGGCAGCCGGGTGAATGCTAAGGGTCAGGACGGAACAGGCCGGGACCGCGTACGGAAGAACCCGTGCGGTGATTTCGAGTTATGCGGAAACCGGACGGAAAACGACAAATCAGCTCCGTACCCGTATCGTCGGCCCCGTATGTGTTGAGCCGGATGAAAAACATTGGGGAATTTAGACAATATATTTTTTCTATCGTCGTTAAAAATGTGTAACTTTGCATGCCTGTGCCGGCCCGTAATATGTTCGGGGAGGAATGTGACGCACAGGTTTGCCCTAATTTATCCGGTTTATGGTCAGAAGTTTATCCAGGATTTTCTTAACAGTTGCGGCCGCTTTCGCGGTGACGGGGTGCAGTGAATACTACAAGGTGCTCAAAAGTAAAGACCCCGATCTCATGTATTCGACTGCGCTGGATTATTACGAAGCCGGTAAATATTCCAGATCCATACAGCTTTTCTCCGACGTGTCGCCCTATTTTATGGGCACCCTCAAAGGCGACTCGGTGGCGTTTTTCCTCGGGGCGTCGTACTACAAGTCGGGCGACTTCGATTCGAGTTCCATGCTGATGGACGACTTCCGGATGACCTACGGGGACAGCCCCTTCCTCGAGGAAGCCGAATATATGTATGCCAAGAGCCACTACTATATGTCGCCCGAGCCGAACAGGGACCAGACGATGACCCGCAAGGCCCTTATCGCCATCGACGAATACATGGAGCGCTATCCGAATAGCGTCCGCCGCGAGGTGCTGGAGGACAATATTCGGGAGCTTACCCAGAAACTGCACGACAAGGCGTACCTCAACGCAAAGACATATTACAAGATAGGCCGTTACAAAGCGGCAGTTATAGCGCTTCGCAACGCACTCAACCAGTTCCCCGACACCACGCACAGGGAAGAGATGATGTACCTGATAGCCAAGTCGAACTACCTGCTTGCCTCAAATTCGTTCTACCGCCTGCAAAGGGACCGGTACATGGATATGATGGACAGCTATTTCAGTTTCGTTCTGGAGTACCCCGAAAGTAAGTACACCAGGGAACTGGAGAAGATGCAGGCAAGCGCCCGCGAATTCCTCGCCAACTTCCAGGATTACGAGGTGGACGACGAAATACAGGACCTCGACGACACGTTTATGAGGTTACCCTTACCGGAATAAAAAGAACCGAGATATGGAAATTAAAAAGAACACCATTCCCAACAACACGGTAACGCGAAAAATGACCGACCTCGACGGCGAGACCGGCAATATTTACGAATCCGTGGCTATCATAGCCAAACGGGCCAACCAGATAGGTGTGGATATGAAGCAGGAGCTGACCCGTAAGCTGGCCGACTTTTCATCCACCACCGACTCGCTCGAAGAGACCTTCGAAAACCGCGAGCAGATAGAGATTTCGCGCTATTACGAACGCCTTCCCAAGCCCGCGCTCGTGGCGACGGAGGAGTTCCTCGAGGGCAAGGTCTATTTCCGTGACCCGGCCGAAGAACAGGCATAATCCCGGTACGGCAGG
Source organism: Alistipes sp. (assembly GCA_021202985.1). Classification (GTDB taxonomy): domain Bacteria; phylum Bacteroidota; class Bacteroidia; order Bacteroidales; family Rikenellaceae; genus WRDF01. The sequence continues at coordinate 8,940 of JAJQCA010000053.1, forward strand.
GTTTAACTTGCGGTATGCTTCCCGTCAGGGACGCGTCGGCGGGAGGGGAGCGATTTTTGCCGGTAGGACCGGTAAGATAAAACCGTGAATATGTTACGCGGAAAAAAAATACTCGTAGGAATAACAGGAAGTATAGCAGCTTACAAGGCTGCTATACTTGTCCGTAACCTTATACGCGGTGGTGCCGAGGTAAAGGTGGTAATGACCCGGCTTGCTAAGCAGTTCATAACCCCGCTGACCATGGCCACCCTGTCGAAAAACCCGATACTGGTCGATTTCTTCGACCCGGAGGACGGCAGGTGGAATTCGCACGTCAGCCTGGGCGAATGGGCGGACGCCTACCTGATAGCCCCGGCCACGGCCAACACCATGGCCAAAATGGCCACGGGCGTAGCCGACAATCTCCTCCTGACGGCCTACCTCTCGGCCAGGTGCCCGGTGTTCGTGGCTCCGGCGATGGACCTCGACATGTTCGCCCACAGGGCGACACAGCGCAACCTCGAAACCCTTCGCGCGGACGGAGTGATAATCGTCCAGCCCGGAGAAGGTGAACTGGCCAGCGGCCTGACCGGAAAGGGGCGGATGGCCGAGCCGGACGAAATATACGCCCGGCTCTCCGATTTTTTTGCGGGAGCGGCAGCCGGAAACGCAGGCGGGTATGCTTCCGGAACGGATTGCGGAGGCGGTTCACCCGCGGATTACCGGGGTGTTTCCGGGAAATATAGCGGGGACGGTTCCGGTGAGGTACCCGGGGGAACTTCCGGGTATGGGTCGGGTTACGATGCTGTTTCCACCGTGGGGTGCGGTGCCCGTTCGGGAAATGCCGGGGATTCCGGTGCCCATTCCGGCCCGGCTTCGGAAGTTGTGTCCGATACCGAAACCGGGGCTGACCGGCCGGATGTGGCCGATACCGCCGGCCCGGCCGAGTGCGGGTGCGAAAAAAAAAAGTCACTCCGGGGTATTAAGGTCCTGGTAACGGCCGGCCCTACTGTCGAGCCGATAGATCCCGTAAGGTATATTTCCAACCATTCCACAGGTAAGATGGGCTACGCCATAGCCGGCGAGCTTGCCCGGCGCGGCGCCGAAGTGGTACTGGTCAGCGGTCCGGTGGCGCTCGAGGCGCCCGGGGGCGTTGAATTGGTGCGTGTGGGGACGGCCCGCGAGATGTACGACGCCGCTGTCGGGGCTTTCGAGGCGGCGGCGGGCTGCCGTGCGGCCGTACTTTGTGCCGCCGTGGCGGATTATACCCCGTCGGAGTATTCTGCGACCAAGATAAAGAAATCGCCGGCGCAGGACTGCATGGAGCTTAGGCTCGAAAAGACCCGGGATATCGCCGCCGCGCTGGGCGCCGTTAAAGGCGGCCGGGTGATTGCCGGGTTCGCCCTTGAAACCGACAACGAGGCTGAGAACGCCCGCCGTAAACTCGCGGCCAAAAATATGGATTTCATAGTCCTTAATTCGCTGCGCGACCCCGGTGCGGGGTTCGGTCACGATACCAACGTCATATCCATTATATCCGCGGACGGCTCCGTGGACCGACATCCCCTCATGTCGAAAGAGTCCGCCGCCGGGGTGATAGTCGATGAGCTGGCCGCAAGGCTCGGATATTGAGACCGCTCCCGGAGGTGTGGTGGATTTATCTTTATTATATACCGGTTCAGGCCGGGACGTAGCTCGGGCGTAGCGACGACTTCCGCTTCAAGGGTGCCTCACATCCTGTGTCGAGAGTTGAACCTACGCCCTTTTTATTTTACCGGGGCGTGCAAATCCGGAATATTCCTATCTTTGCAATAATAAAAATATACGGGCAAACAGCCTTTATACCCAGATAAATGTGAGGCCCTCTCTTAAGTGAGGTATTTGGAAACGGTATAGGAGTTGTTAGTCCTCGTTATGTCCCGGTTTAGGCCGGGGCATAGCTTGGGCGTAGCGACGACTTTCGTTTCAGGGGTGCCTCACATCCTTTTCTGGGAAGTTGAACCTGCGCCCTTTTTATCAAAATCTGCAGTGCCGCATTCTCTGAAACCCCCCATTAAATAAACTATCTTAACAGAATAATCATACCTTTGTACCGTAATAAATTTTAAAGGCAAACAACCTTTAGACACTGCGTCGAATTGAGCCCTCCCGTTTCGGGAGTTTCGGAAAGTGGAATAGGAGTTGTTACGCCCTCGTTATGCCTTGGCGGTTTCGTCAGGGCATGACTTGGGGTGTGGGAACGACTTTTACTTTCCGGGGTGGCTCAATCCTGACGTAGTGAAGTTGAACCTACGCCCTTTTTTATTTTACCGGGGCGTGTAAATCCGCTTCTTCTATGACTCCCCGCACAGACCCCCATAACCCCTTTTTCGGTACGTACTACGTCGTCGGACTCGATACCCTAAGGGGTGGTCTGTGGCGTCCATCGTCCTCTTTCCGCCCCGGAAGCAGGTCGTGGAGGTTTGTACCCGAAGACCGGTGGACCGACCGCGAAGGTAATACGGTCTACACAGGGTCCGTTTTCAATTATGCCGGATACGGTCCGGATGAGGAATTCCCGTTCTGTTACGACAGCGGCAGCCGCCTGCTTGCAATCGACATCATATCCGAAACGGGGGATTGCCCGGAGGATACCGCAACGTTCGTCTACGAGGTACGGACCACGGCCGGCGATGTGGTACTTACCGGCATTACCGAAGATTGGCCTTACGGCCAGTGTTTCAGGTGGCGGTTACGGAAAATGTGAAATAAATGCTCTACATTATCCGGCGCTACAATGAGTGTCGTTTACTCCGGCAGTATATTTTCTTTATCCCTCCGGCAGATCCTTCACTGCGTTCAGGATGACATGTTAGAGAGAGAACGGCGATAGATCCTTCACTACGTTCAGGATGACATGACCCCAATGTCATTCTGAGCATAGCGAAGAATCTCACATATATTTTTTATCAATAGTTTTGATGTTCACTCCCCATACCATCGGTAGACAGAATGTTCTGCCTTCGGCGTTGCCTTTTCATCGCCCGGCATTGTAAGCGAGCTTACGGGCGCTCACTCTTTCGTCGGTTCACTGTGTTCAGGATGACATGTTAGATAGAGCGGCGATAGCTCCTTCACTGCGTTCAAGATGATATGACACCAATGTCATTCTGAGCTTAGCGAAGAATCTCACATATATTTAATATCAATCGTTTTGATGTGCACACCCATACCATCGGTAGATAGAATGTTACGCCTTCGGCGTTGCCTTCTCATCGCCCGGCATTGTAAGCGGGCTTACGGGCGCTCACCCTTTCGCCGGTTCACTACGTTCAGGATGACATAAAACCTGTACCATAAACGTCTTCCCGCACCCAAGCGGCTTTGCAGTCTGCGGCGGGTTTATTAACTTTGACCGATATTACATTCTAACGCTTCGGGTGCGGTTATGCTGAGCGAACTTACGGTAGAAAATTATGCGCTTATAGAGTCCCTCCGGCTGGATTTCAGCCGGTCGCTCAATATAATTACGGGCGAAACCGGCGCGGGTAAATCCATCCTGCTGGGGGCGCTGGGCCTGTTGCTGGGCAACAGGGCCGACGCGTCGGTGATTATGGACCGCGACCGCAACTGTGTGGTGGAGGGGGTGTTCGACGTGTCGGGTTACGGGCTCGAGCCGTTGTTCGAGGAGCACGATGTGGACCATGACCCGCAAACGGTTATCCGGCGGATAATCTCGCCGCAGGGTAAAAGCCGCGCCTATGTAAACGATATCCCGGTGCAGCTCGGATTCCTGCGGGAGCTCGGCTCGTACCTTATAGATATACATTCCCAGAACCAGACATTAAGGATTGCGGATGAGCGATTCCGCCTCCAGGTGGTGGACGGCATGGCCGGGCACGACCGGCTGGTTTCGGAATACACCGCCTCTTACGGCCAATGGCGCCGGGCCGTGGCCGATCTGGAAAAACTTCGTTCCGAAGCCGAAAGGGCCGCCGCGGACGAGGCCTGGCTCACCCATCAGGTCGGCGAACTCGAGGCGGCCGCATTCACAGAAGGGGAGCAGGAGCGGCTCGAGGCCGAGCTGGACGAACTTGCGCATGCCGAAGAGATTAAACGGGTACTGTCCGACTGTTCGGAAACCCTTTCGCGCGAGGAGAGCGGGGTTATAGTGGAACTCAAAAGCGTCGTTTCGGCCCTCGCGAAATCGAAAGCGTTTTATCCCCGCGCCGGGGAATACGAGTTGCGTCTGCACGGTGTGGTGGAGGAGTTGAAAGACCTGGAGCGGGAACTGGCGGCCGATGCCGACAGGATAGAATCCGATCCCGGGGCGCTCGCGAAGGTGGAGGAGAGGATAGCGCTGATGTACTCATTGTTTCAGAAACACAAAGCCTCCGATTTGGGGGAACTGCTCGCCGTGCAGCGGGATTACCGCGCCCGGCTGGATGCCATTGTACACTCGTCGGAAAATATAGGCACTCTGGAAAGCGAGGTGGAGCGACTCGAAAAGCAGGCCCGGGCGGTTGCCGGCCGGATTACCGAGGGCAGGAAAAAAGCGGCCGGAAGTATAGCCCGTGAAGCGGCCGGGATGATGGCCTCGCTGGGTTTGCCGGACTCGGTGTTCCGGGTGGAGATTGTTCCCGCACAGCAGGGCCTGAGGCCGACGGGGGCTGACGAGGTACGGTTCCTTTTCAGTGCCAACGCGGGCGTGGAGCCGTCGCCGGTGGAGAAGGTGGCCTCGGGAGGAGAGATGTCGCGCCTTATGCTGGTGCTCAAATCCATCGCAGCACGCAGCCGGAAGCTCCCGTCGATAATCTTCGACGAGATCGATTCGGGTGTGTCCGGCAGGATAGCCGACGCCATGGGCGGCATAATCGACGGTCTGTCCGGGACGATGCAGGTAGTGAATATAACCCACCTGCCGCAGGTGGCGGCGAAGGGTGACTGTCACCTTTTCGTGTATAAAACGGTCTCCGGCGGTCGTACACGTACGGCTTTACGCCGCCTGACCCGGGAGGAGCGTATCCGGGAGATCGCAGGTATGCTGAGTGGCCGTACCGTTACCGAAGCAGCCGAACGGCAGGCGCGGGAACTTCTGGGTATCTGATATATGTCCCGTGGTGGGGCGGAAAGGCTTCCCGGGCTTTCCGGGTAAAAAGAACCCACTTCCCCCACAGCCTGAAGATAGCAAAGGTCAGAATAGGTGTTTTCTGATATAGAACCGGGTGTGACGTCTAAGGCTTACGGAGCCTTCCGGGTTCATGAACCGTACACCCCCGCAGCCTGACGATAGCAAAGGTCAGAATGGGTGTTTTCTGATATATAACCGTGTACGGCGGAAAGGCTTCCCGGGCGTCCGGGTAAAAAGAACCGTACTTCCCCGCAGGCTGACAATGGAAAACGTTCGAAATCGCTGGGTATTGTAATTTTCCGGGGTGTTTTGGTCGGGATATTTACAATCGGCCGGATTGGTAATATTCTATATTTCAAGTTAATACAAACAATACTCCGGCTTTTCTCTTACGGGTTGTGCCGTTCCGCCGGTTTTGACATCCGTTAGTCATCGTATTTTATTTTAAACTTTTGCTTAGATTTTTAACATGCAGAATAATTTTGTACAGTTAAAAATCTGGAGATAAATTTATGAGCGAAAGGATCTACGTATTCGACACCACGCTGAGGGACGGCGAGCAAGTGCCGGGCTGCCAGTTGAATACCATCGAAAAGATAGAGGTTGCCAGGATGCTGGAGGCGCTTGGGGTCGATGTTATAGAGGCGGGGTTCCCCATATCCAGTCCGGGTGATTTCAATTCGGTCCGGGAGATATCGAAGTCGGTTAACTCGCCGGTAATTTGCGCCCTTACGCGCGCCGTACAAAAGGATATCGAGGTTGCCGCCGACGCCCTGTCGCTTGCAAAACGCAAGAGGATCCATACCGGTATCGGGGTGTCTCCGTACCATATTTACGACAAGCTGCGCTCCACGCCCGAGGAGATAATCGAACGGGCCGTGGCGGCGGTGAAGTACGCAAAGTCGTTCGTAGAGGATGTCGAATTTTACGCAGAGGACGCAGGCCGCTCCGAGAACGAGTACCTGGCCCGGGTCGTGGAGGCCGTAATCGCCGCGGGCGCCACGGTGGTGAACATACCGGATACAACCGGGTACTGCATGCCCCACGACTTCGGTGCGAAGATAAAATACCTTATAGATAACGTTAAGAATGTGGATAAGGCCGTTATAGCCACCCATTGCCACAACGACCTGGGTATGGCAACGGCAAACACGCTGGCCGGGGTGCTGAACGGCGCCCGGCAGGTGGAGGTAACCATTAACGGTATCGGAGAAAGGGCGGGAAACACATCGCTCGAAGAGGTGGTTATGGCCCTCAGGTGCCACAAGGGCTACGGACTCGACACGAACATAGACTCGCACCTCATAACCAAGGCGAGTAAGCTGGTATCCAGCCTTATGAATATGCCGGTTCAGCCGAATAAAGCCATCGTCGGGCGGAATGCTTTCGCACATTCTTCGGGTATCCATCAGGACGGTGTATTGAAGAACCGTGAGAACTACGAGATAATCGACCCGCAGTCGGTGGGTGTGGACGAGTCGGTAATCGCGCTTACCGCCCGCAGCGGCCGTGCGGCGCTGGGGCACCGGCTCGAACTTCTCGGATACGAACTAACGCAGGAAGAGCTGGACGAGGTTTACGAGAAATTCCTGAAACTGGCCGATACCAAGAAAGATATCCGCGACATGGACCTCCTCTACCTCGTCGGCGATATGGAAACCCTCCGGGCAAACCATATAAAGCTGCGCCAGTTGCAGGTGATGACCGGGATGCTGGTTCCGACGGCGACGGTGATAATACGCTTCGGCGATTCGGACCGCATGGCCACCGCCACCGGTAACGGACCCATAGACGCCGCGTGCAATGCGATTAAAAGCATGATAAACGAGAAGGTGGTAATCAGTGAGTTCCTTATCCAGTCGATGAGCAAGGGCAGTAACGATATGGGCCGGGTGCATATGCAGGTCCAGCTCAACGGCCGAACTGCGCAGGGCTTCGCCGCCCATACCGATACCGTAAGGGCTTCGGTGGAGGCCTTCCTCGACGCGCTGAGGATTCTGGGGGTGACGGAGAAAGAGGCTACGACCGCAGCGTAACTGTGAGGGGTGTTCCGGTATTTATATATTTAATATCGGAGATGTTTCCGGGAGGTAAACAGTTTTTTTAATACAGATCCTTCACTTCGTTCAGGATGACTTTCGTTACAATTAATTCATGTCATTCTGAGCGTTAGCGAAGAATCTGTATTGTAAGGATGAAGTATTATGCAAACTTACTATGTTTATATTACCACCAATGTTACTAGAAAAGTTTTATACACTGGGGTAACGAATTACTTGAAGAGGCGGTTGCATGAACATAGAGAAGATTCACTGAAAGATAAAAAACATTTTACGGGAAAGTATAACACGCATTTACTGTTATATTGGGAGAGTTTCGGAACGATGGCCGAGGCAATCCAAAGAGAGAAACAAATTAAAGGATGGCTCAGGGAAAAGAAAATAGAATTGATAAGGGCATTTAACCCTGATTTTATTTTTCTGAATGACCGGATATAAATACAGATCCTTCGCTAAAGCTCAGGATGACATAATTCCTATAACAAAAATGTAATTCTGAACGAAGTGAAGAATCTGTACTTGAATGGATTAAAGACAAAATATCCGTTTAATTCCGGACATAAGCTGAAGTACCAGGCCAGACAGGCCGATATTACGAGAGTATAAAGAAACAACATAAGATATGGGAAGAACACTTTTCGATAAAGTATGGGATGCGCACGTGATACGCCACCTCGACGGGGGGCGCGACGTGCTTTATATAGACCGCCACTATATCCACGAGGTCACCTCTCCGGTGGCGTTCCTCGGACTGCGGAACCGCGGGATAAAGGTGGCACGACCGGAAAAAACGGTCGCCACGGCCGACCATAACGTGCCGACCGTGAACCAGCACCTGCCCATCGACGACCCCGAATCGAGGGGCCAGCTGGAAGCCTTCGCAGCCAACTGCGAGGCCAACGGCATCGAGCATTTCAGCCTGGGTCATCCGAAACAGGGCGTCGTGCATATCGTGGGCCCGGAATTGGGCTATACGCTGCCCGGAATGACAATCGTGTGCGGGGACAGCCACACCTCTACCCACGGGGCTTTCGGGGCGGTGGCTTTCGGGGTAGGGACCTCGGAGGTCGAGATGGTGTTCGCAACGCAGTGTATCCTCCAGCCCAAACCTAAGAAAATGCGTATAACGGTCGACGGACGGACCGGTAAAGGAGTCACGGCCAAGGATGTGATACTTTATATTATATCGCAGATATCCGCCGCCGGCGGGACGGGCCATTTTATCGAGTTCGCTGGCGAGGCTATAACTTCCATGACCATGGAGGAGCGTATGACGGTCTGTAATATGGCTATCGAGTGCGGTGCCCGGGGAGGGCTTATCGCCCCGGACCAGACCACATTCGATTACGTACGCGGCCGCGAGAACGCGCCTCAGGGCGAAGAGTTCGACAATGCGGTAACCCGCTGGAAAGAACTCTTTACTGACCCGGACGCGGTGTTCGACAAGGAATACAGGTTCGACGCGGCGGATATAGAGCCGATGATTACCTACGGAACCAACCCGGGAATGGGCGTGGCCGTTACCGGAAGCGTACCCACACCCGACGGGCTTACGGACGGAGACCGGGTGTCGTTCGACAAGTCGCTGGAATATATGGGCTTCGCCCCGGGCGAGCGGATGATAGGCAAACAGGTGGACTATGTGTTCGTGGGCAGTTGCACCAACGGCCGTATCGAGGATTTCCGGCAGTTCGCCGCCGCGGTGAAGGGCCGCCGCAAGGCAGACAACGTAACGGCATGGATAGTCCCCGGTTCCAAGCTGGTGGAGGCGCAGTGCCGTGAGGAGGGGCTGGACAAGATACTGGCCGAAGCCGGTTTCGAGCTTCGCCAGCCGGGCTGTTCGGCGTGCCTTGCGATGAACGCCGACAAGATACCGGCGGGTAAATACAGCGTATCGACCTCCAACCGCAATTTCGAGGGGCGTCAGGGCCCCGGGGCCCGCACACTGCTGGCCGGTCCGCTGGTAGCGGCCGCCGCGGCCGTTTGCGGGACCTTGCAGGACCCGAGGGAGGTTTTCGGGCTTTGAACCTCGCGTCGTGACTGGCTGTGTAATGTAAAATGAAACCATTATGGCAAGAGATAAATTCATAACACTCCGTTCGACCGGGATACCGGTCAATATCGAGAATATAGATACGGACCAGATAATTCCCGCCCGCTTCCTTAAAGCCGTGGAACGGAAGGGTTTCGGCGACAACCTTTTCCGCGACTGGCGCTACGATAAGGAAGGCCGGCCGGTGGACTCTTTCCCGCTGAACGATCCCAGGTACGGTGGCCGGGTGCTGTTCGCCGGTGACAATTTCGGCTGTGGCTCCTCGCGCGAGCATGCCGCCTGGGCGATATATGACTACGGCCTGAGGGTGGTGGTGTCGACTTCGTTCGCGGATATTTTCCGCAACAACGCCCTTAACTGCGGCCTGCTGCCCATCTGGGTGAGCGGAGGGTTCCTCCGGGGGGCGTTTACGGCCATAGCTGCCGACCCCGCCGCCGAGTTCGAGATAGACCTGCCCGGGCAGACCATTACAAACCTTGCGACAGGGGAAGCCGAGCAGTTCGAGATAGACGGCTACAAAAAAGAGTGCCTGATGAACGGTTACGACGACGTGGATTACCTGCGTAGTATCAGGCCGGAAATAGAGGCGTACGAAAGGGCAAATTCTTAACGCGCCGGGTGGCCTGTGAAACCCACCCGGGGTTGCGCCCGGATGATGGAACAGTGCGTACTTTAACATCGGAGGAAATGAAATACAGATCCTTCGCTGACGCTCAGGATGACATTTTTTGATGAAAGGGTTTATGAAGAAGACCTGTAAAAAAGTGGTTCTGGTAACCTATTTATTAAGCTGACGCGCAGGATAACCTACTTTGATTCTAAGTGTTGATCATGAGGTTGTGAAAAGATGTTGAGCTGACACAGTCTCGACTAGAAGAGTATTATGACAAGCTATAAATATTTATATATAATGTCATTCTGAACGAAGTGAAGAATCTGTCTTTTATAAGAGTCGATATATGCAGTCGTACTATGTTATATCACCACCAATGTTACAAAAAAGTTTTGTATACAGGGGTGACGAATGACCTAAAGAGGCGCTTGCATGAACACAGGGAAGATTCCCTGAAAGATAAAAAGCATTTTACGGGGAAGTATAACGCGCATTTTCTGTTATATTGGGAAAGTTTCGGAACTGTGACCGAAGCGATCCAGCGGGAGAAGGAAATTAAAGGTTGGCTCAGGGAAAAGAAAATAGAATTAATAAGGACATCTAACCCTGATCTTATGTTTCTTAATGAGCGGAAATAAATACAGATCCTTCGCTGACTCTCAGGATGATATTCTTTCGAGAAAACAGGTTGACTTTTATTTTGAAATGTCATTATGAACGAAGTGAAGAATCTCTGGCGCGAGCCGGTAAAAACATAATAACTGACCCTTGCGGTAATCAGGAAGAATGTTTGAGTAACAACAAGGACAAATAAAAGAACAGTGGCCACGACTATCGAGATAATGGATACCACCCTGCGCGACGGGGAACAGACCTCCGGGGTGTCGCTATCGCCGCGGGAGAAGCTGAGCATTGCCCAGATGCTGCTCGACGAGCTGAGGGCCGACCGGATAGAGGTGGCTTCTGCGAGGGTGTCCGAGGGGGAATACGACGCGGTGCGGCGCATCATGGCGTGGGCCGCCGGAAGGGGCGCGGAGACGGGGGCAGACCTGCTTTCGCGTATAGAGATACTCGGGTTCGTGGACGGCGGGGTGAGCCTCGACTGGATAGCCTCCGCAGGCGGTAAAGTGGTGAACTTGCTAACCAAGGGGTCGCTTAAACATTGCCGGGAGCAGCTCGGCAAAACCCCGGAACAGCATGCGGCCGATATACGGAGGGATATAGCCCTGGCCGTGGATAAAGGCATTAAGGTGAACCTGTACCTCGAAGACTGGTCGAACGGTATGCGCAACTCGCCGGAGTACGTTTTCGGGATGGTGGACGCTTTGAGGGACGAGCCGGTGGAGCGGTTTATGCTCCCCGACACCCTCGGCATTCTCGACCCATACGAGACGGAGAAATATTGCCGGATGATGGTAGAACGCTACCCGGACCTTCGGTTCGACTTCCATCCGCATAACGACTACGACCTGGCCGTGGCCAACGTACTTGCCGCCGTCAAGGCAGGGGTGAAAGGTGTCCACACCACGGTTAACGGCCTCGGGGAGCGGGCGGGCAACGCCCCGCTGTCGAGTGTGGTTGCCGTTCTGCACGACCACCTGAAGGCCCGCACCAGTATCCGCGAGTCGAAGATAAACAGCGTCAGCCGCATGGTGGAGACCTATACCGGGGTGCATATCCCGGCCAATAAGCCTGTAGTGGGGGAGAACGTCTTCACCCAGTGCGCTGGAATCCATGCCGACGGCGACAATAAGAACAACCTCTATTTCAACGACCTGATGCCCGAGAGGTTCGGCCGTGTGAGGGAATATGCCCTCGGCAAGACCTCCGGTAAGGCAAATATTCGCAAAAACCTCGAGTCGCTCGGCATAGCTTTGGACGAGGAGTCGATGCGCAAGGTAACGGCCCGTATCATCGAACTGGGCGACAAAAAGGAGCAGGTGACGGCCGAGGACCTGCCGTACATAATCGCCGACGTGCTCAGGCAGGACCAGCAGGAAAACACTGTTTTCGTAGAGAATTACAGCCTCGCTATTTCGCAGGGGCTCAAGGCCATGGCGACGCTTAAGATAAATATCAACGGGGAGTCTTTCGAAGCCACATCGTCCGGCGACGGGCAGTACGATGCGTTTATGCGTTCGCTGCGCAATATTTATAAGAAACAGCTCGGGCGGGAATTCCCGATGCTGACCAACTATACGGTAAGCATTCCCCCCGGCGGACGGACCGACGCCCTCGTGCAAACCATCATAACGTGGGAGTATAAGGGGCAGACGTTCAAGACCCGCGGCCTGGACGCCGACCAGAGCGAGGCGGCCATAAAAGCGACGCTGAAAATGCTCAACAAAATAGATACGCTGGACCGGCAGGGGTAGGGGGTCGTACACTGAGATTGCATCGGTAGGATGTTATAAATAAGCAATGGGTTACCGCGGCTACCGACAGAATGGCCTGCCTGCAATATCATCCCGAGGAGTAGCTATTGATTGGATATAAGCTGAATAGTATGCTGTGGCGGTAGGTATTGAGTCCGTGGTGAGCTATAAATATAGAGTACAGATTCTTCGCTGACGCTCAGAATGACATTCATACCTGGCAGGCGATTACCGAGGTACCTACAATGTGTCATCCTGAACGCCAGTGAAGGAACTGTACCGGACCATAAGCTATGCAAGTATTCCTTAGGGTTGAGATCCCCCTGTTAATAGTTCGGGGCTTACAAACTATCTCACGGGCTGGTAAGGAATAATTTAATTTTTTGATATTAACGACTTAAAAGATAAACGGATGGATTACAAAATAGCGCTGCTGCCGGGCGACGGAATCGGCCCGGAAATAGTTGGCGAGGCGGTTAAAGTGCTCGATGCCGTGGGTGCGAAATTCGGCCACACTTTCAGTTACGAAAAGGCTCCGGTGGGTGCCGCGGCGATAGACGCTACCGGTAACCCGTACCCGGACGAGACCCACGAGGTCTGCAAGGCATCGGATGCCGTTCTGTTCGGCGCCATCGGCGACCCGAAATACGACAACGACCCCTCGGCAAAGGTCAGGCCCGAACAAGGCCTGCTGAAAATGCGTAAGTCGCTGGGGCTGTTCGCCAACCTGCGGCCGCTGGCGGTATTCGACTCGCTGGCCCACCGTTCGCCGCTCAAGACCGAAATTGTACGCGGCGCGGACTTCCTGTGCGTTAGGGAGCTTACCGGCGGGATGTACTTTGGCCGCCCGCAGGGCCGCAGCGAGGACGGCAATACGGCCTACGACACATGCGTCTACACCCGCGAGGAGGTGGAGCGTATCCTGAAACTCGCCTTCGAACAGGCGCGCCTGCGCCGCGGGAAGTTGACGGTGGTGGATAAGGCCAACGTGATTGCCACATCCCGCCTCTGGAGGCAGATAGCCAAAGAAATGGCCCCGCAGTATCCCGATATAGAGCTGGAATTCATGTTCGTGGACAACGCCGCAATGCAGATAATCCAGCGTCCGACCCACTTTGACGTTATAGTAACCGAGAACCTGTTCGGAGATATCCTCACGGACGAGGCGAGCGTCATCAGCGGTTCGCTGGGGATGCTGCCTTCAGCCAGCATAGGGGAAAAGGCGGCTCTTTTCGAGCCTATCCACGGCAGCTATCCTCAGGCAGCCGGAAAGAATATCGCAAACCCGATGGCGACCATCCTTTCGGCGGCCATGATGCTGGAGCACCTCGGCCTCAGCACCGAAGCCGCGGCGGTCCGGAAGGCCGTAAACCTTGCCATAGAAAAAGGCGTGGTTACCGAAGACCTTGTTAACGAGGGTGAAGCACCTGCTTCAACCACGCAGGTGGGGGATTTCGTAGCCGGGAATATTTAAGGTAACCGTACGGCGACAATAAAATCAAATATTTATCCGAGCCGGCGGCCCGAAACAGGGGTTGCCGGTTTTTTGTCTTGCGTAATGTCCCTGCCGGGGTCGTGAGTTCGTGGGCGGCGGTAAGTAGCACTTGATTCTGTTTTTGAGTCCTTGCGGGGTATTAGTTAATTTACCTTAGAAAATCAGAAGAGCGCGCGGCTGCCGGTCCGCTCTTCCTACGCCCGTTACCGCACGGCTCGTTTGCAGGGAAACCATCGCGGAGGGCCGGGTCGGTTAAAATCCCGTCTCACCCGGGGCAGGCACAGATATTGATTTTACATTGTTTGTAAACGATATCGCTATGCCACGGGAACTAAATTTCAGGATTAAAAGGAAGCAATACAGCGCCGTCCCCGTCAAGGTGGACCGCAGGAAACTCTATGGGTGGACCGAGATACTCGCCCTCGATGAGCAGGGCCGTCCATGCGATCTTGTCACCACCGACCAGACAGGTACACTTATTATCCCACGGGGCGGGACGGCAATGGCCATACTTTCGCCGCAGGGCGACTGGGTGGAACGCTCCACCCTGCGCACCGTACGCGATGACGGGACGCAGGCCGAACTCGTTCCGTCGAGCTACTCCGTGGTTATCGATCTGAAGGATAAAGTTTCCGAAGAGGAGTTCCTCAACCACAGCATTACAGACTTCTACCAGATAACGGAGGCTCCCGAGGGGCTTCTGCGCGCCATCGGTAACGATATATATACCTTCCAATATACCTACCTGGACAGCTATGAAACCACGCCGGCTTTCCTCATGGCGAGCGGCGGGGTACTCTACATGCTTATCGGCTACCGCAACCGTTTCGAAATGCTCTGCCTGGGAGACTGCGAGACCGTCGACGAGGACGACGACGATTATATCGACGTGGAAGATAACGATATAGATTTTTCGATGCTGTTATAAAACCCGCCGCCATGCCTAAAGTCATACACATTGCAAATGCCAAGAAACGCGACGCGGAGGTCGCCGTCGAGCAGCATGTCCGCCGCACAGCGGTGCGCACGGTATTGCCCGACGGGGAGGAGAAGTCGAACGTCCGCCTTTTGAAGAATACCATACAGTACGATATCACGGCCCTGCTGGAGCAGTACGACGGCCGGCTTACTTCGTTCGAAGATGGCCTTATCGAAGGAGACCCGGAAATCGACTTCGAAAACGTTGGTCGCATGTTGCGCGGCACGCATAAGCTGTACGTGGACCAGGACCGGAATATCGCCTACCGGCTCAATCTCTACCAGGTTGTGTACGGCCCGGGCGGCGAGGAACTCGAAAGGCATGATATAAATAAACTCCCGGCCAATATCAATACCGAATATCCCCTGAAATGGACCGGACGGCGGTTCGACAAATCGGAGGCCCTGCGCCGATTCGTCTTTTTCCGCAAGTACCAGTTGAGGCATATCAACGGGGTGACGTTCGATTTCCTCTATAATATGGCCCGGGAGTTACAGGACAGCGGCCAGATGGTATTGGTCGGGGCCGGACCCAAAGGTACGGACCCCGTACTCCTGACGCGCGGGGGAAGCCCTTACCGCGGCTTCCTCGAGGGCCGCGCCCTCTCGGACCGCTACGCGCTGATTCTCCACCTGTCGGATATCGAACTCAAACCGCTGGAGCAATGAAAATCTACGAAGACCGCATGCGGCAGATGAACGGCTACCTGGAGGGTAAAATCGACGCCATCGACATCGAAACGTCGTCCAAAGCCCTGTCGTACAAGAAAAATTTCCTCAAGCAGTTTATCGCCATCTACCCGCAGATAATCGACAGTCGGCTGGGCGACAGCCGGTATTACGTGACCCGCAAGTACGACGGGGAGTTCGCCACCATAGTTTACGACAATGGCCGGGTTGTGACGATAAACCGGTCGGGCCGTACCCGTATCGGCCTTCCGTGTGCCGAGGAGGCGGCTCGGCTGCTCAAAAAGGCCGGAGTGACACAGGCCATAATCCCGGCGGAAATCTATGTGGACGACCGGGACAAACGGACCCGGACACACGACCTGCTGCACGCCCTCTCGAAGAAAGGAGACGTAAGCGGTTTGCATCTGGCAGCGTTCGATATCCTCGAACTGGATAACCAGCCGTACAAGCCCGACAACTATATCGAGACACATGAACAAATCGTAAAATGGTTCGCCCGTGGCAAACTCGTCAAACCGGTGGAGATGGAGGTCGCCACCTCGAGCCGGCAGGTAAAGGACCTCTACCGCCGCTGGGTGGACGAGGGCACGGCCGAAGGACTGGTGGTGCGGAGCGACCTGCCGTTCGTATTCAAAATAAAGCCCCGTCACTATATAGACGCCGTGGTTATCGGATACACCGAAGGTACGGGCAACCAGCAGGGGCAGGTGCGCACGTTTCTTGTCGCCATGATGGCCGAGGAGGGTCTCTACCAAGTCGTTGGCCATGTCGGAGGCGGCATGAAGGATGAACTGAAAACCTCGATGTTCGACCACCTCGAGGAGCGGATTGTGACCTCGGACTATATCGAGACCGACTCTAACCATGTGGCGTTCCGGATGGTGGACCCCGTGACGGTGATGGAATTCAGTGTCCGTGACGTGATTTACGAGACTGCGAACGGGGCCGTGACCAATCCGGTGTTGCGGTTCGAGGACGGCGGCTGGTATTTCGACCGGACGGTGACCGGACTGAGCTTCATTGCGCCCGTTTTTGAGAAGTTCCGCGAGGACAAGGCGGCTAACGCGGTCGATATTCGCCTGTCGCAGATAGAGGATTTCGCGTCATTCGAACGGGAGGAAATCGTGGACGGAGCGCCTGCCGAGAAATCCCCGAGCGAGGTACTTTTACGGGAGGTGTACCATAAGACGCTCGGAGAGAAGTATATGATACAGAAGTACGTGGTCTGGAAGACCAATAAGGAGTCGGCCGGCGATTACCCGGCCTACGTGCTGCATTACACCAATTACAGCTCCAACCGCCGCGACCAGCTCCAACGCGAACTGCGCGTATCCGACAGCGAGGAACAGATTATGGAACTGTACCGTACCATGCTCGGCGAGAATTTAAAAAAAGGGTGGGAGAAAGTGGCCCTGGAAGTGGAGGCGACGGTTTGATTGTGTTGTAAGGAAATAAGATATTAGGGTCCACTTCGTTGGATGTTCTTCATACTTTTGGAAATGTCTGGATTATTTTATAATCCTGTGCCGCTCCTGCGGGATGACTTAATATGGCCAAAAGATGCACGCCTAAGGCCCCCCAAACCTCGCTAAACAAGTTCGCAAAGGCTTTATCAATGCAAAAAGCCATCTTACGATGGCCTTATGTTTTGGTTCTTTTTGTCGGGGTAGCGGGATTATCTTCGCTGACGCTCGATTTTCCTGTGCCGCTCCCGCGGGGTGACTTAAGATTCAACCAAATAGCATGCAGGCATTCTATTTTTATTTTGCACAGCCTTGCAAATAAATTTGCCGACCGTATAAAATAAAAATACCATCCCAAAGGATGGTATAGTTTTCATCTTGTCGGGGTACCAGGACTCGAACCTGGGACCCCCTGCTCCCAAAGCAGGTGCGCTACCGGACTGCGCTACACCCCGAACTCTTTGTTTTTGTGCCATTTATGTCCAAGAACTTATTTTATGAAAAAAACCATTTGCACACGATTTGCACACAAGTGGCTTTTTCGTCGGGGTACTCAAATCTGGGTCCATCTGGTCTAAACCATTTTACGAAACCTGATTTCGCTACACCCCGAGTTGCAAATTAAACTCAATCAATTACTTAGTCCTGTGCGCTATTTAACTTGCGACTGCAAAAATACGACAAATAAACCGTACCGTCAAATAAAACTGCAACTAATCCAATTACCCCGTAAGCTCCCGGGTCATAGCCGGGAACCCTATTCATTTCCTGTCATAGAAAGACATCGAACCTGTGCCGGTATAAGTTTTCCCTTCCATAACCTCTCGGCGAGCGTCGATAGTGTACCGCCGTAAGGACGGTTGATGCGGCTCCATATTACCGTACCAGGAGCCGGTTCGAAGAGTTAATCACTCACCGCTGGTAATGATAATTAAAAATTTTTGCATAAAGTTTGCATACAAACTAAATAATGGGAAATAGAGAAATCATACGGCCGGACGAGGAGCTGGGTTACTTATTGGTACAAACCTCCCTATATAAGCAGCGAATCAATAACACAATGCTGAAACCGCTGGGACTTACGTATATGCAGTTCGTGGTACTTGCCGGAATATATGAGCTGGGAACTCAGCATGAAAAAGTCAGCCAGCAAATGCTCGTATCGCAGCGCAGGCTCGATAAAGCAATGGTGTCGAGTATCCTTAAGAAATTAATCGGCAGGGGGCTGGTATATCGTGAACCCAATCCCGGCGACAGCCGTTCATGGATATTAAAACTTACCGGGCGGGGTGAACAGCTTGCCGTTCAGGCAAGGAATAACGCCCATCGGCTGAACGAAGAATTCTTCGGGGACATAGACCAAAGCGCCCTGCGGGAAATATTGAAAAAATTATTGAAATAAACCTGTGACAGATGAATAGACACTTTAACTTTCCTGTGGCTGTTCCTGCCCTGCGCGGGATTGATAGGTTTGGGAATAATAATATTGAAGCTTTACAGTTCAGGATTTTCAGGCGACACAAATTAAAGTAACAATTTGAAAAATACTCCGTTCGGGTCGGAGGATTTTCTGAATCTTGTATTCGATTTTTTGGAGAAATACTTAAAATAAAATAGATTATGGAAGAGAAAAAACAGGTGCAGATCGACGATTTGCGAAGCGCCATAGAGTTGCTGAAAACCCTCCCGCACGAATACCATGAAACCGATGCGGAAGTAGATCCGAAAGATGAGCTGGCAGGTGTTTACCGTAAAATCGGCGCCGGAGGAACCGTTATGCGCCCCACACAGATAGGCCCGGCCATGATGTTCAACAAAGTGAAAGGTTATCCCGGATCGCGCGTTCTGGTCGGTATGATCGCCAGCCGTGAGAGGGTTGCCGCAATGCTGGGAGCGCCTTCCCGGGAATTGGGAAAACACATGGGCGAAGCACGCAAAAACACGGTCGACCCGGTTTTTGTCGATAAATCGAAAGCGCTCTGCCAGGAGGTGGTTCATAAGGCGGACGACCCCGATTTCGACCTGCGAAAACTTCTTCCCGCCCCAACCAATACGCCGCAGGATGCAGGACCGTATTTTTGTATGGGCCTTGTTCTGGGTTCCGATCCGGACAACGGCCATACCGATGTTACTATCCACCGCCTCTGCATACAGGGTAAAGATGAAATTTCTATCTTCTTCGCCCTCGGACGCCATATCGACGCATTCCGTCAAAAGGCGGAAAAGGCGGGTAAACCGTTCCCCGTCACAATAAATATGGGCCTCGATCCGGCGATCCATATAAGCGCCTGCTTCGAGGCGCCGACCACCCCGCTCGGTTTCGACGAGCTTAAAATCGCCGGCGGACTGCGCGGTAAAGGAGTGGAACTGGTCGATGCCGTTACCGTCAAACAAAAATCGATAGCCAAAGCCGAAATCGTAATAGAGGGGGAAATATTGCCGAATGTCCGGGTCGCGGAAGACCAAAATACCAAAACGGGCTACGCGATGCCTGAATTCCCCGGATATGAAGGAACGGCTAATCCTTCCCTTCCCGTAATCAAGGTCAAGGCGGTAACGATGCGCAAGAACGCCATCCTGCAAACCCTGGTGGGTCCCGGCGAAGAACATGTCAACCTTGCCGGTATCCCGACCGAGGCCAGTATCTGGAACGTGGTGGAGGACTCGATGCCCGGTTTCCTGCAAAACGTATATGCCCACCCCTCCGGTGGCGGCAAATTCTTGTCGATCCTTCAGGTAAAGAAGAGGTCGGAGAGCGATCAGGGGCGCGAACGTCAGGCGGCACTTATGGCTTTCGGGGTATATTCGGAATTGAAGCAGGTAATCCTTGTGGACGAAGACGTGGATATTTTCGACACCAACGACGTGTTGTGGGCTATGACCACCCGTTACCAGGGCGATATCAGCACGGTTTTTATCCCGGGGGTCAGGTGCCACCAGTTAGACCCGTCGCAGGATCCGTCTTTCGATCCGCGAATACTTGCCCACGGTATATCGACCAAAACGATTTTCGATTGCACTGTACCTTATAAATTAAAAGATAAGTTTGTCAGGGCGCAGTTTAAGGACGTGGATGTAACTCCGTTCCTTCCCGACTGGATGAAAAATATACGGTAGCATAACGGCAGGCCGAAACCTGACGTTACCATTCGATGAAAGTATGGATAAGATAATTGTCGGAATAACCGGGGCCACCGGTATCGAATACGGAATTAAGGCTCTATCGCTTTTAAAGGAATGCGGGGTCGAATCGCATCTTGTAATCAGCAAATCCGCGGAACGTGTTCTGGAATTGGAGCAAAATGTCGGTATCGAACAAATAAAACGGCTTGCCGATAACGTTTACGATGCTCAGGACATAGGGGCGGCAATTGCCAGCGGTTCATATAAGACCGCCGGAATGCTAATCGCCCCATGCACGGTAAAGACCCTGTCAAAGATTGCAACGGGGGTGACTTCTACTTTGCTTACCCGTGCGGCCGATGTATGCCTGAAAGAACGTAGAAGGCTCGTGCTGATGTTCCGTGAGACGCCTCTCCACTTAGGCCATATCCGCAGTATGGCGGCCGTAACGGAAATGGGCGGCATCGTAATGCCTCCGGTACCCTCGTTTTACTCCCGCCCACGGTCGGTGGACGATATAGTGACCCACTCGGTCATACGGGCGCTCGATCTCTTCGGACTGGACTGCGATATGCCGCGGTGGGGTCTGAATGAATAAAGTCAACGGGAATCGTATTAGTACGGTTCTAATGAGAAAAAATTAACCGGAAAGTGCCCGATTTTTGATTACTTTTCGGGATAAACCATAAGTATGAAAAGAATAACTGTTACGTGCATGACGATAGCCGCGATTTGTTCCCTCGCCGTTTCAGCATCGGCACAACCTCGCGGGGGCCGGGGAGGCGGATCGGTGGATAAAAGCTGGGACGCGATTTTACAAAATCTTATAAAGGAGAACGTCCCTAGATTCGGGCAGTTCACCTATTCGGAGCCGGAGAACGGCAACACGATGGAGTATAACCTCTTTATCCCCGAAGGGTACGACGGCAGCCGGAACTATCCTTTGTTACTGTTCATCGCCGACGCCAGTACCGTCGGCAAGGACGTTACCGTACCGCTCACCCAGGGTTACGGAGCACTGGTATGGGTTACCGAAGAAGACCAGCTGAAACATCCCTGCTTTGTTCTCGTTCCGCAATATACGACAGTAACGGTCGGAGACGGAGGTAGCACATCATACGAAGTCGATATGACAATCCGGCTGCTGGACCAGGTAGTAAATCATTACAATATCGACCGCAGGCGGATTTATACCACGGGCCAGTCGATGGGCGGCATGATGTCCCTCTACTTCAACATAGCGTATCCCGACCTTTTCGCCGCCTCTGTGTTTGTTTCATGCCAGTGGGATACGGCAAATATGGGTGGCTTCGTAAACGATAAGTTTTTCTACATCGTAGCCGCCGGGGACGAAAAAGCGCCTAAAGGAATGGCGGCGCTCGGCGGGTTGCTTGAGAGTGAAGGAGCCTGCGTCACCGAATCCGAGTGGAGCGCCAAACTTCCCGAAGATGAGCAAAACCTGCTGGTGGAACAGATGTTGGAACAAGGGTGCGACCGTAATTTTATTACTTTTACCCTCGGAAGCGTTCAACCTCCGGACGGCAGCGGAATGGAGCATATGAACTCATTCGATTACGCTTATAAACTAACCGCTGTCCGGGACTGGCTTTTCAGACAATCCAAATAAAAATAGATTATGGAAAATATCAAGTTACCCGCCCCGAATAAAACCGGAGGCTTAACAATTCAAGAAGCATTTGCCCACAGGAAATCTTACCGGGGTGGCATATCCGACCGTAAACTATCCGGGCAACAGTTATCCGACTTGCTTTGGTCGGCCAACGGTGAGAACCGCCCGGACGGTTACCGCACGGCGGCCTCGGCGATTAACGGCAGGGATATAGACATTTATGCCATCATGGAGAACGGGTCGTATAAGTACAATCCCGCCGTCCATGAACTGGAATTCGTAGCCGATGGAGATCACAGGCCGGCGGCCTCCGGAGGACAGGAATTCGTTAATATCGTCCCTGTGATATTGATCCTTGTATCGGACTCCGACCACTTCCTGCCAGCCGAGAAGAACTACCCCGGTGTGGATTTCTCAGCCTTCAGGCCATCATGGGCGGCGATGGATGCCGGAATAGTCAGCCAGAATATCAACCTGCATTGCGCCGGTAACGGACTTGCCACAATAACCCGCGCCTTTATGGATAAAGCCGCCTTGAAAGAGATACTTAAATTGAAAGACACACAGACTCCGCTACTTAATAATGCGGTAGGATTTCCGTAAAAATTCACCGGTAGCTCTTCCCGAAGGTTTATGGACGCGTCTAATTACCGAAACATTCAGAGGAAGGCAAAAGCAAATAATGGATACTCCCTTAAAGTCTCTTTCGATACGGCATTTTTTTATTATCCAATCGAAAGAGAAGATTCAGCATTTATTTTTACTGTGGAAATAAATTGAGTCCATTTCTAATTTAAACCCGGTGTTTTGACAAGGCAGGCTTTAGAACCAATCATTTCTTCGGATACGTAGCTTCCCGCTTGAACTGCGCGAGGCCGTTATTGATACTACGTAAGGCATGAATGCCGGGGATGGTTCGGAAAATATTCCGTTCGGGCCGGGTGGCGGTGGGAGGTTGTTGAAATAAATCTTATATTGTAAGGTCCGGTTGTGCCGGTTGCCGGCCCTGTAAGAAATAATGCCGCAGAGGTTAAGTTTTAACGGGGTGTGTGCATCCCGCGGAGTTGAGACAACCCGAAACGTTCGGGTGTTTGAGTACGTATTTTTTACCCGATACAGCCGCACGGATTTAACTTCGAACTTATGTCCTTTATGTTCCCCAAAATAGCGTTCCGCAATATGCGGAAGTATAGAACGCAATCCTTTACCGCTATCTTCGGTCTGGCTTTCGGAATAGCGTGCTTCGTGCTCGGGCTGTCCTGGATTCAGTATGAAACCTCTTTCGACGGCTTCTTCCCCGATTCCGGCAATATCTACCGCATCTATTCCACGGAGAAACAGTCGGGAAAGGCGAACTCACACGTGCCGGGAATTTTGCAGCAGACAATGCACGACCGTATTCCGGGTACTGAAAACTCTGTCGGCCTTATTCAGGGTATTGACAATTACAACGCAGAGGGTACGGAACATATACAACTGCATACGGTTTTTTCCGACAGCTCTTTTTTTCGCGTTTTTCCGCAAACCGTCCTGACCGGGCAGTCCGTCAAACCGTTGCAGTCTCTGCACGATATCGTAATTACGGAAAAGACTGCAATGAGGCTGTTCGGCGACGTGGAGAAGTCCATAGGCCAGCCGGTTAAAAGTTCGAACCTTTTTTTCCTTCCGCCTTATACAGTTTACTGCCGTGGTGAAAGACCCTCCGGGAAACAGTAATTTACAGTTCGACTGCATCGTCTTTTCAAGTATACAACACTACGATGACATGCCCGAGGCTGAGCAATGGCTCGAGGCGAATCAGCAAATATACCTGAAGGTGAATCCGAATACGGACGTTAAGAAAATCGCAGGACAACTTTACGATTTAACGACGGTGGCCGACGTAAATCCAAACCTGGAGTTCCACCTGCTCCCGATAAAGCAGGTCCGGTACGGGCTGGAGTCGTTCGCGCCGTTTACCCTCAGTTTTATACGGCTCTATTTCACGGCCGGGATACTGCTGCTGCTCAGCGGACTGTTTAATTTCCTGAACCTTCATCTCGACCTTTTCCGACAGCGGATACACGAGTTGCGCCAGCGGAAGGTTTCCGGGGCAACCAACGGCCAGTTGACCTTACAGATGATTTCCGAACTTACATGCAGTATCCTCCTGGCTTTGGCAATAGGGTTCTGCCTGGTGGTTCTGGTGCGCCCGACGTTTTCAGGGTTGGTGGATGTCCCGATAAAGCTTTCGCAGTTGACAGGCCTGTTCCTTATTTCCGGAGCGTGGATTGTGACGGCGATGCTGCTTGTCGGTTCCGTTATTTTTTGGCGCCTAAGCCGTTTCGCCACTTATGACTTATCGAAAAAAGTAGTGACGGGAAGCTGTCTGACAAGGCGTACCGCCGTTATTTTTCAGCTTGTTGTCAGTTTTGCATTCATTGTCGCGGCTTCGGTGGTAATGATGCAGATGCGATTTGTGAACCGGAAAGACATTGGATTCGAGCGGTCCGGTATTATGGAATTATCGGGCCTTACTTATGCGATGGCATGGGGCAAACAATAGGCCCTAAGGAGCGAACTCGAGTCAATCCCGGAAATAGAGAACTATACCGGAACCTGGTTCGTACCGCAATACGATGCCCGGATGATGAGCTCCGGTGTAAACTGGCCTGGAAAACCGGCATATGAAAATCCGCTTTTCCACATTGTCGAGTCCGACAGCCGGTTTTCCGAAACATTCCGCCTGGCAATGAGTACGGGCCAATGGTGGGGCGAAGGCGAAAACAAGAAAATAGTACTGAACGAGGAGGCGGTACGCGTTATGGGGCTTACCGACCCGGTAGGTACCGTCGTACGGATTATAAACAGCCACGACAGCAGCGATACCGGTATCGAATCGATGCAGGCATACGAAGTGGCCGGTGTCGTGAAGGATTTCCACACCATGTCGCTGCACAATGCACTTTACCCCGCCATCTTCCGGCAAAACGAATTTTCCGACCAGATATTTCTGCGCATCGTACCAGGAGGGGAGGAAGAGGTAATAAGACGGTTAACTGCCGTACTTCCCGACATACACCCCTCTTTGACCGATGCGAGCCTGACGCCGCTCCCCGAGATTTACGACCGCCTCCACCGCTCGGAAAATGTGGGAATGAAACTATTTTCACTGATGGCGGTCGTCTGCCTGCTGATTTCGCTCACGGGAGTTTACGCCGTTGCCGTGACTTCGACCATGCGCCGCCGTAAGGAGATTGCGGTTCGCAAGATTGTAGGTGCCGAAGTTAATGACATTACCCGGATTTTCTTCCGCGAATATACCTTACAAGTAATTTTGGCCGGTGCTATCGGTATCACGATAGCCTGCATAGCGGTTATGCACTGGCTCCGGAGTTACGCTTACCGCACCGGCATACCTTGGTGGCTGCTGGTGGGAATCATGGTCGAAATCGTTTTGGTAGTTCTGCTGACCGTACTTGCCCAAGTGTTAAGTGCCGCCCGCAGTAATCCTGCCGAGGTTGTGAAGTCGGAGTAAACCGGACAGATAGGGTATGCCCGCAGGGCACACCTTACGTTAATTTCCACGTTCCAAACCTAATTACATAGTTCGAGGATGTGTAGGGCGTAAACTTTGCCGGCTGGGGAGCCCCATTCCGGGCGGCCGTGGTCGCGGACCGAAATACCCCGCAGCCTGAAAGTGACCGATATCCGTCCGGGGCCGTTTCCGTTGTAGAGGGTAATGTAATCGTACCGGCTGTGGGATATGCGTTGTGGATGGAAAAGTTTTTTTGTCCAGTGCTCGGTTTCAGCCAGGTAAACCTCGGTCTGGATACCTTCCATTACCCGTATTACCACCTCGCGCGAAGTGTTCAGTTTCAAAATCTTCTTCACCGTGTTCCCGATTAGATTGACTACCGTACAAGAATTACGCCCCGGCTCCGCGGTGGAAACCGGTACGGACCCATTGGTTGCGGCCAATTCCGGGGCGGCTGTCGGAGCTGCAACCGGACCCGGGGTCGTTGCGACAGCCGGTGCTTTCCCGGAAACGGATGCCGAATAACGGTACTTTCCCGAAGCGGGTGCCTGAGCTGGTTCCGGAGCGTGACCGAAGCGGGTGCCGGAGATGAAAGCCGGTACGCCGTATGCGAGAGGTCGAACGAACAGACGAAATACCCCGCTGCTGATACTGCGTGGAAGGAACAAAGACTGGAAGCTGCAAGCCGGAAATCGGGTTTAAGGTACATTTTAGCGGATACAGCCGGCCGCCGGGTTTCGTTTGCAGTCCATATTCCGATCCGGGTATCGATAACCATCACTCCGAAGCGGTTACCGAATACCAGTTAGCAAAACCGATAAAAAACATCGGTTACCGGTATCCGGCCCCTGATATTATACAGGCCGTACCCGTCTACTCCCCGTACCCAAAAGTTACCTTAACCGTACTAAGGCTCGGAGACGAACGGTGCCGCGGGAAGGCCTTCCGAATTTACGAGGTTGGGCACGGCCGTTTCATGCCAGCCGAAGCGGACCCGTGCGGGGTCTTTTATTTCCGGATGGTAGACCGCAACCTTATCGCCTTCACGTATTTCCGCCAGCGCGGGGCGGAACGCTCCGTCCCGGCCGGCAATCTCGAACCAACTGAGCCGCCTGCCGTCGCTGGTTTCCAATCCTGTGGCGCTGTGTTCGAACGTGACCAGTATGGAATCTCCCCGTATTTCCGAACTCCCGGCGCGCGGTCCGGACCAGACCACGTCTTCCCGCCCGTAATCTTTTGCAAGCGCCAGACGTGCCAGCCGACCGCCGACGTCCCATTTATTGGGCGGGTGGATATCGAGAATGTCGTCGACAAGGTCGGAAATAATGATATAATCGCCGTGGGCGACCGATACGGCAGCATCCATCTGCTGTTGCCGGAAGATAGGAAGCTCCTCCGCCGTAACGGGCTCACCGCCTCGGTGGAGACGGTCGGAATAGATGTGAGGGGCCAATACTACCGAGTAGAACGGAGCTTCGCCCACGCCGAACGCTCCCCTCCAGTGGTCTACCATAACCCGGTACTTGTCCGCGTATCGACTGTCGCCTATCCCGCAATTATTTTCACCCTGATACCACAGCACCCCTTTTATGGCGTAAGGTACAAGGGGGGGCGATAAATATTTCGTATAGCTCCCCGGGAGCGATTCCGTCTATTTTCCCGTCGCCTGCCGTGAGTTGCGGCCCGAAAACAGGCGATTCCCGGTAGGCCTCCTCCGGTGTCCAGAGTTCGATACGGGAGCCTCCGAGGGCCGCGGTAATAATACCGACCGGAACGTCGAGGTTCTCCTGCATCGTCTTGGCAAAGAAGTATCCCACCGCCGAAACGTTTTCGAGGCTTTCGCTGTCGGCCACCATCCACGGCCCTTGCGTGCGGTTACGGTTGGACATGAATACCCGTATCATTTCGTTGGGCGGCGATTGAAGTTCCAGTGTAGCGAGGTCCTCCCCGGTGGCAGGCGGTACGAACGACGGTATTCGCTTCATCCGATACTCCATATTAGACTGTCCGGAACAGAGCCATACCTCGCCGACAAGGACATTATCGTAGGCGACCGAACCGCTTTCCCCTTCAATTGTCATGGTGCCGGGGGTCTTGTCGGCCGTCATCGGTTCCAGTCGTGCCGTCCAGTTACCTTCGGTGTCCGCTACGGCGCCCACCCGCTGGGTGCCGAACGTTACCCACACCTGTTCGCCCGGCCCGGCGGTTCCCCAAACGGGAACGGGACGGCCCTGCTGCAAAACCATGTCGGACGAAAACATCGGCGAGGTCGAGAGCTGCGCCCACGCCCCGGCCGTGACTGTCGATAAAAGCACTGAAATAAGAAGCTTTCCATATAATTTGTTCATACCGCAATATTTTTTCCGGCAAATTTTCCGGCATCGCAAGTTAATATTATTCCCCGAACGACGGGCCTCCGTCCGTATATTTTGATTACCTTTTACGGGACCGGGCTCAATGAAGTAGGTGTCCCGCACCTCCGGAAGCGGGTCGGGAACGGTATATAACTTGCATCGAACCAACAAAATAATATGCGAAGAATGAAAGAAGAAGATATAGGCCGGCTTCTGGCTGTTCCCGGCCGGGAAAACCGGGTAGGGGATTTCGCTACCGGATACGACGGTCCCCTGCGGAAGGCGGACGGGAAAGAGATGTTGCGTGAAAACGTGGAACGGCTCGCCCGGTTGCAGGATGTGCTTTACGCCCACGACCGGTATGCCGTGCTGGTGGTTTTCCAGGCGATGGACGCCGCGGGTAAGGACGGTACCATAAAACATGTCTTTTCCGGCGTAAACCCGCAGGGATGCCGGGTCAGTTCGTTCAAGCAGCCCTCGTCCGAGGAGTTGGACCACGACTACCTGTGGCGGATAGTCCGTCAGTTACCCGAGCGGGGATGTATCGGGGTGTTCAACCGCTCCCATTACGAGGACGTTCTGGTGGCCAGGGTCCACCCGGAAATCCTGACCGGCAACAGGCTCCCCGGCATACATAACACTAAAGACGTCACGCCTGAATTCTGGGCCGAAAGATACCGGCAGATTAACGATTTCGAGCGTTACCTTACTGAAACGGGAACGCTGGTAATCAAATTTTTCCTGAACGTTTCGGAGAAGGAGCAGGAGAGGCGTTTTATAGCGCGGCTCGAAGACCCGGCCAAAAACTGGAAATTCTCTTCTTCCGATATGAAAGAACGGGCCCTTTGGAACGACTATATGCTGGCCTATTCCGATGTGCTGACTCGCACTTCGACCGAATACGCCCCGTGGTACGTGATACCTGCCGACCGGAAATGGTATATGCGCTATGCCGTCAGCCGGATCCTCGTGGACCGCATCGCCAGCCTCCCCCTGCGATATCCCGAAATGTCGGAGGATAAAAGGTTCCAAATCGAAAGTGCCCGGAAGGAACTGGCGCTCCTTGTCGGGGAGCCGGAGTACCAATAATTGAACGGCCGGTTTCGGTAACGGATGCGGCACGAGTATTGATTCTTTACCTGTATCGAATATTTAAAACTACCGATTATGGACAACGAAAGAATCAAAGACAACCTCCACGAAAGCTGGGACGACATGAAGGAAAACACCCGTAACGCCGCCGACCGCGTGTCGAACTGGGCGGAGGAGAAAACCGACCAAATGCGCGACGGTGCCGGCAATATGATGGACGACGACGCACGCCGTACCGAAGAGCGGGCACAAAAGAAAGAGCAGAAGGCCGAAGAGCTCCACGACCAAGCCAGGGAGAAAGCCACCGGCAATAAAACCTGGTAACGGCTTACCGTCACCGGAAAAGAAAGCCCGGCTCAACGAGCCGGGCGTTTCTTTTAATATTTGCCGTGCGGCATTTATGGACATCGGAAGCAGTTACCGGGATTCACGGGCTAAGTGTGAAAAGACGGTACTTTCTGCCAGTTCGCCATTCGACCCCACAGTGCCTTCCAGTAATCGGTACTAAGACAGGTGAGTCGGTTTCCCCGCATATCAGGGACGGGCATAGATACCGACCGTGTTCTCGCCTTTCAGTTTCATAAAGTCGATATCGGGCAGGCTGCCGTCCGGTTTACGCGGGGCCATGAGTTGTGACTCGTCGAGGCTTACGAAATCGGCGTCGGTAAGGTTGTGGTCCAGGTCGAAGTTATTGTTCACCATAACGCAGGCCGACTCCACTATACGGGTCAGGTTGGAGCTGACGCCGTTATAACTTATGTTGTTCAGCAGAAAGTGGTTGCGCCCGGGTATAAACGCCAGTGTGGACGACTGCGGTTCAAGCTTTCCGGCTGTTTCCATGTGGTAGTTATGGTTGTTCATGTAGGACGAATTATTGACCCAGATGATACCCTCGGCGTGGTAGTTGGCATCGAAGCCCTTCGACTTGTTGCGTACGGCCAGACAGCCCCGCACCTCGTTGCGCGGCACGGGTACCGGTAGGCCGTAAACCCTCGGGCTGCGGCCGTAACCGCCGGCTTTGAAACCGTTGCCGTCCGCGCGCAGGTGGAAGGGATCGTCCTCTCCTTCATACGAGTAGCCGTTGTAGAACGCCCAGCAGTTCTCGATTATCGTCACTTCGCCGTTATTTATACAGTCGAAACCGTCGTCGCTGTTGTACCATGCGCGGCAGCCGTAAAAAATATTCGGCCCGTCGCCCGGGTTGCTGTAATGGCTTCCGAATCCATCCACATTACCGCCGTTCGCGCCACCTGCCGTGTCGCATACCGGGTCGAAGTTGCGCCAGGCGTCACAGTTGAGAATCAGGTTATTGCCCCCGCTGCGGGAGAAGAAGCCGATACCCATACCGTCGTGCATCTCGAGCAATTCGTAAATATTGTGGCTGCCGCTGTTCGAGAAACACTCCGACTGGGTGTTCTGGCCGGTAATGGTCTGCTGCACTCCGACAACTTCCAACCCTTTGATATGGACCCATTCGGCGTTGACCCAGAATGCCGACACGCGGTATCCCTGCGGTTTGACCTGCGAGAAGTCGAATTTGGGTTTCTCGCCGGGATAGGCGAAATAGTGGATCCTCTGCTCGGGGGTGCCGCTCTTTGAAAGGTGAAAAACGCATGCGTAGCTGCCGTCCAATTCGTAGGCGGCTATCTGGTCGGCCGGGACAAGGTATGTGCCACCGCGGAAGTAGACCGTATCGCCGGGTTCGACGGCCTGCTGCGCCCTCTGTATTGTGGCGAAAGGCTGCCAGATGCTGCCGTTGCCGGCGTCGTTACCGTTCGGGGCTACGTAATAGGTCGCCGCACCGGCCGCCGCGAAGCTGCCGCAGGCGCATAGAAATAACAGTAGAAGGATAGGTTTAGTTCTCATAAGGTTAAAGTTAGATAAGTTTGCGAAGTGAAAGATAATCATTATTACGTAAACCGCGGCCTGCCGCTTCGGCCGTTATCCTGCTTTAACGGATTACCGTAACCGCCTGTGCCTACCCGGACCGGGAATGGTGGATAAACTCAGCCGACTTTCTGGAATATAAAAAGGGCCGGAAGTCTCAAAACCTCCGGCCCTTTTTAAGCGGCTTCCTTATCTTCTCCTCTGTGGTCTACCATTGCTGGTTGGTACGGCGCATATCCTGTTGGCCGGAAGGGCGGTACATCTGTTCCGAACGGCGGTAGTTTTCCGGGCCGGTCACACTGTTGCGGTAGTGCATCCAGGTGTCGTAATCCATCATGCCTTCGGATACCGGTTCGTAATTACGGCCTTCGCGGTAATTCCTGCCCGAACGGCTGTCGTAACCGGTATTTTCGTATGTACGATAGTCGTTCCGGTAGCTGTTTCCCGACGGGGTAAAGGTCCTGCGGCTGGTGCCGTAGCCCGAATTATCGTAACGGTTGCTTGTGCGGTTGTTACGGAAGATTCCCCGTTCCGTTTTCACCGCTTCGTTACGTGACTGCGAATAACCGTTGGCGCTGTACCGGCTTCTATACGACCGGTCGTTGTGGCGATTTTCCCGGCGCATCTCGCGACGGATTTCCCGTCGGGTGCGATTGTCGTAATGGCGCGAGTTGTAGGAGTCCCGGCCATAGTAGCGGCTGCCGGAATAACCCTGGTAATTCCCGCGGTCGTCATAGTAGCGGCTGCCGGAGTAACCCTGGTAATTCCCGCGGTCGTTATAATAGCGGCTGCCCGTGTTGCGGTCGTTATAACCATTCCTATTGTCATAGTAGCGGCTTTCCGGATTGCGGTCGCTGTAAGTTCGGTTGCCGGTGTTGCCGTTATAGGAATTGCGGTCGTCGTAATGACGGGTAGGATTGGTTTCGTAAGAGTCGTTACGGTCTTCGTACGAACGGCTGCCCGTAGTCCGGTCGTTATAGGTATTCCGGTTGTCGTAGTAACGGCTGCCGCTGTTGCGGTCGTCGTAGAGGCGGCTTCCTGTATTACGTTCGTCGTCGTAATACCGGTTCGTACGGTTCGGGTCCGTATCGTACCGGTTTCCAGTGGTAGAGGTCCCGTAGCGGCTGTTGTCATAGCTGCCGTAGCCCGTGCCCGCGGGAGTGCTGCGGTCATAAGTGCCGTTGTTATTGTAATTTACCGTGCCGCTACGGTTGCTGCGGCGTGTTTGCCTCTGCGATTGCCGGTCGTCGTAACGGGAACCGTTGTCATTCCGGTAATCGTAACCCCGGTTATTGCTGTTTCCGTAACGGTCCGTTTCGGAATTACTCCGGGTCTCGTTGTAGCGGCCATAATTGTCACGGCTTTGTGCGAAGGCGCCTGCCGTAACCATAACCCCCGCCAGAACCATGCCTGTCAATATACTTCCTTTCATCTGTCTGAAGTCCTTTTAAAGTGAATATTTTTAGGGGATGTATTCCAAAAGCCGGGCCATACGACTTATTTAAGTGCCTTTTTATCGCACTATCCGTTAATGGGTGATTGGAAAGTATGTTTTGACAACGACCGGGAAATGCCTGTGTTGCAGTATGCTGCATCCGGAATAGTCCCGTCGGCGAGCGGGGTGAGGCGGCAAAACCGTCTTCACCGAAACCTTGCCGGTTCCGTGCAAAAAGGTTGTTGCGGTTTATTCCGGTTATTTCTTATTAACTAATTCTTTAATCCTGTTCTATAAGTGCTGTCAAATCCCGGGCGATTAACTTATGTGGGTAGACAGACAACTCGTCCCGTGTAGTCATCCCGTGCAAAACTCCGCAGAAATCTACTGCGGCGGCCTCGGCGACCTGTGCATCTATGATACTGTCGCCGATGTATAATGTGTTTTCGCGGCCTCCGTTCAGGCAGGCCATCGCATAATTCAATCCCTCGGGCGACGGTTTAGGCTCACGGACGTCTTCACAGCCTACGACTATGTCGAAAAATCCCGGAGGAAAATCGCGGTCGAGAAGCTCCGCAATCGTATACCGGTACTTCGTCGAAATGATGCCGAGCCTCGCTCCCCGGTTTTTCAGTTCGGATAAGACGCTCCCGGTTTCGGGAAACAGCCGTGTGTTGGCAGTCATATGCAGTGCCGCCTGCCCGATATATTCGTCTTTCAGCCTTTGAAGCATACCGGTATCAGTCACTCCGGTCAATACCGAAAAAGAGTCTTCCAGTGTTTTCCCGATAGTCCGCTTTATGCCCTCGTCGGTAATGTCCCCGTAGCCGTTTTTCTTTAACACGGTTTGGAAGCACATTACAATCCCGGCGGATGAATCCGCCAGGGTGTAGTCGAAATCGAAAAGATAAATACCGTAAGGTTTCATATGTTTTATTTGTTATTCCCTGTTGCCAATCCGTCCGGATAACGAAAGTTTTTTTCCGGAGCGAGGCCGTATCTCCACATATCCCGTACAATCGTCGAGCCGACCGGCATAAAAAGATACTGGTCGCAATATAGGGCAAGATGCAGCTTATTTTATTATCGGAGCGTATTTTTCCGTAAATTTGGTAATTATACAGCGTTCCGCTGTAATATAATCAATTATGGAAAATAGGATCGCAAAATTCTCGATTCCGTACAACCGCATACTATACGGCACCGATTCGTTTATACTGGAAACCGATACCGCCGGTTACCGGCTCACGACCGGGATAGGGGAGCACTACATTATGTTGAACCTTGCCGGTGGGTGTAAGAAGGACGGGGTTATGGTCGTGGAGCAGGCGCAGAAAAAAGGTAAGGCCGTATTGCTGCCCGTGGCTGTAAAAAACGGCGAAAACGTTACCTGGATTGCCACATCCCCCGACGGGAGTACTGAGTGGCCGCAACCGGCCGATTTATCCCTGTTCGACCATCAGAAGGCCGATACGGGAGAGGAATATCCCGACGGGTTTATCGATTGGTCCCGAACGACCCTCACCTATAATGAGCTGGTTGATCTGGAGAAAACCCTCCATGAAACCAATTATGTGGAAGAATTATACAGGCAGCACATCCGGCGGCATCCCAACGTGCCGGTGTACGACCCCCGGCTCCATTACCCCATGATAAAGGGCATCCGCAAACACAGGCATTACACCGACGATTTTGTGTTACCGTGCGATGAATTTACTTTCTACATCGGTTGGCGGGACCCCTTCCCGTGGTATCTCTACACCGCGACGTTCGGCGGAGTAACCACATGGCCGTCGCACGCCAAGATGCGGCTGATGGCCGATAACCGCTGCCTGCCGGGCATTCCCCTCGCGCTGAAGGTGCTGAAAAACGAGAAGGCTAACGACCGGATACGCCATTATGCACTGGTTCTCGCCGGTATGGACCCTGCCAATGACCCACTGGTCTTACCCTGCAAGGAAAGGCATCCCCGTGCGGTCGCGCGGGTACTGTATGAGAGGGGCGCACCGGAGCTGTACCCGATGCTGCTCGACAATGCCCGCAATGTACTGGCCGGGGTGAACGACGATATCCTTGACGACTACCCCGTGATACACAGCCGGTATTACGATAAAATGGAGGAGTATACCGTCAACCACCGGGGATTTATAAGGCTGGACACACTCGGTGAAGAACAGGTCCGCGAACTGTGGGGGCTTTACCGGCAGGTTGCGCAACAGGTCGCGGACACGAAAAACGAAGATGAGCGCTTACGCCTCGGAAACGCATTCCGTGCCTTCCTGCTGGCTTTGATATACAACGGGACGCAGGCCGTACCGGACATATTGGAAGACATTTACCGGAAATTCAACTTCCTGCTTTACAGCGAGTGGTCGCAGGATTCGAAGTTCAAATGGATGGATACCATGTGGAGGAACTATCTTTACCAACTTGTGGTACAATGGGACATCCTCGACAACTTCTGGCAGTGGCTCCAGCACCACGCCAAAGGTTATGACCATTACTACCTTTACACCAACCAGCATTTTTTCCTGACAATATACTCCAAGGTGGCTTACCACATACTCTCGCCGGAGCTGTTTTACGACGCGTTGGCTCCGTTGATAGACAGCAATTACGTCCTTGTGGAGGTCATCTGGGCTGGTGTGACGGGGGACGAGCCGCTCGGGGAGGAGGCCCCCCCCCCTCTCGACCATCGATGGTACGGTATGTTCAGCGAGTATAACTATTATGCCTGGACCTCCAAGGCC
Source organism: Alistipes sp. (assembly GCA_021202985.1). Classification (GTDB taxonomy): domain Bacteria; phylum Bacteroidota; class Bacteroidia; order Bacteroidales; family Rikenellaceae; genus WRDF01. Next base: position 43,544 of record JAJQCA010000053.1, read on the forward strand.
CGCTTTTACCACTCGCTCGTAAACCACAGGATAGAACCTCCTCCGCCCGGATGGAACGGTAAGTGGGAACCTGAAAAGAAGAAACTCGGCATCATAGTCCCGCGGTAAATTACTTTCCGGCAAGGAGGGTTATAAACCGGCCGGGTGCATATGGCGGAGTTTTCCGGTTGGTTTTGTATTGTAATTGCTGTGAATGGTGTGCACGAAGCGGCGGGCCACGAACACATATTTACTGCATATTGCGGGATTGTTGAGGTGATAGCGGGCGGGTGAAAACAGGAGACACTATTATGAAAAAGCAGGTTATCGGCATTGATTTCGACGGCACGTGCGTAACGAACGACTACCCGGCCGTCGGGCGGGAAATAGGAGCGGCAGAGGTGCTGCACAGGCTGGTCGACGCCGGCCATAAACTTATACTTATAACCAACCGTGCCGACCGGCCTTTGAAGGACGCCGAGGAGTGGTTCCGCAAAAACGGATTGCCGCTTTACGGGGTAAACTCAAATCCATCGCAGGCCCGGTGGTCCAAAAGCCCGAAGATATATGCCAACTACTACATAGACGACACAGCCATCGGATGCCCCCTGATAAACGAATCCGTCCTTAGCCGCAAACCGTACGTGGATTGGGTTAAATTAGAAGCGCTTTTAAAAGAGAAGGGTTTGCTGTAACAATCATTATTGGCGCCCACCATGGACGCAAAATTACCGCCGCCTGTAATCCGGCAACCGGGCGAAATAAAATTTCGCCATTATGCGTGATATTCGGGATAAATTAGAATCACCACCCAACTTGGGGGGTGCTGTAACTCTATTTGGTCGAACCGACACGTCGACGTCCCGTCGTATATCGGCCCGGCCTCACCCTCAAATTGTCATACCATGCGAGAACATACTAAGAAGCCCGAAGATAAATCCCGCACATCTGAAAGCAGCGATCCAGCAACCCGGCAACCCTCCCGCGACGTATTGCTGCGCCATTATGAAGAACGGTACATCCGGCCCTTTACAGGAAATGGTGGGGCCATACAAGCGGCCGGGATTGCGGAGTCGGTACAGCGGGAAGCGAAGCCGAATAAAACCGGGTTACCCGGTGACCTGAAATCGGGCATTGAAAATATTTCAGGTTACAGCCTTGACGATGTACGGGTACATTACAACTCGGCTAAGCCTTCGCAGTTGCAGGCGTACGCTTATGCACAGGGCGCCGAAATCCATATCGCACCCGGGCAGGAAAAACACCTGCCGCACGAAGCATGGCATATCGTACAGCAAAAACAGGGACGCGTCCGGCCGACGGTGCAATTTCAAGGTGTCGCGATAAACGACGACGACGCATTGGAGAGTGAAGCGGACAGGATGGGCAAGCAGGCACTAAGAATGCAGGCTGGCCCACACAATTTTCTTAGGGGGAGTAATCTGGTTGGTATAAATGTAAATCAAAAGGTAGTTCAAGGAGGTTTTTATGAGAAAGTAGGAGAGGATGAAGTTTGGCATGATGAAAACGTTGATGAAAACTTTTACAAATATATAGGGACGAAAAGGTGGATGTTGTTCTGGAAATACCCTCTCTATGTGAATCGGATCTTGGACCTGACACCTATGTCTAATATAGAAACAAATCAAATAGCAAACAATGCAAAATCAACTGGTGTTATAAAAGAAGATGACATAACAATTTTACAGACAACCAAATCGGTATATGATGATTTGGAGCCGGACCAACAAATATCATTCAAGGACTGCATAAATGAAGTAAGACAATATTGCAACGAAGATGGAATAACGGCTATAATAGAGGGTGCTTTAAAGAATGTAAAATATGGTTCCATAATTAAAGATAATCAAGTACTCTCTGAACAGTCGGTCGTATTGGGAAAGAAACTATTTATAAATAGATTAAAATTAATGACACAGTATGTTTCAGAAGTTGGAGAAAAGGAAATAAACGGGCAAAAAATCAGGAGAAAGTATTTTATAGAATCCACAGGCTCAGACCCGCATGCCGACGGTAGGCATGCCTCATTTTTGATAGACAGGAATCAACCGTCAAACCGACTTCTTTACAAACCCCATTCGCTTCAATTTGAAAACGCATTTATGGGCAAAGGTGGTTTTTTAGAATCACTAAATGCCGGGTTGCCTATACTAAATGCCGGGTTACCGGTAATGGATATCCACCCGGAATCACATACCGAGGAATTTATTGAGAGAAAAGGGCATAAGGATGATCCAATCGAGGAAAGTAAATTCAATGAATATATGAAAAAATTGGGTATGCTGGAAACAGCTTCGTCTATTTTCGGAATTACCGATTTGCATTGTGAGAATATTATATTCGGGAAGGACGGGCCGGTCGCAATCGATGCCGAATGCGGAGGTGCATTTCATGCCGGAACAGGTATTGAAGATGGCGTGAATCCTGTGGAAGTGGAAGAAGAAACGCTGGCAAATCCTTCCGCGCTGTATGTCATCGGTAAAGGTCAAAAAACGGTTAGGGGCGCCGAATATGAAAATGGTAAGAAGCATATGGCTCTTATTATCAAAACCAAACAATCTGATTTAATGGAAAAGTTTGAAGAATTATTAAATAATATCGATAGATTTAGAATATTGCCCATTAGTACATCGGATTTTGCCTACGCTTTACAAGACTATATTTTGGATGGGGATTTTAAAGAAATAGAAAAATTCGAATCTAAATTTTCTTCATATATCGATAAACATCCGGTATTTAAGGGGCAAGTTGAGTATGAGTGGGATGAAGTTTATAAAGGTTGTGTAAATGCAATGCAACAGGGTACCCTACCGGCCTTTGAGTTCGATTTAAAAACACAAGCAATTCTTTTGGATAATTCTCCGGTCGGACATATTAAACCGGGTGTTGATATAAAGAAGCTTATGCTTCAGCAAATGGAAAAAAGAATAAACGGCTTACCTGTTATATAGAGTGTTGAGTTTTTTATTTGGTTAGTTATGGAGTATAATAAATCGATAGATACTTGTCTGGGAAAATTATTTGTTTTATTTTTGTGTCCGCAAGTCAGGCAGTGTGTTGGGTAAGTGGTTGAGTATGTTTGATTTGTAGTTCGGGGTGTAGCGCAGCCCGGTTAGCGCGCGTCGTTCGGGACGACGAGGTCGCTGGTTCGAATCCAGTCTCCCCGACAAAAGAAACATCTTCACACCGCTCTTTCACAGGGCGGTTTTTATTTTCATAAGCCTCGACAACCGGGGCCGGATTGGACGTAAGTGCGTATATTGTTCTCAAAGGCTGTTGCAGGCCCTGTGTTGCGGTATATGTAAACTGCGTCCTTTTTTTGGTCTATATAGTCTACCTCTTTTTCAATGCGGTTTCAGGCAGAAACTCCCACACCGGACAATTGAATATGATTGCCAACTCATTAATATGATTAAGGTTGTATTTGGCGCGTTTATTCGGATTTTCTATATCGCCGATAAAACCTCTCGATACATCGAGATTAGCGGCCAAAGCTGCCTGGGACATTTTTTCTTTGTTTCTTTTCTCCCTGACCCGGTCTATAACATACTGTTCAATAGGCGTTTTCATGCGATAGTCTTTATTTAACAAGGTTAAAAAAAGACTCATCGACTTTTGAAGTACATATATGTGTATTATATTTACGCTGCTAAAAAGTACATATATGTGCAAGTCGTGCCGCCGGGTACATAGCCCGGTCTAACACTAATTGTTTATGCATTTAATGTCTATATTTGCAAATGTTCTTTTGACAGTGTTTTGTATTAAGATACAAAATACTCCGTTGTTTGTCGACGAGAATTTTGGCGAATTTTTAGACTAACAAACGAAGGATAGAAGATGCGGAGTTACGCCTCGTTTCGACGGGCGTAACTTTACGCTCATTCTATCCTTAGGCCCGCCAAAAGCCTTCGTCGACATGAGTATCGGTTGCGCCCTCGTTACGGGGCTTTTTAGCAGCCGGTACCCGGAAATGTAAACGGGGCGGCCCTTGAATCGTTCACCTTTTACCTTTCCTTTAGCGGACTAAATTAATATCCCTGCACAGTGTGCACGGGGCAAATGCTTATAGTTTATGAATATATTGCTATTTTTGTATAGCGTATACAGGAACGTAAGTTCGTAGCTTTATCTACGACATGTTCAGCTCTCATTAGTCATTCTATCAAACTGCAACCGTGCCCGCAAGGGTATATTGGAAATGACGAAAGGATGCCTGTTCTGGTTTTGCCCCGTGCTTTTGTGCGGGGCCGGATTGGACGTAAGTGCATATATCGTTTCCAAAGGCTGTTGCAGGCCCGATAGTGCGGTATATGCAAACTGCGTCCTTTTTTTATTTGCGCATTCCTATACCGTCGTGACTTATTCCTACCGTTTCAACTTCACGATATGATGGATAAGTGCATTTACGGGAATAATCCGTCCGATTGCCAATACTTCTACTCCTGCGGCGCCGAACCACCGGTTACCGAAATCGAACTTGCGGAACGGGAAACCCGCCCCTTCGATTTATGCGGCCCCGCCCTTCTCCTGTTCCACGAAGGGGGAGTGTGCGCGTGCCATATCGGCGGCACGTCGTACGACGTTTCTTCCGAACCCTTACTCATCCTGCCCCACCGCCCGTTCGCCATCGAAACCCGCACCGCCCGGAGGATAACCATGTTCCATCCCGACACCCTGCGGTGGCTCGCCCACGGCATGGGTATCGATATGGAAACGACCTTGCCCGGCAAACGGATAAAACCCGCGCCGGTTCCTCTTTTCGGCAACCGGACGGCGGGCGAAAACTTCCTCCTCGGGCTTAGCGGCGAATCCCTGAAATGCGCGCTTTACGCCGAAATTAAAATAAAGGAACTTGCGTGGCTAATCCACGCACATTCTGCCGATGCGACCAAAGTTAAAATCCGGTGCGCCCTCAGTTCCGGCTACTGGCTTTTCCGCCTTAAAGCTCTCGGGTTTGTATTTTCCGGAAAGAGCCTCGACGAATGCGGCGCGGCCGTGGGCCTTACCGTCAGCGGGTTTTCGAAACGTTTTAAGAAGGTATTCGGAACTTCCTACTACCAGACCTGCCTTGCACATAAGTTCGAATGTATCGAAAAGGACCTTAGATACACCGACGTGCCTTTTAAGGAGTTGGCCCGCAGATATAATTTTTGCTCGGTACAGCACTTCGGGTCTTTCGTCATAAGGCATGGCGGAATGAGTCCGGGCAGGCTTCGGAAAACGCTCCGGGCGGAGACGAGCCGGTCGTGACTGACGTGAGCGGGCCGGACCTGACCGGCCACACCTGACCGGACCGGGCCAGTCCTGACCTGACCGGGACGGGAATAACGGCGGGACGACTGGAAACGGGTCCTATTCCGGCGGCCGGAACCCATAATTATCGGCCTTTTTGTTTTTTCTCGGGGAATATGATTATATTGAACTATCAAACACAAGCGGATATGAGGCTCAGGAAACTTGATAGGAACGATTTCCCGTTGATGGAGAAATGGTTGGCCAACGACCATGTGGCCGCATTCCTCGGCGATGCGGACGAATGGCTGGAAGAGATGCGGGATAATTTTGCAAACGCCCGGTGGATAAGTTATTACATCGGTGAGCAGGACGACCGGCCTGTCGGCTTCATCCAGCATTACGAGACCTCCAGCGCTCCGGTCGGGATATGGACTCAGGCGCCGAAGTTCAGCCTGGGGATAGATTTTTTTATCGGTGAGGAACAGGACCTCGGCAAGGGATATGCCACGGCCATGGTAGGGGTGATGAAGAAGAAGCTGCGGTTCGAGGGCCTGTGCAAATATGTGGTGGCCGACCCCGACAAGTCGAACAGGGCTTCGGTAAGGGTGCTGGAAAAGAACGGGTTTATCCTCCAGCCGAGCGGGCTTTATCTTATAGAAATAGATTTCTGAGTCGTCCGTCCGGGTTTTCAGGCCGGCCGGGAATGGTCAGCTTGTATACAAGTGGAGCGGATTTCCCCAATAATGTTTGGCACCTTTCAATAAAAAATTCGGCAGGGGACCTCCCCTGCCGAATTTTTTATATGAGCGACCCCGACGGGCCGCGGGCGGCTATTGCAGCCGGGTTACGCGGTAGTTGAGTTGGTGGAGCGCTTCCTGGTATTCGTCCAGTATCGACTGGAGGAAAGACTCGGACAGCAGCGGCTTGGCATCCTCGATAAGTTTATAGGCGTTGCAAACCGCTTCTTTGAGGCATGCGGGGGCCCGTGTCTCCGGAATGGTTATTTCAATCTCCCCGTAAACGGAATAGGCCGTTTCAACAAGGCGGTCCAGCAGGTCACGGACCGATTCGAGGGCCTGGTCTGTGGCCATGTGGCGGGCGTAACTACCCTCGCCGGTATCCTGCCAGTGGTGCAGTTTGAGGCTTTCGTTGAACGAATAGAGCTGGCCGAAAAGTTTCCCTATTTCGGGATTCGCGTCTTTAGTTTTCATAATTACTAAGTTTAAGTTTTTGTTCCTTTACCCAAATTTAATAAAACCGCCGGCTATTTCCTATAACTTCCGGTAATACTTATTTATAAGGGTATAAGATTTGGTTATTAAGTGCGCGTCTATGCGCAGGTAGTCCTTATCAGACCGGTATACCGTATACCTGCCGGTACTATCCCAGTCCTCCGCCCCGTTGCAGGATAACCATTATTGCATTGTACCGATATTTCGTCGGACACCGCACCATTACCTCTTATGTGTAATATGATTGGGGCTCGGTCATGTGCCGTATACCCCGTCATGTACCCTATGGCACAGATAATGTAAATATTAGTCCGGAAACAGGACAATACAAAACTCTTTTACGATATGAAACCGTTAATTTTTACTATTGCCGCCTGCGCCGCACTGGCTTTTGCATCCTGCTCTAACGACGGCAACGGCAACGGGGCCGGAAGCCCCCAACCCGCCCCGGGCGAAACCAAATCGGCTTACATTAAGATAAAAACCGGAGCCAGGACCCGCTCCGACGAAGCCACGGCCACCGGTACTACCGCGACGCTCTACTCCGCCCTTATCTATTTCATGGAAGGCAGTCCGGACCCGGTCGTATACGAAATAATGTCGGCCGCACCCACTGGTGCCGACCTTACCCTGGCCCAACTCGAAGAGGGTGTGCTGGTCGAGGATATACCCTCGTCGGTAACGCAGGTATACGTGGTCGGTAACTATGACGTGACCGACGAGAACGGCAACGGCGCCGACTTCCCGACCGACGCGGGCGATCCGGGGGTAAACTCCCTCCGCCTTTCCGACGTGCGGGATGTGGTGCTCGATATCGAACAGGTATCGTACGGACGGCTTGCGGACGGTACGGTAATAGGTAACCTTATAACGGTTATGGACGGTCAGTCCACCCTCTATGTCTACGAGACGAACGATAACGACTGGAACGGCGACACTGCCCTCACCGACGGCGATTACTACGCCAACGTTACCATTTCGCCCGTTGTGGCCCGTATCGAAATAGAGGAAATCTCCTACACCGGAACGCTCGAATCGTTCACCCTCGAAGGCATCTACATAAACAACTATTACCAGCAGATGCCCGTCGGTCTGACACGGCTGGCGCCTACCAACAACGGCTCCAACCCGGACCATTACGATGTTACAAGTACCGATTTCGCCTACCGGGCTTACAGCGTTATGTACGACCTTATAGGTGAAGGCGCCACGGGTGACGCAACCTTCACCCCTGCCAACGGCGTATGGGCCTACCAGGTATTCGGCAACTCCAATCCGGTGCCCCACATAATACTGAAACTCACGGACGTGGTGGCTGACGGCGGTGCTACGCTCGGCGACAGGTACGTGACCGTAAGCGGCTTTGCCGACGGTTTCGGCGACGAGATAATGTCGCTGGCACGAAACACGGTATATAAGATTACCGACCTTGCGTTCACAGACGCGGATATCGACCCGCTCCCCGAACCTACCGACGTGAACGTCTGGGTGCACGTGGAAGTGGAACCGTGGACTACGGTAATCGTCACTCCGATAATATAGCCGGCGCCGCGGTATGCCCGGAACGGCAAAATATCTCCTCTGCGGAGCGCTCTGCGCCATACTTGCTGCCGGATGCGTGAAACAGGGCCTCGGCGAATGCCCGGAAGATACCGGGTATTCGCTCTGGTTCTACTATCCGGCTAACGGTACGGCGGACGAGTTTGCCCGGTACATCGACCATGTGGATATGAACCTCTACGATGCCGACGGCGCGCTGGTACTGGAGGAGAGCCTTTCCCGTAGCCGGCTGTCGGATTATCAGGGCGTGGTGCCGCAGCTCGATGCGGGCTACTACACGGTGGTTTGCTGGGGGAATACGGACGGCTATTCGGACCTGTCGGGCACCGACCGGATCGAGACCGGGCGTCTGTACCAGTCGCAGTACGCGGCCGGCGATGCGGTGACAGATTTCGATTCGCTCTACTTCGCCCGCCGCACGGTCTATCTCGACCCCGATGCAGGCGGACGGGATACCGTGGAGTTCGTGTCGGCCCATATTAATATGGAGGTCCATATAGCGGGTTACGGAGAGGTGGCCGCCGGGGCGTCCCCACTTGAGCTTACCGGCGTTCAGGTCGGTTACGATTTCGCGATGGAACTTATGCCTGAAGAAGCGGATATGTACCCCGCGTGGAACGAAGAGGGGGATGACGGGATTATCGTATCCCGGTTCAGGCTTCTGCGTTTTCCGGACGATACGGGAATAGTCCTGCGCATATCGGACGGCGAGGGCGGCACGAGGGCCGAAATCTCCCTCGCCGGGTTCCTTGCCGGGAACGGCATCGAAGTGGAGGGAATTAACGAAATCACGGTACCGGTTTACATACTGTTCCGCGGCCCCGATTTCTACGTCAGCATCGACGGATGGGATACCCTGCCCGTCTTTCCCGCCGTAACAGCGTAACGGGGGGCCGTTGTCCGGACCATATTGCAGCGATTTGCCGGTCTACGGACCATCCTGAACCCATTTTGCGGCTTGTCTGCGGCCCGGCCGAACCGGCTTACTGGCGAGCAGGGACCGGGCCACGGGGCATAGCAGGCCTGTATCGCGGAGTGTGAACGGAGGGGAAACATAAACTGAAAAACCATGAAATACCTGAAATACACCTTATTCCTCCTTGCGCTGGCAATGGCCTCGGGCGGCTGTAACCGCGATACGGCGGATTACACCGTTCCCGGCGAGGACGGCACGGCCAAACTGCGCCTTAAGGTCACAACACCGGGTACCCGGGGTGCGACCCGGGCCGTGGCTGAAGAGGAGGTGAGCGAAATAAACGTGCTGGTGTTCCGGTATACCGGCTCGGAATACGTGCTATCCTACATCGTTCCCGGTTATGCCATCACGGCCACAACCGGGACATACGATTACGAATTCCAGGCCCGTATCCTTACCAGCGACGAGCCGCTGAGGCTCTGGCTGCTGGCCAACGCCGGCAGCGCCGTCGACGCGGCCGGTGCGGGTATGACCGAAGAGGAGGTTAAGCAGGCCGTTACAATGGCTTACGGCGCGGCCGGGTTTTCGGACGTGCTGCCGATGACCGGGTCGGTCGACTTCGACGACGGCATTACTGCAGATGAAGAGGTGGATGCGGTTCTGCTGCGTTCCGCCGCAAGGGTGGACGTGGTGAACCAGGCGGATAATTTTACCCTTACTTCCGTGAGGGTCTACCGGGCCAACGACCTTGTGCAGGTAATTCCTGACGCGGTGAGCGGCAACGCCGTTACGGCCGCTTCGGTCCCCGGCGGAGCGGAGCAGGACGTGGACACCGACACCTTCACGGTGACGGGAGGGAGCCTCACCGCACAAATCTACATACCGGAGTCCGCCATCCCCGACGCGGCCGACCGCCGGCTCGGGGCCACCGCCGTGGTCGTTGGCGGCCAATACGACGGCAGTACGGAGACGACATATTACCGGATGGATTTCATCCCGGACGACGGCGGCAGCCCCGACGAGGCGCTCTTCGGGCAGGTGCTTCGCAACCACCTCTATCGCTTCGTTATACAGGAGGTGCAGGCCCCCGGCTGGCCCACGGACGACGACGCTTCGGTCAATCCCTCCACCGGAATAGACGTCGAAATAGAGGTATGGGACGAGGAGACTCTCGACATGGTGTTCGACGATTACGACTACTTCGGGGTTTCGGGCCGTACCGTCAGGCTCGGCTACCCGGCCGGTTCCACCGGCTATATCTCGGTGGATACCAGCCTCGACAGCTACGAGGCCTGGTGGGGCGACGCCGACGGGAATATCGATCCGAACGCCGGACCGATTACCCCCGGCGGCAATCTCGACGACCCGGGCAGCCTCTACAATGCGGCTATTTCGGCCGACGGCTCGCGGGTGGCTTTCACGACCCTCGCCGCCTACGACGAGTCGACGGCCGAGGCCGCATACCTGGTCCTTGTGGCCGGCCGGATGCGCATCGTGGTAACGGTCACGCAGGCTCCGGCCGATTACGGCGACCGGAACCTTATAATAGCCAATTCCACGTACGGTATCGGTACGTGGGGCGACTACCGTCTCGGCGTCGACAATCCTATCACCGTCGCAGGTGAAAGGTCCCGGGGCCTTGTCAATATGCTTCTGCGGGATACGAATTTCGGCCCTCAGGGCACTGTCCGACTTGAAAGTATCTTTATCTCGGGAGTGGGAGTCACCGCCACCATGCCGCCTGTCGCTTACCGGGTGGCGGACGTACTCTACCTGACCTACGATACGAATCCGCAGCAGTCCGACGTGGACAGTATACTCGACTGGCTGGCTGAGGACGACCACCGGATGCTGGTGGTCCAGTTCGATAATGCGGCCACCAACAATAATATGATGACCACGCTCGGTTTTAAGACCCGGAATTTTTCCGGCGCCACCACCGCTTACACCTATGCCGGGACCGCGGCCCCGGATTTCGTAAAATACGGGCCTTTCGGCACGGTAGACGCTGCTTTCAGCTATAAATGCCGCGACGACACGTACGGGGTGGTGGCCCCGTCCGAAGCAGACGCTCTCGGCTATATTCCCATCCTGACGGGCAACGGCACAACAACCACGACCGGTTACTACCTGATGGCCGTCAACCCCGAGAGGCGGGTGATTATATGCGGCGACTGCGACGTATACAGTAACAACGCCGACGGTTCGTCGGGTTATTACCTGAACCTTACAGCGACCAGCTATACTATCGACCCTGCCAATCCCGCGCACGTAATGATGGGTAACCTCTGGGCGTGGATAATAGACGTTGCGCTCGGCCCGGATTGACGGTAATCCGGTGTGCTTTGGAGTTTTACCTAAGGCCTACGCCATTCCCGCCATTCGGGAATGGCTCTTCGCAAAGGCCCGGAGCCTGCCGTGGCGGAGCGGTGCCGGAGTGCGCGGCTAACCCTCCGGTCCCCCGGAGCCGTTATTCCCTATTTTTTCGTATCTTCGGGTTTCGAATATAACTACACGATATGAGATTACTGTTTGCGGTTTTAATGGCGGGCATTTGTGCGGGATGTGCCGTGGTCAGGCCTAAGTACGTCCCGGAAACGGACGTTCAGAAGCACAACCTTCGCGGCGACATTCTGCGTACGGAGAGCCGCTACCTGAACCTCGACGGCAGGTCGGCAGACGACCCCGGCCGTCCGACCGAATTCGACATACTCATAGTGTCGGAGTACAACCCCCAGGGCAATATCGTTTCTGAAGAGACCTACGGCGACGGCGGCCAGCGGCTTACCAAACGCGACGTGTACGTCTATGACACCACCGGTACGCGGCTCCTGAGCTCGGAGTACCACGACCTGCTGAATAACAAAGTTACCTGGATACTATATAAGTACGACAGCCGCGGCCGGCTCGATACATATCATCCTGTAGCCGGCGAATGGACTGCCGGCTACCGGTACGGCCGCCGCGGATACCCGTCAAGCGTGACCACCGTGGCCGCCGACACTGTAAATTCCCGAAAGGTTTTCACCTACGACCGGAAGGGAAGGTTAAAGACAGACGCTTACGGGAACTACGTCACACGGTATGAGTACCATCCGAACGGATCGCTCCGCTCCTCGACGAATCGTTCGCAGGTCGAGCTGTATGACCGGAACGGGGATATGGTAAAGACGGTAATCTACATAACCAGCCGCGGCGAAGACGGTGAAGCGGTGGTGGAGGAGGGTATTACCGAGGCATTTTACGAATACGACGACCGCGGTAACTGGACGGTTCGCCGTTTGGTCTCGGACGGGGAAACATACGGCGCCTGGGTCCGCGTTATCGAATACCGCGACTGAAGGCAGCGGACGCTTTAGAGTTATTATGATAAAATTGTCATCCTGAACGTAGTGAACCGACGAAAGAGTGAGCGCCCGTAAGCTCGCTTACGAGGCCGAGCGACGAGGAGGCAACGCCGAAGGCGTAACATGGAATCTACCGCTGTTATCTATCCAACATGTCATCCTGAACATAGTGAAGGATCTACCGCTGGTGAAATACAATAAATGTTAGATTCCTCACATGCGCTCGGAATGACAGTTAAAAAGCGTCATCCTAACGTAGTGAGTGAGCGCCCGTAAGCTCGCTTACGAGGCCGAGCGATGAGGAGGCAACGCCGAAGGCGTAACATGGAATCTACCGCTGTTATCTATCCAACATGTCATCTGAACGTAGTGAAGGATCTGGTATTCGTAAAATACAATGGTAGACTTCCCACCTAAGTTCAATGGCACGTCTTTATCGATGGTATTATATTCCCCCGATAAGGCGACGGTCGCCAAGTAACGACCCATTCCCCCCAATAATCCCCATTTGCCCTGTTATACCTCCCGGCATAAATCCTCGCCTACCTTACGCCCCGGGTACTGCCTGAGCGCTTCGGCAAGGCAGTCGGCGGCCACGGCAAGGTCTTCCTTGTTGAGCACATAGGCCAGCCGGGCCTCGTGTCGGCCGGTTGCCGGGTCGGAGTAGAAACCCGACGCCGGGGCTATCATTACGGTGGCGCCGTTGTGCGAGAAGCGCTCCAGCATCCACTGGGCGAAGGCGTCGGCATCGTCGACCGGAAGTTTTACCGTAACGTAGAACGCACCCCTGGGGTTGGGACAGTAGACGCCTTCTATTTCGTTGAGCCGTGAAACGAGGCAGTCGCGCCGGGAACGGTACTCGGTGTTTACGACCTCGAAATAAGCGGCCGGTGCGTCGACAGCCGCCTGGGCGGCGATCTGCGCCAGGAGCGGCGGCGAAAGGCGGGCCTGCGCCATGCGCATGGCGCCGTCGTATATTTCGCGGTTGCGGGTTACGAGGCATCCGAGACGCACGCCGCACATGCTGTACCGCTTCGATACCGAGTCGCACATCACCACGTTCTGTTCTATCCCGGGCAGGTTCATCGACGAATGGTGGACGGCCCCGTCGTAGCAGAACTCCCGGTAAACCTCGTCGCAAATCAGGAACAGGTCGTGCCGCCGCACGATGTCGGCTATGGCCTCCAGTTCCTCCCTGGTATAGAGGTATCCGGTGGGGTTGTTGGGGTTGCAAATCAGGATTACCTTGGTCCGCGGGGTGAGCGCCTTCTCCAGCTCGGCCACCGGGGGCAGGGCGAAATCGTCCCCGATATAAGACCTTACGGGCCGGATACGGACACCGGCCTCTGCCGCGAAACTGTTGTAGTTGGCATAGTATGGTTCGGGTGTAAGAATTTCGTCGCCTGTGTCGAGGCAGACCGTCATCGCCATTTGCAGGGCTTCCGAGCCGCCGTCGGTAACGATTATCTCATCGTATCCCACCTCTATTCCCGTGCGCCGGTAATACTCGGCCAGCTTGCGCCGGTAGCTCTCCGTCCCGGCCGAATGGGTGTAGGCGAAGACCTTTTCCCGGATGTTCCGTACCGCGTCTATCGCCACCTGCGGGGTTTCGATATCGGGCTGGCCGATGTTGAGGTGGTAGACCTTCACGCCGCGGCTCTTGGCCTGCTCGGCGTATGGGACCAGTTTACGTATCGGCGACGGGGCGATGCCGAGGCCTTTCTCTGAAATATGCGGCATAGTGGTTTACGGTTATCGTGTGAAACACAAATCTAAAAAAATTATCCCGCAATTTTGCCGCCCCCTGTCCCTTTTTATACCTTTGTGGACCGTCGCGGCGACTAACCGCCGGGCGGCCGGATTGATTATGACCAGATTGCGCAGGGACAGACTGTTGCTTGCCGTGCTGGCGGCCATGACCGCCGGGGCTCTGGTATCCCGCACGAACCCTGCCGCGGGTTTCTGGATTTCGCTTGCAGGCCTTGCCTTGCTGTTCATCTCGGGCCTGCGCAGGGCCACGGGCGCCGTGTTGAAATACCGCTCCCTGCCGCCGTTATCCCGCGCGTGGGTGGCCTTGCAGGTCATTCAGCTCATAATAATTATCAACTCCGTAATTACACACCGGGTGCACTATTTTACCATCCTGCTGATTCTCGGGGCGGAGTATTTCATCTGGGATACACAAAGCCGAAGATGAGCGGAATTAAAAAATATACGGGCTATTTTGCGGCCGCGGCGGTAGCGGTGACGCTCTACTCCTGCGGCGCGGGCCGGCCGGCCGCTTTTACCGGCGGCGGAGACACTTTGTACCTGCCCCGGTACGCCCACGGTTTCGTTGTGGAAAGCCTGCCCGAAGGCAGGCTCCTCCGGATAGTCGACCCCTGGCAGGGTTCGCAGGGTTTCGAGCAGGCGGTGTTCCTCGCGGCGGCCGGCCAGGAGCCCCCGAATGGGTTCGAAGGGATAACGGTGAGCGTGCCGGTGCGCAGCGTGGTCTGTATGTCGTCCACCTACGTGGCATACATTGCGGAACTGGGACGGACGGACGCGGTCAAAGGCGTGTCGGGAGCAAAATATATCTCCAACCCCGAAATAAGGCAGGCCTTCGAGGCCGGCACGGTGCGCGATGTGGGCTTCGACACCAATATGAATTATGAACTGCTCGCGGCTATCGACCCCGACGCGGTGCTGGCCTACGGAATTACCGGTGAGAACAGCGTGATGTCCGGGAAATTGTCGCAACTCGGTATAGACCTTATCTACATAGGCGACTATGTGGAGCAGTCGCCGCTGGGCAAGGCGGAGTGGCTGGTCGCGTTCGGTTACCTTTTGGGCCGTGAGGAGGAGGCTGTAGGGATTTTCGAAGCCGTAGAGGAGCGCTATAACGGCCTGAAGGATATGGTCTCGCGTAGTCTGGCCGACAGTCCGGAGGCCGGGGCCGCAATGCGGGAGCCCGGCGGCCCGGATACGACTTCGGCGGACGGCCCGGTGCAGCATGTACACTACTGGGGCATGCCGTCGGTTATGCTCAACTCGCCCTACCGCGACACATGGTTCGTTCCGGGCGACCGAAGTTACATGGTGCGGCTGATAGAGGACGCCGGGGGGAGTTACGCCTGCGCCGGGGAGGATTCCGACGCGAGCCGCCCTATAAGCCTCGAGACGGCTTATGTCAGGATGCTCTCGGCCGACGTCTGGCTCAATCCCGGGCAGGCCGCGACACTTGCCGCGTTGAAGGCTCAGAACCCGCGGTTCGCCGCCACCCCCCCTGTGGTTAACGGCAGGGTCTACAATTGCAACAAGCGCACTACGCCCGAAGGGGGGAGCGACTTCTGGGAATCGGGAGCCGTACATCCAGACGTGGTGCTGGAGGACCTTGTGAGGATATTCCACGAAGGCCTTTTAGGCGACGGGGAGACGGTCTATTTCAATAAACTGGATTAGCCGGGTTTCCCCGTTTGAGGGGGTTCCTTCTGGGTTCCCGTTTCGGGGTCCCTCCGGAGGTCCGGGCTTCAGGCGGGTTTCCGGGTAGGTTTCCGGGCAGGTTTTCCGGGCAGGTTTTCCGGGCGGAGTTTACCGGCGGGGTTTCCGGGCAGGTTTTCCGGCGGAGTTTCCGGGCGGGCGCAGGCTTCGGGAAATTACGGGACAAGCGGAGCCTGACGGTCTTACGGCCGGCCGCTCCCGGTAGGATAGGTGCTTCCGGTTTCGTTGATCCGGTAGTTAGGTGCCGCCCCGGTCCTATTTAGGATAGAGGCCGGAATGGACCCGCTCAAACGTTTTCCGCCCGGTCCGATAAATTCCGGAACGGCGTTAGGCCGAAACGGGCCGGTATAGGCACTTTTCAGCATAAGATGAAAGATACGCCCGATAAGATAAAGGTAGTTAAACGGCACTATTCAGAAAGGTATAGCCACCGACAGTAGTTGGATATAAACATTTTAAATTAAAACGTGCATTAATATAAGCCCAGATAATATTAAGGCCCCGCCCGCAGGGACCGGCGTAATTACCGATGAAACAGGGAAAGAAGATATGGTTGGCGTTTACGGTTATCGCGGTGGCGATAGCCGCGCTGCTGGTAGCCGATATCCTGCTCGGGTCGGAGTCCATCGCTTTCCGGGATATCCTGGCGGTGTTCCGCGGTGGCGGTTCCGCGGCCGCGTCGGGCGCGGAATCCGGGCGGCTGCACCCCGATATCGTGCGTTCCATCGTGCTTAATATCCGCCTGCCGCGGGCGCTGGTCGCCGTGGTGGCCGGTGCGTCGCTTGCGGCCAGCGGCCTCCAGATGCAGACCCTGTTCCGCAACCCGCTCGCCGGGCCTTACGTGCTGGGCGTCAGTTCGGGTGCGAGCCTCGGGGTGGCCCTCTTCCTGCTCGGTATGCCGGTGCTGGGACTGGGCGCGGGCGGCGAAATTATCCGCAACATGGGCGTGGCTGGCGCGGCATGGGTGGGCGCGGCGGCGATTCTGCTTCTCATAATGGCCGTCTCGGCGAGGATGAAGGATATTATGACCATTCTTATCCTCGGGATGATGGTCGGGAGCGCGGCCGGGGCGTTCGTCGAACTACTGCAATACCTGAGTCCGGAGGGTCCGCTGAAATCCTACGTTGTATGGACAATGGGTTCGGTGGGTAACGTGACCGGGCAGCAGCTTGCGATACTGGTGCCGGTCTGCGCCGTGGGCCTCGGGATGTCGGTGGGCCTTGTAAAGTCGTTGAACCTTTTGCTGCTCGGAGAGAATTACGCCCGTACTATGGGGCTGAGGGTGCCGCTCGTAAGGGGGGCTATCTTCGTCAGTACCACCCTGCTGGCCGGTACGGTGACCGCCTTCTGCGGCCCCGTGGGTTTTATCGGCATCGCCGTGCCGCACGTGGCCCGGATGATCTTCTCCGACGCGGACCACCGGGTGCTGATGCCCGCCTCCATTATGACCGGGTCGGCCGTGATGCTGCTCTGCGATATAGTTTCGCAGTTGCCCGGCCGTGAAATGACCCTGCCGCTCAATACCGTTACGGCCCTTCTGGGTATACCGGTGGTGATAACCGTGATAGTGCGTAACCGAAAAGTTTTCATGTAAATGATCCCCGAGAGGATATATACCGTCGAACTGGAAGACCTCACGCTGGGCTACGGCGACCGG
Source organism: Alistipes sp. (assembly GCA_021202985.1). Taxonomy (GTDB): domain Bacteria; phylum Bacteroidota; class Bacteroidia; order Bacteroidales; family Rikenellaceae; genus WRDF01. Next base: position 60,974 of record JAJQCA010000053.1, read on the forward strand.
GTGCTGTTCCGCCACGCGGGCATCGGGTTCGGGTGGGGGGAGTTCACCGCGCTGATAGGCCGCAACGGGACCGGTAAGAGCACCCTGCTCAGGACCGTGGCGGGCCTGACCCGTCCCATGGCGGGCCGTATACGGATAGACGGCCGCTATCTGGACGAAATGTCGTTCCGGGAGCGGGCCTCGAAGATTAGTTTCGTCTCCACCGACGACGTGCGGGTCACCAACCTCCGCGTGGCCGATGTGGTGGGGATGGGCCGCGCACCCTATACCAACTGGATAGGAAGGCTGTCTGACGGCGACCGGGCCGTGGTATGGCGTTCGCTCGAGCTGGTCGGGATGGAAGGCTTCGCGGCCAAGGCGCTCGATACGCTGAGCGACGGCGAACGCCAGCGGGTAATGATTGCCCGCGCCCTGGCGCAGGACACACCCATTATCCTGCTCGACGAACCTACCGCGTTCCTCGACCTGCCCAACCGCTACCAGATATGCCTGCTGCTGCGACGGCTGGCCCACCGTGAGAAGAAAAGCATCATATTCTCCACCCATGACCTGAATATCGCCGTCGAACTGTGCGATACCATCGCAATGATTGAGGGGGGGCGGTTCTTCTACGGCACGGCCGAGAAACTTATAACGGACGGCTCCCTTCAGCACCTTTTCGAGGGCACCCGGCTCATTTTCGACCCCGCCACCCGGAACGTCCGGCTGAGGGATTGAATCGATATAATGTTATCCTGAGGAACGAAGTGACAATTCTGTATAGATGTCATCCTGAGTCACCGTAGGAAACGACACATCGATAATATGTCATCCTGAGTCACCGCAGGTGACGAAGGATCTACCGCTGTCCCCCAAAGTCGATTCTAAATTTCGAATAAAATAAGACAGATTCTTCGTTACACTCAGAATGACAACTCTGTATAAATGACATCCTGAGTCACCGTGTGAAACGGCACATCGATAAAATGTCATCCTGAGTCACCGCAGGTGACGAAGGATCTACCTATGGAGGCCTCCCCGTCGTCCGGCCGTGCGATAGGTCTTTCGGGTACGCCGTTTGAGTCCTATGCAGTTGATCGGGTAAAACCATACGTGGTAAGTTATACCGCCGCGGTGGGGTATTTGCATTCCATGATTATCTTAGCCGCATGAACCGTTTGCTTCGGCAACCCGGGCCCGGCCGCGGCGACGCTCCCACTGCATCCCCTGCCAAAACTGTAAATCGCCGGACCGCCCGGCGCCCGGAAGGAGGACCAACGTAGGCTGATAATATTACGGGTATATACCTGTCTCATAGAGGCATACGGTCCGCCGGGGGCGGGATAGGGGGCCGCTGAATTTCAAGGTGCAAAAAAAATTACGATAATTACAACGAACTGATATGGATACAAAACCCCATCCGCTGGATAAATTCAAGTATTGCCCCGTATGCGGGAGCGACCGCTTCGTGGTGAACAACGCCAAATCGAAAAGGTGTCTCGACTGCGGGTTCGTCTACTATTTCAATCCCTCGGCCGCCGTGGCCTGCTTCGTCCGCGACGCCGCGGGTAACCTGCTCGTGGCCGTGCGTGGCAACGAACCGGCCAAAGGTACGCTCGACCTGCCGGGTGGCTTCGTGGATATGGACGAGACCGGTGAACAGGCCGCCCTCCGGGAGCTCCGGGAGGAGACCGGCCTTGTGCCCGATTCCGTGCGGTACCTGTTCTCCATCCCGAACCTGTATTTGTACAGCGGCTTCGAGGTTCAGACGCTCGATATGTTTTTCGAGTGCACGGTGGCCGACCTTTCGGCGGCCGTCGCGGCCGACGACGTGGCCGAACTTACAGTGATTGCACCCGGCGAAATGGATACGGAACGGTTCGGGTTAAAATCGGTACGCGAGGCCATCGCCCGTTACATTAAATGACGGAAAGATCGACTGCCGTTCCCCGAAGAGGAACAGTAAATTGCATCCGGCCACGGTTTTTTATGTAATTTAATATCGGGATAAAAATTATCCTTAAAGACCCCACATGACCGTTTTAGGGGAAATTTCCGAACACGGAAACCCGGAGCCTGCAACAAGCGTTGCAGGCTCTTTTTTTCGGGTTTCGGGAAGGGGAAAAGGTAAAAGTAGTATAACGGCCTGTGCGACCAAATAACAGACCCGGAAGTTTCAACTCCCTTGACCACCGGAACCAGATGGCGCGGCGGAGGG
>JAJQCA010000053.1:63270-64640 GCA_021202985.1 Alistipes sp.
CATAACCTCTTTAAGCCGCTTGTCGCGGATATTGAAATATAACGGAGTCATACCGGTGGTAAAGCATTGCACTGACCTTATTGCCGTAATAGGCCTGGAACCTTTCAGAACGTCCACTGCCCGCTTGTAGCGGAACCCGAGGGAGCCGACGAGGGGGTATTGCCGATGGTCAGCGCGCCGTTGGCCGAAGGGCGGCTGTATCCGTCCTTTGCGGCACGTTGTTCGACCCGGCTGACCCGGTTGCGGATATCGGGATGGGTGGAGAACATCTGCCGCACGCTGGCCGAGGAACCGCCGCCCTGTATCTGTTCGAGTTTCTCGAACGACATCGCCAGCACCCACGGGTTGACCCCGTGGCTGACGAGGAACCGGTAGCCGTAATCGTCCGCTTCGAGTTCCTGTTTCTGTGAATACTGCGACGATGAGAGCGCTTCGGTCAGGTCGCCCAGTTCGGAACTCGACAGCGCTCCCACCACGCCGCCCGTGGCCGAGAGGCCGTCGCGCACGGCCGAGGTAAGCAGCGCGTGCCGGAAGGCATCCTTGGTGTCCTTGTTCATAACATGACCTATTTCGTGGCCTATCACGCCCAGCACTTCCGCGTCGGACATGATATCCATCAGGCCGGAGTAGACCCGTATACTGCCGTCGGCTACGGCAAAGGCGTTGACTTCGGGGGTGAGGTATACTTTGAAATTGTAACCGCTGCCCGCGATGGGTGCCACTATACGGTTCAGGCGAAGGGTATAGGGGTCGTTCGCGCCGGCGACGTCGCTCTGGGCGTCCAGTTGCTGGACATACTGGTGCGCCATCGACTGCACGTACGAATCGGAGATGGTTGCCGCCTGTATGGCTTTGACACCTGCCGACGATGCCTGCGCAAGGTTCAACGGGTTGCATCCCGACAGCAGCGCCGCGAAGGCGGGCAAAACGGCCGCGGCCACAATATGGTTCACTATTTTCATAACGGTAGGTTTGTTGTTACCGCCGGCGGACGTTCGCGGCGGCACGGACGGTCCGCAAATTGGTGCGGAAGGTCCCCGGTTATAAGCCGTTTATACCGATTGTCGGTGCAATGGCCGTGCCAACGGGGTACGGGTAGGTGAAAGCGGTGCCGGGCGGGGAAGGGGGTATGAAAGGCGTGTGCGAAGTGTGCGAAAATTTATTATGCCGGTATATGCGAAGTGTGTGCAGAGGATTCCGGCCGGCGTGTGTGATTTGTGTGTGAAGTGTGCGAACGGGATTTCCGGCCGGTGTGTGTGATTTGTGTGTGAAGTGTGGGAACGGTTTTTTCGCAGGTGTGTGCGAAGTGTAAGAACCAATTTAGTAAATGTATATTAGAATGTAAGAAAGTGTTTAATGTATCTTTTTTA
>JAJQCA010000018.1 GCA_021202985.1 Alistipes sp.
GAACCGTCGTTCAGCGAAAGGGTTATGTCGGGCATATCCTGCAGGGCCGCGGCCGGAGGGGGAGGTACCGTTTACTTCCCCGCGGGCACCTACGCCTGCTACTCGATAAGGCTCCGGAGCAATATAACGCTCTACCTGGACAACGGCGCGGTGATACTTGCGGCCTATCCCACACTTACCGAAGGATATGACGCGCCCGAACCGAACGATTACAATATGTATCAGGACTTCGGACACAGCCACTTCCGGAACAGCCTTATCTGGGGAGTCGGGTTGGACCGGATAGCCATTCGCGGCGACGGCACGATAGACGGCCTGGGCCTTACGCGCGACGAGAGCCGCCGGCCCGGGGTGGGGAACAAGGCCGTGAGCCTGAAACTCTGTACCAACGTTACGATAAGCGACGTTAAAATGTACCGCTGCGGCCACTTCGCTCTGCTGGCCACCGGGGTTGACAACCTTACTGTGGCGAACGTAACGGTCGACACCAACCGCGACGGCTTCGACATCGACTGCTGCCGCAACGTACGTATATACGGCTGCACGGTGAACGCCCCGTGGGACGATGCGATCGTACTGAAAAGCAGCTACGCCCTGGGATACGCGCAGGATACGGAAAACGTAACCATCAGCGACTGCCTTGTCAGCGGGTACGACCGGGGTAGCGTGCTGGACGGAACTTACCAGAGGTACGAGCCGCAGGCGCCCGACATGGGCTTCGTGACGGGCCGGATTAAACTGGGCACCGAATCGAGTGGAGGATTCCGAAATATAGCCATAACCAACTGTATATTCGAGCGCTGCCGCGGGCTCGCACTCGAAACGGTGGACGGCGGGGCGCTGGAAGATATCGTGATTTCTAACATCACCATGCGCGACATAGTGAACGCGCCCATATTCCTGCGCCTGGGGGCGCGGCTGCGCAGTCCGGACAGAACGCCCGTGGGCCGGATGGCGCGGATTACCATCAGCAACGTAAACGTATACAACGCCGACTCGCGTTACTCGTGCATAATCAGCGGCATACCGGGCCACCGTATCCAGGAGGTAACCCTGAGCGGGATACGCATCCATTACAAGGGTGGCTACACGGCCGAAGACGGTCTGGCGGTTCCCGCCGAGAACGAGACCGCCTATCCCGAACCGTGGATGTTCGGCACCATACCTGCCAGCGGTTTCTTTATCCGGCACGTCTCGGATATCGAACTGCGGGACGTTAAACTATACTACGCCGCCCCGGACTACCGGCCTTCGTTATGGCTGGAGGACGTGCAGGAGTGCCGCCTTACGGATTACCGCGGGTGGGTGGCCGACGGCGTGGAACCGTATATTGTCAGGGACGGCGTCACGGGATTCGATCCCGGGAACAGCCGTTTCGGCAATTTTTGATTCTCCACATAATATAAGTTTTGATTAGGTTTTGACAGGAACGGGGTAACTGGGAAGTTACCCCTTCTGCTTTATTACGGGTTTAGTTAAATGCCGTTATAGCGTTTTTATGCAGGATGTTGCGCCATGATTGGCAAAATATATTCCGGCCCGGGAATAGACCTATACAAAAAGTAACCCGCTCATTTGAGCGGGTTACTTTTTAAGAGCCGGGTAACGTATGAATACGTCCCCGATAATCTCTTAAATCAAATCGAGCTCCCGTTTCATCCTTTCGATTTTCGCGTCCAGTTCGGCGTTCACCGCGTCGAACTCCTCCACCGAGCCGAGCGGTGCGCAGACACCGAAATAGAACTTGATCTTGGGTTCGGTACCCGACGGGCGGACCGAAATAATGGTACCGTCCGCCGTGAGGAACTGCAACACGTCGGACGATTCGATGCCCAGCGGAGTCCTTTCGCCGCTCGCCACGTCGAGGCTCTCGCCCGACAGGTAGTCCTTCACGGTCACCACCGCTGAACCGCATATCTCCCGGGGCGGGGAATTACGGTACCCGGTCATCATCCGCTTAATCTCCTCGGCTCCCTCGCGTCCCTTGCGCACCACGTTCACCAGCCCTTCCTTATAGAAGCCGTACTCCACATACATCTGCTTCAGCAGGTCGTAAAGCGACATCCCGAGCGACTTGGCCCATGCCGTACATTCGCAGAACAGCGCGATTGAACTGACCGCGTCCTTGTCCCTCACGAAATCTTCCGGCAGGTACCCGAAGCTCTCCTCGCCGCCGCCAATGTATTTGCGGCCGCGCGGCTCGTTCTCGCGGATTATGGCGGCTATGTGTTTGAAGCCGGTAAGGCAGTTGTAATAATCGATGCCGAAACCTTCCGCCACCCGTGCCATCATCTCCGTGGTCACGATGGTCTTTACGATAAACTGGTTGCCGTCCAGCATGCCGTTCTCCTTCCAGCGGCGGCACAGGTAGTAGGTGAGCAGCACACAGGTCTGGTTGCCATTGAGCAGCACGATGTTCCCCTGCCCGTCGGGCATGGCCACGGCCAGCCGGTCGGCGTCCGGGTCGGTGGCCACGATTATGTCGGCATTCTCACGCACCCCCTGGTCGATTGCCATCTGCATGGTGGCCCGCTCCTCGGGATTGGGGGAGACCACGGTCGGAAAATCGCCGTCCAGAACGCTCTGCTCCGGCACCATCGACACGTTGTTGAAACCGAATTTCGCCAGCGCCCGCGGCACCAGATCCACACCCGCACCGTGCATCGGCGAGTAGACAATCTTCATATCGGGGAACTGCCGCACGGCTTCGGGAGAAAGCGAAAGTGTCTTAATACGGTCAAGATATATCTCGTCGAACTCTTTCCCGAGGATCTCTATATTCTCCTTGTTGGCGCCGGTTTTAATCTGCGCGATGTCGGTAATCCTGTTCACCTCGGCGATTATGTTCGCATCGTGCGGCGAGGTAATCTGCGCGCCGTCGCTCCAGTAGGCCTTGTAACCGTTATACTCCTTCGGGTTGTGCGAAGCGGTTATGACCACCCCGCTCTGGCATCCCAGCTCCCGGATTGCGAAACTAAGCTCCGGGGTAGGGCGCAGGTCGTCGAACAGGTAGACCTTGAAACCGTTCGAAGCGAAGATGTCCGCCGTGTGCTCGGCGAACAGGCGGCTGTTGTTACGGCTGTCGTGGGCGATGGCCACCTTGATCTGCCGGCCGGCGAAACAGGCGGACAGGTAGTTGGCAAGGCCCTGTGTGGCCATACCTACAGTATATATATTCATGCGGTTGGTGCCGGCTCCCATTACGCCGCGAAGGCCTGCCGTACCGAACTCGAGGTCTTTGTAAAAAGCGTCGGAAAGCCCAGCTGGATCACTCTCCATCAGCTTGCGGACCTGTTGTTTGGTCTGCTCGTCATAGTTCCCTTCCAGCCACTTGGTTGCTTTTTCCGTTACAAGTTGTTCCAATTGTTCGTTCATCACATTATAGTTTTTACTTATAGCAAAAGGTGCGTTCACTGAAAAATTTTATAAACAAATATATGCAAAAAAAACCTGTTTTCTCACTATCAGCCGCTTAAAACAAACGGCCGTTTTCACCCCCGGAAGACCATATAAATTTATACCAAATTCGCAACCTGAACCAATGTTTTTTTTAAAAAAATTATGTACATTTTTGTAGTGCAAAAATTAAGAAACGCAAAACCCCCTTACATGTTAATTTCTACGCCGACATATAGCGATATATGGCAGGATTGTCTGTCCCGTATCAGAGAGCAAACTTCTGAGGATGAATTTATTAAGTGGTTTCAGCCTATCGTACCGCTTAACTTCGACGGAACGACCCTCCAACTGCGCGTACCCAACGAAAGTTACGTCTACCACATCGAGAAAAACTACCTCGGTTTCCTGCGTCCGATACTCTACCAGCTCTTCGGAATGAAGACCCGCCTGCGCTATGTCATGCCCAAGGCGGAGCAGGCCCAACCGACCATCGTCCAGGGCTCGGACACCACCGCCATAAACCAGTTCATCGCCCGGACCGACACGGCGAATATAAAGAACCCGTTTATCCTTCCCGGAATAAGGAAGGCGATAGTGGACCCGCAGCTCAACCCGGCATACACGTTCGAGACCCATGTGGAGGGCGAGTGTAACAGGCTGGTCCGGTCGGCCGGTCTCGCGGTTGCGGTAAACCCGGGCAACACCCCGTTCAACCCCCTCTATATTTACGGGGACTCGGGGCTGGGCAAGACCCACATCGGGCAGGCAATCGGTATGGAGGTGCGCCAGCGGCACCCGGAGATGCAGGTGCTCTACGTCTCCATGAACAAATTCCAGGCCCAGTACACACACGCCATACTCAACAAGGAGTTTAACGATTTCATCCACTTCTACCAGATGATAGACGTGCTGATAATCGACGATATCCAGGAGCTTGCCGGTAAAGAGAAGACGCAGAACGCCTTTTTCACCATCTTCAACCACCTGCAACTTTCGGGCAAACAGTTGGTGATAACCTCCGACAAACCGCCCGTGGAGCTGAAGGATATCGAACAGCGGCTTATAACCCGTTTCAAGTGGGGCCTGTCGGCGCAGCTCGCCCAGCCCGATTACGAAACGAAGGTAAAGATAATCCGCAGCAAAGCCGCGCGAATCGGTGCTCAAATTCCCGAAGAGGTCGTGCATTACCTCGCCGAGAATATCAACGCCAACATACGCGAGATTGAAGGCGCACTCTCCTCGCTGGTGGCCAACGCTTCGTTCCTGAACAAGAAGATTTCGACCACGCTGGCTAAAGAGATACTTAAGGTATATGTAAAGTTCTCACTGAAGGAAATAACGATAGAACATATTAAGAAAACGGTTTGTGACTATCTCAAGCTGGACCCGGATAAGTTCAACTCCCCGAAACGCACCCGGGAAATAGCGCAGGCACGCCAGGTGGCGATGTACCTGAGTAAGAAGCATACCAAAGCCCCGCTGACGTCGATAGGGGCGGCCATAGGAGGGAAGAACCACGCAACGGTGCTGCACGCATGCAAGGCGGTTTCGAACCTTATGGAGACCGACAAGGTGTTCCGCCGCCAGATAGAGGAAATAGAGCGGAAAGTATTAGGGAAATAGAAGAAATTATAGAACTATTATTATCGCTGCTAAACCCCATTGGTTACAGGGAGGCCCGTCCGGACGGGCCTCCTTTGTTTTTGCGTACAGGGGAGTTGCGTGACGGATGCGGACTGGGTTGATAAAGGGGGTTCTTTATCGGCAGGGTTGATGATTGGGACCGCTTCGGGCGTAGGACAATAGAAATATATACCATCGTCGCCCTGAGCGAGCGAAGAATCTGCTGCTGGAGAAATGAAGCGAAATACCTGTCGTTGGTATTCTAATAAAGGAAGGGCTTTCTTCATTTCATTACTCAGGATGACATAGTGTTATTGTCATTCTGAACGAAGTGAAGAATCTACCACTGGAGGAACTAAGTGAAAAGTCTATCTTTTATTTTATAATAAAAGGAAGATCCTCCGTCGACTTACGGCTCCTCTGATGAGAACAAGGTGGAACCCAGGCCTGCCGGTGCGGCAGGGAATACGGGCCACGGCATTTATGTTCTGCAATTTGTTGATAACTTTCCGCCCGGGGCGGTCGGCAGGTATCCTTTTGTATTGCAAAAAAACTTATCTTTGTTAGTTGCAGGCCGTTCCGGGATTGACACCGGTCGAATGGGCGGTTTGCAGCGTGCAGCGGTAGAAACCATTAACAGGGACGGGCGGTACGGCCGCCGCTCCCGGATAAGCGAAACGGAATGGCAGGATTAAAACCCGGGGACAAAGCCCCCGATTTCACGGCTAACGATCAGGACGGCAACCCCGTCTCCCTCTCGGCGCTGAGGGGCACGAAAGTTATACTTTACTTCTATCCCAAGGACAACACCTCCGGGTGTACTGCCGAGGCGTGCAGCCTCCGGGACGGAAAGGGCGAGCTGGAGCGGATGGGATTCCGCATTATCGGGGTCAGTCCCGACAGCGAGAAGTCCCACCGCGGGTTCATAGAAAAACACTCGCTCGGCTTTACGCTTATCGCCGACACAGACAAAGAGGTTGCCAGGGCTTACGGCGCGTGGGGTCCCAAGAAATTTATGGGCCGCGAGTACGAGGGTATACTGCGCAAGACTTTTATCATCGACGCCGAAGGCAATATCGAGAAGATATTTGACAAGGTCGACGCCAAGCGCCATTTCGAGCAAATCGCCGACTCTTGCAAGTAGGTATCGTCCGTGATTGAGAAGGATTACATAACGCGGCTGCTTGCAGATCTGGGAAAAGTGATCGCAAAACTTCTGCAACTCAAGGCCCAGGGCAGTAAGATAGAAATGGAGCAGGCGGTTTGGGACGGACTCGCACTGGCGGGAGTGGGCGGGGAGCCGTTAATACCGTATGAAGATGCGGTTGCTAAAATTGAGGATGAACGGGTACTGGCATCGTTGGCGGAAGCTATAAACATATATCTTTCGGTAGACAGGAATGAAAACCTCGTTCGCATTAAGGATTTGATAAACCGGAGGCTCAAAGAGAAGAAAAGCCTCATGTTCGACACTGAAATATTGGAATAAAACACGACATAATAAGATGGCAGAAAGACAACAGATAGACCCTGAAAAGCTGAAGGTGCTCAACGCGGTGATGAGCAAAATAGAGAAGGATTTCGGCAAAGGCGCGATTATGCGCATGAGTGCGGACAAGATAGAGGATGTGGCCGTAATCCCGTCGGGTTCGCTGACGCTCGACCTGGCCCTCGGCGTGGGTGGCTATCCTAAGGGGAGGGTAATAGAGATTTACGGTCCCGAGTCGTCGGGTAAGACGACCCTCGCTATCCACGCGATTGCCGAGGCGCAGAAGGCCGGCGGTATAGCGGCGTTCATCGACGCGGAGCATGCCTTCGACAGTTTCTATGCCCGCAAACTCGGCGTGGATGTAGACAACCTCCTGATTTCCCAGCCCGACAACGGCGAGCAGGCGCTCGAAATCGCCGACAACCTTATCCGCTCCAGCGCTATCGACATAGTGGTCATCGACTCTGTGGCCGCCCTTACACCCAAGGCCGAAATAGAAGGCGATATGGGCGAGTCGAAGATGGGCCTGCAGGCGCGGCTGATGTCGCAGGCGCTCAGGAAGCTGACGGCCAGCATCAGCAAGACCAAGACCGTCTGCATCTTTATCAACCAGTTGCGGGACAAGATAGGCATAGTTTACGGCAACCCGGAAACCACCACGGGCGGTAACGCCCTTAAATTCTACTCCAGCGTGCGGATAGATATCCGCAAGTCGACGGCCATCAAGGACGGCGACACACAGTTGGGCGTACGGGCCAAGGTAAAGGTGGTGAAGAACAAGGTAGCCCCCCCGTTCCGCAAGGCCGAATTCGATATCATGTACGGCGAGGGGATATCCAAGCTGGGCGAGATAGTGGATATCGGCGTGGACACGGGCGTTATCAAAAAGAGCGGTTCATGGTTCTCGTACGGCGTCAGGAAGCTGGCGCAGGGCCGTGACGCGGTGAAGGAACTGCTCGCCGGGAACGACGAACTGCGCAACGAAATCGAAGGAAAGGTACGCGCCATCCTTCTCGGCGGTGAGGCCTCGCACCCGCAACCGGAAGAATAAAGCCGTTCGGGAACGCAGGCGGATATGGGATATTCCCGCATCTGTTTTGGAGGCTACGCAGTTATGGTGGCCGGTGGGGCCGGCTTGTGGTAGGCGGTTTATGCCGTCCGACAGGGAGTAGGGCTGCCCAATAGGGGCGGATTACTTCGCTTTATTTCCGGTAATTTTTGGAGGCCTGACAGAGTGTTGCCGTCCCGATTTATTTAAAAGCATTACCGACCGGCTCGTAACATAAATCCGAAACCTTCGACGCAAGGATTTAAGTTCCCGTTTCCGGAACGGTGACACAGGGACGATGGCTTTCCGGTTAGGGAACAGCGATAAAAGGACGATGGCTTCCCGGTTCCGGAAGGGTAGCGGTAGCCGGTTTTCTTTGGAATCACCAAACGGCTCTGGCTCCGCTTGGAAATTCGAATGGTCGCGCCCGCTGCGCAGCGCATTGAAGGGTGGCACAGAATTGGATACCGCCCGGGAGTTAATTGCGGCCATATAGTGTATTTCACGCGGCCGGATGAAACGCAAACGAATAGAAGAATAAAACAATATACATTATATTTGCCGGCCGGGTCCGGCATAAATTCGGTAAACCCCTGCCGGGAAGGCGGCCGACGATTTCCGCCGTTCCCATGAAAAGTTAGTATGGATTACACTCCGGAAGACGAGGTACTGATTGGCGGCCAATTCGAAAAGCTGCTCGAAAGCTGCGGGAACATCGCCCGCAGCGACGACGACTGGAACCTTATCCGCAAGGCATTCTTTTTGGCCAAAGAGGCCCACAAGGGTGTGCGGAGGCGTTCCGGTGAGCCGTATATTACCCATCCGCTGGCCGTGGCGCAGATCGTTGTGGACGAAATCGGCCTGGGGGTGAAGTCGGTGGTTTCGTCCCTGCTCCACGACGCGGTGGAGGATACTTCGTATACCGTGGAGGAGATAGAGGCGATGTTCGGTCCCAAGATAGCCTCGATGGTGGACGGCCTTACCAAGATGGCCGGCGTCTTTACGACCGAGACCTCCGAACAGGCGGAAAATTTCCGCAAAATGCTGCTCACCCTGTCGGACGACGTACGGGTTATCCTTATAAAGATAGCGGACCGGCTCCATAACATGCGCACTCTCGGGTCGATGCCGCCGCACAAGCAGATAAAGATAACGAGTGAAACAATCTATCTTTTCGCGCCGCTGGCTTACCGGCTGGGCTTGTACAGTATCAAGACGGAACTGGAGGACCTCAGCCTCAAGTACCGCTTCCCGGAGCAATACGAAGAAATCAAACAAAAACTTCATTTAACGGAAGTTGCCCGCTCACAGTTCATCGGTTCGTTCAACGGTCCGATTGAGCAGCGGCTCAGGGAGAGCGGGATAGACTTCGAAATATCCGGCCGGGTTAAGAGTATTTACTCCATCTGGTCGAAAATGCAGCGCAAGCAGATTCCTTTCGAGGAGGTTTACGACCTGTTCGCGATTCGGATTATTTTTAAGCCCTCGCCCCTTATACCTGAGAAATCACAGTGCTGGCATATCTATTCGCTGATTACCGATATTTATAAACCCAAGCCCGACCGGATACGCGACTGGGTGAACATTCCCAAGGCCAACGGATATGAGGCCCTGCACGCCACCGTGATGGGTCCGCAGGGAGTTTGGGTAGAAGTGCAGATTCGGTCCGAAAGGATGGAGGAAATAGCCGAGAAGGGTTTTGCCGCCCACTGGAAATACAAGCAGGCCACAATCTCGCAGGACGAGGACGAATTCGACAAATGGCTCAAGAAGGTTCGTGAGGCGCTAAACAGCCCGACCGAGAGCGCGGTGGATTTTCTCGATAATTTCCGCACCACACTCTATACCACCGAAATAGTGGTGTTCACACCGAAAGGGGAGTCCCGCAAAATGCCGATGGGAGCAACGGCGCTCGATTTCGCCTACGATATCCACACCAATGTCGGCAACAAGGCCATAGGAGCGAAGATAAACCACAAAATAGAATCGATATTCACCCCGATAATGAGCGGGGACCAGATAGAGATACTCACTTCGGATAATTCCACCCCCAAAACCGAATGGCTCAACCATGCCACCACGGCCAAGGCCCGGCAGTCCATCCGGAACTACCTGAAAAAGCACAAGCAGCACAACGTAGAGAACGGGAAGGAGATTTTCGAGGCGAAACTGAAGGAATTCGGGATCACTCCCAGCGCAAGGGTATTCCGCAAGGTTTTGTCGGCATACGAGAGCAAAACTAAAGACGAGTTTTACAGTAAACTCGGCGCGGGTATTATCTCACTCGAAGGTTTAGATAAAGTACTTCGTGAGAATGCCGCAAGCAAAATGCTTAAGTTCTGGACTATCCAGCTTGCCAATCCCCTGAAAATTTTCGGCGCCGGAGACAAGCGGAGAGGGCAGGAGAGACCCCAGACCATAAATGCCGAAGAGCCTGATTTCACAATTGCGCAGTGTTGCAGTCCCATTCCCGGCGACAACGTAATAGGTTATAAAAACCCGGAGACCGGCAAGGTTGATGTACATAAAACCTCCTGCGACGAGCTTACGCGCCTGGCCGCACAGCACGGAGACCGGATAACGTCGGTCAAGTGGTCGAGCCACAAGGCTATGTCATACCTGTCGGTTATCGAAATCCGGGGCATCGACCGTATAGGAATACTTATGGAGCTGGCCCAGGTGATAACCGGCGAGTTGGATATTAATATCCGCGAAATGCACGTACAAAGCCATGACGGCATTTTCGAGGGGACTATTGCTGTGTACGTCAAAAACATAGACGACCTTAATCTTGTAATCGGGAAGGTGGCGCGGATAAAAGGCGTCGAAGTGGTAAAACGCCACATCTCGAAATAATTACTATATTTACACCGGGTGGACGGCCTGCTCGCAATGCGGCAACCCGGCCCGGCAGATTTTATATAATATTTACGGAAAACAGACAGCCATGGATGCCGAAATTATTATTATCATAGTCGCGGTGGTTCTTTCGATCCTTTCCGGGATAAACAAGAACAAGAAGAAAACCGGTTCCGGCAGTTCGGGGATTCCGCAGGGGGCGCCCGAGGAGGAGGATCCCTGGGCGACGATACGTAAATATATAGAAGAGGCCCGCACTGAAGGCAATACGGAGGATGATGAATTAGACGACGTATCTGAAAACAGGGCGGAACAACGCCGTATTAGGCCCGCCCAAACAGTCGAGCCGGTGACGCAGCATCCGGAGCACGACCCTTATATGGACAGCCTCCGGGAATATATGCATAAAAAAGAAATAGAAACAGACGGAAGGGTAGTTCCCAAAAAGAAATCGGGAACCCGGATTCAGGCTCCCCGGGAAATGCCGGAAGTTGTGCCGGATACGGTCGCCGACGATTTAATGGATGATTTCGATTTGCGTAAAGCAGTTATTTACAGCGAAATACTCAAGCCTAAATACGAAGAAATATAGGATAGGGGAGGGACTTTTACAGGTCCGGGAGGTTTCTTGTTATTCCTCAAGCCGAATCCAATGCTGTTAAATTGTAATTTCTATGGCTACGATATTTACAAAAATAATTGAGGGTGAAATTCCAAGCTACAAAGTAGCCGAGGACGAAAAGTTTTACGCGTTCCTCGACATAAATCCGATCCGGAAAGGCCACACGCTGGTGGTTCCGAAACAGGAAACGGATTATATCTTCGACCTCGACGACTCTTTACTGGCAGAGATGATGATTTTCTCCAAAGCTGTCGCGGCACGGATTAAGTCGGCTACCGGCTGTAAGAGGGTAGCGGTAGCGGTTCTGGGCCTCGAAGTACCTCATGCTCACATCCACCTTATCCCCATCAACGAAGAATCGGACCTCGATTTCCATAAAAAGTTAAAATTTTCTCCTGAAGAATTCCTGGATATCCAACAGAGGATTAAACAAGGTTGATTTTACAATTGTACACTTATATATAAACTAAACCTGCCATCTCTCGGCAGGTTTTTTTATTTGTCTTTAGATTATTGCTGTTACATTTGTAAACCACAAGACCCGTGATAATCTTTATATAATCAAACATAGACAAATTGCTAATATACACCCCGAATAGTATTTAATACCAGCTAATTATGGTAATCATATTAATAAATGATTGAATAT
>JAJQCA010000031.1 GCA_021202985.1 Alistipes sp.
ACATTATCAGATGAGATCCTTCGCTACGCTCAGGATGACATTATGTTAATCGCTCTGTTCAGGATGACATTGTTTACGTGATATCATATAAATAGTAAAACTTTTCCATGACCGGATAAAGAAAAGGAATGTCATTCTGAACGTGAGGGAGGAATCTGTATTTTGTCCACATTATCGGATGAGATCCTTCGCTGTGCTCAGGATGACATTGTATTAATACACTGCGCTCGGGATGACATTTTGCATAACGACGAGTTATCCCTGACGGTAAGGCAAACGTTTTGCAACTATTTCTTATATTTGTGGCTCGCCGGGCGGCGAACAATAACAGCGATGGCAAACCTGCGTAAAAGAATACAACACCTGCTTGCGAGGATAACACGCAAAAGACGTTTCAGCATCCGCAAGGAGCATAACGATACCGAAATCTGGTACATGCACCTCACCCCCCTCGAAATGATAGGCGGCGTGGTGGCGATACTGCTGATAATCTTTATAATTACACTTTCCCTTGTAGCTTACACTCCGGTGCTCAACCTGATACCGGGATACTCGGGCAACCGGGCGCGGCAGCAGGTTATAGAGAACATCATAAAAGTGGACTCTATACAGCGCCGCCTGGACGAACTCCAGGTCTATTATAGCAACGTGGCGCTTATTATGGAGGGTAAAACGCCCATTATCCGGGATGTGACGCAGGCCGGCGACTCTCTGACCGCCACCAAACCGGAAACGGTTCCCCCCGGCCCGGAAGATTCCATACTTCGCGCCCAGTTGGAAGGCGACGGTATTTACGGCCTGGCGAACGTGGTTGCCGCGCGGCAGCAAATCAGGCCCGGCATCGAACTTATGGCTCCGGTGAGGGGAGTGGTGATCGACCGCTTCGACGCGCAGGAGGGTCATTATGGGGCGAGAGTGGTAACCAGTCCCGGCGAGCAGATTCTGGCCGTTACGGACGGGACGGTAATCGCCTCCACCTGGTCGCCCGACGAGGGATTCGTGATTCAGGTACAGCATGCCGACAACCTGGTGTCGACCTACCGCAACGGGGTGGTTTCGCTAGTCAGGCCCGGGATGAGGGTCCGCAGCGGCGAAGTGCTCGGCTCCACGTCCGAGGGTGATAACACGTCGGAAATAAGCAGCCTTTTCGAATTGGAACTCTGGCAGAACGGCTCGGCCGTCGACCCGGAGAACTTCATAGTATTTTAAACTTCCCATGCCGATCCAAACCCCTTCCGTTACGGAACGCTTCACCGCCGCACCCGTGCCCAAAAGGCTTGCAGTGCTCGGCTCGACCGGCTCGATAGGGCGGCAGACGCTGGACATCGTGAGGCACAGGCCGGAGAAGTTCAGGGCCGTGGTCCTCTCCACCAATACCCGGTGGGAACTGCTTGCCCGGCAGGCAGCCGAATTCCTGCCGGATTACGCCGTGGTGGCGGACGAGCGTTTCGCGGAACCCCTGCGCCGGGCTCTGGCGCACCTGCCCGTAAAGGTGCTCTCCGGAAGCGGCGAGTTGGCCCGCGTCACGGCCGGGTGCGATGCGGACACGGTGGTGAACGCCCTCGTGGGGTTCGCAGGGCTTCCGCCCACGGTGGCCGCACTCGAAGCGGGCAAAACACTCGCCCTGGCAAACAAGGAAAGTCTCGTTGTGGCCGGGGAGTATGTGATGGAGCTCGCCCGGCGAAAAGGGGTGGAGGTCGTGCCGATCGATTCCGAACATTCGGCCATATTGCAGTGCCTTACAGGGGAAAGTTCGCCGGTACGAAAAATAATCCTCACGGCCTCGGGCGGTCCGTTTCGCCG
Source organism: Alistipes sp. (assembly GCA_021202985.1). Taxonomy (GTDB): domain Bacteria; phylum Bacteroidota; class Bacteroidia; order Bacteroidales; family Rikenellaceae; genus WRDF01. Next base: position 1,804 of record JAJQCA010000031.1, read on the forward strand.
GTTGCCGGCCGGGGAGCTGGAAAACGTGACGGTGGAGCAGGCCCTCGCCCACCCCAAATGGGAGATGGGAGCCAAGATAACCATAGATTCGGCCACTATGCTCAACAAGGGATTCGAGGTTATCGAGGCCCGGTGGCTGTTCGGACTCGGGGCGTCGCAGATAGAGGTGGCGGTCCATCCGCAGGCGGTGGTGCATTCGCTGGTGGAGTTCGCCGACGGGGCGCTCAAGGCCCAACTCGGAACCCCGGACATGCATCTGCCCATACAATACGCCCTCACCTACCCGGAAAGGTGGGAGCTGCCCTCGGACGAGGAGTTCAGCCTGACCCGATGCGGGGAACTCTTCTTCGAAGAGCCTGACACGGAGAAGTTTCCGGCCCTCGGGATAGCGTTCAACGTGCTCGAATCGGGCGGCGACCGGGGTTGCGTGCTGAACGCCGCCAACGAGGAGGCCGTGCAGGCGTTCCTCGCGGGCAGGATAAGGTTTACGGACATTGCACGGGTTATCACCCACTGCCTCGACCGAATCCCGTACGGTGAACTGCCGGATATGGAGACCGCCAGGGAATGTAACGCGCTGGCCCGCCGGACCGCGGCGGATTATATAGCGGGTTTGCAGGGACGGTGACCGGAAGCCGGGCGGTGACCGGAAGCGGAAGGCGGGCGGTGACCGGGCGGCGGCGACAGACGGCGGAGCCGGAAGGCCTTGGCCCGAAGGCTTTGACGCGGTGGTGGAGAAGAATGGCGGAGCTGGGGAGGTTAATCGGAAGCCGGGTACCGGGAAGCGGGAGCTGGAAGGTGACCGGATGAAGGTGAGGCCGGGTGCCGGGAATTGTGGCCGGAAAGCCTTGACCGGGTGGCGGTAACAAGTAAGCGGTTGCCGGAAGGTGGCGACCGGAAGGTGCTGACCGGAAGGTGCTGACCGGAAGGCGACGATAGGAAGCCGGCGATATGAAGCCGGCGATATGAAGCCGGGCTTTGGCCGGTAGTCGGTGTGGCCGAAAGGGCGGTGACCGAAAGACGGTGGTCACTGGTCGCTACCGGAAGGTGGCGACAGGAAGGCGGTGCCGGGAATTATGGCCGGAAGGCGGATATTGGGAAGCGGGAGCCGTATGGGCGTAGCCACAATAAAAGCGCGGCGGCGGAGTTATACCGGAAGGTACATCTCTTATCCGCCAGCCAGAGGTTTGAGGGGCCGTTTAACAAATGGGATTAACATTAAGGTGAACATAACCCGGGCTATGGTATGAAGGCGAATCCCGTGAAAATCGGGCATACATAATAGGCGGGCGGTACAATTACGATTTTTCAGATGCCGGCCGGAATGAGGGAAAATGGCTGTAAAGTGATAAACCGTATGACAACAGTAAAGTCGACCATTATCTACCGCGGATATAACGGTTCATAAATGGAAAATGAGCGATACCGCTAAATTTTACCCACGCCGCCGAAAGGATATTAATTACTGCTAATTACAACTGAAACACAGATGGAAGTATTGATAAAAATAGGCCAGTTCGTACTCAGCTTTTCGCTGCTGGTGATAATTCATGAATTCGGCCACTACATATTCGCCCGGATGTTCGGGATACGGGTCGAGAAATTCTACCTTTTTTTCAACCCCGGTTTCTCACTGTTCAAAAAGAAAATCGGCGATACGGAATACGGTATCGGCTGGGTGCCGTTCGGCGGTTACGTGAAAATCGCCGGGATGATCGACGAGAGTATGGACACCGAGCAGATGAAACAACCGCCCAAGCCCGACGAGTTCCGCTCCAAACCGGCATGGCAGCGGCTTCTGGTAATGCTCGGAGGCGTGATAATGAACGTGGTGCTGGCCCTGCTCATATTTACCGGCATGAGCTGGAAGTACGGCGAGCAATATATAGCCAACGAGGACCTCGTGTACGGTTGGACCTTCAACGAACTGGGACATGAAATTGGTTTCCTCGACGGCGACCGAATCCTTGCAGTGGACGGCAAACCCATCGACCGGGCCGGGCTGGTGTTCCAGGAATTACTGCTGGCGGGGAACAGGGAGGTGCGCGTGGTGCGCGACGGACGCGAGTTGACCGTTACCGTCGGGGACGAGTTCGTGCCGCGGCTCTTGAACAGCCCCGATTTTATGGACTACCGGATGCCGTTCGTGGTGGCACGGGTGGCCGAGGGTAGCGGTGCGGAGAGGGCCGGGATAATACCGGGCGATTCGCTGGTGGCGGCCGACAGCATACCGCTGGCTTATTTCGACGAGTACCTGTCCTATGTCGGGCAGCGCGGCGGCGGGACCGTGGACATCACCCTTTACCGTACCGATTCGCAGTCGGGAAGCCGGACCGAAATGACCCTGCCGGTGGAGATATCCGGGGACGGCAAAATGGGCCTTGTGCCCTACTACGTGACCCGTTTCGTACCGGTGCAGACCCATAAATATTCGCTTGTCTCGTCCATACCGGCCGGGTTCCGTATGACGGGAAGGCAGATAAACGGCTATATCAAACAGCTCAAACTTATCTTCTCGCCCAAGACCGAGGCTTACAAATCACTGCGCGGGCCGCTCGGAATTTACGATATTTTCCCCAAGGCGTGGGACTGGTCAGTATTCTGGACCCTCACGGGATTCCTCTCCATCGTTCTGGCGGTGATGAATATACTGCCCATACCGGGACTGGACGGGGGGCATACGGTGTTCGTTTTGTACGAAATGGTGACGGGACGCAAACCGGGCGAGAAATTTATGGAATACGCACAGCTCGCCGGGCTTTTGCTTCTGTTCGGAATAATAATATATGCTACGGGCAACGATATACTGAGGCTGTTTACCAGATAGCGCAGGTGGCTTAAATGACGTTCCCGGGGCGGTGTGTACGGATTGCGGCCCGTCCGGGATGGGCAACGAGGGTGAGGTCCGGGTTTTGCGTCCGGGGTTCGGAAGAAACAGGCTGTCAGGGCACCGGATTATGAGTTACCGGCAGGGACCGGCTCAACGTTGGCCGGAGTGTCCGGCAGGGAGACTCCCGGAATCGGGGAAAGTAAACAGAGCTTGGCGCCTTTCAGCTCACCTTCGCGCCAGAGCCCATCGACAGGATGCGGCGGTTACGGGCCGGAAGTCCGGGCGAACACTCAGGGCGCGGACGATGAAGAACTACTTATATAAAGAATAACTACTCATTCAACTTAACAGGCTTATAGAAGATGGCACACAGTTTCGGAAGCGATAACCATTCGGGTGTACACCCGTTAATGATAAAGGCCATAGAAGAGGCTAACTCGGGACACGTTCCGGCATACGGCGACGACCTGCTCACGGCACAGGCGAAAGATACCGTACGGGAAGTTTTCGGTACGGACGGCGAGGTGGTGTTCATGTTCAACGGGACGGGGGCAAATGTACTGGCCCTGAGAAGCGTTACCCGGCCATACAACGCGGTGTTCTGCGCCTCGACGGCACATACCTGGAACAACGAATGCGGCGCACCGGAGTGCCATACCGGGTGCAAGTTCATCACCCTGGAGGAACACGACGGCAAGATAACCCCGGAGCAATTACTGCCCCACCTGACGGTGATCGGAAACTGCCACCACAACCTGCCGGGGGCCGTGACCGTGGCCCAGTCCACAGAGGTGGGAACCGTATACACCAACGACGAACTGCGCGCCCTCGCCGATATCGCCCATGCCCACAATATGTACCTCCATGTGGACGGGACGCGGCTGGCCAACGCCGTGGCCGCGGCCGGATGCACGGCACGGGAAATGATAACCGAGACGGGCGTGGACGTGCTCAGCTTCGGCGGTACAAAGAACGGGATGCTGCTTGGGGAGAGCGTGGTTTTTATAAACGACTCCATAGGGTCAGACGCCCCGTACCACCGCAAACAACTCATGCAGCTCGCCTCGAAGATGCGCTACGTCGCAGCGCAGTTCGAAACCTATATTTCCGACGGCTTCTGGCTCCGCAACGCGGCCCATGCCAATTCGATGGCATCGTACCTCGGGGAACTTATATCGGGTATCCCCGGAATAGTGATACCCTACACGGTCCAGACCAATATGGTCTTCGTGCATGTTCCCGACGAGGCGATACCGGACCTGAAAGAGAGAGGGTATTACCGCAACGTGGACCCTGCCGTGCCGGGGCTGGTACGCTACGTCTGCTCGTTCGACACCGGGAAAGAGGATGTGGAAGCGTTGGCGAATGCTCTCAAAGAGGTACTCTGAAACGGTATAAACCCGGTTAATCAAGAAGTAAATTCCGGGACAGCCGAAATTTTAATTCCCCCGCAACGGAACCACCGCTAAATCCGCGGGAGCTATTAAAGTTCCGGGAGAAATTCCATTTAATCAGGAATGGTGCCGGAAGCGGTTTCCCGGGATGCGGCAAGTTATGAACGGGAAGTTATGAAATGACCGAAAAAGGGTTTTATACAACCGCTGAACCTGACGAATTAAAATAACGAGCGGCGGGTGCACAGACGATTGGATACCTTGCGGCGCTCGTAATACCCCACCCTCCACAAAAAAACGGATGGCAAAAGTTAAGAAAGCATATTTCTGCCGCGAGTGCGGTAACGAGTCGCCCAAATGGCTGGGACGCTGCCCGGCATGCGGCGAATGGAACACCTTTACCGAGGAGATCGTGCAGCGGGAAACCTCGTCGCCGGCGACATCTTTCGCCCGCACGGCGCCCACGAGCCAGGCCCCCATACCGGTGGCGCTCGTCCGCAGGCAGGAACAACGGCGCACGGATCTGGGCAACGGCGAGGTGAACCGGGTCCTGGGGGGAGGAATGGTACAGGGTTCGCTGGTACTGCTCGGAGGCGAGCCGGGCATCGGCAAATCGACCCTGAGCCTGCAGATAGCCCTCTTACCGAACGGACTGAAAACACTCTATGTATCGGGTGAGGAGTCGTCCGAGCAGATAAAGATGCGTGCCGACCGCATAGGTATCGGGAACCAGGAGTGCCTCGTCTACTGCGAGACGCGGCTGGAGAGTATCCTCGCCCAGATAACCGAGATAATGCCCGACCTGGTTATCATCGACTCCATCCAAACCATCTATTCCGACCTGCTGGACTCCACGCCGGGCAGCGTGTCGCAGGTACGGGAATGCGCGGCCGCCCTGCTCAAATACGCCAAGACGACAGGTATTTCGGTGTTTATTATCGGTCACATAACCAAGGACGGCGCCATAGCCGGACCTAAGATACTTGAACATATCGTGGATGTGGTCCTGCAGTTCGAGGGGGACAGCAACAATATCTACCGTATCCTGCGCGGGAACAAGAACCGGTTCGGAGCTACCTCCGAAATAGGTGTGTTCGAAATGCGCGGCGACGGCCTCAGGAGTGTGGAAAACCCTTCGGAAATTCTGCTCACCCATTACGACGAACGACTGAGCGGCATCGCCGTAGGCGCCGCGGCCGACGGCCTTAGGCCATACCTTATCGAGACGCAGGCACTCGTCAGCAATGCGGCCTACACCAACGCCCAACGATCGTCTACCGGGTACGATATCAAACGGCTCAACATGATGATAGCCGTGCTGGAGAAGCGGGTGGGCATGAAGATGTTCCAGAAGGACGTGTTCCTCAATTTCGCGGGCGGCTTCAAGATTTCTGATACGGGGCTGGACATGTCGGTGGTGGCGGCAATCATATCGTCCTATTTCGACCGGCCCATAGCGGAAGGGGTCTGCTGTGCCGGGGAGATAGGACTCTCGGGCGAGATTAGACCCGCACCGCGCTCGGAACAGCGCATTTCGGAGGCGGCAAGACTCGGGTTCCGCCGTATCGTGGTATCGGGTTACCTGCGCAAAGGACTGCCCAAACCCCCGAAAGGCATAGAGATAGTATACATCAACCGCATAGACGAACTTCCCAAAGCTATTTTCGATTCCTGATGCCCTCCTCTGCCATAACCGGGTTACTCAGGCTCGCCCTGCCGGCGCTGGCCTTTCTTACCGCGGCCACGAAAGCCGTGGCACAGGAGCGTCCGGCATCGCTCACGGTAAACGTTACGGCGCAGGACGCGGGCGACCGGTATCCCCAGCGGGTAAGCGGCGCGGTTATAGAACTGGTCTGCGGACAGGACACCCTCCGGACATCCACCAACTATACGGGCCAGTATATTTTCAAACGGCTCGAGCCCGGGGAAATTTCCGTAACGGTTTCTCACATAGCATATAAAAACGCCACCAAAACCCTCGAACTGGAGCCTGGGCGGCACCACTACATGGGATTCAACCTGGAGGACCGGGCGCAGGAAATAGAGGAAGTGAGCGTACGCGGGGAGGCACCCATGATAACCGTCCGGGGCGACACCCTGATTTACAACGCTTCGGCCGTGAACACGCTCGAGGGTGACGAAGCCATAGAGATACTGCGGCAGATGCCGGGTGTGGAGGTGTCCGACGACGGGTCGGTAAGCATACTCGGCGAAGATATAAAACGCACCTACATCAACGGCCGGCTGATATTCGGCAGCGACCCCCGCGAGGCGCTTATGAACCTGCTTGCCAGGGAGGTGGTGAACATAAAAGTATACGAGGAGGCCCCCGTCGCCGAACGCAAACGCGGTATTCGACGCACGGCCGACATGGAGAAGGTGCTGGATATTAAAACGCGCGACCCTATCATAAGCGCGGCCAGCGGCCATGTGCTCGCCAGCCTCGGCAGCGACTTCGCCCGTAACGACGAGGGCAACCGCCAGCCGCGGTACGGCGCCGGGTTTACGGGCAACTACTTCTCGGAAAAGTTCCTGCTCTCGACAAACACCTACCTCAACAATATAAACCGCCGTTCGAACCGGCTCGACGAGATGCACCGCACCGCCGGCTCGTCGGCAAGCTATGACCGTACCCAGAATGCCGCCCTGAGCGCGGAATATTATTGGGGCGAGCGGTGGAAGGAGGACGGCTTCGAGGTGTCGTACGCCTTCCGGAACGATTACGGCCGTACGAACAACATTACCGAACTGCTCTACTTCCCCTCGGAGAACTACTCGGAGCGATACCGCTCGGACACTTCCCGCTCCGTCCGCACGGCGCAGCAGCACAGCGTTACGGCCGGGACATCGTTCTACACTCCCGCCACGGGCGAAATCGGTTTCCGGGCGGGGTTGAACTTCACCGATAACCACGGCTATTCGTACCAGCGCCGTTTCACCTCGCAGGACGGGGAGACGGTGGAGAACGGACTCCAGCAGCAGCTCTCGGCCGACAACGGGTACACCTACACCCAGAGCCTCGACTGGCGACCGCTGGCCCGCAAGGAAAACGCGGCCCTATACGTTTCAGGCAGCTTTTCGTTCACCATTTCGGAGAATGAGGGCAACTGGACCCGCTCGGACACCGTATCGGATGTGACCGACAGGTATAAACTTTTTTCGACCCCCGTCGGGCGGCAGAAAAGCCTCACGGGCAGGCTCAGCCTCAACAGGGTGCTGTCGGCAGACAAAGGAACAAACATAGGGCTGGGATATACCTTCAACCGCGACCGCACCCGCAGCCGCCAGTTCGCTTACGACCTGCTGGACGACAGCATGTCGGTAAACAACTCGTGGGACTATACCTACGATTACACCCACCACTCGGCCGACATTAATTTTAACTGGCGGATAACCGAAGAACTCCGCCTCCATACCGGGCTGCAATACCGTTACTCCCACCTTAACCGGGACGAGGGTTTCCCCGACCCGTACAGCCGGAAGTATGATTTCAACTCCTTATCACCCTCAGTGTCGCTGATGTTCAACAAAGGCTATTACACCCCGGTATGGATAAGCTACCAGGCCACGCCGGGACTTCCGGCCGTGGAACAGCTCAGCGACCGGATAAACGATACCGATCCCTACTCGCTGACGGCCGGGAACCCGCGGCTGAAAAAGGAGTACAGCCACCTGCTGATGGTAATGCTTCGCTCCTCGCCCACCAATAACGGCAGCATGGTGAACGGGCACATCTACCTGCAAAAAAGTTCGTCGGCCATAACCCAAAGGACGTATTTCTTTACCGAAGACACTCCCCTGCCCGATTACCAGGGCTACGTGGCTCCGGCTAACAGTTACCTGAGTATTTACGACAATATCGCCGGGCCGCTGGTGGTGCGCGCCGACGCGGGTTACGAAACGGGTATAAATCCTATATCGGGCCGTTACGTGATATCGGGTCAATACTCCTACAATAAGCGGCCGGGCTATACGGACGACCGGCTAAATACGGTTTACACGAGCAGTTACTCCATCCGCTCGCAGGTGTCGGGTTCGGTCAAAAGGCACCTGAGGTTTTCGCTCACCGGAGCGTTTACCTACAACGAATCGTGGCGAAATATCGGGCAGGATTACCGATACTTCACAGGCTCGTTCAGCGGGGAAGCAAATTCCAAATTCCTGAAACGTCTCTTCCTCAACGCACGATATACCCTCAACCGGCACAAAACCGTAACCGACGCCGGGTCGGACCAGACGGTCCACCTGCTGAACGCCGTGTTCGGGGTGAATTTTATGAAGAATAACGCGGCCCTGAGCCTCTCGGGTTACGATATCCTGAACAAGACCACCAGCTTCCGCTCATCCATGACGCAGGACTATATATCTAACTCCTGGCGACCGTCTTTCGGAAGGTACTGGACATTCAATTTTTCCTATAAGTTCAATACCACCAACCCCGGTAGCACCTCTAGGCCATACCTGAACGACGGCGGAAATATAGGCAGGTTCTAATCCGGCCGAAGCAGGTAACCTATTATCTAACACGAAAAGAACCCGTTATGGGGTTCCCTTTATTACATTCTATTGTCGATAATGTGGATATTCCTGATGGGAAGAATCAATCTAAAAAATCCTCAGGATTTATTTCCGGATGAGCCTTGAGGTAGCGGTCGCGAAGAGGAAGGCTCAAGACGAAACAGATATCGCTGAGGCTTATCGTTATCGTGGTTCCGTCCTCTTTCTGTTTCGAAGGGTAGTTATAGACGAAATTTTTTAAGGGTATGAATCTGTCGTCGTTCTCCGATGCGTAAATCAGTACCTCCAAAGAGGCCGTTTCGACGTCCAAGGCGGTCTTCGGTTCCTTCCTGTCTATTTCCCCGAAGAAATAAACCTGGTTCTCGTCCAGGAAACGATCTCCTTTTATTTCGTCGTATATTTCTTTTCCCAGGGGATTTAATCTTCTCGGACTCAGTTTCATAGAGAAAACGTCTTTTGCTTTATCTATTTCAGCGACGAGAAAAGTTTTGACGGTGGTAAGGAGGTTGTTCATCTTTTCTATATTGGCGTTGATACTGCCGATATGTGATTCGATAGCATCAAGCCGTTCCTTACTTTCGTTTACCGTCCGTACCTTGTCACGGATATAGTTATTCAACAGCACAATACCTACAATCAAAAGTATTGCCACTATCACCCATAAAGGCAAATGGTCTTTGAATAAATCTATAATCTGCATACCGATACAGTAAGAATACATACAAATATACAATATTTTCTTGGTTTTTATTTTGACATAATAATAAAAATTATTGAGTCACACATTTAGATTCGCACCAAAATACGTACTATATATCTAATTATATTATTATTAGAGTAATTTATTTCATAT
>JAJQCA010000036.1 GCA_021202985.1 Alistipes sp.
TTTTCGTTCTTCCATAGAATGACTTTTTTTGTCAACCTATTTTAGGACGGGACAACAGGAACAAAAAGAGAGGACCCCGTAAAAACGGGGTCCTCTCTTTTTTTATAATAGAAACGGGTTAGAGAACCCCTATCTCCTTGAGCACGTCGTTGGTCTTGCGGACGGCGGCGGCACTCTCTTCGAACAGGGCTTTTTCCTTGTCGGAAAGTTTGATTTCGAGCACTTTCTCCACACCGTTGCGGCCGATAACGGCCGGTACGCCGATACAGATATCACTCTGGCCGTATTCCCCGTCGAGGCTTACGCACGAGGGAACCACCTTCTTCTGGTCACGCAGGATGGACTCCACCACGTAGGCGGCCGCCGCACCCGGAGCGTACCACGCCGAGGTACCCAGCAGCTTGGTAAGGGTGGCGCCTCCGACCATAGTGTCGGCCACGACCTGCTGCAACACGTCTTCCCCGAGGAACTCCGATACGGGACTGCCCTTGTAAGTGGCTTTGCTCACGAGCGGCACCATGGTGGTATCCCCGTGGCCGCCGATAACCTGGCCTTCGATTTCGTTGATATTCGCATCGAGGGCTTTGCTCAGGTAGCATTTGAAGCGGGCGCTGTCCAGCGCACCGCCCATACCGAAGATCTGGTTGCGGGGCAGGCCGCTTGCCTTGCATGCGAGGTAGGTCATAGTATCCATCGGGTTGCTGACGATGATAACGATGGCCTCCGGCGAATATTTAAGCACACTCTCAACAACGCTCTTTACGATACCGGCGTTGGTACCGATAAGCTCCTCGCGGGTCATACCCGGCTTGCGAGGGATACCGGAAGTGATGACAACAACGTCGCTGCCGGCAGTCTGGCTGTAATCGCCCGTCACGCCCGTAAGTTTGGTATCGATGTCGAGCAGGGTCTCGGTCTGGAACATATCCAGCACCTTGCCTTCTGCAAGCCCTTCCTTGATGTCGATAAGCACCACTTCGCTCGCCGTCTCCTTGATGGCAAGCACGTTTGCACAGGTGGCGCCCACATTCCCGGCACCTACCACTGTAACTTTACTCATAATTTATATTGTTTTAAAATTAACCTCATCGCAAACGGCCCTACCCTATCGTGGCCTGGTAAGCGGCGGCGTCCATCAGGCCGTCAACCTGGCCGGGTTCGCTCATCCTGACCTTAATCATCCAGCCCTCGCCGTAAGGGTCCTTATTCACCGTATCCGGGGCATCGTTGAGCGCCTCGTTGAACTCGAGTATCTCCCCTCCCACGGGGAGGAACGCATCGGAAACGGTCTTCACCGCCTCGATCGAACCGAACACCTCTCCCTGCGCAAGCGTCTCGCCGACCGTGGTCACATCGACGAACACAATGTCGCCCAACTGGCTCTGGGCGAAATCCGTTATACCTATTATGGCGATATCGCCCTCTACCTTGACCCATTCGTGGTCGCTCGAATACTTAAGTCCTGACGGGATATTCATAGTGATGGATTTTTGTGGTTTTAAAAATTCCGAACCCAAAGTTACGCTTTATTTCCGGACGGGCAAACAATACTGTGAATTTTTTAACAGTACCGAGTCCACCGCAGGCCCGTTATTTGCCGGGCCGTCCAGGAAGCCGCAAGCTGAAATAAACAGGCCGCCCCGGGATGCGCCGCCCCGGCCCGGCCTGCAACCGCCTCGGTGCAGGCCGAAACATGAAAAGCTGGTCGCACGGTGTGTTAATTTATGTTACCGTGGTGGGTGAACCCGTGTTATTTAGTATTTTTGTAGCTTGATTCGATAAAACCGGATGCGGGATTACACCAAATATTCATTTTACCTGTCGATACTTGTCGTTATCGGGCTGTTGGGTATCAGCCGCATACCGGCATTCACGGTGGCCGGGGTTAAGTTCAAACGGGCGAACATAATTTCGGACCTTTACCGCTACGACGACGAAACCGTAACGGACCAGGATGCTGGCCTCAGCCGTGACGATCTCGATTTTATACGCGACATGGAGGATGCCGCCGACTACGCCACGGAAGGCGACGGGGAAATCCCGGAAGAACCGGCCGCGCCGGCGAACCAGCCGGGCCAGCAGGTGTGGGACTTCAGCGGCGAATCCGCCACCGCCGCACCGGGCGGCACCCCGGGCGGGGCGGCTATCCAGCTCGACGGCACGACCGTCATAGAGGACTACTCGCCGGACGGGGCCATACACCGTTTCGGGCAGTTGCTGGGCAGTGCCACGGCAACGAGGAACGTTCGTATAGCATTCCTCGGCGACTCGTTTATCGAGGGCGACATAATTACGGCCGATGTACGGGAACAGCTCCAGGATATGTACGGCGGGCAGGGTGTCGGGTTCGTAGCCCTGGCATCAATCACGGCCGAGTACCGCCCGACGGTTAGGCATACCTTCCGCGGGTGGAAAGACTACCTGCTTGCCAACAAAAAAAACGTACCCGAAAGTTACAGCGACCGCTTCTACGTTTCCGGGATTATCTCCGCCCCGGTCAACGACGCCTGGTCGCAATATGAGACCACCACCTACCGAAAACATATAGGGGATGTTCCCGTCGTGAGGTTCTTTTACAGCTCGGCGGTGCCGGCCGATATCCGGTTCAGGGTGAACGAAGTGCACGAGCGGTCGTTCCCGGCCGATTCTTCGGGGGTCGTTCAGCAAATAAATATTTCGGGGTCGGGGATTAAGAAGGTAAACGTGTCGGTGCCTGCGACGGAAGGATTCGCCGGGTACGGCGTCAGCCTCGAGGGTCGCAATGGAGTGCTGGTGGACAACTACTCTATCCGCAGCAGTACCGGCCTGTCGCTATTCGGCACGTCGGCGGCACTAAATTCCGCCATGAACAGGATGCTGGGCTACGACCTTATCGTGCTCCAGTACGGACTTAACATTATGAGCGCGGATGTGACCGGGTACACAAGCTATGGCGAGCAGTTCCGGAACCTTATCAACTATATTAAGCGGTGTTTCCCGTCGGCGGCCATTATCGTAATGGGCGTGGGCGACCGGAGTATGCAGTCCGGCGGCGAGTTCGTTACCATGCCGGCCGTGCCGGCTATGGTCCGCGAGCAGCGCTCGGCCGCTCAGGATTGCGGCGTGGCGTTCTGGAACACTTACCAGGCCATAGGCGGTTACAACAGCATGCGGCGTTTCGCCGAGTGGGGTTGGGCCGCCAAAGACTATACCCACCTGAGCTTCAGCGGCGGTAGGAAAATTGCTACCGAGTTTGTCAAAGCCCTCGAATACGCGCGGCTGAACGCTTTCAGCCCGTCCGGTGATGAGGAGGAAGAGGACGGGGCAGAGCTGCCTGCTCATTACATCCCGTCCATCCCGGCACCGGCCGAATCCCTGCCGGCGGATACCGCGGGAGCGGTTCGGGATGATGCCGGCGTTCAGGGAGACGTGTCCGACTGGAATTTCGACGACACCGATTCGGAAACGGCCGGAACCGGGGACGATGCAGCCTCCAATTACGGCGAAAATACGGACACCGGAACGGAAAGCCCGGAACAGAAGGCCGGTAGCGACATCGAAGGCGATGGCTCTGCTATCGGGGAGGAAAACGGCAGCGCCCGAGACGACGGAAAGAGCGGTGGAGACGGTAAGGAAAATGGCGGGGATGATGGCGGTAATACCGGCCATGAACCCGCGGCATCCGGAAATGAGCCGGCCGACCAGCCGGATAGAGCCATCCCGGAGCCGGGTTACGCGGAAACGGAAGGAACCGGTATCGATAAGCTTCCGTAAGACGGCACGGGCGAGGCCATGGACGGAAATTAGAATTAGTCATTTTTCGGATCGATTCCGGGGATATTACAGGCTGACTAAGTTGTAAATTCGTACCCGAAAACTGAAAGCGTAGCGGCAACAGCAATCGGAACCGTCAGGGGGCATGTCGGGCCGGAGGGAAGTTCGGGCACTCCGAATGAGTAAGGGCAGCAGGTCGGAATGCAGTCGACTCCGACTCAGTAAGGGCCATTAGGTCGGAATTCGGTCGACTCCGAATCAGTAAACGCGCAGGTTCGACACGATGTTATGAAAAAATACCCGGTTCGGCACCGGTAAAAAGAGAAATAAAGTAACAATGACCATTACGGTGGATAAGAGGAAATTCCTTATACCATGTATCCTGCTCGTTGCGGGGACGGCCCTTTTCGGGGCTATCTCACCCGTCGGACGCGGCGGTGCGGAAGTCGAAGACCGCACTCCCGGCGATTCCGTAGCCGCAGTGCCGCGCGTGGTATTCGAAGAGGCTCTGGCAGAACTGGTAAACGACAGCCTGAACGTTGTCGTGGACAGGGACGGCGCTCTTCACCCGTTTTTGGAAAAACTGACAGCGCTTCGCGAGGGCAAAAGCGGAGTGGTCAACATCCTGCATATTGGCGATTCGCACGTACAGGCCGGGTTCTGGGACGACCGAATGAGGGAGCATTTCTTCCGCGACTTCGGGAACGCGGGCCGTGGACTCATCCTGCCACACAGGCTGACAGGAACCAACGAGCCGCGCGACTATTATATACGCACCGGCGTCGGGTATGAAGGCCACCGTACTACCTCCAATCAGAGCGGCGGTAAACTGGGTTTCACGGGTACCGGTGTGGTTTTCACAGGCGGAGCGCCGGACGTGGAGATTTGGCACAAAGGCGGTTTCGACGCCGTGACGGTGCACCACCATCCTGCTGCGCCGTTCCTCGCCCCGCCCGATTCACTGCTGCTGGATATGCAGTGCGCGATGGGCGATACGCAGTACAGCACCACCTACTACCTCGGCCGGACGGTCGACACGCTCCGGATGGAAGCACTGTTCGCCCCGGCTGACTACGTACCGCTCTACTACGGGTTCACCCTGCATGGCGGTCCGTCAGGGGTTATGTATCATGCCGTGGGAGCCAACAGCGCCGCCTTCGAGCATTTCGAGCGACAGACCACCATCCCCGACGGAGGGGCTGCCGCTGTACTTCCAGACCTGATAATCGTATCGCTCGGTACCAATAACTGTTTCGGCCGTAATTACCGGAGCGGCGCCCTGCGTCTGGTGGTCGAAAGGTTCTTCGGAGCTATGGCCGAAAACTACCCGGGCATTCCCGTGCTGGTGACCACGCCGCGGGAGAGCTGCAACCTGTCCGGTGGCCGGCGCGTACCCAATCCCAATATCGAGGATGCGGTTGCCGTAATCCGGGAATCGGCGCAGGAAGCCGGGTTCGCCTACTGGGACCTTTACAACGCCGCCGGAGGTCGCGGCATAGCAGAGACATGGTACGGTATGAAGTTATCGGGGCGCGACCGGATACACCTCACCGAGTCGGGATACCGCCTGGTCGGAGATATGCTTTACGACGCCCTTATAAAATATTACAACAGCTATATATCGGTACCGGAAGATATCCGTGCGCGGGTAAATGTCCTCCGTCCGGGCAGTGCACCGGTACGGGACCCGTACGACAGCTTCCGGCGGTACAGCCGGCTGTTGGCCGCCGGAGACCTTTACCGTATTAGCCGGGACCTGATTTAGACACCCCCAACGAAAATGCTGACCCGAACGATAAAAAATATAATAATAGTCCTCTCCGCACTGGTGCTGTCTGTTACCGTCGCCCAAATTGCACGGGCCGGAAATACGGACGGTATTTTAGGGGAATTAATCGGAACGTACGCGGGGAAAGATATTGCTTGGGCGGACACTACTCGGGAAGCAGGCAATGCCGGGGTAGCAGACATTACTTCAGGGGCGGTCATTGCCGGGGAAGTAGTACATGCGGAGGAGGTTGTCATTGCCGGGGAAGCCGTCACAGACAAAGGGGAAGACGGTCCCGCAGGAACGGACATTCACGGGGAAGCAGTCCATGCGGAGGAAGCGGACATTCCCGCAGAGGCGAACACAGCCGTAGGAGCGGGCATTCACGGGCAAGTGATCATTCCCGCAGAGGCAAACACTGCCGTAGGATTAAACATTACCGGGGAAGAAGGCATTACCGTAGTGGCTAATACTGCCGTAAGGGCAAACGTTGCCGGGGAGTCAGGCATTACAGCAGGGGCAAACAATCCCGTAACAGCAGACATTACCGGAGAAGCGGAGGCTGGCTTGACCGGGGATACGGGCCCGGCCGGGGATACGATACCTGTTGCGGAGGCCGACGGCCTCGGAGAACCGGCCGTCGAAAAGACCCTAATCGAAAAAATACAAGCCATCGTATCCTACGACCCCGCCGCACCCATGATATTCAGCAGCGGGTTGTTCCTTTTCCTGTTCGCGGGCTTCACGTTATTCTACGGGTTTTTCCGGCGCAAACCGGTCGGAAGGATGGTCTATATTCTGCTATTCTCGCTCTACTTCTATTACAAGTCCAGCGGCCTTTACTTCCTGCTTGTGCTGCTGGTCGCCACTACCGACTTTATGCTCGGTCTCTGGATGGGACGGACGGAAAACCGAAAACTACGCAAGACCTTGCTTTGGCTCAGCATCTTAATCGACCTCGGACTGTTGGGGTACTTCAAATACACCAATTTCTTTATCGGGATTGCTAACGACCTGTTCGGCAAAGGATTCCTCGACTTTCAGAACATTTTCCTCCCGGTTGGGATTTCGTTCTTTATTTTCCAGTCGATTAGCTACACCATCGATATCTACCGGAGGCGGATAGAGCCACTTACCTGCTGGCTTGATTATGCGTTTTATCTCTCGTTCTTCCCGCAACTTGTCGCCGGGCCGATTGTGAGGGCTCGCGACTTCATACCGCAGATACGGCAGAACCCACTGGTCGTAACCCGCGGGATGTTCGGTACGGGGGTCTTCCTCATCGCCACCGGCCTGTTCAAAAAGGCGGTAATTTCGGATTATATCAGCCTTAATTTCGTCGACCGGATTTTCGACGCACCGTTGCTTTACAGCGGTTTCGAGAACCTTATGGGAGTCTACGGTTATGCCCTGCAGATTTACTGCGACTTTTCGGGCTACTCCGATATGGCCATCGGGATTGCTCTAATCCTCGGCTTCCGGTTCAACCGCAACTTCGACTCGCCGTATAAGTCCGCTACCATAACCGAATTCTGGCGCCGCTGGCATATCTCCCTATCGAGCTGGCTCAAAGACTATCTCTACATTTCACTCGGGGGTAACCGCAAAGGCAAAGTACGGACCTACCTCAACCTGATGATAACCATGCTCCTTGGGGGGGCTATGGCACGGTGCGGCATTGAGGTTCGTTTTCTGGGGAGCGTTGCACGGCGTGTCGCTGGCTGTACATAAATTCCTGATGGGAATTTTCCCGGCTATGAAACCCGAAGGCGGTGAAATGAAGCGCATCTGGCGCGTGCTTGGCATCGTATTCACGTTCCACCTGGTCTGCTTCGGCTGGATATTCTTCCGCGCCCCGGACACCGGAACGGCCTACGCAGTTATCGGCCGTATAGCCGGCGGCCTCAACTGGCAAATCATACCCGGCGTTATAACCGGTTACGCCGGTGTATTCACACTGATAGCCATCGGTTACCTGCTGCACTTCACCTCCGAGAAGATGGAAACGGCCGCTACCCGCAAAGTAGCGAACATGCCTCTATGGGGTCACGCCCTTCTCCTGATAGCCGTTATATGGATTGTGATGCAGATAAAATCTGCCGGCATCCAGCCTTTCATCTATTTCCAGTTCTGATCTAATCGCAAGGGTTTACAACCATTCATAGCTACGACCTTATCCGACGGCAGAGTATACAACCGCTCTTAGCTACGACCTTATCTGACGGCAGGGTCTACACCCGTTCATAGCTACGACCTTATCCGGCGGCAGGACCATACCACCCTCCCCTCTTTCCGCCTGTCCTACTGCCGCGGCATCCGGCCGGAATCCCTCAACGTGAAGCCTCGGACCCGGTATTAAATGAGGAACGGACACACGGTGAGGCTATCCGGCAATCTACCGATATAATAAAAAGAGTCGCGGCCCATTGGGACCGCGGCTCTTTGTGAGGTAGGACGGGCTTTAAAGGCCCTTATTCGCAGCGTAACTAATCTTAAGGGCGTTTGCACGGCGAAGCTCCTGCTTCACGTCCGTAATAACACCCATCAGGGTTGTCCTGTCCGCTTTGATGGAAACGGTCATCGCCGCGCGGTCTGCTTCCGAAAGTTTATCCCTTTCGGAGGCGATGAATTCCAAAATGTCCTGAGTAGTCTTGTAGCTGTCGTTGAGCTGGATACGCGGAGCGGTACCGAACTGCGCGCGTAACGCGGCGGTCGACGGTTCCCCGATTTGTATATAGCTCACGAGCTGCTTCTTCTCTAATTTCTGAACCTCCGTAGCATCGGGCAACTGGAACCTTACGAGAAGGTCTTGTTCCCTCATGGTAGTCGCAATCATAAAGAAGAAGAGGATCATGAAAATAATATCCGGTAGCGAAGAGGTGGAAATAGCTCCTATTTCCTTACCTCCTTTTTTCTTCATTACTGCCATACTATCTTCCTCCTTCTATGTTACGCGGTTCTGCCTCCGATATTTTCGAAGGTACGGCCTTCGTAATGATCTGGCGCTGGTCTTCCGGAAGGTCGAGGAACTTCTTACCCCATTTTGCCATCGAGACTTCGTCGCGGATTTCGTTCACGGCACGTGTGAGTTCGTTCTGTACCTGTATATAGGTATCATAACTCGTACCGCGGTCGTTCTGCAACGATATCACACCCTGACTGACGGGATATTGTCCGTAACCTTCTATTTCCTGCATTTCTTTTTCCGGAAGGTTCTCATCGTCATACACATTCAGGATAAAGTCTTTGGCCTTGTCTTTCAACTGCGTTATATCGATCACCTCGCCTCCTGCGTTGATCTGGTTGAACCTGTTGACAAAAACCAGCATAATATTACGCTGCTTGATGTCGACCTCCGTGTCGGGGTTCTCCGCGATAGGCGGAAGCACCCTTTGCAGACCGGTGTCAACGTTCATCGTTGTGGCCACGAGGAAAAAGATAAGCAGAAGGAAAGCGATGTCGGCCATCGACCCCGCATTGACTTCCTGTACTTTTCTTTTACTTGCCATATTAGGACTTGGTAACCTTATTTAAAACTGTTCCTGATCTCGCCCAGGACCACAACGAGGACTGCAAGGCCGAAAGCGATGTAGGTCGTGATAAGCCCCGTATCCGAGATTTTAAGCTCTCCGTGGTTGGTAAAATACCCACCTGCGGAATTTACTACCGGCTCTGTGCTGGCCATGGCCCAGGCAATGCCCACGACCACGACCACAACGGCAAGCCCTATCAGCGAGCGCAGCGCACCGCGGGGGTTCTGCGCAAGGTTGAACAGCGGGAGAAGGATTGTAACCACCACACCTATACCGAACATAATATACGCCCAGTTCAGTATGAAGCCCACGCCATCCTCACCGTTCACCGCCACCACGATAACGGCAACGACCGATACAGCCAGAAGCAAATATTTAAGTAATGATAATATTTTAGTCATAGCGAAAATTACTTTTTGCTGTATTTAGTAAGGATGTCCACGAGGGTAATAGAACTGTCTTCCATCGCAACCACCAGGCTGTCGACTTTAGAAAGGATGTAGTTGTAGAAAATCTGAAGTATAACGGCCACGATAAGACCGGCGAGCGTCGTCAGAAGGGCCACTTTGATACCGCCTGCCACGAGGGTCGGGCTGATATCGCCGGCTGCCTGAATCGAGTCGAACGCACCAATCATACCTACTACGGTACCCATGAACCCTAACATAGGAGCGATGGCGATAAAGAGGCTTATCCATGTAAGACCGCTTTCCATCTGGCCCATCTGTACCGAACCGTAAGAAACGACCGATTTCTCAACCACGTCGAGACCTTCGTCGTAACGCTCGAGACCCTGATAGAAAATGCTGGCTACCGGACCGCGGGTGTTACGGCAAACTTCCTTGGCCGCTTCGATACCGCCGTTAGCGAGGGCATCCTCGACGTTAGCGATGAGTTTGCGGGTATTGGTGGTGGCAAGGTTGAGGTAAATAACGCGCTCTATAACGATTGCCAGACCGAAGATGAGACACAAAAGCACGGGCGTCATCCAGCCCACACCACCTTCGAGGAGTTTTTGTTTGATAACCTGATGCAAAGGTTCTCCGTCCAGATCAACTTCCGGATTCGTTGCCCCGGCGACAGGAACTTCAATGACCTCTTCGGCCTGGGGAGCTTCGACAACCTCCTCATCCTGGGCATAAACATTCACAGCACCGAAACTGAGCATACCGGCTACTGACAAAAACAAAAGAATTTTTTTCATAGTTAGTGATTGAAATTGATTAGTAACTTATTCGTTTCTTTTTCTTTGTTATGTGTTTGATAACTTGGCTTTTAATTGTTCCGGTTATTAGTCGACGCAGTTCCTCTCACCCGGCCGTCCGCGTTTTTCCTCCGGCCCGACACCTGTTAAAACTGCCGCCCCGGATTTAAACAAAGTTACGAAAAGTCCTCTTAAACTATACTTTATGCCGGTAAAAATATTAATAAATTTTCCGTTATGCAAATTTCCGAATAAACGTTCTCACGCCTTAATTTATCCGGCAGGGATTTGCGATACGGCCCCGGCAACCGGTTTACACTTCGCCTCATTCAAACATTATACCGATGGTATGATATGCAAAAATAGGTCTTCGTGATATTTATTAAATGGAATATTTAACGAAAAATATGTAATTTTGGACGGAAATATTGTGCTGCTACCGGGGAAACCGGCTGTACCGGTTTTTGATCTGTCGCTCGTATTTTTCTATAAATAAGCTGCCCATACTATCGGGCCACTCCCGGCTCCCCTTCCTGCCGGATAAATACCGAGAAAATCAATACTGTTTACTATGAGACAATTACCGATTTTAATATTGTCGTTAACCTGTTTCATCGCGCGGCCCTCAATAGGTAACACGCTCGCTGAAGCCCGGAATGCTATTACGGCCCCCTGCGCGGGAGCCGTATCGTCCGAACCGTTTTCCGGTTCGGACACAGCCAGCGGCCGACCGGACGTGGTACCCGATTTTTTCAGTTACCGGCCTGACAGGTTCGAGGGCATAGTCGGTGTCGGAGAGCCCGGCGTATACCGGAGTTTCGATTTCGAGTGGCAATTCGGCCATACTATGTTCCTGCTTATAGGTAAAGGCAACCCGAGAAGTGGGAAAACAGCCGATTGGCGCAATTCTCCGGAGTTGCCGAAGACGACAGGCTGGACCGACTGCTGGACGAGTTAAACGAAAGGTCATTCGCCGACTTATCTCACGAACTGGATATCTATGCCTGGCACATTCCCTTTCGAATACCTGACGAATTTCCCTAACGGGGATCTACCTTATGAGACGGACAGAAGCAAACCTTGGACAGAAACTGTTTATTTTCTCGATTACGACGCCGCAGAGATAATACAGATAGAGAGTTTCACGCTCGATTCTTCAGAGGCGCGGCGCCTGCCAATGGTTTACCGCTGGCTGGACGATCTCCTGACCGGCCGCCAATAAAATTGCGCCTCGATGGATTGCCACCGGTTATTTCCCAGCAGACGCTTATCTAAGAAGCGGAAGGCTTGCAGGACACTTACCCTGATAGCCTGTTTGGTCGTACACCCCGGAATGCGTACCCAGCCAAAAGCGGTCGGGCAGGCAGTATATGGGACAAAAATAGTTCTCGATACGGTATCACCGTCCATCGGGATAGGACTGCTCCATCTCGACCTCAACCATATCCGGCCGCTGTTCCATGATATGGACTCAGGTACCCCTTTCGGTTACCTTCGATTTATGGTCCGGCCGGACGGTCCGGATAAGGGTTCTTTCCTGGCTGAGACAGCCGGTCCGGTTCCATACAGATTCTACGAAGGCGACTCTGAAGCCCGTGCTTGGAGTCGGGAGTCGATCGGTTCTGTCTACATCAATCCTTGTCTTATCTTTCGAGTCTTGGAAGAGAGCTGCGGCAGGTACCGTGTAGTGCTGAACGAAGAGACGGGCGATACGGCCGTGTTAATCGAACACCGCGGGTATAAACCATACGACCCGTACGGACACCGCCTGTCCGGCTATCACCGGGATTATATGCGTAGGGAAATATTCCGCTTCGAAACCTGGGAAGAGTACCTATTGCGGGCAGTGTCGATAAGTGAACGCGGGTACACCCCCACCGGCTCGACGGTAGCGGGCGATACCGGCATACGCTCCGGGAAAGCCATAGAAGTGGATGGTTATCGGGTTAGGCTCGAGAGTTTCGAAGGGAGCCCACCGCGAAGGCGCACCGGATGGATCAGATGGACCGACGGGAAAGAGTTACTGGTTGACTGTATCGAAATAGTAGATCATTAAATATTACTTTACACCATGAGATCGGTATACCTGTATCACACCGGCGTTTGAGCCGCCGTGGGCGGGTGGCGGGACACTAAATACAAGTTTAAAATAGCATATAATTACCATTAGGTAATACCCGAGAAAGTACCGAATTTCGATGATTTTATCCGCCCGGAAAATATTCAATACGTCACCCCGGCCGGGAAGGTTATAATCAGGCCGGCAAACCTTTTGTCTAATCGGTGGTGGCGTTCCAAAAGAACCGGCCGTACGATTCGGCTATCCCAACAAGACAACCTCGGGCGCAAAGAGGGATTACAGATCCCTCACACCTCGCCGGCGGGGCCCGTCAACAGAACGGCAAATTGCCGAAGGCAATATTGCAATAAAAAAGTAACCGCCCCTGTGCAAGCACGGGCGGTTACTTTTTTATTGCATCCTGCGGATGCCGTTCTTTTGCGGAGAAAGAGGGATTCGAACCCACGATACCCTTTTGGGGTATACGCACTTTCCAGGCGCGCACCTTAAGCCACTCGGTCATTTCTCCGTTGTACTCTCCCTATACCGGTCCTGACTACTCCCTAAAAGTAATCCCGGCTTCGATACCCGGCACCATGGTCCCGAAAGTAAATACGGAACGGTTGCCAAAGATAAGAAATTTTCTCCTTACATAAAAAACACGAAGCAAATTAGGTGTCCCGCAGTACCGGAAACAGTCAGGCGCCTCCGCAATCAATCCGCACTACAAGGTCATTTCACCCCGAAGCGAGGTGCCGAGCAGGCGGTTTGTCTCCGCGGCGTCGTGTCCCATGCCGAGTACATACATCATTTTGGTCACGGCCGCCTCTGTGGTAATATCCTTACCGCTGATTACACCCGCTTCCTGCAGGCGAATACCCGTTTCGTATAACTCCATAGCCACACTGCCGCTGACGCACTGCGTCACGTTCATAACGGGTATCCCGCGCCCGACGGTATCCGCGATTGCGCGGGTAAACCATTTTTCAGTAGGGGCGTTGCCCGAGCCGAAAGTCTCCAGCACTATCCCCTTAACGGGTTCTATCGCGAGTATCGAACGCAGCAGGTTCTCGTTCATTCCGGGAAATATCTTCACCACCATCACGTCCGGTTCCAGCGCCGTATGTATGGCAAAGGGCAGCGAAGTGTCGTGATAATGGATAAACGCCCGGTTGTACATTATATTGACGCCTACTTCCGCCAGGGGCGGATAGTTCTCCGACCGGAAAGCGTTCAGCTCTTCCGCACTGTATTTTATCGTCCGGTTGGCCCGCAGCAGCCGGTTCTGGAAATAGAGCGCAACCTCCGGCACGATGGGCTGGCCGTCTTCGTTTTTCGAAGCGGCTATTTCGATTGCGGTGATAAGGTTTTCCCGGCCGTCGGTCCGCATCACGCCGATGGGTATCTGGCTGCCGGTGAAAATGACCGGTTTCGCCAGGTTGTCGAGCATGAAACTGAGCGCCGAGGCCGTGTAGGACATGGTATCGGTACCGTGCAGTATGACGAAGCCGTCGAACGAGTCGTAATTGTCCCGTATAATGCGTGCCAGCGTAACCCAGAGCGAAGGGGTGACATTCGACGAGTCGATAGGTTTGAAGGTCATCGCCTCTATATCCACCCCAAGTTTGCGCACGTAGGGGAATTCGTCGTACAGGTCGTTGAAATCGAACGGAACAAGCACCCCGCTCGAAGGATCGTTTTTCATCCCTATGGTACCGCCCGTATATATCAGGAGTATGGAAGCCCTCACCATCCGTTTTTGTTTGCAAAGATAATCAACCCGGCCTTATCCCGGCCCCACCTGCGTAACATTACCGCCATAAAAATTCCCCGCGGCGGCACGGCTGCCGGGAATCCCCGCGACTGGTCAGAAACCGAACATCCGGCATGCGTTTGCAGTGGTCGTTTCGGTAATTTCCTCGATGCCCGCCCCCATTATTTCCGCCACCCGGTCGCGAACGTAAACTATATAGGCACTTTCGTTCCTTTTACCCCTGAACGGTACGGGGGGAAGATAGGGGCTGTCTGTTTCCAGGACGAGATGTTCCGGGTCCATATACGCAAGGATATCGGCCAGGGCCGAATTTTTATAGGTTACCGGTCCGCCGATGCCGAACAGAAAGTCCCCGCAGCCGAGGATATACCGGTAGTCGTCCAGCGTCCCCGAAAAAGAGTGCATTATACCCCGCACTCCCCTGCCCCGGTAAGAATCCAGGATACGCCGCATGGCCGGCCACGCCTCGCGGGTATGGATAATAACCGGCAGCGAGAATTCCAGCGCCAGGTCCAACTGGAACCGGAACGCCTCTTCCTGCTGTACCTCGAAATCGCGGCTCCAGTAGAGGTCCATCCCGACCTCGCCGATACCGTAAAACCTGTCGCCGCAGCCTGCGGCATGGTCGCGGACGAGCTTATCGACCGTGGCCAGTTCGACCCTCCAGCGGGGGTTTTCGTTCACCGAAGTGGGATGAAGCCCCATAAGGGGAAAGCACACATCCGGATATTCGCCGCACATGGACATCAGGGCGGTATGGCTTGCCGAGTCGATGGCCGGAAGGATAATTTTACCGACCCCGTTCTCCGCAGCGCGGCGTATGGCCTCGGCACGGTCGCCGTCGAAAGCGTCGGAGTAGAGGTGGGAATGGGTGTCTATAAGCATACTGTTTTCAGATTTTCATATACGTACCCCCGGGCGACTTGCGGACCATACCCGCAAGTTCGAGTTCGAACAACTGCGCCAGCATCGCCGGGGCGGGAATGCCCGTTCGCTCCACCAACATATCCACCCCGGCACCGTCGCAGGCGACTATTTGTTCCAGAATCCGCGCCTTGTCTCCGGTTACCGTTTCCTGCGCAAAATAGTAGACCGGGGAGTCCGGCGAAGCGGTCACGGCAGGGGAGCCGGCGGAGGGGCCGGCGGAGGGGCCGGCATAGTTTCCGGCAATAAGGCTGGCAGGGGGGCAGGTAGAGGCGCCGGTAGTAACACAGGTACCGCCCGGCACTGAACTATGGAGCCGGGAGAGGTCATTTACCGGATTGTGGGAAAGAATATTTTCCGGTGCCGGATTGTGGGAAGGTGAATTGTACGGTCCCGGATAATGGGTTTGTGTTTCGACTTGCTCCGGGATGTTATATTGCGCATCGTCCGCTACCCGATTGCGGGAAGGTTCCGCATCGTATGGCTGATTAACGCCCGGCTCCGGGTAATGGGTCTGTGAATCGCCCGGTAGCTTACCGGACGATTTTAAACTTCGCGTTTCCGGATTGTGGATTTGAATAGTTTCTTTTTTCAGATTATTGTCCTGCTCTTTTTTTTGAATCTGTGAACTCTCCGGTGAGGGCATGGCCGGGTATCCGGTATTGTTTTCCGGACCTGTCAGAGCCGGATTGTTCACGTCCTGAGTGGCGAATACCATACGGGTCACCTGGCGAACGATGGACTCCTTGTCGAAACCCTCATGGCTCCTATCCGTCCCATCGGTAATCGGAATGCCGGGGGTGTCAGACCCGCTTGCAGGGGCTACGGCATTACGGGTTCCGGTATTACCCGCATCGGGTAATTCGCCAAGAGAGCCTTCATGTCCTCCATCGGACGCCGGTAGAATATCCGGAACAGATACGGGGTCCGGTTGTGATTCGCCGGGCCATCCCGCGGTCGGGGTGAATTCAAGGGACTTACCGCCGCACTGGTTTATATTATCGAGTTCCATTTCCTCGGCAATGTCAGCCGCACAGGTCACGGCCACCGCCCCCAGACTGCGTATAAGGAAATTGGTGCCGGTGGAGTTCTCGTCCGTAATCCGGCCCGGAACCGCCATCACCAACCGGTCGTAACCCGACGCAATTCCGGCCGTAATCATGGAACCGCCCTTACGCGGACTCTCCACCACCAGCGTCCCGCGGCTCATACCGGCAATTATCCGGTTACGCGCCACGAAATTTGAGCGGCGGGTCTCCGCACCCGAGTCGTATTCCGTCACCAGACACCCGCCGCGTTCCACGATTTTTCTGGCCAGACCTGTATTATCGGCGGGATAAATACCCGGTAAACTGTTCCCCAACACTGCCACCGTAGGCAATCCGTTGGCGAGTGCGGCCCTGTGTGCCGTGGCATCCACACCGTAAGCGAGTCCGCTCACGATTGTTATCCTGTACCCGGCCGACGCCAGCCCGCCGACCAGCTTTTCGCACGCCACCGAGCCGTAAGGCGTAATTTTACGCGTACCTACGACCGCCATCATATCTCCGGCCAGGGCTTCCGGGTCGCCGACCGTATAGAGTACCACCGGGAAATCGCAACATTCACGCAGAAGCGGGGGATAAAGCGGCGAAGATACCCCGACCGGAACTATACCCTTGCGGCGACAATACTCGATTTCGGCAACGGCCTGCCGGTGATGCGATTTGGAAAGGAGCGAAGCGGCAACCCCGCGCGGGATACCGCCGAGGTCGACCAGTTCGTCCCGCCCGGCCGAGAAGACCCTCCCGGCATCGCCGAAAACCCCGATAAGGCGGCATACGATTTTCAACCCCAACTCTTTATGAAGCGAGAGGGCTATTTCATCCAAAATGATGCCGGTGGTATCTGTTGTCATATGAACGGCAATATAATACCATCCTCGCGGAATAAAAAAGGGTGGACGGAAATTTTTAATTTTTCCGGTTAAGATATAATTACTATATTTGCCCTGCTCTAATCGCCCCGTACGTGGGCATATCGACTTATTGCAGGCGTAAAATGGACGGTTGGGGCAACCGGATTATTTCCGGTGGCGATTAAGGGTCTGATGGCCGAGTGGCTAGGCAGAGGTCTGCAAAACCTCGTACAGCGGTTCGAATCCGCTTCAGACCTCAACAAACCCCCTTCTGTAATTGTTGCAGAAGGGGGTTTATTTTGATTGAAGGGGGATACTACCGGTTATTATATCTAACGGACCGGTATCACCGGGGTAACAAAAAAAAGAGGGCCGGAATATTCCGGCCCTCTTAATAATATCCTTGGCTAATATGTTCTTCGCATACAGCGGATGGGGAGCGCATGACGGCGGTCGAAGTCATTTGCTATTTCGGTTGTTGCAGGAAAGAAACCAACATAAAGTGACCCTGTCGCACTCCATTCACTATTAGGATTTGCAGTCCAATAATAACCTTGATTGTTTCCTGACACGAAGGCAACGCTTCCGCCATTGATGTAACCCGAATGGGGCCAGACACCGAGGTCCGCATGTCCCCATGACGGGACATTTCCATTGACTTCGCTGTAACCCTGCAGGTGAGTGCGTGCCGAGAAAAGATTATACCATACCGGGTTTCCTCCCGAGTCACCCGGTACTACCCGCCAGCCGTCCGGGCAGGGGTCGTAAGCCCCTTTCTCGATATCTTCCAATGTATTTCCCGGATGCCACATTTTGCGCCTTACCTCGGACGAGCCGATTGAATAATCGGTACTGTACCAGTCGGACGAGTAGCTGACAGTTATAAAGTCTAACGGATTCTCAATAGAATGATTCAACATTACTCCACTTGTTGCCGTTTTAAAGTCATTCGGAAAATTCAGCGTATTCCCGTCAGCGTCATATATGGTTATAAATGAGCCGGACCCCACTCCGTTCGCATACGGGAACGGGTCTTTGCGGCCCCACTGGTAGAACAGCCCCTGCGACCGAAAATCCGTCGGGTCCTCACTAAGGGCGCCAAGGTTGCGGTCGAGGAATTCGTAGACGCTGAAGCCGTAAAAATCGTTCGCGTCGTTGTTTGGGTCGAAATCGCTTACCCAGAGGTGCCAGCTCCATAGTATCTTTCCGTTGTTTTTATCCTTAACGGCAACCACCGCATTACCCGCACTGGCTCCCGGATAGACTATAAGATTCGCCGTGGATCCGGAACCTTCCACCTCGACCCAACTTACCGCCCCGGCATCACTCATACCGTTCGGATTGTCCGTCCATATAAATTCCCAGTCCAATTCCGTATTTGTGCCTATACGTTCGTCCACCCCTCGATTGGCCTGCGACACGGGTATCTCCACAGCCTTTCCGTTCGGATTGAGGATATAGCAGTTCGCCTCGCCACCGATGAAAGTTTCGCCTCGGCTGCCGCTGTCCGATACAAGGTTAATTACAACATCCTCGGTATACACGAAACCGGGGTCTCCCATATTGTTACCCACCTCGCCCGTATAAGTGAACGTCACGTTTACCGCACCGGATTTATCCTCACTGTTTATGACGGTAAAATTAAAATCCGTGCCGACGGTTTTATCCGCCGTGCCGGACATGGTATGAATGGTCACAAGATCGGTATCGCCCGTAACGTCTGTAACCGTCCAGTCGCGGTTAGCCCTTACCTTGAACGAGTGCTGCGACCCGTCGAGAAGATACCCATCCTCCACGTCGGCTATCAGGTTATAGTGTATTTGCCTTAACTTTATGGTTTTAGAAACGAGTTCCCCGTGGTCGATTACGGTAAAATAATAATTGGTGGCTTTTTCGAGGAACGGATCTGTCTCAATTTCCGAATTGACAAACCGTCTCGGGGTCAGGTAAAAGGTATATCCGTAGTCGGTGGGCGGTATTACCATTTCATCGAAAAAAGACAACGTGCTCGGCAATGTTCCCGCTTCGCGCATCCATGTTACCCTTTCCACGTCATATGTGCCCGCCGGGTCCTTTATCATATTGCAGTCAGCCCAGGAAGGTAGCCAGTCTATATGGAACCCTTTCGGATTGGGGTTTTCTACCCAATGTAACCCGCCGGGCCACACTATCTCTTCAAGCTCCCGGGTCCCGACCGTACCGATAAGGTCCGTAACTTCGAGGATTATCAGCGCCAGTTCCGATTCGTCGTTTGTATACTGGTTCACCGCCACATCGAGGCTCAGCGCGCTGCCGCACGAAATAAGTATCCTGCCGGTACGCATATCCGGCTCGTTGTTCTCGGTTACCGTGAATTCCAGCTCTTCGCTCACATCTATGTTCGGCGAGGAAGCCGGGGAAAGGCCTCCGAGCCATGTATTGCCCTCGGTCACCTTTGCAGTCCACCCGTCCGGGTAGTTGGTCTTCACGAAGAACGATTCGCTGTGCGCGTTGCCGGGCACGTCTATCGAGTTCCTGCTCACAGCCAGATAGTACGGCCCGAGCCACACCACGTCCGTCAACTTATCGTCCGACCAGACGATGATTTCGGACTCCATATCGTACGGACCCCGGCGGAACGCCTCCTCCTCGTCATCGTCGCCCGCACCGCCCACATGATTTATATTGATATGGTATCGATGGTTTCGCAGGATATCGTATCGTGCCTGCGGGTCGTCGTTGGGACGGAAGTCGACCCGGTACCAGGTGGGCGAGCTCGTGTTGAGCGGCTGCCCCGGCGCCGTGTAGTACCCCTCTATCAGAAGGCATACGTTGTCCTCCGGTGCGGCGGTGCTGTTTTCAGCCTCCCCGATATAGATTTCCCTCTCTATTCTCGTCCCCGCCACGCTGTACTCCAGCGGCGGATCGATTACCTGGGTCGATACAACGGTGGGAGTGGTTACTTTCTGGTCCGTCAGGTTGAAACCCGATGCGGCATCCGGCACCGCGGCATGCGTGCGCAACGCGTTATAGACCTTTATACGGCGTATGTCGAAACTGGGCTGGTCGTCCCCCGACGGGAGGTTTAGGACCACATCCACCCGGGCCATCGCGCGCAGCATGTATATCGTACCGCCGAAAGCGGTGAGTGTGGTATAGCGCTCGATAACGGCAGACCCCGACGTCTCGCCCCACATGGGAATGTAGCGCATCTGCTCTGCCGATACGGGCCACGCCTCGTTATGTGTAAACTGTACCCGGGCCATCACGTCGTCCTTCGTATTGCCGACCGCAACGTATTGCATCGCCTCGTCGACCTCCTCCCGCAGGTTTGCCAACAACACCAGCCGGTAACTCTCGCCCGCCTCGCTCCTTTTGAGCGACACGGTAAATTTCATCGTATTGCTGCCGGTAAAGGTCGGTACGGTGGTTTCGTGAGCGCGGTAAGCGAACGTCTCGATGCCGCTGTCGACACGGAACACCAGCACGTCCACCACCTGCACCGTCGACTCGTCGCTTTCGCTCATAGCCCGCGAAGTTGGAGTACCGGTCAGCGGCACGTCCAGGCTGACTTCCATATTTATCCGGTCCTCGTCCGTACCGGTGTCTATTTCCGGGTCGGTATTGCAACCGGACATACAAAATAGCAGCGTCACCGCGGCCATAAAGAGCCGGAACGGATTCCACGGCCGGGTTGCGGTTCTTTGAGATGGTATGCTGAACATCGTATGCTGTTTTACTTTTGTAAACATAAGGAAGCTAAGGGAGCGGCCCTATCCTACCGAAACATTGTCATTTATAATGGGCGCCCAGTCGTTTATCTGGATACTGACCACCACGTACCTGCCGTCCCGGTTTTTCTCCACGGATATTTTAACTGTGAAATGGTCCTCCCTGTCGAGGTAATCTGCGAAATCCGACCCCGTGTAATTTTCCTTGATGAGTTCCGGCAGGGATTTATAAATAAGCGGCTCCCTGTATCCGGGTTGTATGGAACTGAGTATCAAGTCGCCGTCCTCGACTATACGCTGCACTACAAATGATGCGGCTGGGACCTCATCGCCGTCGTGCTCCATAAATCCGTACACGGGCAGGTACTTCAATAGTTCCGACCCGTACAGGGAACGGTCGTAAGCATAGGTTCCGTTACTGCCGAGTATCGAGACGGTAACTATTTCCCCGAGGTCCTGCTGAGGCTCCGGCTCCAGCCCGTAAACCAGTATGTCCACCCGGTTGGTGTTCTTCACCATCGGCAGGTCCGCATAGGTAGCGTTCACCCCGTCGTGCCCGAACCGCGCCATCGCGTGGAACATGTGCCCGGGATGTGAGGATACGGTGCCGTCCGGCTCACAGGCCATAGCCACGGTCATATCCCGCAGCGTCCCTTCGCAGGCCACCTCATACGGGTCCGTGTGGGCGTCGCCCCAGGCCACCGCCGTGTAATCGCCCGCAGGCAGCTCCAGGGTGACAGTATTACCCTCGTCCAGACCGGCGGTAGGCAACTCCATTACATCGTACAACTGTTCGTCACCATCGAAGAGGTAGAGCGACGTATGGCTGACCTCCCGGGCGAACCTCTCCTCCTGCTCCATATTATGGGTATAAACCAATCGCAGGACGACCACCGGGTCCCCCGGCTGCGTGCCGGGACATTCCCCATCATCCCGCATACAGGAAAGCAGCAAAAGGGGTACGGTGCACAGCAGTGCAACTGTATTTTTCAGGGTTACGCACATAATAAGCTGACGGGCCAGGGTTTATCCGGACATATGCCGCCCCCTGCCGGGAGCGGCATAATCCTGTCCGGAAACTTTGTTTGCTATAAACCTTGCGAGTCGTCGATGGTCGTCCAGTTGGATACCGATATACCCACGACGATATCCACCTGACGGTCGAGCGGGGTCGGCGGGTCGATAGACTCGTCCGGGTCGTTCCAACCGGAACCGTTGACACTGTCTATGGTCAGTTTGTAATAGCTGTTACGTTTTACGGTATACTGGTTTTCGCCGCTGCCGGCATTAGTATTGCGCAGCCATACCGGGTAGTAGCAGATGCCCTGTGGATATTCGAGAATCTCCTTTGTCTCGTCCGAACTTCCCGGCACAAGGGGAGTTCCAACCGGTGATGACGCATAATATCCCGGATCGAGTGCTTTCGAGCCGTCGGACCTTACCGTGGCAACTCGCCAGAAAGTTCCGTCGGAAGTCGCTGAACCTCCGGAAGTACCGTCGGCCTGAAGCCAGGTATCGGGCGTGAATTTACCCTTAATCATAACCATGGTGGCGGTACCTTCCCTGGGCAGGAAGTTGGCATTCTCCATACAGTAGGTCCATTTTTTATCGGCGTCGGCCATACCCGGAATTATCGCTGGCAGGTAATCGTCCAGCGGGTCCTGATAGTTGTTGGGATCAATGTCGTTATTATAGTAATTCGGGGTTAT
Source organism: Alistipes sp. (assembly GCA_021202985.1). Taxonomy (GTDB): domain Bacteria; phylum Bacteroidota; class Bacteroidia; order Bacteroidales; family Rikenellaceae; genus WRDF01. The sequence goes on from JAJQCA010000036.1 coordinate 22,332, forward strand.
CATCGCCGAACCGCTGTAATGTTGCACCACGTAGAACGACGCGGGATTGTTGGTCACCAGGTATTCAACTTCGCTCAGCTCACCTTCCGGCTGGCTCGCCGGGTCGAACGCCACTGCGACTTTAGCCACCACCCTCTCGAGTTCGAGATTAAAGGTATTTATGTTTATATCGTCCGTATCCTGCGCCCAGAACTGAGTAATCCCGGTACCGTCCAGCTTCGAGGTCATAAAGAACCCGCGCGACTCCTCGTTCAGCAGCGCATTGATATCCGACTGGTCAATGTCGAGGAAGCCTTTACCAGTCAGAACATCGAGGTCGTATTTGAGTATCTCCTCGGAAAATTCGTCCATCGATATACCTTCGGTTGCATAAGAAAGGTAACCTTTCGGCACGTTGGCAACTGCGAAAATATACATCCTCCCGACGGAAACCGTAAAGTTGAAAGTGGCCGTACTTTGCTGAAAGCCACCGTACCTAATCTGGTCCTGACTGTCGAAAGCCTCGAGCAGTTTCTGGTTATTGAAAACAAAAACGGCGATATTATTCAGGCGGCTCTCCTTTTCCAAAGCCAAACCGTTACTGTTGGGGAAAGATACCGCCCGGGAATTCACAAGGTCCGGAAATTCGACCGTAAGGGTCACCGGCACTTTCTTGGTGTTTGTCTCCGTTTCGGAGCCTTCGCCGCTGTTTTTGGAACACGATATAAATACCGCCACCGATAAAACGGCTGCCAAAAGATGTTTTGGGGTCATAATAATTAAGATTTAGATGATTTATATCACATTATTTGGTTGCAATTAGCAAAACATGGTACCTATAAATAGCGCTAACGGGGTCGGCAACATATAACCTGAATCGGATTCCGATAATTAAAGCCTACCGGGAATCGTTTATTAGAACAAATAAACCAAATAATCCGTAGCGTTGTTCCTTTACGCCTTTTTTATTATACAAATTTCCCTATTTTTTAACATGACCCCCATGTTAGAGCCGCGTTACATTAAATAAAACAGGCGCATTCCCGTTTCGCCGGTAACTCATTTTTGCGCGCACTATCCAAAACCGTTCCAATCTCAAAAATACCCGCCGGTGGCGGGTATTGCCAGAATGTCATTTCTAAATGTGTTACCCACAATAAAAAGCCCCGGCGTGTTTACCGGGGCATCGGGTCGATAAGGGTTTCGAATGGACTGCGGCCCGCCATCCTTATAATATTAATAAGGGCGATGGCCTCGCGCCTGTCGGCAGGCCGCGAGGACGGCAGGGCCGGGATGTTCTTCCGGCAGGGCAACACCTTCAGGCGGGTGGACCCCGGACAGATTGTTTACGCCGAGGGAATGCAGAATTACGTGAAGCTGCACCTTGCCGGCGAAAGTATCGTAATCCATCAGACTATGTCTTCGCTCGAAGGAATCCTTCCGGCCGGCAGTTTCTACCGTATCCACCGGTCGTACCTCGTGAACGTGGACCATATAGCTACCGTGTCGGGTAATCGCGTCTTTATCGGCGGTACCGAACTGCCTGTCGCATCCCAGCGGATGGAGGGTTTTCTGGAAAACGTGGTCCTCAAGAAACTTATTAGCAAGTAATCTCACTGTTATACATCTTCGGCAGTAACAGAACTTCGATATAAATTAATGTCGTTCCGGCCCGTTGTACTTGCCTTTAACGTACGACCCGGAATAACTTCGAAGATCTACCCCGTCATTCGGGAGCCACAAAAAAGGCGGTCCCGCCACAGGACCGCCCTCAAAAAAACATGGTATTTAACTTAGCATTGTGGCCGGTTGGGGTCGGAAGAGATATACTCGCTTCCTTCTTCCTGGTCCTCAACGAGGTCGGAAGTAGCCGGGTCGTTGTCCACACCGGCATAAGGGTCGGTGAAGATGATGGTCTCGCTGTAAATCACAGCGCCGTCGGAATCGGAATTTTCGATATCGTCGCTGCCGATATTGTTATTACCGATATTATCGCTGCCGATGTTCGACGAGTCGTAACTGTTTTTCGAGGTACCGCAACCGCATCCGGAATCCTGGTTAAGGTCGGACTGGGGGTCGTAGTCGTTTGAAGCCGATTTCGACTTCGTGTACTGGCTGGCGGTATCGCTGTCGTTTTCGGAATAGTAATCCGATTCGGTTTTGGATTTGGTGTATTTGCTGGCTGCACCTGCGGCCGCCGCACCTGCGCCTACTCCTGCGTCCACGCCGCGGAAATCGTTTTCGTTCTTTGCCTGGTTCTGGTCTTTGCTGTCGGAGGATATACCCGAATTGCATTTAAATTCGCCCATAATATCGAAATTATATTAATTGAAAAGGTTTATACGTCTTTTCAACTACACTAATCAGGCCAAAAAGTGACTCGTACGGTCCATGCCCGGCCACGGCCCCCGGGACCGGAGCCGGGTTTTACCTACGACGGAGACCATGCGGCAGCGCTACCGCGTGGCCGGACGCGCGTGGTGGCCGGCTCCGGAGAGAATCTGCTCCAGTTCCGCGGAGGTGTCGGGTTGAAGGAGGTACCACTTACCCCGGAAATGGGCGCGCATACCGTCATTCCATACCGATATCACATCGTCCTCCCTGCGGGCGACCGGATCGTAATTAACCATCAGGGTATAGTCGGCGGTAACCGGGTTGATCATTGCCCCGCTGTCGTTACGCGCGCTGTCGTACTCGGCACCCGAAAGGCAGCGGGAAAGGGCCGCGAAATCGTCGTGGCTAAGTTGCCTGTCGGGAAGGTCCCCGTAACCGTATTCCACCCGGATGCCGGCAATCGATGCCAGGCTTTCGGCAGGCAGGAGGTTGAAATGGCGGGGTGTTTCGGCCAAAACCGTATTCCCGCTCCAGGCGCACCCCGCGACTATAAGCAGGGCGGCAGTTAAAATCTGTAATTTTTTCATAATCGTTTCGTATTTAATCCCGCTGTATTATCGCGGGGTCGTAATTATCCATCCTCAGGAACCCGGATGAAACGGGATAGGCCTGCATGCCCGTTTCCGGATAGGTAGTCATCAGGCGTTTTATCTCCCCGTCGTCCAGGCCGCGGTCGAGCCACCGTTCCTCGTCCCGTCGTCGAAGGATAAGCGGCATACGGCGGGGATTTTTACCGCCGTTGTGTATCTCGGCCGTGAGGGGGTTGGCCGGGGTGGTGATGAGAGTGAAGGTACGGATTTTCTCGCCCGTACGCGGGTCCAGCCATGTGTCGTACAATCCGGCCATCGAGAAAATCTCCTCGCCTTCTATAAATATATAGTAGGGCGTTTTGGAGCGGTCCGGGTTGTGGTGGTACTCGAAATAGCCGGTCGAGGGTATCAGGCACCGCTTGCGCCTTATCAGCCCGCGGTAGGAAGGCAGCTCGAAAACCGTTTCGCTCCGGGCGTTGTATGTTCCCTGCCGGATGCGTGCGGCTTTCTCCACCGCGTCGCATACAGTACCGCCCCCGGAACCCTGGCGGCCGGCCCAGTTCGGTATTAGGCCCCATTCCATCACCCGCAGCGACTCGTCCGGGGTAACTATGGCGCAGGGGGTATTCTCGAAGGCGTTGATGTGGTAGTTCTCTTCGATTATATCGCGCCATGCGTCTATCACGTCGGTCTTCCGGCCGTACCGGGCGGCAAGGTCCATCGCCTTTTTATTCATCGAATTATGGAAGCACATACTGTTCGGCTTTTATACCAAGTATGCAATCTTCGCGCCCGGGTGGAATAGGCCAAAGGCCCGGACATGAAAATACCCCCGCCCATGGGCAGGGGTATTAGTGTTGCATGCACAATCTCAGACGGTCAATTGTCCGGCTCAGTAAAACCTCACTTGCCGCCCGGCAGTTCCGCCAGCGGAATCCGCTGGAAAATCATATCGGCCTGGCTGCCCTCGTAGAGCACCCCGATATAGTCCTCCCCGACCGAGGTTATACACGAGTAACCCCGCCCGCGGCCCTCGTCCAGCAGTATACTGTTTTCGGCCGGCCATGTCATACCGTCGTCGAAGCTCGCTTTAAGGGTCATATCCACCCGGGCCTCGTTAGAAGCCGGATTGCAGAAAAGAAGTACGCTCCGCCGCTCACCGGCATCCGTGTAATCGTGGCGGTAGAGGCTGGCCATGCAGGTCGGCTCCACAAGTGCCCCGCGCGAGGTGGGATGAACGGTCCAGGTCTGGCCCAGGTCTGCCGTTACGGCCACGGTACGGCCGTTTTCGTCCGACGGGTCGGTGCGGTTGCGGTTATCGCGCATATTGAGCATAAGGGTGCCGTCCGAGAGTTCCACCACGGCGCACTCGGTGGTACCCAGCGGGGTCTCGGCCGCCGGTTCCGAAGAGGTCCATGTACGGCCGCCGTCACGGCTCCACGTTATGTTGGAGAACGATTTACCGGTATGGTCGCGGCCCTGTGTAGGCATCACCAGCGTTCCGTCCGACATGGTAATTCCGTTGCCCGGCGCCGGCGCCCAAAGCCACCACTCTTCGCGCTTTCCCATCCGGGTTATATTCTCCGGCTCGGCCCATGTGGCACCGTCGTCGCTGCTGCGCGTAATCAGGAACTGGCTCGTCTCGCGCACCCCGAACCCGGGCTGCGAACCGCGGTTGCGCCACTGGTGGTTCCACTCGGTCGACTCTTCGGTAAGGCCTTCCAGCCATCGACCCTCTTCGTTTATGACCCCGTGCATCCACAGCCCGGCAACTATTATATCACCCGTCGTGCGGTCCACGAGTACGCATGCATCACTCACCCCGTTGAACTTACGGGGTAGTCCGCCCCACTGGCCCATATCCATTACAACCTGCAACGGCCCCCAGGAGGCCCCGCCGTCGAAACTGCGGTTGATACCTATGTCGATATCCCCCTGAAGGTCGCGCCCGAGGTCGCGCCGCACGTCATACAGGGCTATGAGCGTCCCTTCGTCGGTCCGCACCAGCCCGGGGATGCGGTAGGAATGTACCCCGTCGTCGCCGTGTTTTCTCACGGCCACCCCGGTGCGAAGGCGGTTGCCGATTCCTCCCGCGGGCAGGACCGCTTTTCCGTCCGGCGCGGCAACACCCGTACATGCCACACTAACGAAGCCGTCGAGATCTATAATGTCCCTCATCTTCACGGCTACCCATACCGGCAGGGTATCGGTTTCGGCCGAGATGCGGCAGTCGAGCCTCACCTTCCCGGCCGCCGGCACGGGTCCGTAAATCAACCGGGCCGTATCTATAAGCCCGTTATCGAGCGCCCCGTAAAGGCTTACCGACTCCACGTCTTTCGGTTTGTCGGTCCCTTTGAGCGATATGTCCACCGCCGAGACCTCCAGCGGCCCGTCGCCCGTGCGGATAAAGTCGAGCCGGAGCACCGGGTTTGCCTCCTTAAGCGCCAGCACCGGGTATACCGGCGCCCTGCCTTCCACGGCCAGCGATTCCGAGACCCCACCGCAGCCGCTCAGCCCTGCGAGCATCGCCGCGGCCGCCACGGTTACAAAAAATATTCTCATCCTGTTCATTCCACTAAATTAGAAAAAAGCCCGCCAGCGGGCACCCGGCCCGGGCACCTGTTTATCCCGGCCTGCCCCGCCGGTCCCGAAACGGGTCCGGCGATAAGGGGCGGCGCGGGTTTGTCAGAGCTGGTAAAGTTCCATTACCTCCTGAGCCGAGAGGGCGCGTTTGTATACTATCAGGTCGTCCAACATCCCTTCGTAGGCATTCGAGAAGGTCGATTCGCCTGTTTGCTGAATACCGACTTTAAAAGGCAGCGTGGAATCTATTTCGCCCGGCTCGGTACGGCTGGCGGTTCCGGCCACCTGTCCGTCGATGTAGATATACGACATGCCTCCCTGTCGTACGCACACAATGTGGTGCCACTGGTCGTCACCGATATTATCCCAGTTCGAGTCGGTGATATGGATAGTACCGCCCTTCTCTATATTGAGCGTCACGTTGCGCGAAGCGTTGCTGTAAAGCCTCAGCCATGTCTGCATATCGCCGCTGCTAAAGCCGCCGGCCATCCATATCATCATCTGCTGGCGCACGCTCTGCTTGTCGTTGCGCACCCAGACCGACACCGAGAAATCGCCGGTCTGGAAGTCGAACGCCGAATGGAACGGTGTCCAGAACCCTGTCGAGCCGTCGAACAAACCGGTACGGCCCGCCTGTCCGCGGCGGTCATCGCCGAAAGCCACGGTACCGTCCTCGTGTGTAAGGCTGGTCTGGAGTTTATACGGTCCCGCATCGCCGATATTGCCGTCCAACGGGAAGAACATTGTCAGGCCGTCACCCGGCACCACCACAATGTAATCTTCTTTCTCTTCCGTGGCGTCGAAATAGCTGTTGGCCACCTTCAGGGTCACCTTGTAACGGCCCGGCTGGCTGTAAGTCACCGAGGGGTTCTGCACGTTCGACGTTGCCGGCGAACCGCCTTCGAACGTCCACTGCCAGGTCTCCACATTTCCTATCGAGCGGTCGGTGAAGTTTACCGTACCTCCGGTATAGGTACCGGCGAAATCGGCTTCAAAGCCGGCCGCCACGTTATACGGGTCGAGAACTGTCAGGTAGTTCGTTTTCGTTGCGATATCACTGTATTTGGGGTTCGACGCCTCGAGTATTACGGAATATATCCCTTCTTCGAATTCCAGACGCGGGTTCCGTTCGGTGGAGGTGTATTCCTTGCCGCCGGTCGATTTGAAGGTCCACTTCCACGTGTCGGGCAACCCGGTACTGAGGTCTTTGAATCCCACCGTTTCGCCTTCGATAACGGTGGTGGTCTCGGCCTCGAAATCCACCGTCAGCTCGTCGTAATCCACAGTTATATAAGACTCTTTGACCTTAATAGCCGCACCTTTCGAATTGCGGATTTCGAGGGTCACCGAGTAGGTTCCGGGAGTGTTGTAAACCACCCTGGGGCTGGACATGGCCGAGCTTTGCGGATCGCCCCCCTCGAAGGTCCAGTTCCATGCGGAGGGCTGACCGCCGCTGAGGTCGTAAAATTCCACGCTTTGTCCGGCAAGCACCGTCTGGTGCGATGAGGTGAAGTCGGCCGACAGTTCGTCCTTGTCGTCCGTACAGGCCACGGCAACCGAAGCTGCCGTCAGGAGCGACATTATTTTAAACAGGTTCTTCATCTTATTATGTTTTTGTATTTTCCAATTTCGGTTTCCACGCGGTCCGGTCGTCCTGCCGGACCCGGGAAAGCCGGTCTTACATAAAATCGTCCACGTCCACCGCCTCGAAGGCTATACCCTCGCTGTACCGGGTCTCCCCGGCCTCGTAGAGAATACCCACCTTGTCGTCCGAAATCTGCACCAGGTCCGAGTATCCGCTCGGCCCGTCCCATACCTGGTATATCCGGGGCCAGCTACTGCCGTCGTCGGTACTCATTTTAATGGTCATATTGGTCCTTTCGACGCTGGCCGGATTGGAGAAGAAAAGCGTATATTCACCGCCCATAACGGCATTCAGGATACTGCCCTGGCAAACCGGGTCGACGAACCCGTACGCTGTCTCTATGGGTGTAAGGGTCTGCCCGCCGTCGAAACTGCGCGAGGTCACCCGCAGGTTGTTGTTTTCCCCGCACCGGCAGTTGAGCAGCAGGTCGCCGTTTGAAAGTTCGGCCACGGTGCTCTCGTTGGGGTTGAGCGAGGCGTGCTGGGGGGTTACCCCGCCCAGTTCCCACGTTTGCCCCCCGTCGTCGGAGAAGATAATGTGCGAGTAACCGCGGCCGCCGAGGTTACGCAGCTCGATATTGTCGCACGGCACCACCAACCGGCCGGCATACTGGCCCTGTGCCAGTTGGATACCGTGGCACGGGCCCGTGGCGTACCATCCCCAGCGGGGATCTTTGACCTGGTCGGTTATCTCGCGCGGTTCTTCCCACGTCAGCCCGTCGTCGTCCGACCAGGTGGCGTAGACCCTGCGGGTATCCTTGCTCCTGCCCGAGTTGATATCGCCGATAGCGTCTTCGCCCAGGTTCCATGTCATCAGGAGATGGATGCGGCCGGTGCTCTGGTCGACTACGGGAGCGGGGTTACCGCACGTGTTGCCTTCGTCGTGCCATATCACCGACATGTCGCTCCATGTCTTGCCGTTGTCCGTGGACCGTTTCACAACGAGGTCAATCTCTCCCTCGTCGTCGCAGTTGTCGAGCCTCGCCTCGGCGAAGGCCAGCAGGGTGCCTTCCGTGGTTTTGACGATGGCCGGTATGCGGTAGCAGAAATAGCCGTCGTCGCCCCGCTTGAAGATAAAGGTGTAATCGGGCTGTTCCGGCCCTTCCGGCTCGTCCTCGGGACCCTCGCCCGGCGAGGGGGTATCGTTACCGATACAGGAGGCCAGCAGCGCCAGCGCCGCGAGTGGGGCGAGGAATGTTCTGAAAATCGTTTTCGATTTCATATCTTGTAATGTTCGGTTCTTAATTTCGGTCTTCTGTAATCCCGCTTCCGGGGTGTTAACCGCCGGGGGCGGACTCTTTGTCTAATAACCTTCGGTCTGCCTGAGGTTATGGTTCAGGTCCATTTCCGTTTTGAGTATCGGCAGGAACAGCGGCACGCTCTTACCGTTGAGGTTGGGCACCACGTCATATACGTTTATTGTGCCCCCGTAGTGGAACCTCACCAGGTCGGGCCAGCGGCGCTGCTCGAGCCAGAACTCGCGGAACCGCTCGTCCAGTATCTCACGCTCCACCGCCTTTCTGTCGGTCGGTCCGTTGTAGTCGCCTATACCGGCGCGCCGGCGGGTATGGTTGAGCTGGTCGACCGCGTCGCTTATCCGGTCGAGAGCGGCGTAGGCCTCGGCTTTGAACAGGTACATCTCGGCGGCGCGGTACACGATGAGGTCGTCCTCCCAGTAACGGTCCACGCCCTCGTAATTCAGCCCGCGAAACTTGTTATCGAAATCCCCGATAACGTTCCCGTCGGCATCCACGGCGGTGATAACCGAGGCAGCCTTTCGCACGTCGCCCGCGCCGAAAATGTTCTTGGCTGCCGGGCTGGGCTGGTACACGCTACGCGAACCGCTTATCGAGTAGGCGATATCGTCCACGTTGGCGGCGTTGGCCACGAATATGTCGCGGGCCTTCAGGCGGCTGCCGTAGTGGTCCGATTTCTCGTCACGCTTGAAGTAGAGCGAGAATACGATTTCGTTGTTGGTCTTATTCTCGGCCGAAAACACCGAGGCGAAATCGTCGAGCATGCCGACACCCGACGACAAAACCATATCTGCGGCTTCTATCGCATCGAGCAGGTCGTTCTCCGTGCCTCCGGTTACCTTGTATTTCCAAAGCAGCACGTCGGCTTTCAGGGCGTAGACCATCGGTTTGGATAACGTATTCTTGTTCAGGTACCCGTCTTCGGGAAAGAGTTCCAGAGCGGCCTCTATGTCGTCGAGTATTTGGGTTATAACTTCGGCGGCAGGCGCCCGGGCCGGAAGCGGACTCTTGTCCGACTCGGTCGGTTCGAGCACAATGGGTACGTCGCCCCATGCTCGGGTGAGCATAAAGTAGACGTAAGCCCTGATGGCGTAGGTCGACGCTATTCCGCGGTTTATTGCCGTGGTGTTCGGCTCTATACCGGGTGCGTATTTCAATAGAAGGTTGCAGTTGTGCAGCAGGGTATAGTGGCCGAGCCAACTTGGGGCGTTGGTCTGCGTGAGGTTCTGCGCCCACGCGGCCGATACGGAGCCTTCCAGCCCGGCCACGAACGCATCGCTCCGGTCTTCGCGGAGCTGGTAGTTGGCATTGAGCAGGTCCCTGAGCCTGTTATGCAGGCCGTTCAGGAAACCCGTCACGTCGCCCTCGCTTTTCCAGTAGCTGTCGCCCGTTATATCGGATTCTATATCCACGTCCAGCAGGCCGCAGGCGGGAACTACGAGCACCGAAAGGGCTACAAGCGGTATCAAAAATATCTTCTTCATCTCCAGTTTAGCCTTAAGTGGTTAGAATGTCAGCCTTACGCCGAGATTATACTGGCGCGGCCGGGGATAGGTCCCGTTGTCGTTACCGGTATATATTTCCGGCATTAGTCCGTCGTACTGTGTCAGGTAGCCGATATTGTAGACCCCGGCAAACACTTCGCATCCCTGTATGCCTATCTTGTTCATAAATTTCTCCGGGATGTTGTAGGCCAGCGACACTTCCCGGAAAGCGAGGAAGTCGCCTTTTTTGTAATAGAGCGAATTGTGGGTGTAATAGCCGCTGCTTCCGCCCAGTCCGTCCGCCGAGCGGAGGTGGTTGCGGATACCGTAGTCGGCGTCCGACTGTACGGAGTAGCGCGGTATGGAGGCGATGTCGCCCTGGTTTTTCCATATCTTGTCGCTCAGCACGTCCTTCAGGGTCATGTTGTTGTTACGCGCGCTGGCCAGCGACCGGCCGCGGAAGGCGTTGTCGATAACGTGGCCCATGGCGAAGTCCATCACCACGCGGGCCGAGAGCCTTTTCCATCGGAACGAGTTAACCATACCGCCCATCTTGTCCGGCCGGATATAACCCATGAACACCATGTCGTAATGGTTTATCACCCCGTCGCCGTTGCGGTCTTCCCAGATGGCGTCGCCGCCTACCTTCTGCCGGCCGTTGGCCAGCTCGTCGTAGGGAGCGTTCGCCGCTTCGGCATCGGTAGCGTACACCCCGACCATGTTGTATGCCCAGCGGCCGCCGTAGCGTTCGCCTTCGGCGAATCCGCCGACCTTGATATACCGCCCTGTCTTGGGGTCGTAGACCGTGTTGCCTCCGATACGGTTCTTATCCTCGCCGTTGTCCGGGAGTTTCTCCACGATTGATCTGTTGTAGGAGAAGGTAAAACTCATGTTCCAGTCGAACTGCGGGCGCTGGAATATCTTGGCCGTCAGTTCCAGCTCGATACCGGCGCTGCGCAGAGAACCGTAGTTTGCCATCACCGAGCTGAACCCGGTGGTGCGGTCGAACGGCTGCTCGAACAGCCGGTCGGTGGTGAGCTTGTTGTAATAGTCCATGAGCAGCATCAGCCGGTTCTTCATAAAACCGATATCGACCCCGACGTCGAACGAGGTGGTGGTCTCCCATTTCAGGTCCTTATTGGCGAACTTGGTATTGATAATACCCACCTGGCCCATATACATATATGCGGTCGAGGTACTGTACTGTCCCTGGGTGTCGTAAATCGAGAGTTCGTTATTCCCGGCCTGACCCCAGCTCGTACGCAGTTTGAAGGTCGAAACGTAGGGCTTTACAGGGTTCCAGAACTCCTCGTTGTGGGCATTCCATCCGGCCGACACTCCGGGGAAAGTACCCCACCGTTTATTTGCCGCGAACTTCGACGAACCGTCGTGCCGCACGGAGAACGAGAAGAGGTAACGCTTATCGTAGTCGTACATCACGCGCCCGAAATAGCTCATCAGGGCATTCTCCGAGGTGGACGAGGTTATCTTCTGGGTCTCTTCTGCCGTGGCGTTCAGGGTTTTTATATTATCGGTCGGGGCGCCGTAACCCGAGCCCGACAAGTTGTAGGTGTAAGTATTCACATAACTCCACCCGGCCACAATATTCAGGTTGTGCCTGGCCCCGAACGTTTTGACGTAGTTCAAGAGCAGGTCTCCCTGGAAGTCCCGGTATTTGTCCTTCTGGGCCGACGCGTTACGGTTGGCGTTCACTTCGTTGAAGGCCTCGAACTTGTTGTAGATACCTTCCGTGTTGAAATAGGACACCGAAGGGCTGAAGGTCAGTTCGGGGAGTATCTCCCATGTCAGCCCGCCGTTTACGGTGGTGCGGTACTGGCGGTTGTCGTTGTAGCGGTCGCGGTAGTATATTTCGTGGTTTCGGTTGCGGAACGACGATACGCCCTCGCCCGGGGCCGGCAGCCCGTCCTCATATTCGAGCCGGTAGGTGAACGGCATGGTCACCGAACGGTTCAGAACGTTCTGGTAGTTACCCACGCTGTTGTACTCGCGGAACTGGTACTGGATACCGGTATTGACCGTCACCTTTTTGGTCAGTTTATAGGTATTGTTCAGCAGCATGCTGAAATTGTTGTTCCATGTTCCGGCCACGACTCCTTCCTGCCGGACGTAGCCCAGACCCGCGTAGTAGCTGCTCTTTTCCGTACCGCCGCTCACGCTCACGCTCATGTCGTGTTTTACAGCCTGCCGGAAAGTAACGTCCTGGTAGTTGGTCTCCTTAAATATAAGCCTCTTGCCGGTAACGGGGTCTATCATCGTCTCCCAGCCCTGGTTATTTATAAGGTCCTGCACGTAGTCCGCTCCGTAACTGTTTATATATGTATCGAGGAATTCGAGGGTGTTGCGCGAGTTGCGCGGGTTCCCGGTCGACATCCCGTACGTACCGTTCGAAAGGAACTGGTTCGGGTTGGTAGTGTTGTATTTCATAGTGTTCAGGCGGCTTATATAGATATAATCGCGCGCCGAAGTGAAGTCGTACTTCTTGGAGAGTTCCTCCATCCCGACCACGTATTTGAAGGTCACGGTGGGCTTCTGTTCGAACTTTCCGCCTTTGGTGGTCACTATTATAACCCCGTAGGCCGCGCGGGCGCCGTAGATAGCGGTCGAAGCCGCGTCTTTGAGCACCTGCACCGACTCTATATCGTCGGGGTTCAACTGGTTGAGGTTACGCATTGCGCCCACTACCCCGTCCACTATTATAAGCGGCGAGTCGTTCTCGGGCGAAGTCGAGGCTCCGCCGCGCAGGAATACCTGCGGCGCCGCGCCCGGCTGCCCGTCGCCTATCTGTAGCGACAGACCGGCCACCTTACCCTGCAACTGGGCCAGCGGATTGGCCGTCTGGGCGTATTTGAATTCCTCTTCGCCCACGCGGCTGATGGAAGCTGTTACGGTTTCGCGGCTCTGCTTACCGTAACCGATTACGAGAATTTCGCCAATCATCTGTGTATCTTCCGTCATTACCACGTTTATGGTCGTACGCCCGCCCACCGTCTCGCGGACGGTGTTGTAGCCGAGGAACGAGAAAGCCAGCACGGCATCCGGTGAGGTCACGCGTACCGAGTATTCGCCCGCGGCGTCTGTGATGACTCCGGTGGTGGTTCCCTCCACTACGACGGAAACACCCGGCATGGGCTGGCCACCGCTGGTAACCTTTCCGCTCACCGACGTCGGCTGCCCGTAGCCCGCCGTGGTAGCGAGGAGAAGCAGCAGCGCCAAAAAGCAGCCCGCCGGGGAAGAGTGCTTCCTCATGGTTTTTTTGAACTGCATAAAGTCTGTTTTTGGGTTAATGGATTATCGAAGGTTGTGGCCGGTGGTCCGGCCGGGATCGGTCGGTAGAAAAGATTCGAAGTGGCACATAGGCTGAAATTTTTTAGGTTAGTTTAGTAATCAGGTATCGTTATCGCAAATATAAAATATTTTTCATTATGTAGTAAATAATAAGGAATTATTTTTTATTTTTGCAGTATAAACTTTTAATTAAAACCTATTATATAGTATTTAATGAAAAGGATCGAGGGACTAATCACCGCACCATTCACCCCGTTCGGCGTATCGGGAGACGTAGAATTTGCAATGGTGGACCGGTTGCAGGAATTCTATAAATACAATGGTATCCGGGGTGTCTTCATCTGCGGGACTACCGGTGAGAGTTCGGCCCTCACTTTCGGTGAGAAGGCGGCGCTGTTCGAACGCTGGGGACGGTACCGCACCGACGATTTCATGGTGATAGGCTTTCTCGGGGGTACGTCCGTAGGGGAGTGCCGACAGCTTGCGGCCGAAGCCCACAACTGCGGGCTGGACGCCGTAGCGGTCACCGCGCCCTACTATTTCAAACCCACGGGGGTGCAGGAGCTGGCCCGGTTCTGCGCCGAGGTGGCAGATGCCTCACCGCTGCCGTTCTTTTACTACCATATTCCCTCGTTCACGGGAGTCCGTTTCAATATGTATGAACTTCTTGGCCTTGTGGACGGAGAGATTCCCACCTTCGCCGGCATAAAATATACCTACGAGGATATGATGGACTACCAGCGGTGCCTGGAGTACGGCGGCGGCCGGTACGACATCCTCTGGGGAAGGGACGAAATGCTCCTTTCGGCCCTGGTGGTAGGCGCCCGGAGCGCGGTGGGAAGCACATACGGCTATACCGCGCCGCTATACCGGGGTATAATGGAAGCCTACGCGGCGGGCGACATCACCACCGCTCGCCACCTCCAGCTCAAAGCCACCGATTATATCGCCCTGCTCCAGAAATACGGCGGCTCGGCCGGTAAGGCCTTCATGCGTGCCGTAGGGATGGATTGCGGCGGGTACCGGCTGCCGGTACGCAACCTCGACGCCGCCGGGGAAGCGGCATTCGAACGCGATCTTGCCGCAACCGATTTCCGGGAATACTGCTCCCGGAGGGTGCCTGCCGGTCTCGGCGCTGTCGCCGCAACGGGACGCAAGCAACCCGCAAACTTTTAAACCGCACCGCACGACACTCTGTACATACTTTTATGCGACAGGGCCTTAAACGGCAACCGGGGATGTGAAATCGCATCCCCGGTTTTATTAAGGTGTATTTTTACCCTTTATCCCGCCGGGGCAGTATAAAACTGGCCAGGTAGCCTATCCCGCAGCAGGAGACCAGCCCGATAAACCCGTAGAGCAGAAATGAAACCTGCGAATAGCCGTTGAAAATAAGCAGAATAGCAATGCTCCCCACGAACCCGGCAAGGGCACCGCGCCAGTCAATCCGCTTAATGAATATGCCCATCATGAACAGGCCGCCGATGCCGCTGGTGAGCAGGCCCAGGAAGAAATTGAACTGGTCCCATAGCGAAGCTATATCGTAGGTGGCCAGAAGCAGGGCGGTGAGAATCCCCAGCCCGCCTATCACGATTCCCGAGAGGCGGGCGAAAACCATTTTGGCCTTGTCGGAAGGCTGCCGTTTCAACTGCCCGAGAAAATCGACCGTGAGGATTGTGGAAATGGAATTGATGTTGGACGAGAGGGTAGACATGGCCGCCGCGAATACGGCGGCAATCAGCAACCCTGCCACGCCCACCGGAAGTCGTACCATCATAAAATGGGGGAATATGGAATCGGTGTTCTGCATGCCAAGGTTCAGCAACTCCGGCCGGGTTTTGAAGAATACGTAGAGGCCGGTGCCGATACCGAAAAATATCAGCGCCACGGGGATACTCAGCCAGCCGTTGAGCCAGATACCCTTACGGGCGCCCGCCGTATCCTTCGTGGTCATATAACGTTGAATCACCGACTGGTCGCTGGTGTAGGTAAGCAATTGGTTCGCAAGGCCTCCCACGATGGCCACCCAGAAGACGGGCCGGGTGAGGTCGAACGAAAAGTCGAACGTCCGGAGCTTGGCGTCGTCGAGGGCTATCGCGATGAACTCACGCACCCCGCCGTCCACCGCCGTCACCATGTACACCAGGCACAGCAGCGCGCCTCCCACAAGGATAATACCCTGTATCACGTCGCCCCACACGACCGCCTCTATTCCGCCCATCGTGCAGTAGACCACCGTCACCACACCCATAAGTATTATACACAGGTAGATATCGAGTCCCGTGACGGCGTTCAGCGCGAGCGACGGCAGGAAAAGCACGATAGCTATACGGGCGAACATAAAAACAGTGAAGAACGACGCGGCCAGAAGCCGTATCCCCTTACTGAACCTCATTTCGAGGTATTCGTAAGCCGAGGCAACCTTCAGGTTGCGGAAATATGGAAGGTAGAAACAGATCACCAGCGGCACCACCAGGATTATAGCCATATTGAAGATAATCATGGTCCAGTCGGAGCCGTAGGCCTTCGCCGGTATCGAAAGGAAGGTAATAGCGCTGAGGGCCGTCGCGAAGATGCTGATACCGGCCGCCCACCACGGTATGCGGCTGCCCCCTTTGAAGAACTGCTCGGTGCTGTTCTCACGGCGCATAAAATAGAATCCCACCCCGAGCATTAGCAGCAGGTAGACGACGACCACCGTGTAGTTGACCCATCCGAAACCGGCCTTCTCCCCGATACGCACCACCAGTATATCCGGGGTCCGCACCGCGGGTTTCGACTCGCCGGACGGTACTACGATATTGCCGTTATAAAGAAGCGCCGCCGTAGCCACCGGGAGGGGAAAATCCCCTTCCCCTATCTTAACCCAGGTATCGGTTATGGTGTGGTAGGCGAGTATGTTCCGGGAAAATCCCCCGTGGGATTTGAACGCTGCCTCAAGCTCGGAGCGAAGCGAGTCGGCCTCCCGGGGGTTACCCGTCGATGAGATTCGGTACTCGAGGTCGTAACGGCGGGAGAATTCCTCCCCGTCATCGCCCCCAATGATTATAATGTGGCCCGAGCCGTACGGCACGGCCGCGGCGGCCATCACGGCGCCGGGACAGCCCCCGGGCAGGATGTCCCCTTTGCGCGTCCACCTGCCGTCGCCGGGCGTATACTGCCACACCTCGCCGTAGATGCGGGCTTCGCCCTGGTCGGTATGGCGACCTCCCATCAGGTAGAACGCCTCCTGCTCGCCGTTATGCTGGCGGGCGAAAACCACGCCCTCCGACCGTGTACCCGCCGGACACCCGTCCAACCTTGTCCATAAGTCCGAGGGTACATGGTAAGAGAACATTGCATTTAACCCGGCCTCGACGCCGTGCAGATAAACGGTATTCCCCGAAGCCGCGACGGCTACGGGAACGAACCCGCCGGGAAGGGATGAAACGATATCCGACCGCACCTCACCGCCGGAGTACGACAGGCGGTAGACGTTCCTGTTAGGGCCGTCGCCGCGCTGCCCGCCGAAGCAGAACACCCCGTCGCCCAGACTCACCGCCTGCCCGTGGGCTATACCGCCACCGGGAAACCGCGCGGAGGTAATCTCCGCCGACAGGGCACCGTCCCGGTCCTGTGATATAACGTAAATAAAGTCCCTGAAAATTTTCGTGCCGCCCTCCCACGGGCCGCCCTCCGCGAAGTCCGAGCCACCGGCCACAAGGATTGCCCCACCGTGGACCCCGGCGAACGCCCCGGCCACGCCCGGATTTGTCGTCTGCCCGGGCAGCGGTGGCAGGGAGCCGTTCCGCATAACGGATACTTCCCGCGCGGACAACGCCGTCGCAAGGGGAAGCAATAGAAGAAGTAGCCTAAATTTCATCGCTTGGGTCTGTTTTGGGTTAGTCTGCCGGACCATCCCTTACCGACCGTCGATGCGCTTATGTATTTTTCCGTACGGGAACTTATCGGATCAGCCCCGTTTTATTTCACTGCCGCGATACTCCGCCGCCGTTGTTTTGTAGCCGGCGGCTCGTCCGCTGAGTTGCTGGTCTCTTTCACGGTATCAGCCCCCCGCCGTTCAACCTCACTCCGTCTTTTTACGTCATCCCCACCCCGCCACAGCGGCTGCTCATCGTCAGGTTCCGGGTCGCCGCCCGCCATAGCTTCCGCCGAACCGGGATCGCCGCCAAGGGCCGCCCGGGAACGCTCCGCGTTTTCGAGCGTCTTCTCCATATCTTCGAACTGCGTATTGAGGTGCATCCGCATCGCCAGCCGGAAAGCGTCGGCCGTGCCTGTGCGCAGCATATAGACAAGGCTCGAGTGGGTCACTATCTGCCGCGCGCGGTAATCCTTCGTCCGCGGCGCGTAGAACCGGAACAGCGGTTCGAGAAGGTTCTGGAAATCGGTAAGGCTCTTATTTTTGGTAATATGGTAGAGCGTGCTGTGGAAGAGGATATCGAGCTTTATGGATTCCTCGGTGCTGGTGGCGCGCTCTTCCCGTTCCACTATTTCCTGGAGGGCGGCGATATCCTCCTCCGTCTTGTTAAGGAAGATAAAATCGGCCATGCCTATCTCCAGCATCAGCCTGAGCTGGTACAGCTCCTTCAGTGACTCGCGGTTCAGTATCCCCGACTCCACAATCAGTTTCAACACCCCGAACACCTCCGGCATAATTACCACCGTACCCTTTTTCTTCTTCGTCTCGATAAAGCCGAGCGCCCTGATACGGCTGAGCGCCTCCCGTACCACGACCCGGCTGACGCCGAGCAGGTCGGCAAGCTCCTGTTCCTTCGGCAGCACCGAATTAACTCCCTGCGAATTGCGCATAATGTAGCGCAGGATATTTCTCTGGGTCTGTTCGACAAGGGTGTCGTTTTTCTTCTCCATCTGTTCAGTTCGGTAATAAGTGGTCCGGCATTGCAAATATATACTTTTAACCGGAATATGTATTACTTATTAATCATTTTTTATGCTTTCGGGGAATATTTTCCATAAAAACATAAAATAAGTAATATCTCATAAACATAAATCAATGTGACTACCAAATATACGAATTCTTTATCTATTCACCGGGCTGTCGGGAGCCGGAGATATTGATTTTAAGCGGGGCGGACCGGTTCGCTGAAGATTATCGGGGGTTCGTTGAAAATAAAAAGGGAAACCAGATATTATTATTAACTATGCATCAGGAAACACGCTCCTTGTATAACGGATGAGAAGAAAAATTTTTGCGCTGGTGCTGGCGACGGGTTTTATTACCCTTTCGGGCATCGCCCAACCGCCGCGAGGTCCGCAGGTGTCGGCCGAACAGATGGCAGGTGAGAATACCAAAAGGATCGCCGAGCAACTGGACCTCACGGAGAAGCAGCGCAAAAAGGTTTACAAACTCTACCTCAGGCAGGCCCGCGAAATTGAGAAGGCCCGCACCCCGGGAGCGGACAACCGGATGGCCGGAGGACCCGGTGAACGGGGAGGCATGATGGCCGGAGGGCCTGGCGGAATGAGGGGCGGAGGCCCCGGAGGAGGACCGGGCGGCGGTCGCGGCGGAATGCAGGGAGGTCCCGGAGGACGGGGCGGACCGGGCGGCGAAGCGATGGGCCAGGGAGGCCAGCCGGGCGGCAGGCCGGACGCAAGACCGGCAGGGCCGTACGAAGAGCCTGAAAAAAGCGTCCGCAAACGGGACAGCAAGATGAGAAAAATACTCACCGGGGAGCAATACGGCCGGTGGATCGTGATAGAGAAAGAAATGCAGTATGAAAGATTCAGGGATGAGTTTATGAATCCGGATACTGAACGGTAAAAATATCGTTGCCAAATGATATTTTTGTTTTGCCTTAAGCAGTAATTCTGTAAAGGGTTTTTTCGTAAAGGGTTATGTTGAATGAAGGGCCGGTCGGGATTCTCCCGCCCGGCCTGGATTTTTTTACGCCTCCCTGTAGCGCCGTTTACCTTCTGTGTTGCTTCCGGCGCGAACCGCGGACCATTCCAGCCTCCCGATTTCCAATCCCCGCATGGGTTCGACGGCAGAACGTAAATGCGGCCACCGGGACCGTATATATCCGGCAATTTCAGGGTTGACACGGTTCTGTATCCGGACAGGGCACTGCTTTTCTCCGGTTCCCGGCCCGCTGTCAGGCGCGCCCGTCAACCCCGGCATACCGCAGGCGTCAGCCGGACGTATGTCAGTTGGCGTATAATTTCATATCTTTGCAGCTGTCGCCGGACGGCGGATTGGAAAGTGCATGGATAAAACCACCGGAAATAATTATACTGCCGCTCGGACAGGGACGGAAGCCTCGCCGGAAAAGCCGGCAGCGGGCAGGTACCCTTTCGGGCACGACGTGGAGACGGCACCCGGAAGGGTGTCCCATCCAAAAGCCACTGCGGGGCCGGCTGCCGAAGGCCACCCCACGGATGCCGAATCCGGCAGGACAAACGGCCACGCCCATAACGACTCGGGTTCATACGCCAAAGGAGGTACCATCCACCATAGCCATACCATAGGTACGGCTATGCACAGGCATCCCGACCCCACCGCCTACTCCCGCCCGCACGGCCATCCGGCCGGTCCGGTATTCTCTGTTAATACGGCTCCGCATAGCCAGCCGGATATTACCGATAACCATACGGTGGGCACAGTTCAGCACGCGCATCCTGCCCCCGCCGCGGGCTCCGGCCCGCACGGCCATCCGGCCGGCCTGCCGCAGACCGACCCGTCGGTAATGCACGAACGGTTCGGCAAAATGCCGCTCTCCGACCCGGGCCTTTTCACCGTCAAGCGGCTCGAATCGAGGTCCTCTCCCACCGCTTCGCCCTCCCCGCCCCTCAGGACGGGAGTCCACTGCTTCGTCTTTGTCGAGTGCGGCGAGACGCTCGTTACCATCGGCACCGAGACCTACCTTTTCAAAGCCAACGAGTGCGCCGTGATTCCGGCCGGGCAGGTGTTTTCGGTGCGTTACTGGCACGAATGTACGGGGTTTATGGGCGGGTTCCACACCGATTTCCTGAGTGCCGATTGCAGCGGCCGCAGCCTGATGCGTACCTTCCCGTTCCTGCGCAAATGGGGAGGACACAAGGTGCATTTCGATTCGGGACAGGCGCCTTTCGTGCTGAATATCCTGCACCGCCTGCGCGGAGAGTGCGGCGGCGGAGGCAACGGCGACGTCCTGCGGACCTACCTCACGGCCCTGCTGGTAGAGATAGAGCAGGCCCGGGCCAAGGACGGCGAGGAGCCCGACATCGATAACCGGCTTTGCAACCGGTTCGTGGAGTATGTGTTCGAGCATCCGGGCGAGGGTCATTCGCTGGGTTTCCACGCCGAAAGACTCAACGTCTCCCCACCCCACCTTACACGCACGGTAAAGAAACTCACCGGCAAGACCCCGTTGCAATGGATTAACGAGGCGGTCGTGCTCGAGGCCAAGGTTCTCCTGTCGCACACCGACCTGCCGGTGGGCGAAATAGCCGAACGGGTGGGCCACTCCGACCCTTCATATTTCACCCGAATGTTCCGCAGGCACGTGGGTATGGCCCCCCTCGCCTACCGCGCCGGGTCGAAAAATCCCAAAAGTTGATGATATTGTCCTAAGAGGCACTCCGTGATTCGGTTAATTTTGTACCGGATTTTGAAAATTATGGGGGCTTCGCTCTTTTTTCCTATATTATTCGCGGCGCTTCCTGCCGTGGGAACGCTGCCGGTCGACGACGCGGACAGCGTGGCTTCCTACCACCAGCTACCATCAATTGAGGTTACCGCACCGCTGAAGCAGCGCGGCGAGCTGTTCGACCAGCCCATAGCGGGCACATCGTTCAACATGGTCCGCATCGATGCCGAACGAATCGAGACCCAGAAGGATTTTTCGCTGGCTTCGCCGAACCTCTATCTTCCCGACTACGGGTCGCGGATGACCAGCTCCATCTACGTGCGCGGCATAGGCGCGCGGATGGAACAGCCCTCCATGGGCCTGTACCTGGACAACGTACCCATCCTCAACAAGAACAACTACGAGTTCGATTTTTACGACGTTCGCCGGGCCGACATACTGCGCGGGCCGCAGGGAACACTCTACGGGCGCAACAGTATTGGCGGGGTTATCAATATATTCACTCTCTCGCCGCTCGAATACCAGGGAGTGAGGGCTTATGCCGGTTACGGCAACGGGAACACGGCCGACGTCCGGGCATCGGTGTACCGGCGGCCGACGGAGCGGTTCGGCTGGTCGTTGTCGGCCTCGCACCACAGCAGCGACGGTTATTTTAGCAACGTTTACGACGGGTCGCATGCAGACCGTATGCTGAGCGAGGGCGTCCGCACCCGCCTGCAATGGCAGCCCACCGGCCGCCTTTTTATAGACAACACCCTGTCGTTCAATTACGTAGACCAGAAGGGGTTCGCCTATGCGTATTACGACACGCAGACCGGCACCACGGGCGAAGTGAACCATAACGACCCGTGTAAATATTACCGTACGGGCATGGTTAACGGCACCACGGTAAGGTACGACGCCGGGCGGGTACGCCTTCAGAGCGTGACCAGCTACCAGTATATGGACGACCGGATGACAATGGACCAGGACTTCCTGCCCGTTTCTATGTTTACGCTGGTGCAGGCGCAGCGGGAGCATGCCCTGACGCAGGAGTTGTTGCTGCGGTCGCTCGACGATAACCGCCGCTGGCAATGGCTCACGGGCGCGTTCGGCTTCTACCGCCATAACCGGATGAACGCCCCCGTGACGTTTAAACGCGACGGTATCGAGACACTTATAGAAGGCAACGCCACGGCCGGGTTACAGATGGTCTACCCCGGTTCCGAGCTTCATATCCGTGAGGACGAGTTCGAGATATCGAGCCGTTTCCGGCTGCCGTCGTACGGGGTGGCGGCATTCCACCAGTCGTCGTATGACATTGGCCGGTGGAGGCTTACCGCCGGGGTAAGGCTCGATTACGAACACGTCGGAATGACCTACGACAACGGCGGGGAATTTCATTACCTGTTCACCGCCACCGGCAGCGACTATACCCGCTTAAAGTCCGAAATGCACGGCCACGAAAGGCTCTCCTATCTCGAGGTGCTCCCGCGCTTTACGGCCATGTACAGCTTTCCACTCGGCAACGCCTACGCGACCGTAACAAGGGGCTACAAGGCCGGGGGCATTAACACCCAGATATTCTCGGACATCCTCCAGAACAAGATGACGGAAGACCTCGTAGCCGAACTTGGCCTAAAACCTGCCGGTAACGATATGCAAATTACCTATAAGCCGGAATCGAGCTGGAACTACGAAGCCGGCGCCCACCTGAGCCTGTTGGACGGCCGCCTCAGGGCCGCCCTGGCGGCGTTTTATATCGACTGCCGTAACCAGCAGATAACGGTCTTCCCAGCCGGACAGGGCACGGGGCGGATGATGTCGAACGCCGGCAGGTCCCGCAGTTACGGGGCGGAGGTGTCGGCAGCCTACTCGGCGGGCAGCTTCCATTTCGACGCCAGCTACGGTTTCACCGACGCGCAGTTTGTGGATTATGACGACAACAAGACCGATTACAGCGGCAACAAAGTGCCCTACGCGCCGCGCAATACGGCCTACGTTGCCGGCGAGTACCGCTACGATATCGACCGCGGACCAATCGACCGGGTATCCCTGCGCGTGGACTGGCGCGGCGCGGGCAGGATATACTGGAACGAGGACAACTCCGCCAGCCAGGGCTTCTACGGCCTTCTGGGCGGGACCGTCTCCCTGCGCGCGGGGCGGTACACCCTCGATGTGTGGGGCAGGAATCTCGCCGGGAAGTCTTACAATACATTCTATTTCACCTCCATAGGCAACACCTTCGTGCAGAAGGGCAAGCCCCGCCAGTACGGAGTTTCATTGAAATTTATTTTATAACGAACCTCAGCGATATGAAAAATTTACGGACACTATTTACCGCCCTTGCCCTATGCGGGGCTCTCCTCACGGCCTGTGACGACGACAACGGCGTGGAGCTTCCCCCTCCGTACGAGAACGAAGCCGACGCTTCCGTCTGGTTCTACCAGGGAACCATAAAGGTCAGCGAACAGGCGGACGGCTCGACCTATACCGAGGACGATCTGGTGGTGAAACTGGTATTCAACGACGAGCGCACCCGTTGCAATATCGTGATGTACAACGCCCGTTTCGCCGGCAACATGCCCGTGCGGCTCGACATAGTGATAAACGGCGCGGATGTGACGGTAACCGATACCGGGTACCGGATTACGGGCGACGGCATCGTACCGCTCTACGGAATGGGCGGCTCGTGGCCCCAGATGCCCGAGTATACCCTTACCGGGCTTACCGTCACTGCCGACACACGGGCGGTAAAACTCTCTTCGAAGTTCGGCACCTTCCCTGTGGAGTACTCGGCCGAAGCGTTCGAACCCGCCGACGGGGCCTACGGCGACGAGGGCGAGGAGTTCGAACTTCCGGAACCGGTACCCCCTCCGTCGGATGCAACATACGACGGCGTGTTTACGGTGTTCAGTTCTACGGGACCCGAGACGGACGAATTGCAGGTGGGCCTTACTTTCGACGACTATGGATTCTGCAAGATAATCCTTTACAAGGCGACTTTTACCCCGTGGCTGCCTCCCGGCGACGGAATGCCGAGGATGGATATAGAGATAGACGGGGTGAAATGCGGAATCGACCCGCTGGGGAATTACACTCTCACCGGCGATGATATCATGCCCGTGGCGATGGGGAAGGAATTCGACGATTATATAGTTTCCGGACTTCATGGAAGCATTACCGGCGACCATCTGCAATTCTCGATGACCTGCGGCACCACACCCGCCGCCTACGACGGCCTGGTATCGGAGCAGGAGGAAGAATAATAATCCCGGCACACAAAACAGCGAAGCCGCAGACGACGTCTGCGGCTTCGCTGTTTCAGATGGCAAGGTTTATTTTCCGAAGAATTTTCCAACCATGTCCATTATACCTTTGCCGCCGCCCGTGGAGGACGAGCCGCTGCCGGTAAACGCACCCACCAGCGAGCCGATGTCGAATCCCGAACTGCCGCCGTTTTTGGCCTTACGGGCGAACACCGCGATTACCGCCGGCACCACAAGGGCCGCTATTTTGGTAGCCGTGGCCGCGCTAAGCCCCGTCTTGGAAGTCAGCGACGAGACCACGTTTGACTCTACGCCCTGGGTGATACCGTTTTGCCGTATTTCAGCCGTATTTCCCTCCTGGGCCGCACCTCCGCCGAGCATCGACTTCAGCGCCGACATGTTTTCGGGGGTCATCTGGTTTTTCAGCCCTTCGATAATGGAAGAAGTGGTGGTTTGGGCTACCTCGGTTTTCTTGTCGGCGGGAATATCCGCCTCGCCTGAGATTTTATCCGTCACCTGGTCTTTTACCAGCGAAATAATGTTTTCGAGCATAATATTGTATTTTAAAGTGTCCAACACCTTCCGCTTCAAAATGCAAACATTACGCCACGTCCCATTATTGCGCGGGCTTCAAAATTTCCAAACGTGCGAAAATCTCTTTGGTCATTTCAATCCTGACCCGCGAAAGGTCGTTCGCATCGACTCCGGCGGCTGGCTCCACGTTCAGGGCGAAAATGTAGGCGTTCCCGCCTGTCTCGAGCCAACCCACATACCACATGATATCTCTCTCCCCCTGCGTGGCCCAGCCTGTTTTGCCGCTCAGGACATAATCCTCTCCCCTCTCTTGAACCATTATTTGCTTCGTCCGGTTCATAGCCTGCCCGCCCACCGGAAGCCGTCCTTCATAAAGCCGGGTAAGGAAATTCACCTGCCGGTACTGTGTGATGCGGGAGTTACCCCCGAGCCAGAATTGATCTATATCGGTCGCGCTGACATCCATGTCGCCGTAGTCCAGGACCGACAGGTAATAACGCATCCGCTCCGGACCTATCCGACGCGCAATATCCTGATAAACGGGGACTACCGAAAGACGGTAAGCCTCCGCGAGGTTGACGTCCCGCTCCCATGACTTGAAGGCCCTCCCGGCGCCGTCCCACCTGAACACCGTTTCCGGTGTTGCCACTCCAGTCTCCAATGCTATAAGCGTGTTCGGGATTTTAAATGTAGAAGCCGGTATAAAGCCCTCGGCGCACCTTTCGAGGTTATATCCCGTATAAAGGTTGGCGTTCCTGTCCCATATCAGCACAGAACCCTCGGCACCATAAGACACGAATACAGACTCTATTCGCGAATCCTCCCGTGGCTCAGCCGCGGTTGCCGTCAGGGCAATTAACAAGGTTACGGACAATAAGAATATTTTACTCATAATTAAAATCGATAAGCGACCCAAAGGTAGCAAAACACAAAAAAAGGGGAGCCCTGAGGCTTCCCTTTAGTTTAAATCCGCTGCGGGAATTACATCATTCCGCCCATGCCTCCCATACCGGGGGCGCCGCCCATCGGGGCCGGGTTCTCTTCCTTCTTGTCCGAAAGCACACACTCGGTGGTCAGGAACATCGAGGCAACCGAAGCGGCGTTCTCGAGCGCTACGCGGGCAACCTTGGTCGGGTCGATGATACCGGCGGCGAACATGTCTTCGTACACGTCGTTGCGGGCGTTGTAACCGTAGGCATCTTTGCCCTCCTTAACCTTGTTCACCACCACCGAACCTTCTCCACCGGCATTTGCCACAATCTGGCGCAGCGGCTCTTCGATGGCGCGTTTAACGATATGGATACCGGTGGTTTCGTCCTCGGTGTCGCCTTTGAGGGCTTCGAGTTTCTCCACGGCGCGGATGTAGGCCACACCACCGCCCGGGATGATGCCTTCTTCTACCGCGGCACGGGTAGCGGCCAGCGCGTCCTCCACACGGTCTTTCTTCTCTTTCATCTCCACTTCGGTAGCCGCGCCCACGTAGAGCACTGCCACGCCGCCTGCGAGTTTGGCAAGGCGTTCGGCAAGTTTTTCCTTGTCGTAGTCCGAGGTAGTAACTTCCATCTGTTTGCGAATCTGGCCCACGCGTGCGTCGATAGCCTCTTTGGCACCCGAGCCGTTCACGATGACGGTGGTTTCCTTATTGATGCTTACCTTATCCGCACCGCCCAGCATTTCGAGGGTGGCTTCGTCCAGTTTGAGACCTTTTTCTTCCGATATGACGGTACCGCCCGTGAGGATGGCGATATCCTCGAGCATCTCCTTACGGCGGTCGCCGAATCCCGGGGCCTTAACGGCGGCTATCTTCAGGGCGCCGCGGAGTTTGTTCACCACAAGGGTAGCGAGCGCTTCGCCGTCCACGTCCTCGGCTATTATCACCAGCGAACGGCCGTTCTGGGCAACCGGCTCCAGCACCCCGATAATTTCCTTCATGGTGGAAATCTTCTTGTCGGTGATAAGGATATACGGGTTGTCGAGCACGGCTTCCATTTTCTCGGAATCGGTCATAAAATAGGGAGAAATGTAACCCCTGTCGAACTGCATACCTTCCACCACGTCCACATGGGTGTCGGTGCCTTTGGCCTCTTCGACGGTGATAACGCCTTCTTTGCTCACTTTGCCCATAGCTTCGGCTATCAGGGCGCCTATGGTGCTGTCGTTGTTTGCGGAGATGGTACCCACCTGTTCGATTTTGTCGATGTCGTTGCCCACTTCCTGGCTCTGCTCACGCAGGCTGGCCACCACGGTTTCCACCGCTTTGTCGATACCCCTTTTGAGGTCCATCGGATTGGCGCCGGCCGTTACGTTCTTAAGGCCCACGCCTATTATGGACTGGGCGAGAACGGTGGCGGTAGTCGTACCGTCGCCGGCGTCGTCGTTGGTCTTGGAAGCTACTTCCTTCACCATCTGGGCACCCATGTTGGGCACCGCGTCGGAGAGTTCAATCTCTTTGGCCACGGTCACGCCGTCCTTGGTAATTTGGGGAGCACCGAATTTCTTTTCGATAATTACGTTGCGTCCTTTCGGACCGAGGGTTACCTTAACCGCATCGGCGAGGGCGTCAACGCCCTGTTTGAGAAGCTCGCGCGCTTCAACGTCGTATTTGATTTCCTTTGCCATTGTCTTTTGATTTTAAAATGCTAATAACTAAACCCGATTAAATGATAGCCAGGATATCGCTCTGGCGCATGATAAGATAATCCTTACCGTCCACGCTCACCTCCGTGCCGGCGTATTTGCCGTAGAGGACCGAGTCGCCCACACTCACTTCCATCGTTACTTCAGAAGTACCGGGGCCAACTGCCACAACTTTTCCCGCGAGGGGTTTTTCCTTTGCTGTGTCGGGGATGAAAAGACCGCCTGCGGTTTTCTCTTCTGCCGGTTTCGGCTCGATCAGCACCCTGTCTGATAATGGTTTGATGTTCATAGCTTTTTCCTTTATTATTTGGTTTATCGAATTGACTTTCGGGTTAATTTTTTACCGTTTCGTTTTCCGCTTATATCACATTATGTGCCAAAGGCCGTTTGTCATTTTTTACTGACAAATCGCTACCCGGAAGCCGTTTTCACGACAGGTGGTCCTGCCACTTTGTCACCGCCACGCGACCGGGCGGCCCGCCGGAGTGACAACTGTCATGCTCCGCCGCCCGCCGGCGGTGGCGGGGAATTTGCCGGCATATTTTGGTTTAATCAAAATTACTTTTAAATTTGCACTCCGAAACCGCGGAAGGGCAGCCCGAAGCGGTGTTGGGAACAAAGTTAAACGGTGGACGTAGCTCAGCTGGTTAGAGCGTCGGATTGTGGTTCCGAAGGTCGTGGGTTCGAGCCCCATCTTCCACCCCGAAGCCCCGAGTGGCTCCCGGTTACGGTTGGATTATTTCAGTCGGAATCCTAATAGGGAGAATAAGAAAGCAGGCATCCGTAGATGCCTGCTTTCTTATTACGGTTCGGCAATAGGACTTTAATGGACGGCCGCCCATTCAGGAGGTACCGACTGAAGAATCACTGTTCGAAACAGCCGGATAACAGCTCCCCTATAGACATTACCAGTTGCTCCCCTTCGGGTATCAACTCCATCAGTATCGGTTTCTGGGCCTCTTTGAACCGTTGCCCCGCAGCGCTGCGGTAGAACCTGTTAATCTTACGCAGGTCCTTGTAACTGATTCGCTCGCGGTACATCGGCATCATGCTCTCATATATAAAATCGGCATAATGCTGGCGAATGAGCGGGTATATCTCCTTAATCCTGGCGGCAACCTCTTCCGACTGTTCCTCTATGTAGCTGTCCATCTGATCCTCGAGGTACGAAAGCACATGGGCAGCCATGGAATATTCGAGGAACTCGTCGAACTCCCTGCGGTACTTCTCATCCTGCGACTGCCCGTACCCGGCCGCCGAAATCACGGCAAAGCCGATTAACAAAACAATGTATTTCTTCATAATTGTATAACTTATTCCGGACAGGCTTCGGTATAGCCCCGGTGTAATCTTTCGATAGTTTTCGTAAAATTAATCTTTTTAACGGATTCCTCCTCTTTTAAATAAGAAATGATTCGATGCCGCCCGGCCCGCACGCGACCGCTCCGGCGCCTCCATAAGAGACGGAACCGGGCCGGCTATTGTCCATGCGAAAAAGGACCGCCCCCTCGGGGACAGTCCTTATATCGGCACGGTAAACCTCGTGCGCTCCTTAGAGGGAGTTCACATGCAACTGGAGGCTGCTCTTCAGGTTGCCCGCTTTATTCTTATGGATGATGTTCTTCTTGGCAAGTTTGTCGAGCATCGAAGCTACTTTCGGCAAAAGCGTTTCCGCCGCTTCCTTTTCGGAAGTGTTGCGGAGGGCTTTCACGGCGTTACGGGCCGTCTTGTGATAGTACCTGTTCTGAAGCCTTCTTACCTGCGTCTGACGAATCCTTTTTTTAGCTGACTTGTGGTTTGCCATAATTCTCGTTTCCTTATTTCCGACTTGCGGATAATCGCCGCTCTGTACGGCAGTTTTTCAAGTTAAAAAAAGGCTGCCTTCCAGCCCTCCCTTATTTTCCGGTCCGGTACAACCATGACGTTGAGGCGGCGGCTATACCTTCCTGTGAATGCAGCCCATAGGAGAATCGAACTCCTCTTTCAAGAATGAAAATCTTGCGTCCTAACCGATAGACGAATGGGCCGTGTGCCGATCATTAATCGTTTCAGCGGTGCAAAGGTAAATAAAAAGAATTTAGTTGCAAATTTTCGGTAAATAATTTTCTTAAAACTCCCCCGGATTTCATTACCCCGGCACCTGTCGGTGCAAATATAGTTAATTTTACGCACAGTAATGTTACAATTTTCAAACAGTGTTCCATAACCGTCCAAAGCTACGGACCGCCGCCGCTCCCGGCCGGATGGTTTCACTCGAAAAAGCAGACAAATGAAAAAGTATATAATTCTCCTTATAATAATTACATCTGCAAGCGTTTCCAGCTGCAGTATTGCCCAAACCGTGAATCGCGGGTATACCGTACGGTTGCGAATTGGCACCCAGGCGCATAGCGTCGAAGACGTAACTGAGGCTTTCCGGGCCCTAACGGGACGGATCGACCATTTTGGAGGGGAGATAGACAAGAATCTGACCCCGGAACCCGGCCTCCCCGTGGAGCTGTCCGTTTCCGTTCCCTGCGATGAAGAAGACCTCCGCCGGCTGCTGACCCGGCCCGGCAGGCTCGAAATCCGTCCGTTGTATTCAAACCAAGACGCGAGCGAACTATACCGGTTTGTGGAGGAATTTGAACCATCCCCGAAGTCGGGTGCGGCCCACCCTTTAGAGGAATATATTCTTCCGTCATGGCTTTCGTATACCACGCCTGTTATCGGCATGGTCAGTTATTCGGAATGGAAACCGTTGATTAATCTCCTGAGAAAGCCGGACATAAAATTGTACTTGCCGGACAGGGCGGTCCCGGCTTTGGGAATGTATACTGAAGAGGACAAGCGCCATAATTTTTACCTTCTCAATGGCGGGGAGCCGTTTCCATGGAATGACCATATAGCCAATACTTACCATGAACTATACGCACACGACTATGAGGGGGTTAGGATAATTTTAGACGAACCGGGAGGGGCTGAATTCGCCCGGCTCACAGGAGAAATGACCGGCGATTATATGGCCATAGTAATAGACGGCATGGTATTCTCGGCACCCCGGGTGATGACCCGTATAGACGGAGGCCGCTTTTCCATTTCCTTGCCAAACAGGGTAAATGATAACGAAATGATACTATGGGCTGCAATCCTCGGCAATTGCCTGCAGGTGCCGGTCGAAATAGTTTCCGTGGTTAAAGAATAACACTTCAACCATTCCACCGGTTTACGTATTTACCGCAATGCATATTATATTAGAAATTGTTTACTGTGAAACATTGACCCGGGAATCAACCACCTGAAGCCTGACCGTAACCAATCGATTTCCTATTCCACGCAAGGACGGTTACCAACACGCATCAAAGTTCCCGTAAAACCCGGCAGGGATTTCCTGCGGCAAGGCAATTGGCGGGCAGCGGGCGGGTGACCACGCTCCCGGCGGCAACCGTGGTGCCGTCGCCGACAGTTACCCCGGGCAGGATTATGGCCCCGCCGCCTATCCAGCAATTCTCCCCGATGGTTACGGGTGCCGTAACCGAGTTCCAGCCGGAGAGCTCTCCCGCGGCGTTACCCGTTAGCCTTTGGCGCGGGTCTACCGGATGCCCGACGGCATATATTTGCACCGCCGGACCGATGCCTGTGTTGCTGCCGACCGTTATCCTATTGCAGTCTAAGAAAACGCAGTTCATATTTATTTCGACGTTGTCCCCGAGGTGGATATTCTCGCCGTAATCCACATGGAACGGTGCTGCAATCCAGACGTTTCGGCCCTGTGAGCCTAAAAGTTCGTCGAGAATTGAACGAAGCAGTTCGCGGTCGCGGGTATCGGCGGCAGCGTAACGTCGCGTCAGGTCCTTGGCGTAGTGCCAGCGGGCTATAAGTTCGGGGTCAGCGGGGTTGTAGGTCCCGCCGGCGAGCATTTTCTCTTTCTCGGTCATACTTTCGAAGTTTCGATTCGGGTGAAAGGTAGGGATTTTTGGATTAAATATGTCCGGTTGGTTTTAAGTAACCGGACATATTCTTCACCCCGGGTCAGGATGACATTGTATCCTCAACAAAGGGAACTTGAAAAGTGAAAAACGCCCCAGCTCTCTTTTGCGCGGCCGGACGAGAAGAAGGTTAGCATGGTATAATCCAACGTTCGATGCTTCGTCGTTGACCTCCTGACGATGATTATTTTCCTATAAAACCGCGGTGGTATTAGGAACACGATGGCAACTATTATTCCCCGTATGCGTTCTATTTCAAAGCCAGTTCCACTTTAAAGTCGCCGCCCCAGGGTTTTCCGGCCATCATATTTTCATGTATCGCAAGGCGGTAGGTGCCCGTCTCGGGCAGGTCGTAGGTCATGTTCCATCCGAAAGGACCGTCCATCGTACCGTCGGGCATTACGATTTGGGCGATGCGGATATTGGCTTCGGGGTCTTTCGACGATAGGTAAGCCCGCAGGGTCTTTCCCCTCTCCGCTTCGAATGTCACGAACACGGTACTGCAACTGTCTTTATGGACCGTAGTTCGTGATCGGCCGGCCACGAACACGGGAAGGATATCCCCTTCCCCGGTCACAGACGGCGGCCGGGTGCGGGTGTCGGGTACCGACCGTCCGGCTACGGTGACGGCCGCACGCTCCATCGCGAACGGGTCGCGTGTCCGGCACGAGGAGAAAACCAGAACGGCGGCTATTATAATTGCTGTTTTCGATTTCATATACCTGTTTAAGACCCCTGCAAGGCAAAAAGGATACCACCGGTAAAACGGCGACCGCCAATTCAGCCCTGTCCGGTCTACCAAGTGATCGGGGTGAAGCCGGGCCATACCCGAAAAAACGGAGGACCCTTCGCACCTTGGCGTTTATGACGAATATGTGTCGAACGTAGGCCGCGGGGGGTTATCTTTGCAAAATGGGACGTTCGCACGCCGACCTGCCGCTACATTACGGCAAAGTACCCCGCTGGCTCGCAGAGAGGATGGGCCGGCTGGGTATCGCCATAACCGAGGCGGTGGTTACCGAGTACGGCCGGGACGAGTTCCTGCGCCGTATGGGCGACCCCCACTGGTTTCAGGCACTTGGGTGCGTGATGGGTATGGACTGGCATTCGTCCGGCATAACCACATCGGTACTGGGCGCGCTGAAACGTAACGTAAACGAACGCTCGCGCGAACTGGGGCTTTACTTTTGCGGCGGCCGGGGTAAATATTCCCTCAAAACCCCGGACGAGCTGCTCGCCGTCGCCGGGCGCACCGGCCTCGACGGACAGGCACTTGTACGGTACAGCAAACTTTCGGCAAAGGTCGACAATACGGCCGTGCAGGACGGTTACCAGCTCTACCTGCACAGTTTTATACTTACGGCCGAAGGGAGGTGGGCGGTTATACAGCAGGGCATGAACACCGCCACCCGTATGGCCCGGCGGTATCATTGGGTCTCGGAAGGGGTCGGCTCGTTCGTGGAACAGCCTCATGCCGGGGTATGCGGCCGTAACCACGGCCTTATACTTAACCTTACCGACCCGGCCGCACGCCAGTCCCGCGAGGGTATAGTATCCCTTACCCGCGAGAACCCCGACCGGCTGATGCGCGAAGCCAACCTCATACTCCCCACCCATCACGACGTACGCAAGGGGGACGTAAATATGAAGCGCCTCGGTGCGGCCCTCACACTGGCCCACGAGAGGTACCTGCGCGATTTCGAGTCGCTGTTGATGCTCGAAGGCGTCGGGCCGCGCACGGTGCAGTCGCTGGCGCTGGTGAGCGAGGTTATCCACGGCACACCGTCGCGCTTCAGCGACCCGGCCCGTTTCTCGTTCGCCCACGGCGGTAAGGACGGCCATCCGTTCCCCGTTCCTACCCGTACGTACGACCAGACGATAGGCGTACTGGAAGATTCACTGCGTCGCGCACGCCTCGGCGACCGGGAGAAATCCGACTCGCTTAAACGGCTGCACCGGATGGCACTTCAAATCGAACGAAATTTCATTCCCAATGATTTTTTCGCCGCCCAGCTCGATAAGGAGCGCCGTGAATCCTACAAATACGGTGGCCGCACTATCTACGGCAAGGCCAAAAAGCCGGAAGAAGGTCCGGTACAGCTATCCCTTTGGGACTTTTGAACCGCGGGGTTAAAGCCTACAGCGGTTATTCCTGAGTCCTTGGGCCCGGCCGGCCATATATAAAATATCCGCCTTAACATCCTGATTTTTAGGCTTGACAAATTTTGTACTGCGCCCACTTTAGCGATGCCACGAGAATGCAATCCCGGATCCGGGCCTGGCCCATCCCACTTTTATAAAAAGGGAGCAAGTATGTCAAAGTTCTTTATCCGTTTTGCCCCTGCACGAACTAAGCGCCTTCCGGAAATTTCCACCGGGCCTTCCGCACCCGGCCGCGTAACCACCGACGGGTATCCCGGCCGTACCCGCATCCGGCCGGGAAAGGGCGGGCCGGGACAACGGCAAGACCTTTCGCGGTATCATCCCGACCCGTTATTTTATTCTCCCGGACTGTTTATTTGGTCCCGCTTTTGATATATTTCATACAGAGCAGGGTAATCAAGGACGCTCCCGGAAGCACTCCGGATTATCCCGCACCCTATAAATTATTAATTTAATAGATGTAGTTATGAAAAACGAAAAATCAGGAGGCAGGGGTTCAAATGCCGAGAACGAAAAACGCGACTCACAAGGACGTTTCGAATCATCAGACAACAGGGGTTCCCGTTCATCGTCAAGCCACAATAGCAGTGACGACCGTAAACGCGACAGCGAAGGACGTTTCACGTCTGAATCGCACTCGCGCGGTAGGAAAAGCGAAAAGTAGTTGATACTTTTGGGTTTGACACCGATGGGTCGCCGTATAATACGGCGGCCTTTTTCGTACCCGTCCGTACCTATCTCCATGCCCGGCAGTCGCGTTTTGCAGGAAAATTGCAATTCCACCCTTATTAAACGAGCATCGACCCGGATATGAACAAGGAGGGAAATTATAAGGACAAGGCCGAATACCATTTGTTTTCGGACCGGTACCACTATTACGGGCCGTACCGCCAGCCGACCAAAATCAAAGTCATACGCTACAACCAGCAAAAAATCGAAGAGGAGGAGGTGGACAGCTCCCTGGAAGACTTCCGCCATGTAGTCAAAGACGGATACGTCAACTGGATACAGGTCACCGGACTTGCCGACGAGGAGACGATATCGCGCCTGATTCTGGGCTTCGGACTGCACCCTATCGACTGCAAGGCGGTGTTCACACCGTACCACGCGGCTAAAATCGACGACCTCAACCACCGCGTTATCATTATCATGCGCTCCTGCTCGTTCGGCAAAACCAGCAACGTGGCTTCGGAACATATAGCAATCCTGTCGAAAGACAATTTCGTGGTGACTTTCAAGGAGAAAGACAACCGGTTATTCTCTCCCATCGAGGATTCCATCCGCAACGATACCATGCAGATACGTTCGGCGGGAAGAATAATGCTGGTGGCATTCGTGCTCAACACCGTGTTTTCGCAGATTATCGACGCGGCTATCCGGGTGGAGGAGATGCTCGAAAAGCTGGACGACGTGCTGCTCGACGCGCGGGAGAGTAAAATAAACATAGGCAAACGTATCCAGCAGTGCCGCCACGCCAACCTTATACTCCAAAAAAACACGGTGCCCCTCCACTCCGAGTTCCGGAACATAGCCCAGAGTGATGTCGTAACGTCGGACGTAATCCTCCAGCAAATTTTCGACGAACTGTATAACCAGCTCGACTACGTGATACTCAGCTCCAAAAACAGCCGCGAACTGCTGGCATCTATGCGGGACATGTATGCCGCCAGCAACGAACTGAGGACCAACGCCATAATGAAGCGTCTTACGATAGTGGCGACGTTATTCATACCGATTACATTCCTCGTGGGCCTGTGGGGCATGAATTTCAAATATATGCCCGAACTCGACCTGGAGTACGGCTATCCCGCCGCCCTGATAGTTATTTTCATCACCGGACTGTTCACCTGGGCCTACATGCGCCGTAATAACTGGTTCTGAATCCCAAAACAGGACGTTTACCGTTTCGTTTAAAATAAAACTAAGGTTTTAGTTTGTAAACTAAATTTTTAGTTGTATATTTGCCGTATAACCATTAATAAAATACCGATGGCAAATGTAAAGCACGACAAGGAACTGACACGGGCCGAACTCCAGGTGATGCAGATTCTGTGGGACCTGGGCAACGGTTTCGTAAACGATATAATAGAAAGGATTCCCGGCCCCAGGCCCGCCTACAACACCATCTCGACCATTGTTCGTATACTCGAAAAGAAAGGTTTCGCAGGCCACGAGACTTTCGGGAAAAGCCACCGCTACTACCCGCTCGTTAGCAAACCCGAATACACGGAGAAATATATGTCGTCCGTGCTAAGCAATTTCTTCAGCGACTCGGTCACCCAGATGGTTTCGTTCTTCAGCCGTAACGAAAAGTTGTCGGTTACGGAAATGGACGAAATAATCCGCCTGCTCGAACAACAGAAAAACCGCCACGAATAATAACCGCACCGCCATGGCACCGACATTGGGATACGCTTTAAAAGTGGTTGCATGCAGCGGGGTACTGTACCTGTTGTATCGCCTCATACTGGAACAGAAAACGGGCTACCTTTTCTGCCGCGCCTACCTGCTGGGCGCCCTCGTGATCTCGGCTGTAATTCCCGCCCTCCGTTTTAAAGTCTGGCCGGGGGAAACCATAGAAATACCGGTAACACTGTTGTCCATGCCGCAGGCGGCCCCGGCTGCTACGGGCGAGGCGGTCCGCCAGGGGCATGCCGTGCCGTGGCTGTTGGCAATATACGGAGCCGTAAGCCTGTTCTTTATCATCTCCATCGCATTCCAGTTTTACCGTATCGGCAGGTACAGGAGGGAGGCCCGGAAATCCTACGAAGGTAAACCGGCGATATATGAGGGCGCCCATATCGCCACGCCGTTTACTTTCTTCAACAGCATTTTCATCCCCGCCGGTCTGGCACCCGAGGAACGCGAACAGGTGGTGGCCCATGAAACGAGCCACGCCCGCCATAGGCACAGCGTGGAGCTGCTGGCGATGGAGCTGCTGAAAGCCGTAATGTGGTACGACCCGTTCCTGTGGCTCATCCGCCGAGCGCTGGCGGAGGTGCATGAATACGAAGCGGACAATGCGGTATTGGAGAGAGGTCATGACGTTTTCAATTATAAGAACCTTTTGCTCAGGCAGCTTTTAGGATATAGTCCGGATATATCCAACGGGCTGGCCTGCGCGAAAACCAAAAAACGATTTATTATGATGGACAGGAAGAAACCGGGCCGCCTGAGCCTGCTCAGGGCCGCGGCGGCGGTGCCGGTACTCGGTGCCCTGATAGCGGTTTTCAGTTGTACGAATAAGGACCCCCTGATAACTTTTACCGACGGACCGGCGCAGGTAACGGCCGGCTCACCTACCCCGGCCGCCGAGTATCCGGTTATGGAAATCCTGGCTACTGCCAACTTCGAATACCGTGTGCTCAATACCTATGTCGAGGAAGAGTCGCGGCCCACGGAAGCCCATATCTATTTCGACGGCGAACCGACCGGGTTTACGGACCTGTCGCGAATCGAACGGGACGATATTAATTCCGTGACCGTGATAGCGCAGCGAAGACTGCTCGAGTCGTACGGCATCGACGACGGGAAAGCGCTTATTTTGGTAGAGAGTAAAGGTTATAAGGCCCGCACACGGGACGAAGGCGTACAATCGGAGAGAGCTTCCGCAGCCGGTATACCGGAACCGGTATTACTCATGGTCGGGGAAGGCCCGGAACATAACGCGGCAATTACTATTCCCGAGCCGGTGATCAACATATTCCCGGACGCGGCCGGGGAAGAGGCCGGGGCGGGTAGTATACCCGAGCCGGTGCTAATAACGTACGAGCCGGTCCGCACCGCGCAACAGGCTCCCACCGTTACCGCACCGTCGGAGCCGATAAGGATTACGGTCAGCAACGGAGGTTCGGTACCGGAAGATTTCGGCCGGGAATATATCGAGAAATTCCGGGAGGAATACGGTATGGCACCTGCCGAATATTACACGAAGCAGTGGACCGAGGAATTTGTCCGGGAACACGGTATGACTCCGGCCGAGTACTACACTAAGCAATGGACCGAGCAATTTGTACAGGAACACGGTGTGACTCCGGCGGAGTATTACAATAAGCAGTGGAGCGACCGGTTTATCGAAGAACACGGGATGACCCCTATCGAATACGGTAACGCGCAGGCGGCCAGGTATCGGGAAGAGAAGGGAACGTCATGGGAAGAGGTAATGCGGAACGGTATTTCATTTCCCGGGGCGCCGGGAGAGGCGAACGGACAGTCGTGGGGTATTCTTGGTGAAACCCACCCTAACGTTGTGGAAGAAGCTCATGCTAAGACCCCTAACCGGACGGCCGTCAGCGTCAGGGAACCGGTGATTATTACGAACGGCGCAGTGAGCGGCGCCAAAATAGCAGTCTATATAAACGGGGAAGAGTCCGACCTCGATATCAGGGAAATCGACTTTACCGTAATCGAATCCAAACTCGGCTATTCCCTAATCGAATCTATTGATGTCCGAAAGGACGACGCCACGCTCGAACGCTACGGCAAAGCGGGGTATGACGGGATTCTTTTCATAACCACCAAAGAACCGTAACACCCCGGGGCACAGGTATGACCGCACAAAACGTCCGGCACCCGCAAACGGCTCCGGCTCCGTATTAGAAAATTGTTAGAAATAGGCCCGGCCGGCTCGGATTACGACAGGGATTGTTACTTTTGTATAGTAACGATCCCTGTATGTATAAGGTGCTTGTCATAGAAGACGAAAAGAGGGTCGCGGACACCATCGTCCGCGGGCTGGCCGAGTTCGGCCATACGGCCGTGGCGGCCGGCGATGGCCCGCAGGGCCTGGCTTTGCTCGACGCAGGCGGGTTCGACGCGGTGATTTGCGACGTGATGCTGCCGGGGCCGAGCGGCTTCGAACTCATACCCCTTATCCGTGAGAAAGCCGGCGAGGTACCGGTGATAATGCTCACGGCGCTCGGCACCACCGATGACAAACTCGAAGGTTTCGACGCAGGGGCGGACGACTATATGGTAAAGCCATTCGACCTCCGCGAGTTGAACGCCCGCCTCGGACTGCTTATGAGACGTTCGGTCCCGGGCGGCGAAACGACGCGTGACGAGGCCTCTTACCACGACATCCGTATCGACCTGCGGACCAACAACGTCCGCCGGGGAGAAACCGAGCTGCGCCTTACCCCTAAAGAGTTCAACTTTCTGCTCTACATGGTACGCAACCCGGAGCGCATCCTTCCGCGGGCGGAGATAGCCGAGAAAGTATGGGGTACGACTTTCGACACGGGAACGAACTTCATAGACGTCTATATAAACTACCTGCGCAAGAAGGTGGACCGCGGTTTCGACACTAAACTCATTCACACCAAGCCCGGCGTGGGTTTCATCCTCTCGTCCACGTATGAAAATTAGGACCCGGATAGCACTCGTGTCCACCCTGGCCACCACAGCGATATTCGCGGGGGTGGTGGTGCTGGTGATGGTATTCTCGTCATCGAACCGTGAAAGTGAGTTCTTCCGGACGCTCTACGACGAGGCCGTTACAAAGGCGAACCTGTTTTTCAGCGGCACGGTGGACGCCGCCACCATGCACGAAATTTACCTCAATAACCGGGAGACCATCGACGAGGTGGAAGTAGCCATATATGACGGCTCGGGAACCCTTATCTACCATGACGACCACGAGATAGACCTTGTGAAAGAAACGCCCGAGATGCTCCGGGAAATCCGGGCCGGCGGCCTGCTGGAATTCTACGAGGGGCCTTACCAGGTGGTGGGACTGGTGTACGACCATGCGGGAGAGTCCTATATAGTCACCGCGGCGGCTTACGACGGCTACGGGCTGTCGAAACTGGCCGCCCTGCGGACGTTCCTTCTTTCGGTCTTTATAATGGCGCTGCTGCTGCTCTACATCGCCGGCAACTGGATTGCTGGCAAGGCCCTTTCGCCGGTAAAAGGTATCGTGGACCAGGTGGAAGACATAACCGGCAGCAGGCTGGGCCGCCGTTTGCCGGCGGGTAATCCGGCCGACGAGCTGGGCGAACTATCGGCTGCCTTCAACGGTATGCTGGACCGGCTCGAACGGTCGTTCGAAGCCCAGAGCCGCTTCCTGTCGAACATATCGCACGAATTGCGCACCCCGCTCTCGGCCCTGAGAGCCGAGTTGGAAATCGCCATGCTGAAGGAGCGGACCCCCGAGGAATACCGCGAGTATATCGGCCGCGCGTCGGAAGACGCGGCAACCATCGAGAGCCTTTCGGCAGGGCTGCTCGACCTGGCCCGCGCCGGAAGCGACTCGTCACGCATTTCGATGAAGGAGGTACGCATCGACGAGGCCCTGCTCGACGCACGGGCGGTAGTAATCAGGGCTAATCCCGGTTACGAGGCCGATATAATATTCGGACCGGACGAGGACGACGAACGGACCGTCACGGTCCGCGGGAACAGCTACCTGCTTTACACCGCATTCGCCAACCTTATCGGTAACAACTGCAAATATTCCCCCGACCACACCTCGACCGTCACCCTGTCGCATTACGGCGACCGGCTCCAGATACGCTTCTCGGACACGGGGACCGGCATTCCCAGCGGGGATCTGGACCGTATTTTCGAACCTTTCTACCGCGGGGCCGACAGCGCAGCCGTCAAAGGCCACGGCATCGGCCTGACACTCGCCAAGACCATTATCGAACTGCACGGAGGCACGATTGAAGTCAGTTCCCAGCAGGGAGAGGGCACGGTGTTCATAGTTTCCATACCGCATATCTGATAAAGCGGCTCCAGGATTTGACTAAGGGGGGTATTGTAACCGGATTGAATATTTATCCTGCCTGGTTACCGGCACTGATGCGGAAGGGCACTCTAATCCGATTCTAATATTTTTATAACGGTTTTCTAATACCGCCCGGCTGGCGGCGGCCGTAACTTTGTACGTCCGTAAGCAGGCCGGATAATTAACCCGTGTTTATGGAGATAATACGGGGATCAATTAAGGCGGTCGGTTAAAGGACAGCTTTAATCAAACGGCCGCGGGGCCGGGAGCCGTAAAACCGCTCAACCGGGTTAAAGGCGGGAATGATGCGGGTGGTGTGGATACGGCAGGCTCGGTTATCCTTTTCGATTCCGCAAGTAACGCCGGGGCTATACCGAACCGGGGCGGGCCCCCTCCCTGCCGGTCAGCCCGAAAGGAGGTTAACCCGGCCGGACCGGAAAACCGGACCATACATACAATTGCGCACTGGCGGAAAGCTCCTGCCGGTGCGATAACCTGTAAACCGGGCACATTTCACATCCCGTCCCCGGCCCGGAAAGGCCGTGAACCGTCCGGCCGAAGTAATACAGATTGTTGAACCGAAAAAAACCCGAGACTATGCCTATGCAGGACTACATAATGAGACTGGCGCTCGCTTTCGTGCTCGGTGCGGCAATAGGGGCCGAACGGCAACTTAGGCAAAAGAACGCGGGCCTGCGGACGAACACCCTCGTCTCGACGGGTTCCGCCGCCTTTATCCTGTTGTCGCTCTCGCTGACAGGCGACAGCGGGGACCCGTCGCGTGTGGCTTCACAGATAGTTACGGGGGTCGGGTTCCTCGGCGGGGGCCTTATAATCAAAGACGCCTACTCGGTACGGGGACTCAACACGGCCGCCACAATCTGGTGCTCGGCCGCCGTAGGCGCCATGACCGGCACCGGACTGCTTGTGCAGGCTTCGGTGCTGGTGGCGTTTATCGTAGCGGCCAACTGCCTGCTGCGGCCCCTCGGCGACCGTCTCGAATCGCACGGTATCGCCGAAGCCGGCTCCGAAATCGTCTATATCTTAAATATACGGTGCCGTGAACAGTCGGAAAACCGCGTCCGTATGATGATAGTCAACACGGCATCGGGGGACCGGCATATGCAGGTACGTGCCCTGCGAAGTACCGACGACCCGGCATCCGGTTACCGGCGCATAGAGGCCACGGTGCATGCCATGGGGCGGCACGACGTGCAGGTGGAGAAACTCGCGGGCCAGCTCACCCTCGAGTACGGCATCACAAATG
>JAJQCA010000005.1 GCA_021202985.1 Alistipes sp.
CACCGAAGCCAATACCGGCACCAGCCCAATCCCCGAGACACACACCAGCACCTGCCCTGCCCCGGACATCTACATCTATACCGACACTGGCAACGGCACCAACGGCACCAATACCAGCACCGCCCCCGACACCGATACCCATACAAACACCACCTCCGATACCCATGCCGACACCAACACCGGCACAAATAAAACCACGGGACCCGGCGTCTTCCCACTAACACCCGGAACTGTCCAATTTACCGACCACGGGCCCCGGCCCACCGCAAAGGCCGGCCTTGATTCCGACCCGGAACCGGCCGTCGAGCCGTCCTCGCCTTATGACCTTATCGTCTGCAACCCTCCCTATTTCACCTCGTCCCTCCTTCCTCCGGACCGCGGACGCGTCCTCGCCCGCCACGACACTTCACTCGACCGCGAAGAACTCTTCCGCTGCACGGCCGCCCTGTCCCGCCCGGGAACATTGCTGGCCCTTATCGTTCCCGCAGAGAAGGCGACGGACTACATAATTTCGGCCGACCTCGGGGGATTCGGACTCATTCGCCGCACCGACGTACGCACCACCCCGACCTCGCCACCGAAACGGTCGCTGCTCGAATTCCGTTCCGGGCCGCGCCCTGCCGTCGACACGCCCCCCGCCGAAACTCTCGTCATAGAGACCTCCCCGCTCAATTATACCGAAGAATACCGGACACTGACCCGGGAGTTTTACCTCAAATTCTGAAAAATCACTAAATTTGTTTCCACAACACACAGTATAAGCCATGAAAAAAATACACGTTCTTATATCCGCCGTCGCGCTGGGGCTTGCTTCCGTGGCTGTTCAGGCGCAGAACCCGACCGTCTATCCGCTGGAATACGGCGAGAGCGTCCTTCCGCTTACCGCGGTCAAAGTTGCCGTTACGGTCGAAAAAGAGACTGTCATACCCGGCCCGTACGCCCGGTACGCCCAGAAATTCCTGGGTGCGATGGCTCCGCTCAGTCCGCGCGTGAGTTATGATATCACGGGCGCCTCGCTCCATGTCACGGAGTTCGCATTCGACGATGCGGCAACACCGGCCGGCGGCGAGTTGACGGTGAATCCGAACGTTTACAACCCCACCGACTTCGTCAAATTCCCGATAGACCGTACCTCGCTGGCCGAAAAATCGGCCGAAGCCATGGCACAGGATGCCGCGGGTACCATATACACCCTGCGCAGGCGCCGCTTCGACCTTGTTTCGGGCGAGGCCGGCGAACATGTTTACGGCGCAGGTATGCAGGCGGCACTGGAAGAGCTGGCCCGCATGGAGGAAGAATACGTTTCGCTGTTTATGGGCAAGAGCTACAAAGAGACCTATACGGAAATAATAGAGGTGGTGCCGGAAGCCGGGAAGACCAATTACACCGTCTGCCGTTTCTCACCAGAGGAAGGCCTGCTCCCGGACAGCGACCTGGGCGCGGCGCCAGTCGTGCTCACCCTTACGCCCGAACAGTCCGTGGCCGCCGTGCCGCGCTCGGATAAGAAATCCGGCACGTTCGTCCGCATAGCCCGCTGGACAGACTGCCGCGTTATGGACGGCACCCGCCAGCTCACCGCCCGGAGGCTGCCGATATTCCAGTTCGGCGAAACCGTTTTAGGGAAGTAACCGTTGGCCGCCGAAGGTCGTATGGGCGGGATGGAGCCGGAAACAGCAAATAAAGCACGCGAACTTACCGCGCGGCTTCGCCGTGAGATGAACGGTGCCGTAGCCGGGTCGATGGCCGAAAAAGGAATGGTATACGGCCTCAACTACGGGGTAAGCCTCGCCGATATCCGCGCAATCGCCCGGGATTTCGCCCCCGACCACGCCCTTGCCCTTCATATATACCCGCACGATGTGAGGGAGTTGCGGCTCGCGGCTTACCTGGTTGCCGACCCGGCAACCGTTACCTGTGAAGAACTGCCGTTCTGGGGCGGAGGAATCACCACCACGGAGCTGGCCTCGAACGCCGCTGCGTCTCTTCTTTCGAAAACCCATGTCGCACAGGACGTTATTTTCGGGTGGCTCCGCGGCGGAACCTCCAGCCTGTTAATGTTCACCGCCGTTATGACCGCAGCAGCCAACCTTCGCGCCACCGGTTTCCGCCCGCTGTGGGACCCCGGCCGGTTGATGGACACGATTCTCGAACGGGTACGGGAGCACCGTGGTCCTTACAGCGCCGCCTACCTGGGCGAAGCCCTCTCCGCACTCATTGTACGGCTCAATGCCATTCCCGGTTGCGACCCCGGGGAGCTTAAACTGTTCATCGCCCGTGTAGGCGGAGTCAATCCCCCACTCGGGAAGTACCTCGAAACCAATGCCGGGTGGGCGCTCGATTGATCCGGGACGTATCACATCATTAAATAAAAGACCGGAGCCAACTGCCGGATTGAATGCCGGGACACCTGCCCGACCGTACGTTTTTACGTCGACGTGCTTTTCCGTCAATCCGGCAACCCGTCCTTATCCGGAAATTATAACTACACGGCCGGGAGGATTATCGGACACCGAATCCCGTACGGGAGGATTACCGGATACCCAATCCCGTCCGGGCTGTTTACCCACATTTTATTGTTGTGCATAAGGAGGCGGAAACACGGGTAAATGTCCGTGGCTGCTACGGTCTCACTTAGGGAATCCCCCAATAACCGTCCCGCACCGGGGCCGGCCCCTGCTTCCCTCCGCACTACTGTCGGTAATATATTGATAAGTCGGGGCGCTCCTATGTTTGACGATTACAAAATCTAACTAATTTTGTGGGACCGTTTATTTTTCGTAACTTTTACAAAGCGGCATCCGTTTTTTTATAACCCGCACCGAAGCAGAAATCAATTCACCGTTATATACCGTAAACAGATATGTCACAGGACAAATTTTCAGACCGCCATATCGGCATTTCACCCGACGACCTTCCCTCCATGCTGGAGACTATCGGCGTCGGGTCGGTAGAAGAACTTATCTCGGAGGTCATCCCGCAGAATATCCTGCTGCGAAAACCGCTCGACCTTCCGGCCGTGGGGATGAGCGAGCACGAGTTCGCCGCCCATATCGAGGGGCTTGCCTCGCGCAACAGCCAGTACCGCTCCTTTATCGGCATGGGCTATTACCCGACTGCCACCCCCGCGCCAATTATGCGCAACGTGTTCGAGAACCCGTCGTGGTATACTTCCTACACGCCCTATCAGGCCGAGATATCGCAGGGCAGGCTGGAGGCGCTGCTCAACTTCCAGACGATGGTGGTGAGTATGACCGGTATGGAGATATCGAACTGTTCGCTTCTGGACGAGGGTACGGCGGCGGCCGAAGCAATGCTGATGATGTACGCGCTGCGCAGCCGCGACGCGGTGAAAGAGGGCCGTAACGTGGTTTTCGTGGACGAGAATATCTTCCCCCAGACGCTCGATGTGCTGCTCACGCGCAGCGAACCGGCAGGGATAGAGATAGTGCGGGAGGACTTCCGCACCTACGAATTTACCGGACGCGAATTCGGGGTTATCGTGCAGTACCCGGCCGCGGACGGACAGGTGCGCGACTACACCGATTTCGCCAGCGAGG
This sequence comes from Alistipes sp., assembly GCA_021202985.1. Taxonomy (GTDB): domain Bacteria; phylum Bacteroidota; class Bacteroidia; order Bacteroidales; family Rikenellaceae; genus WRDF01. The sequence continues at coordinate 3,558 of JAJQCA010000005.1, forward strand.
CCCATGACAAGGGCACGCTTATAACAGCCGTTTCCGATATTATGGCCCTCGCTCTTCTGAAACCTCCCGGCGAGTGGGGGGCGGACATAGCGGTGGGTAACACCCAGCGGATGGGTATCCCGATGGGATTCGGCGGTCCTCACGCGGGCTACCTCGCCACTACGGAGGCGTTCAAACGGAATATGCCGGGCCGTATTATCGGCGTGTCGGTCGACCGGCTGGGGAACAAAGCCCTGAGGATGGCCCTGCAGACCCGCGAACAGCATATCAAACGCGAAAAGGCGACCTCCAATATCTGCACCGCCTCGGCCCTGATGGCCTCCATGGCGGGTTTCTACGCGGTTTACCACGGGCGGGAGGGCATCGTACGAATCGCTACACACATCCACGACGCGGCGGTAAAGGTGGCCGAGGGTCTTAAAGCTCTCGGTTACGAACCGGCGCACGGAGAGTTTTTCGACACACTCGAGGTCACCGCAGAAGCGGCCGTAATACAGGACATAGCCCTTCGCGAAGGCATTAACTTCTTCTACCCGGACGACAACCGGGTAAGGATGAGCTTCGACGAGGTGACGACCGCTGAGGAGACCGACACCGTACTGGCAATTTTCGCCGAAGCCGAGGGCAGGAAGGCTCCCAAGGCCGCTAAAAATACCGCAAGCGCCATCCCGGCTGCGCTCAGGCGCACCTCGCCGCTGCTCGACAGCCCGGCGTTCGGGCTTTACCGCACCGAAACCGAGCTGATGCGCTACATCAAAAGGCTCGAACGGCGCGACATCTCTCTGGCGGACAGCATGATATCGCTCGGCTCCTGCACCATGAAGCTCAATCCGGCCGCGGCGATGATGCCCCTCAGCCTGTCGGGCTTCGGTAACATGCACCCCTTCGCCCCTCTCGGTCAGGCGGAAGGGTACATGGAGCTTATCGAGAACCTCGAAAAAGACCTCGCGGTTATTACCGGCTTCGTCGCCACTTCGCTCCAGCCCAATTCGGGAGCCGCGGGCGAGTATGCCGGAATGATGGTAATTAGGGCCTACCACCAGAGCCGCGGACAGGGTTACCGCAATATCGTTCTTATCCCGGCCTCGGCACACGGCACCAACCCCGCCACAGCCGCGATGGCCGGTATGCGTATTGTGGTTGTCAAGTGCGACGCGAACGGAAATATCGACGTGGACGACCTCCGCCAAAAAGCCGAAGAACACGCCAGCGAACTGTGCGCGGCAATGATAACCTACCCCTCCACCCACGGGGTGTTCGAGAGCAGTATACGGGAAATAATCGACATAATCCACGACGCTGGCGGGCAGGTTTATATGGACGGCGCGAACATGAACGCGCAGGTCGGCCTGACCAACCCGGGCTACATCGGTGCCGATATCTGCCACCTCAACCTTCACAAGACATTCGGGATGCCCCATGGAGGCGGCGGCCCGGGCGTCGGCCCGATATGCGCGGCCAGGCACCTGGCCCCGTTCCTCCCTTCGCATCCACTTGTGCGCGAGGCCGGCGGCGACGAGGGTATCACCGCCGTGGCGTCGGCGCCCTACGGCAGTCCGCTGCTGCTGCCCATCACCTACGCCTACATCAAAATGCTGGGCGGCGAGGGGCTGCGCAAAGCCACCGAGGCGGCCATTGTCAATGCCAACTACATGTCCAAAGCCCTCGAGGCGGAGTTCCGCACTTTCTACACCGGCGAAAGGGGCCGCGTCGGCCACGAAATGATACTGGACCTCCAGAACTTCCGCAAGGACTACGGCGTGGAAGCGGGCGACATTGCCCGCAGGCTGATGGACTACGGATTCCATGCCCCGACCCTTTCGTTCCCGGTCCACGACACGTTTATGATTGAGCCGACTGAGAGCGAGTCGAAAAAGGAGCTGGACCGTTTCATAGAGGCTATGGTAGCCATCAAACGGGAATGCGAAGAAGCCGCCGCCGCAGGCGAGAAGAACAACCCCGTGGTGAACTCCCCGCACACCGCCCGCGAAATAGCCGGAGAGTGGCCCCACCCGTACAGCCGCGAAAAGGCGGCTTTCCCGCTGGATTGGGTGGGTGAAAGCAAATTCTTTCCCTTCGTCTCGAAGATAGACGCCGGTTACGGCGACAGGAACCTCTGTCCGGTAAACACGGCACTCTACGAAGGGTTCGGCGAATAGGCGCCACGCCATTTAATATGAGCCCCCTGCACCGCCGGGTGCGGGGGCTTTTTATGGCCGGGTCGAAACCTGATCAGTCCGCCTGCGCGAAGGGGCCCGTGAGTTAAGAAGGGTCTGCCGATGGGAAACGGCAACAGTTGCCACCGCCCGTAAGGAAATCCCGGCATATCTCAACCTGCTTCTACATCTATCCGGACCGCCGTACGGTATGAACGGAGTTCGGTCCATCCGTTACTTCCCGGAATCCTGGTGCAGCGGCGGCACAACGGGGTAACTCTCGTGCATTTTACATAGCTCTGCCGTTCTTTTACTTATTTACCGACAGGCTTGCGCCTCCGGTTTATTGCATTATATTTGTATCTTCAAACGATAAAGCGCTATTTTACTATAAATTATCATAATGAAAATCGGAGACAAAACATTCGTATCACTGTCATATAAACTTACCGTGGACGGCCAGGTTGTGGACAGCACCAGCGCGGAAAGGCCGCTGGAATTCGTATACGGGGCCGGATACCTCTTGCCTAAATTCGAAGAAAACATAAAGGGTCTGGAGCCGGGCGATAAGTTCGAATTCACCCTCCCGGCCAGCGAAGGCTACGGGGAAATAATTTCAGAAGCCGTTACGGACCTTCCCAAGAATGTGTTCATGATTGACGGTAACATAGAGGACGGCCTTCTGTCTGTAGGCAACCAGATTCCGATGAGCACCGCCGACGGACAGCACCTTATCGGTACGGTGAAAAACGTATCGTCCGATACCGTTACCATGGATTTCAACCACCCGATGGCCGGCAAGACGCTCAACTTCTCGGGTGAGATTATCGGCGTGCGCGAAGCCACCGAAGAGGACCTTACGCAAGGCATGGCTGCCGCCCACGGCGGTTGCGACTGTTCGGACTGCTCGGACGACTCATGCGGAGGCCACGGTGAAAATTCCGGCAGCTGCGGCTGCGGTTGTTAGGACTGCGTACCATTCTAAAAGTAAGAGCCGGAAGATAATCTTCCGGCTCTTTGCTTTAGAATGGGAAATTAAGCCTTCCAGATGGATGTCGTTATGAACTGCATAGTTGATGCGGAGGCCACCCTTCACCGTATCCACCACACAAAATTCAACAGCCGCCACGCAACGCGCCGGGCGGCGGAAACATCTACCCCTTGACGGCGACGGTTTCGATTTCCACCTTCACGCCCATGGGAAGACGGGCCACCTGGTAGCAGACCCGGGCCGGGAACGGCTCCGCGTAGAACGAGGCGTAGACCTCATTCATGGCACCGAAGTTGCTTATATCGTCGAGAAGTACCGTGGATTTGACCACGTCCGCACGCGTATAACCCGCCTCGGTAAGGATGGCCTCCACGTTACGGAGGCATTGCAGTGTCTGGCCCTCTATCGTGTCGGGTACCGAGCCGTCCGACGGGTCAACCGGGAGCTGGCCCGAGACGTACAACGTACCGCCCGCCTCGACGGCCTGCGAGTAGGGACCGACCGCCTTGGGCGCACCGGCAGTGTTTATGATTTTTTTCATAACTTTATATTTACTTTCCGGTACCAAATTTACGTATAAAAAGAAAAACACATACCAAAATCGAAAAATGAGAACAGTAATTTTTAGCTTAGCCGCAGCGTCGCTGGCCCTTTTGGCAATGGCATCGTGCAACGACACGAACAGCAACTATAAAGCCCTTATCTCGAACGAGTGGGTACTGGAAAGCATCGTCGACCATGAGAGGGAGGCCGTCCTGAGCGTTCCCGACGACGTGTATATTGTTTTCGCCGACTCCAGCCGGGTCTACGGCAATGCGGGATGCAACACATTCAACGGCTTTTACGAAACCGAGGCGCACGACCAGATAGGAATGAGCCGCCTTGCCACAACCCAGATGTGGTGCTTCAATATGGACTTCGAAACCGATTACCTCTACCGTCTCGAGAAGGTGACCTCGTACGAAGCCACGGACGAGAAACTCGAACTCACCGGCACCGGCAACAGCTTCACCCTCCACTACCGAAGCAGCGTCAAATCCTCTCCGCGTAACCGATAAAACCAGAAATAAGATGAAAGTTATAAAGTTATTTACCATTGCGGCCCTGGCAGTTACGCTAGCGGCATGCTGTTCATGCAGGAACAGGACCAAAGGCGCCGGTTCTCTCACCACCAACGGCTGGCAGCTGATGCAGATAGAAGGCGAATCGTTCGCGGCCACGGGCGAAAAATACTCGTTACAGTTCGGTTCGGACGGCCGGTTTTCCGGCATGGGCGACTGCAACCGCATTATGGGCGGTTACACCTCCGCGCCGAGCGGCTCGCTCTCGTTCGAAGGAGCGGCCGGGACCCGGATGTTATGTTCCGACCAGCAGTCGGAAGACCGCTTCCTGCGCGTTCTCGACACCGTGGACGGTTACCGGGTGGACGGCAACACCCTCTTGCTTCTGAGTGGCGGCCGGACGGTTCTCGTATTCAAAAAGGTCTGAACGCCTCCCGGCACAGGCAAAAATGCGGCTTCCCCGGTGGAAGCCGCATTTTTTTATTCCGGTGAACCGTGACGGGGATAAACAAGGCGTTAACGATATCCTCACAGGTAAACGTCAGCCGGGCGGGAAATCGAGCTGGTACTGTTCAACGACAGCGGCAGGTGTCGCGGAGAGATTAAGAACCCGGGCACATCCCGTGTAATATTATCTTTTTCGGGTACGGTTTCGCCGCTTAAACTCGAGGTCAACGGCATTCCGATGATATTATCGGTCCCGACAGCATTACGATAATTTTAAGGTGTTTCCACGATTGATGAGTATACAAGGGCCCGGTTATTGTATCAAATATTACAAAGCATCTTCCATTTTTTCCTTCCAGGCGGCGGGAATCCCGATAGACACCTGACGGGTGAAATCGAACGCCACCATAACGCTGCTGCTTTCGGCCCGTACCGCGCCGTCGTCACACCCCACTATACGCTGGGCAAGCGTGAAACTTTTGGTACCTACTTTTTCAATAGCCGTCTCCACCGCCACTTCGTCCTGAAGGCGGGTCTGCGCGAGGTACGACGTGCGGGTAGCGGCCGTGATGATGCCCTCACCTTCCCAAAAATCTTCCACTCCCAATACCGAGCGGAACCAGTCGCTCTTACCCACATCGAAATAGTGCTGGAGGTTTACATTGTTTACATGACCCAGGATATCCGCGTCTGCGAATCGTTTCTGGATAGGCGTTATCGTCTTTTTTTCCATTGTCTTAAAATGTACCTGCCGGGATAAATACAGATCCTTCGTTTCACTCAGGATGACATATCAATTAGTCATTCCGAACACAGTGAACCGACGAAAGAGCGAGCGCCCATAAGCTTACTTTCGCGGAAGGCGTAACTCGGTATATGTGGCCGTTAAATAAAATGCTGAACCTCACATAACTGGATGACTCCGGCTTTTATTTTTCCGTCAACATATACTAAGGATACCAGCCCGTACCTATTCCCGAATCACTTTCACCTCCCCGCCGGGGCCGATCGAAACTATCGACGACGGCTTACCGGTAGCCCCTTTCTCATACTGCTGCGGGATTACATAATCGACCCCGTCGATAATCCCCCGGTTTATCTCACCGAAACGACACGGCGAGGCTTCGCCCGAAAAGTTAGCGGAGGTGGAGACCAGCGGCCGGCGAAATTTCCGCAACAGGGAGCGGCAAAACTCATGGTCGGGAACCCTCACCCCGAGCGTATTCTCCTCCGGGACAAGCTCCGGCGCAACGCCGCACGCACCGGGCAGAATCAGCGTGAGTGGACCCGTGGCAAATTCCATCAACTGCCACGCCACCTCGGGAACCCGGCCCGTATACCGCGACACGTTGTCGACCGTATCCACCAGCACCAGCATTCTCTTTTTATCCTGCGACCCTTTCAGGGCATAAACCTTCTCCACCGCAGCCGAGTTGGTGGCGTCGCACCCGATACCCCACACCGTATCCGTAGGGTAAAGTATCAACCCGCCCCGGCGCAGTACCTCCACGGCTTTCTCTATAACTTCCTGCATCCTGTCCTTAAATTTCTATCCCGATACGCCTCCGCACAACCCTGCGACCAAACATCCGGGCCGCGGCCGGCGGGAAAGGCAAAAATAATATTTTTTGCCTATTATGTGAAAAGATTTTAACTTTGCACGCAATCTGAGAGAACCCAAGTTAAAACTCACGTAATCAAATAATATGGGAAGGGCATTCGAATACCGTAAGGCACGCAAGATGAAGCGGTGGGGCAATATGGCCCGGGTTTTCACCAAACTCGGCAAGGAGATCGAGATAGCAGTTAAGGCAGGAGGTCCCGACCCGTCGGCCAACACACGCCTGAGGGTTCTTATCCAGAACGCCAAGGCGGAGAACATGCCCAAGGACAATATCGAGCGGGCTATAAAACGCGCCGTGTCTAAAGATACAGCCGATTACAAGGAGATGGTATACGAGGGATACGGCCCTTACGGTATAGCCGTGGTGGTCGAAACCGCAACGGACAACACCACCCGCACGGTAGCCAACGTCCGCAGTTATTTCAACAAATGCGGCGGCTCGCTGGGCACGAGCGGCAGCCTCAGCTTTCTGTTCGACCATAAGTGTGTTTTCAAATTCAAGGCGCCGGACGAGCTGGACCTCGAAGAACTGGAGCTGGAGATGATAGATTTCGGCGTGGACGAGCTGTTCAGCGACGAGGAGGGGAACATCCAGATTTACGGCTCGTTCGAATCGTACGGTGCTATACAGAAATACCTGGAGGACAATAACCTCGAAATCGTGAGCGGGGAGTTCGTACGCATCCCCACCGACAGCAAGGAAGTCACCCCCGAGCAGCGCGAATCCATCAACAAACTCATAGAGAAACTCGAGGACGACGACGACGTTACCAACGTCTTCACCAATATGAAAGACAAGGAAGAGTAGTGAACCGCATCTCTTAGGCGAACTACACGGTTGCCGGCTGAAGTCTGCGGAAAGTAAAAAGGATGGGCGATATCGCCCATCCTTTTTTGTGAAACTTACTCCGCGCCATCAGTTGTCCGAGACAGGCGTGGGACCCGCCGGGGGCGGGGTAGCCGGAACTGCATGGCCGGGACCGCGCGACAGGGACCGGGTGGCGGGAACCGGATGGCCGGGACCGTGTGGCAGGGACCGGATGGCAGGGACCGTGTGGCAGGGAC
>JAJQCA010000055.1 GCA_021202985.1 Alistipes sp.
ATATATGTATATAGAGGTATTTATTAAATTAAATTTTTATATTTGCCTTCAATATTAATTTCCCGGAAAATACCGTAATTCGGGAGGAACGAGGATATGACCACACTCAAAGAATTCTTCAACCGCCATGAGGACGATGTAGCGAAAGGGATTTCGCACAAGAACAACCTTATCAAAAGGAATATCATCGCATACATGGCGGTGAACGGAGAATGTACGCTCGCCGAACTATCGAAAGAGTTGCATATAAGTATTCCGACCATTACGAAACTGGTGGGCGATCTTGTGGCAGAGGATATCGTTACGGACAACGGTAAGGTAGAAACTCCGGGCGGCCGCAGGCCCAACATTTTCGGTCTGGCAAACTCGGCCATCTATTTCGTGGGCGTGGACATCAGCCGCGACAGGCTGCACTATGTAATAACCGACCTGAAGAACAACATAATAAAGACCGAAACGGATACCGATTTCGAGCTGGCCGACAACAACAAATCGCTGGAGCGAATCTACCTCGGAATCGAACGGTTTATCGCCGGAAGCGGAATAGATTCGAGTAAAATCCTCGGGATGGGAGTCTGCATCGCCGGCCGGGTCAATCCGGTCTCGGGCCGAAGCTATAAATACTTCACGTCGACCGAGCAACCGCTAAGGGAGATAATAGAGAAGCGGGTCGGCATTCGCGTCCTGCTGGAGAACGATACGCGCGCATGGTGTTATGCGGAATACTTCTCGGGCAATATCCGCGACGAGAAGAATATGATCTACCTCCACCTGGGTCGTGGTGTGGCCATCGGGGTGATAATGGACGGTAAACTTTATTACGGTAAGAGCGGGTTCGCCGGCGAGTTCGGGCACACGCCGTTTTTCGAGAACGAAATAATCTGCGCGTGCGGTAAGAAGGGGTGCCTGGAGACCGAGGTGTCCGGCATCGCGCTGGAGAAGAAAATAGGCTCCATGATCGAGAGCGGGGTAAACACCGTCCTGCGCGGCAAACATTCGGAAGGTGAAACGATACACATAGATGATATTATCGAAGCCGCGAAGAACGACGACACGCTATGTATCGAACTTATAGAGGAAGCGGGCGAGAAAATTGGCAAGAGTGTTGATTTCCTTATCAACTTTTTCTACCCGGAGCTTGTAATCGTGGGCGGTTACCTTTAGCGGGCGGGCGATTATGTGATGCTCCCGATGAAGGCCGCCACCAACAAATACTCGCTCAACCTTGTATATAAGGACACCAAATTCCGGCTCTCGCAAATGGACCAGAACGCCGGAGCGCTGGGAGCGGCAATGCTAATAAGGAACAACATAATAGGACTGTAAAATGACCAATCTGCTGGAATCGGACATCGTGAGGCTGAGGGCGCTGGAACCCGAGGACGTAGACATACTATACAAACGGGAAAACGACACCAACGTATGGAAGGTCAGTAACACCATAGCGCCGTTTTCCAGGCATATACTGAGGCAGTTTATCGACGCCCAGAAATACGATATCTTCGAAACGCGCCAGTTGCGCCTTATCATAGAAGAGAAGCAGGAAGACCGGCCGGTGGGTTGCATCGACTTGTTCGATATAGACCCTTACAACCGCCGGGCGGGCGTGGGGGTGCTCATTTACGACAAAAAGGACAAATGCCAGGGCTACGCGTCAAATGCCTTGCAGATAGTAATCAGGTACAGTTTCATGATACTTAACCTGAACCAGTTGTACTGCAATATACTGTTCGACAATACGGAAAGTATTCACCTGTTCCGCAGTAAAGGTTTTCTAACGGTGGGCGTCAAACGTGAATGGGTAAGGACTACGGCCGGGTGGCTGGACGAATACCTGATGCAGCTTCTGAATCCGAAAAAAATGTAACCGAATCATGAGCTTTGGGGAAAGCTTTTCGATAACCGTTTTTTGATTTTTGCACCCGGCCGCCCGCGGAGTTTCCGCGGGCGGCCTTTCGTTTTGGGACGGCGCCCGTAAAACCGAGACGGTAAGGCCGGCGCGAATGCGGCCTGTTCCGAGGAGCGTCTATCTTTACCTGCAACCGGGAGGATATAATATGACCATAGGGGGGCTGCGGGGCAAACCTATTGGCTGAAAGGTGGGGGCGTATGGACGTTGATGCGGTTCGCGGCGAATTATGCACGGTATATCGGAGGTACCAATACGCTATACGGTCCGTTAACACGGTATCAATTGAACATATTTTTGTATTTTTGTAGAGTCCCGTAAAATTGTCAACAATGAAGATTCTCTCCCGGATAGCCACCATCGCAGCCCTTGCGGCCCTGCTGGCGTGCTCGTCCGATAAGGAGCCGGAAACCGATTCCGAGCCGGGGCTGAACTTCGACCGTTACGGGGTGGCCACGTGGGACAACCCAGAGGATTTTCTCGTACGCAGGTACTACACGCTGGTGGACACATTCACGGTTAAACAGCCGGTTGTGTCGGTGGTAATAAAAGCCACGTCGAACGTCCATACCTCCGTACAGTGGACAATAGACAATGCGAATTACGACAGCCGGAACGTAGACGAAAGTTCCAACTCGTCGGACCTAATCATCAAGACATATTTTCCGCTCGTCGAACCCGGCTTTGTTTACGAGGACGGGATGAGGGTGGAGGCCTATGTGACCGTCGATAATAACCTGGTGGAACGCCGCGAAACCATCAGGGAGGAGAAGTTCCACAGCGACCTGTTCGGGGTGGATTTCGGTATGGACAGCCATAGTGTCCGCAATCGGCTGGAAGAGATGCACGGCATGACCAGGTTCCACATGCGGGACCAGAGAACAGGTGTGGACCCGGTCACCCCTCACTTTCTTTCCGGACGCAACGGTATCACGCTATATATTTTCGACGATAACCAACTGGATGAGGTGGCCGAGTTCCCGGGTTATATTTGGGAAATTCCGGATGAAGCCACCGACGGGCAGGAGTACGTTTTGAGCAGCACATTCGTGGAATTATGCCGGAGGCTGGGATGCGAGGAAGAAATATATGTCGGGACGGACGGTACCCTCGAAAGGGAGTACATTTGGGACCGGGAAGGCATAACTTACCGCATCCATATGCGGGACGACGTATTCCCGGTAGGGGATGATACTGAAGGTGAAACCTTCGGTTATACAGCGTCCGGGGCCGCGGGTATCTCCCGTAGCGCGGGAGACGATAAAGATGGAGAAGGCGGTGATGAAGGGGATGATGACGATGATCTTTGCAGCGGCGAAGAGGAAGAGGACGGAATAGTATATTATCCGAATTCGATTGGCATATCCTATACGAGAACCGTCCTTTCGGAAGGTTGTTAGTAACTAAGGTACGGCAGCTCGGAGGGTTTAGGCCCGTGCGACGTTGATATAGGAGGATCCCATAGATAAAGCGGTTTTTCAAAACAATACCCGGGGGTGCCCGGGTATTTTTATTGTTGGACGGTTTGGACCGGAGTTCGGAATAAATCCGGCCGGGAATGCGGCCGCTCAGGCTTTGAAATACCCGGATAAGTCCGGGAAATCGGGGCACCGGGTATACTCACCGTCCGGTGACCGGCTGAAAACAAAATGGGACAGGCCGTTGGTAATCATAATATAATTCGCACCGATGACTGCATTATAGCGGACCGCCTGGGCGTAAACCGTATTGTCGGGTCGGATGTCAACTGATTTGCATTCCACCAGCAATAAGGGACGGCCTTTACGGTCATGAACCACTATATCGGCCCGCTGGGGCATGCCCGAGACCTGCACAGGATATTCCTGAACTATGCACGCCGCCGGAACACCCGCATGACCGGTCAGATAGCCGCACACATGCCGCCGCACCCACTCCTCGGGAGTCAGCACCAGCCAAACGGCACGGACTTCATCCCATACCCGCACCTCGCCGCAGGCATCGCGGTCGATGCGGAGACGGCACGGGGGCAGGTTGAGTTTCGGATACCTTTTCATTTCGTCGGTGGCGTAAATTAGTAAAATGCAAATATAACAATTCAGACAAAGAGCCGGATAGTTGTTCTAAATATAACGCGATGGTAAAAACCGATACGGACCGTAACATTTTCCGAAAACATTTCTGTAAATTTAGCCTGTTTTAACAAACGCACACAGAATGAAATCAAATACCAAAAACCTTAAGGAAGAGGCCCTGCAATACCATAGCGAAGGCAGGCCGGGTAAGATAGAGGTGGTACCCACCAAGCCGTACAGTTCGCAGCACGACCTGTCGCTGGCCTACTCGCCCGGGGTGGCAGCGCCATGCCTCGAGATAGAGAAAAACCCTGAAGACGCATATAAATATACAGCTAAGGGTAACCTTGTGGCCGTAATATCAAACGGGTCTGCCGTTCTCGGGCTCGGGAATATAGGCGCGATGGCAGGTAAGCCCGTTATGGAAGGCAAAGGACTGCTGTTCAAAACTTTCGCGGATATAGACGTTTTCGACATAGAGGTGGACACCGGAGATGTGGACAAGTTTATCGAGACCGTGAGGAATATCTCGCCAACGTTCGGAGGTATAAACCTTGAGGATATAAAGGCGCCGGAATGTTTCGAAATAGAGGAACGGCTCAAGCAGGAACTCGACATACCGGTCATGCACGACGACCAGCACGGGACGGCTATTATCTCGGCCGCAGCACTGCTTAACGCCCTGGAGCTGGTAGGGAAAGATATCTCACAGGTTCGGGTAGTGGTGAACGGAGCCGGGGCGGCGGCCGTATCGTGCGCCAAGCTCTACCTGACGGTAGGTATCCGGCCCGGTAACATGATTATGTGCGACAGCAAAGGCGTTATCAATACCGCCCGGCAGGACCTGAACCAGTCGAAAAAGGCATTCGCCACCAAACTGCCCGTAAACACGCTCGAAGAGGCACTCGTGGGAGCCGACGTGTTCCTGGGCCTTTCAGTGGCAGACGTGCTGACGCCCGAAATGGTACGGTCGATGGCTGAAAACCCGATAGTGATGGCCCTCGCCAATCCCGACCCGGAGATATCGTACGAGGCGGCCATGGCGGCGCGGCCCGATATTATCTTCGCCACCGGCCGCTCGGATTATCCCAACCAGGTGAATAACGTGCTCGGATTCCCGTACATATTCCGGGGCGCCCTGGATGTAAGGGCAACCAAGATAAACGAGGAGATGAAAATTGCAGCCACCCGTGCGCTGGCCGAACTGGCAAAAGAACCGGTGCCCGATATCGTAGCCACAGCATACGGCAGCACACCGATTAAGTTCGGCAGGGATTACCTGATCCCAAAGCCGCTCGACCCGCGCCTTATCTCGTCCATTTCGGTAGCCGTGGCCAAGGCCGCAATCGAGTCCGGTGTGGCAAGGCACGTAATCACGGACTGGGACGCATACCGCGACAGCCTCGAAAAGAGGATGGGACGCGACAGCAAACTGCTGCGCCGAATCCGCAGTATGGCTGTCAACGCTCCCAAGCGCCGCGTACTGTTCAGCGAAGGTGATACGGAAAACACGATCAAAGCCGCCGTATCGCTCGCTTCGGAGGAGCTGTTGATTCCGGTTCTGGTCGGCGAACGCCACGAGATAGACGAAATCGCACGGGAAAACCACCTCGACCTGTCGCAGGTGGAGATTCTAGACTTCCGGACAGACGCGGAAGCCGCGCGCCGCGAAAGGTTCGCCCGGCGTGCGTTGGACCTTATGGGTCGCCGCGGACTCAGCCCGGCCGAAGCCCTGAAAAACATGAAACAGCGCGACTGGTTCACACTTATGGCAATGGAAGAGGGCGAAGCGGATGCAGCCGTAATAGGTTACAGCCGCCGTTACACCAAGGCGCTGGAGCCTGTCAAAGAAGTGTTCGGCCGCAGCAGGCAGACCCTCGCGGCTATGCACATAGTGACTACCACGCAGGGTCCGATGTTCTTCGCCGACACGGCTATCAACGACTCCCCCACCGCCGAACAGCTTGCCGACATAGCGGCGCTGACGGCAGAGGAGGTGCGCCGTTACGGTATAGAACCGGTAATAGCCCTGCTTTCCAATTCCAATTTCGGGACCGACACGCAGGCCGAATCACTGAAGGTTGCCCGTGCCGTGGAAATACTGCATGAGAAATACCCGGACCTTATCGTGGACGGCGAAATGAAAGCCGACATCGCCCTGCGTCCTGATGTACGCGCAAAGAGCTATCCGTTCACTAAAATCGGGACACGCGAGGTCAATACCTTCATTTTCCCGAACCTTTCGGCGGCCAATATATCCTATAAGATAATGGGGCGACTGGGGGGTGCAGAAGTTACCGGCCCGGTACTGCTCGGACTCGATGCCAACATTCACCTCCAGGCCGAAACGGCGAGCGTCCGTTCAATGCGCAACCTTGCGGTTATAGCGGCAGTGCATACGGACTGGAAAAAAGGGAAATAACAATTCACTATCCCGGCGCGATAATTCACCGGGACTAACCGGAAAGCAAACGCGGATTACCAAAAGCCTAGAATCACGGGCGAGAAAAAAGTGTGAATCCCCTCCATTCGGTCGGAACCGTATCGGATAAAACCGAGTAAAGACCCGGCACTTCTTAGGAAGCTGCCGGGTCTGTCTTTTAGGGTCCCCGAAAAGAGGGGTGAACAGGTAAAGCTATTTAACGGCCCAGAACCGGTAACCTACGCCGAGTTGGATAACGGCATTTCGGTGCTCCGCTTTGTCCGCGATCTTCACCAGCCCGTAGCTGGTACGTAACGTGAAGTCGAACCGCGGGGTGGCCCTGAAAGTAAGACCCACAGACGGTCCTACATCCCACCGCGTGAGGTAACCTTTGATATCCTCTTTACGACCGTTGATTTTGGCTTTTCCGTTCAGCATTAACCCGGCATACAGGCCGAGGTCCACACTGAACTTTCGGGGAACCATATAGAGTTTGAACATTACTGGGACCACCAGGTAATCGAGAATATCAGTATGGCCGTAAGAGTCCCGGCCGCCCTGCATGGAGTACATAATTTCCGGCTGGATGCCGAGCAGGTAATTTATCTCATATTCGCGGTAAAGCGCAAAATGGGCCGATGTCCTGAATTTGGTGCCCTCGTCCTTAGTAATCTCTTTCGCGAAATTTGCACCGACCCGAAGCCCCCATTCGTTGCGTTTGTCCTGAGCGACTGCTGTAAGAACCATAGCCAGTAGGGATAATGATAAGGCGAGTTTCCTCATAATTGTTGTGGGTTAGTTTAACCCCTAAATTAACAAAATTTCCTAACGATAATATCTTGAGTCTAAAAAGGCATCCGAAAAGGGATTGACGAGTTACGGCTAAATAAATTATCTTTGTAACCGACGAAAAACAGGCAGATGAAAAAGTGGTTATCGCTCACGTTAATGTCCGTGCTGGCAACGGTCTTACATGCACAGGAGAGGGAAATATTCATTCCCGGTTACGATAAGGAACCCGACGACGAACCGGTGGTCCTCTTCACCCCGTACGAAACCGTCTCTTCGGGCAGGGAGCTGCCCCGGAGCTTCACGGTAAGTTATCCGGAAGAGGAGTCCGCCCTCGAAGGAAGCCCCGCATCGCTATACATTCAGCCGATGGACGATGCACCGCAAGTAACCGACGGAGGTGACCACTACCAATATACATGGACCTATAAGATGCCCTTTGCATGGGTAGGCAGGCTGGTGATGCTTTATATCGGTTCCGCGGACAATGCCTATTCGGTGTATATTAACGGGCAAGAGGCTGGCGTAAACGAAAGCGGGCGGTCGGCAGCCGAATTCGATATCACCGCATTATCGAATGAAGGACTTAATACCCTATCGGTCCGGGTCGGGAAAAACCCGGCTTCAGCCCTACTTACATCTTTTCCCGGAACCGGGAAGATTACCGGCCAAGTGCTCGTGCACTCACAGCCTCGAATCCGGGTAAGGGATTATGTTGCCCAGGCTAACTTTTCCGCAGAAGAACCCACGTTGCAGTTGGGTATAATACTCAAAACCCACATGCTTAACGCCCGTATGGTGAGGATACATTACAGTCTCACCGACCGTAACGGGCTTACCGTGGCTTCAGGCCACCGCGACGCCGAAGTGGGACTTAAGGAAGAAGATACCGTTCGGTTCTTCACACCGGCCCGTGACCTTTTACCCTGGACGTACGAAACACCGCATATATACGACCTGGTAATAAAGAACCAGTACGAGGGTCGATATACGGAATATGTACGATACAGGGTCGGGTTCCGGACCCTTCATACGGCTCACGGAGATCTTCTTTCGGACGGGTACCGCCTTCCGCTGGCAATATATGAAATGCCCCGATTGCCTGAACAGGGTAATTTGCCGGAAGCGTTGGCAGGAATCAAATCAAACGGTTACAATATGGTTATGGCGGGCGGCTATCCGCAAAGCGAGCGTTTTTACGAACTTTGTGACAGCCTGGGGCTATATGTGTGCGCACAGTCCGACGTAAATACATCAGCGGCGGGAGAATCGCGCGGCCAGGGAGGGAATCCGTCCAACGATCCCCGGTGGGCTGCCTCGTTCGTGGACCGCACCCTGACGATGCACGGCACATCGGCCAACCACCCGTCGGCGGCAATGTTTTCAATTGCCCGCTCATCCGCAAACGGATATAACCTCTATCAGAGTTACCTCGCACTCAAACAGCGGGAGATGTTTCGACCTGTAATTTATCCCGAATCCGCCGGTGAATGGAACAGTGATGCTGTCACGGCTGATTTCGCCGCCCGGCACCCCGATGCGGTCGGAGGAAGGCTGGTGCTGGATACGGACAGGCAGGAGACAGCATATCCCGACCGGCCCTATACCGCTTTGCACATCACGCAGGATGGTATGTGTACGGTCGAGAACCACTCCCTCGTAACTCGTTTGCGGGGTACGGTAACTTATACCATAAAGAAGGGGATGAAAAAGGTGGGTGAAGGAAGCCTATCGGTTACAGTCGAACCCGGAAGCAGCGTTGAATTACAAATACCCACACCCGAGGGTGGCAAGAAATTGAAATACGAGGCCCGACTGGACTCTAACTTCGACGGATTTGGGATTTAAAACTATAAGCCTTCCGAACTGAGGCAGCTATTCATAACCCCGTGAATGGAGTTATATCACCAGCGGAAATCTTTCAGACCCGGACTCCTATCAGTATTGTTAAGTGTCCTGTATTTAAACTGATATTATAAAAAAGAACCTGCACAGTTAGCGCAGGTTCCTTTTTATTGAAATCGTTTATTTGTAACTACTGGGCCACGATAACCACACGGTCGAGGGCAGGATTGTTCACGTGGTTGGAAACACCACCCATGCCTTTGGTTTCGAGTTGCGAGCGGTTTACACCGAAGCGGGTTACAAGAGCGTTGGCAACTGCTTCAGCACGTTCGCGGCTGAGTACTTCGTTGCGCTGTACGCTACCGGTTCCTGCGTCGCAATATCCGGTTACAACGTATTTCTGGTTCGGATTCGCTTTGATGGTTTCCGCGAAGTGCTCGATGTTCTTCATATAAGTGTCGCTGATGTGGGCGCTACCGATGGTGAAGAATACGCTCATTGAGTGCGGTGCTGTAACAACTTCCGGACGCGGTGTCGGGCGAGAGTTGCATTCGTCGAGTTCCCTTTGCAGACGGCCGATACGGTCGTTGGCATTCGAAAGGTCGTTTTCGAGAGCGTTGATACGCTGCTGGTACGGAGTGTAATCAGCCGGGGCAACAGCTACCGGGCGTTTGAAACCGCGGGTACCGAGATTGAAGCTCACACCGGCGGTGAGGCTGAACATCCCGTCGATAGTGCGCGAACCCTGCCAC
Source organism: Alistipes sp. (assembly GCA_021202985.1). Classification (GTDB taxonomy): domain Bacteria; phylum Bacteroidota; class Bacteroidia; order Bacteroidales; family Rikenellaceae; genus WRDF01. The sequence continues at coordinate 9,772 of JAJQCA010000055.1, forward strand.
CTGTCGAAACGGGCTTTGGTCATCATATACCTTGCTTCGAGGGTAAGGTCTACGAAATCACCGAGGCGAATTATGTTCAGAAGACCCATGTTGGCTGCGAATTCACGGCTACGAACATCATGGTTACCTACATTTTCATTCACCCTTTTTGCCTGAACGAAACCGAAACCGACGAACGGTACGAAATCCCACGTACGGGTTTCTTTATATCCGCCGATTGCGTTGGAGGCATTCCAAAGGAAGTCGCCGTGGAAACTCACATATTTGAACTTCTTGTCATAGTAGCCTGCTCCGTCGGCCGTACCGTACGCGAAATCACCACCCGGCGATTTGTAGGCACCTTTACCGCGAAGACCGGAATACTGCAAACGTACCCCTACGCTGGGAGTAATCCACTTACCGAGGTTAACATCCAGTGCGGGAGCCAAACGGCTGCCAAAGTCCTTATGCACGTCGCCCGTACTCAGGAACATATTGACACCACCTCCCACACCGAGGAACCAGTTGTCAAAGAATCTACCCGTGAGGTAAGGCCCCCTTTCAGTAATACGCTCATAGGTTCCTGTATTGTCATTGAAACCATAGTACTCCTGCGAGAAAGCCGTAACGGCGAAAGCCGTCAATGCAATTGTAAATAACAGTTTTTTTCTACTCATTTTATTTAAAGAAATACTTAATTTCTCTGCGGCAAACCCCCTTTCCCGTCTCCCGGCGCGGGTTTCCCTGCCATGCTCCGGTAAAATCGGTTTTTACAGATTTCGCTTTCAGCTTATACCTTCTCCAAACTTTTTGCCAAACTACCCGGATACGGCCCGAATGTTAAATAGTTCGACCCGTCGGAAGCCCGGCTCAGGATATGCCGGGATATACCAAAATCTATGCCACCATGCGGTAGAAAACACGGTTGCCACCTATGGAGACTATTCTAAAAGGAGGAAATATGGTATGAAAGAAGGCGGCAACCTACTCTCCCACGTTTTACCGCAGTACCATCGGCGTTATC
>JAJQCA010000043.1 GCA_021202985.1 Alistipes sp.
ATAAATAACAAATTACGAGCCTGTAAAACTACGAAACCAAAATCTTCGCAGAAACCCAAATGAACTCAATAAATATAACAATAATGTCATTTTCGTAGAAACACATCACAATAGACACCTTTTCCGCAAATACTCTTTAAGAGTGTGGTCATTTTCATAAAAATGAAGGGACCGATATCTTCATTTAGGAATTTCATAAATCGCAAATTATTTTATCTTTGTTAAACAAAAGAAAAAACTTCTTAAATGAAGGTTTTAGGTTTTACGGGTAGTTAATTGAATATATTATTTAAGATTCAGCTGGTAGTTAGAAACAAAAACCGGGGGTGAGGCGTTCTGCTTCACCCTCACCTATTTATAATATCAACCCGAAATAGTTACCCTTGATAAAAAAACTCGTCGACCCCAATCCGGAAAACATTTAGTAACTTGTCGGTATAATTGATTTACTCATGCGATACATCACACTTGCCCTTCGGACAGTGATGCGGGTTGCGGTTATTTATATCGTGATAGCATCCGGCGCCTGCAGCGGCAACGATACAGAAACGGAACTGCCCGCGAAGGCCGGAGAAATTACCGGTGATGCCATCGGCTTCGGGTCGGTCGAACTATCGGTCGACCGGATTGCCCGCGCGCAGGAGTACAGATGGTACCTCGACGGAGCACCGGTCCAGCAAGGAACTTCCCGAACACTCACCGCCACCCAAAGCGGAACATACCGCGTAGCAGGCGTAAACTCAGCCGGTGAAGGAGAGCCAAGCCCGGGCAAGGCGGTAGTAATAGTCACCGACGATGAACTCCAAATACTGACGCCCGAACATATTCCTGACGACGGGTTCCGACAGTGGATAAACGAAAATATCGCCGGCGGCAGCGGTTCACTTAGCAACCACGAGGCCGCGGCATATGCGTTACCGATTAACATAACTGGCGAAGGATTCGGCTCACTGGATGGTATAGGCTTCTTCTTATCCCTGCCGGAGCTGCATTGCTCCATGAATACCCTGACCGAACTGGACCTCAGTTCCAACATAATGCTGGAAGAGGTGGATTGCTCCGACAACCGGCTAGTGAAATTCAATCTTGGGGAACATCCCCGGATGACTACCGTTTATTGTATGAACAACAGGCTCGGCACTCTGGATATTTCGGGTTGCCCGTCACTTACTTATCTCAACTGCACCAATAATTCTCTTACTGAGCTCGACCTCCAGTCTAATCCGGCCATACGATATATTTACTGTAGTAATAACCGGCTGACCTCTATTAATACCGATAATAACCCCTCCTTGGAATATCTATATTGCGGAAACAATGAGGTGGCTTCTTTGAACCTGACTTCAAATCCCCTGCTTTCCCGGCTCGATTGCAGCGGCAACGAACTTACGGAACTCGACCTTTCAGGCAATCCGCAACTGGTATCACTCGCATGTCCGGCCAACAATCTCGCGTCACTCGAGCTGGACGGGAATCCATTGCTCGAAGAAGTGACATGTAACGGCAATTCGCTAACCAGTCTCACAACCGGCGATAACAGCCGCCTGGTCCGGTTATATTGCGGAGAGAACTCTCTCGACACGATTGACCTTGGCGGCAACCCGTCACTTTACGCGTTATGGTGCCAGGATAATAATTTCACCGCTTTGGATATCAGCCGTAACAGCGAGTTGTTCCAGTTTGTCTGCACAGGCAACCCGCTTGAGCGGATAAGGGTATGGCAGAAGTTCGATACGAACGCCCCGCCTGCAGGCTTCTCGGTCCCCGCGGGCGCCGTTTATGTATATGATTTTTAGCCTCCCGGACATCTGCGCCCGATTATCCGGCAAACCGGGAACAATTCATTTTAAATTAACTATATTTGCCTATACACCACCTTGTCAGCATACTAAATACCGGCCGGTAAACGTTATTATGATGTTTAAGGTTAAGAATATGAAAAAGTTATTGCTGGCGGCCGTTACGGCCATTGCACTGGTGGCATGCGGAGGCCGTACGGGTGCGAAACCGAGTGAAGTGGGAACCGAAGCGCAGGATTACGGTACGACCGTCAGCCTGAATAAAGCGGACTTCCTCCGCAAGATCGTCGATTACGAGTCCAATCCCGGCCATTGGGAATTCCTTGGGCAAAGGCCCGCAATCATAGATTTCTATGCGGACTGGTGCGGCCCCTGCCGGAACATCGCCCCTATACTCGAATCCATAGCACAGGACTATCACGGGCAGGTGGACGTTTATAAAATCAACGTGGATAACGAACAGGAACTGGCCGCCGTGTTTCGAATCCAAAGCCTTCCCACCGTAATGTTTATTCCGATGGATGGGCAACCGAGAATGCTCATGGGTTCCCGGCCAAGAAAGGAGTTTATCAATGCCGTCGACACATTTTTGCTCAACAACGACTAAAATATAACCATCGGCCGACATTCTCAATCCGACATATTTTTTGCCCATATATACGGCTTCCCTGCAAGGAAGCCGTATTTTTATGCTCGGTCCGAATTACGCAACCGTATTCCCTTTTTCCGCAACCGGAATGTTATGAAAATACACTACCTTAGTTATCATAACTACGCAAACAACTTATCTGAACTTTTATGAATAAGACTTCCAAGAATTACGCAGTGCCTCTGGCATTTATCGGTATGATGTTCTTCGCGATCGGTTTTGCACTGGGCATCAATTCATTCCTGATTCCGGTCCTCGAAGGATCGCTCGGTATCAGCGGTGGCACTTCCTACCTGATTATAGCCGCCACATTCCTGCCGTTTCTTATATTCGGCTATCCGGCGTCAATGACAATAAAAGGCATAGGCTATAAACGGACCATGGCCCTGTCGTTCGCAATGTTCGCGGTGGCGTTCGGGTTGTTTATCCCGGCGGCGGCACACAGCAGCTTCGTCCTGTTCCTGCTGGCGTCCTTTCTGAGCGGTACGGCAAACGCTTTCCTTCAGGCATCCGTTAATCCTTACACCACCATCCTCGGACCGCTGGAGAGCGCCGCGAAGCGAATCAGCATTATGGGTATCTGCAACAAACTGGCATGGCCGGTGGCACCGCTATTCCTCGCGCTGGTTATCGGTAAGAGCGTCGACCAGACCACAATGGCGGACCTCAACACCCCGTTCCTTGTAATAATTATAACATTCGTATTGCTGGGAATAGTTTCACTTATGGCGCCGCTCCCCGAAGTAAAAGCACAGGGCGAGGACGAAACCTCGGCCGAAGACTGCCCGTACGCAAATACCAAAACCTCCATACTTCAATTCCCGCACCTGTTGCTTGGTTGTCTCGCGCTGTTTTTCTATGTGGGCGCGGAAACAATATCACTGGGTACTTTGGTCGATTACGCATCCTATTACGGTCTAAGCAACCCGCAGATGTACGCATGGATAGGACCCGTCGGGATGGTACTGGGTTATATATGTGGTATAATTCTGATACCTAAATATCTGAAGCAGTCCACGGCCCTGCTGATATGCGCGGTAATAGCCATAGCAGGGTCGTTGCTGGTAGTCCTTCTGCCGGCGCAGGTTTCAATCTGGGCGATCGCTCTTCTGGCGCTCGGTTGCTCTTTGATGTGGCCGGCTCTCTGGCCGCTCGCAATGGCCGACCTCGGTAAATTTACCAAAGCCGGTTCCTCGCTACTGATAATGGCAATGGCCGGCCCGGTAATAATACTCCCGCTCCTTGGATGGCTCAAAGACTCCTTCGGCATGCAAAACGCCTTCTGGCTCTGCCTGCCGTGTTTTATATTTATATTATATTATGCTTTGAGGGGGTATAAGATACGGAATTGATTAAAACTAATATAAATAAACCCGGCTCAATTAGCCGGGTTTATTATTTACGATAAAATTTTTTTTATAACACCGGTCACCATTCCAACATCTTCATCGGTCAGAGATGACCCGGAGGGTAGACATAATCCGTCGTTGAAAAGCCGCTCGCTGGTTCCGTCTCCATAATACGGACACCCTTCGAATACCGGTTGTAAATGCATGGGTTTCCATAACGGACGGCTTTCGATATTCTCCGCATCGAGAGCCAACCTAACGTCTTCCCTTGTCTTTCCGCATTTATCAGGAGAGACCATAATACAGGTAAGCCAGTGATTCGATTGGTATTCCGGTGAGGGATTATCGAAAACTCCTATCCCGGCGATACCGGATAATTCCTCACGATATAACGTGTTGATTTCACGCCTGCGCTGAACATGTTCTTCGAGCACTTCCATCTGGCCTCGGCCAATTCCGGCACAGATATTACTCATCCGGTAATTATAACCTATTTTAGAATGCTGGTAATGCGGGGCGTTATCACGAGCCTGCGTAGCCAGGAACTTGGTTTGCCGGATATAGTCCTGATTACGGGTAACCAGTGCTCCGCCACCGGAAGTGGTGATTATTTTATTTCCGTTGAACGACAGGGCAGATATCTCACCAAGGGTACCGCACTTTCGACCTTTATAAACGGAACCGAGGGCTTCTGCGGCATCTTCAAGTACAGGTATACCGTAACGGGCAGCTATGCTGTTAATAGCGTCCATATCGGCAGGCATACCATAAAGGTGTACCGCTATTATAGCTTTAGGTTTCTTACCTTTGGAAATCCTGTCGGCAATAGCTTTTTCCAGGTAATGCGGAGACATATTCCATGTCGTTTCTTCACTATCCACAAAAACCGGCGTTGCACCCTGGTAGCGTATCGGATTAGCCGAAGCCGCAAAAGTAAACGACTGGCATATGACCTCGTCTCCAGGACCCACGCCCAAAAGGACTAATCCGAGATGCAATGCTGCAGTACCGGCGCTGAGCGCAACAGCTTCCACACCGCTACCTAGATATGAGGCTATATCCTGTTCGAAGCCGTCTACATTGGGACCGAGTGGTACAACCCAGTTGTTATCGAAGGCTTCCTGTATAAATTTTTGCTCACCACCCCCCATATGGGCGAGCGATAGCCAGATTTTATTTATTCCCATTTATATATTCTCACAGCTATTCAAGATTACCCCACCCCATGATAAACCCACACCAAATCCAGCTAATAATAGATGCCGAGGAAGTGAACTTTTATCCAACTCAGCTAAAGCAATAGGAATAGTAGATGATACGGTATTCCCCACATGCTCCATATGATAAACGAATTTATCGTGGGGAATTTTAAGTTTTTTTCTTAAAAATTCAAGCATGTATTTATTTACCTGATGGAAAACGAACAAATCTATGTTATCGAATTCCATATTATTTTTTTCCAAGGTTTTGTATACCAGCTTGGGAATAAACTCCAGAGTAAAGTTAAATATCTCCGAACCATTCATATACAAATGATCTTCCGACTGAGGATTACCGGCGTCGTCGAATTGCAAATTACCGGCAGAATTGCGGTTCCTCATTCCTCCTCGTTTAACAATCAGGTTTTCGGCTCCACTCCCATCTGTACCGAGGTCGAATTCCATAATTTCCATGTAACCCGATTTACTAACGAGCGTAGCCGTTGCAGCATCACCGAAAATTGTTCGATTTCCTTTATCTTTTTCGTGAATAAATTTGGAATATGTTTCGCTCGTAACCAATAATATGTTATTCGCCGTACCGGAACTCAGCAACCCTTTAGCTAAGGCCAGTCCATATATATACCCGGAACAACCAAGGTTAAAATCCAATGCACCGCAGGTAAGGGGAAGCCCCAACCTGTCCTGCAGAATACAGGCACTGGTGGGTAAAAAATAATCTGGACTCTGTGTACATAATAATACGAAATCAATATCGTCTTTATCTATATCATGCCTCTTAATTAATGATAAAGCAGCTTTTTCTGCCATATCCAAAGAGGTTTCATCGGGAGCGGATATATGACGCTCAATTACTCCTATCTTGGAGGCAACTTTCTCAGCAGACCAGTCCGGGAATAATTCCGCTATTTCCGTATTCGTAACTACCTTTTCGGGAAGGTAATAAGATATGGCTTTTATATAAGCTTTTCCCATCTTGTCTATAATAAAGTATAACCTCCGTCTATTAGAAGATTAGTGCCCGTGACCCAAGCCGACGCATCCGATAATAAATATATTACCGCATAAGCAATCTCTTCTGGTTGGCCGTATCTCCTTAACGGGTATTTTTTAGCATCTTCCTGTAATTGCTCCTGAGTAATTGTGCCTTCGTCATAAATCCCCGTATTAACCATTCCCGGGTTCACACAATTCACCCTTATGTTCCTATTAGCCAACTCGATTGCCAATCCCTTTACCATTCCATTGATAGCTCCTTTGGAAGCCGAATAAATTGAACCACCGATTGAGGAACAATAAACACCGGACACTGAAGATATAAACACTATCGAACCCGGAGAATTGATTTTTTTTGATTGGAGTAGCTTCTGCGTGAGGATGGCAGGCGCAAAAAAATTAACCGACATAATTTTGTCGATCTTATCCTTATCGATAAACCGGAAAGGTATTGGTTGTGCGATTCCGGCACAATGTACGATACCGTCCAATGCAGGTATACTATCCACTAAAGTATTTATTCCTTCTTCCGTAGCCAGATTTGCCACGACGGGGTTGGTTGCCATTGTAGAGATATGACTTGACGTCTCTTCAAGGCGTTTTTTATCACGGCCGGTAATAATAACTTCCGCACCCAGACGGGAACTTTCTATCGCTATAGCCCTACCGATTCCCGATGACGCACCCGTAACAAGGATTTTTTTCCTTTCAAGTTTAAAAGGATTATGATCAGCCATATTATACCATTCTTATAGCGGGACAAATTAATTTATCAGTTTCGAAATAAACTGTACCCCAAGAAAGTCCGACACCGAATCCGCACGCTATAAACTTTAACCTGGACTCTGTTTTACCACTTAATTCGGAGCACATCGTTATGGGGATAGATGCCGATGAGGTATTACTATATTTACCGATCGATGTAGGCACTTTTTCCTCAGGCAGGTTCAATTTCTTACGGATTTTATTATTCATTAAGCCATTGGCCTGATGCAAAATGAAATAATCGACGCTCTCCATATCTATTTCATAATTCGAAATAAGCGCCTTAATGCTCTGAGGAGATTTGGAAATACCGAAGGAAAATACATCCATCCCGTTGAGGTACAATTGTAGGTCATTCCGCATTAAAGATGGATTATCAATGTCTGGCTTCATTTCCATCATATCCTCTTTCACCGGATGCCGGGCACCACCGCCCGGTACGATTATAGCATTATAACCCGAACCGTCCGAACCAAAATGAAATTTCAGCGGCGTTGTATTTTCAGAAAATTCCAATGCTGTAGCCGTTCCAGCATCTGAAAACAAAGGAGTCGAACTCTTATCTAAAGGGGAACATAATACTGAAATCGTATCCCCGGCCAGAAGCAGCCCCCTTTTTATTCCCCCGGATGACATTAACGATGAAAGGACACTAAGGCCATACACCCAACCGGAACAACCTAATGATATATCGAGAGTAAAGCAATCTTGCTTCAACCCCAACCTATCCTGCAATAAACAAGATGATGCCGGAAGCCGGTAATCGGGAGTCTGAGATACGAAAATAAGTCCGTCTATACTTTCTTTAGGCCAATCAAGACGTTCCAATAGTAGTTCCGCCGCTTGGTAACAAAGGTCGGCCGAAGTTGTACCATCATTAACCGTATATATCTTATTTATTCCTGTGGTATCGATAAATTTAGCTGCATCTTCAGCGGAACCAAACACTCCGCTGCTAATATTATCGGTTTCCTTCCCAGGAATACATCCAGCAACCCCTCTTACGGCAACATTAAAAATCTCGCTAAATGCCATAAATACTATACATTTCCCCGAACTTGTATGTAAAGGTCTTCGATGGTTCCGGAATTACGGATTTGCTCTCCTTTGATTTTCACACCATAATGCTCATCTATCATTGCTATAACAGATAATGCTACCAGTGAATCCCATTCATCCAAGTCATGAAAATTTGTTTGAGGTGTGAACAGAGAAGAATCGGTTTCTTCAAACTGGTCTGCAAAATTTTTTACAAAATCATTTACATCCATTTTATTATCTTTTTTAAAGTTGATTAAAGTATAAATTTGGTAGCAGGGATGCCAAAATAGGAAGTGTCATCTTTGGCATGACGGATAACAAGACTTTTTGCTCCGATATTGACATTGCTTCCAACTTTGATATTTTGCAACAAACAAGCATCCATTCCGATAAAGTTATTGTTTCCGATAGTAATATTACCAGAAATTCTTACTCCGGGCATAAAAATATTATAACACCCAATATTAACATCATGACCTATGGTGATGTAACCATTCATAATGTTAAAATCTCCTATTTCTATATTCAAACTTAACAGTGATCGACCACAGATTATGTTCCCCTTTCCCATGCGTATTGACGACACGTCCAATGTAACAAGATCCGGTGCTAATATATTAGGGTAACTTACCGCAGCATTTGTTATTTTTTCGACTAAATATTTAATGACATTCTGCTTACCAATACACAGAACAATGCAGATCCTCCGAGGCCATCGATTCAGATCTTCCATATTCCCTAGTACCGGTCCATAAGGTGTTATGGTGCCTTTAGGTAATGAATCATCAAAAAAACCCAAAAAATTCCATTTCTGTTCGGTCTCGGATTTATTTATCCAATTCAATAAACAGGCCACCTCCCTACCGAAGCCCCCGGCACCATATATGGCAATATCATCGATCATTAGAATTACCTCTAAATAGCTCCATCGTTTGACTCTCAGATGAATTTATATCTCTACGTCCCAAAACTTTAATAAATGACAAATATAATATTTTAACATCGTTTTTGAAATTCATATTATTCACATACCAGACGTCCATCTCGAATTTCTGTTCCCAACTTATGGTATTTCGTCCGTTTACCTGCGCCCATCCGGTAAGCCCGGGTCTCACCTCGTGACGGCGGCCTTGAAAATCATTGTAAAGCGGCAGGTAAGAAACAAGGAGCGGCCGGGGTCCTATGAAACTCATTTCACCTCTAAAGATATTTATCAATTGCGGTAATTCGTCCAGCGATGTTTTTCGGATAAAAGTTCCCGCACGGGTCATTCTTTCCGTATCGGGTAACAGCTTGCCATTTGCATCGCGCTTGTTGTTCATGGAACGGAATTTTATCAACCTGAAAGTTTTCCCGTTAAGACCAGGTCGTTCCTGTATGAAAAAAGGATTGCCTCCGTTAGTGAATGAAAGTACAATAGTAAGTATAATACCAAGAGGTAATAAAAATACTATCAGTGTTAATGAAAAGATTAAATCCAGTATTCTTTTTATATATTTCCTATACATGTTAAATCTATAAATTTTCACGCGGTAATAAAGGAATCGTAAATCTCGAGATGCTTTTGCACGACCTCTTTAATAGAAAAATAATGCTCAGCCATAATCCTCGACTCTTTTCCCATTTCAATCCGTAGTTCTCTATTGTTTATGAGCAGTTCTATTGCTTTTGCCAGTTCAACGGGGTTTCTCGGAGGAACTAAAAATCCATTTACACCATGATTTACTGTTTCACGGCATCCGACTGAATCACAAGTTACGATGGGCCTACCGATCGCACATGCTTCTATCAAGGATTTAGGAATACCTTCCCTGTAATAAGACGGGAACGCGACGATATGTGATTGAGCCAGCAAATCTCTTATATCCGTCCTGAAACCCAGCCAGGAAATATATTCACCATCGCATTCATTTTTCAGGTAATCTTCCCGGATAGCGAGTGGATGGGGGTCGAGACCACCGCATAACACAAATGATATTTTATCCTCATATTTCGGTTTGAGAATTTTTGCAGCCTCAATTAGTTCAATAATCCCTTTGTCCCGGATCATACGGGCAGTGATAATTATTTTAACCTTCCCGTGTAAAGGTTCGGGTATTAACCTGAAATCTTCAAGATCGATACCTGCACCTTTTATAAGTGAAACGTAGTCTGTAGAAACAACTTTATATTTTTGGAAAAGGGCGAGGTCGTCCGTATTTTGGAAAATGTATCTAACTTTTTTGCCTCGGGAAACCAAGCGTAGCGTATGGAGTATAGCCGCTGAAACCAGCCCCCTTTTTTCGTCCGAGAACATTATTCCAAGACCGCTGACGGCATTTACCATGTTTTTAATTCGGCCGAAACGTGAAGCCAGACTACCCCACAAAATTAGTTTAAGTCCGACATGGTGAACTATATCCGGCTTTTCCTTGCGGTATAATTTTGAAAGGAATCGGCAGGTGCGTAATTCCTTCCTTAAATTCATTCCCGTACTGTCGATGGGCAGGTTAATAAATTTGAAACCTAATTTCTTTATCTCTTCTGACCTCCCTGTATCTTTCGCAACTATGGTGACGTCAAAGCCTGCTTCTTGAGCTGCAATACCTATTGCTTTCCTGTGTGAAAGGAAAAAAGAATCGAAATTTACAACAAAGAGTAGAACCGGCGGATGCATTTTATAATTGTTTATTTTTTGTCTTATGAGAATTTTCAATTATTTCACTTAAAAATTTAACTCGGTTAGATTGTAAATTATTTTCTAAAAAGTCCTTGGCCCTACTCATATTAATTCTCGTCCACTCTCGCCATTGATCGGGAGAATTGAAAACTTCTACTATTTGTTTGCTCAAAATTTTCCAATTGCCCGTTGGATGGATAAAGCGAGGGGGTAATAATTCAGGGATGCCGGCAATCGACGAACCGAGGGTAAGCCTTCCTCTACTTAATGCCTCGATCACAACCCGAGGCAACCCCTCATGACGCGAAGGATGAATACATAAATGCATGGAGTCTATAAAAGGCAACACACCTTCTGTCCCCGAATTCAAAGTTCCAACTATTTTCACATATTCTTGAATACCCAATGCTCTCGACATCGTTCTGATCCACTCAGCATCGCCGGTCCCGACTAAATATAGTTTTATATTTTTAATCGATTTTTTTTCTATTATATCTTTGAGAGCCTTTAAAGCAATGTCATGCCCTTTGAATTTTGTGGAAAATGTTCCAATCATCCCAATTTTAAATTCCATATCCGGATTACGGATAAATGAATCGTAGAAATTATCCACGACCTCCGTATCAATGATATCTTCAATATACGCATTCGAAATTGCTACTTTCCTGTATTTTGATGGATAGCGTTTTTGTAGAAATTTATCCGTGACATATATACAACCGGGAGATTTACTGGTTGCATTTCGTAATGCCAACCAGGCAAAAGGTGCGTAAAATTTACCTGCTAAATGCCCGTAAAACCGACATGCATCCCAAGGGCACCCAACAATCTCCAGAACGTAAGGTATCTCTTCTCTAATGCAAATATCCTGAGCAATATAGCCAAGAACACTCGGCATGCGAATTATGGCAAAATCAATATTTTGCAATCTGTCTTTCAATCTTTTTTTTATAATATGCCTCTTAAAAAATCGGTCAGTATTTGCCCGCAATTCACTGATAAGAAAAAAATCCACATTCTCCCAGTTCGAAAGAACAATTTTTTCCGGCATGGCGGTAGCTTGTCTTCCGAATACTGTAAGACTTTCGAAAACTGCCAAGTATCTTTTCCATAACCGTTTATTATATACCCCTCCCGACCCATCATAGATTTCTCCCGAATGGGGATCAGGATAAAAGTAATGATCGTGTATAAATGCAGCTTTCATGATTATAACTTTGTAAAAAAATTTGTGTTTAAATCCCGACCTGTTCTCTCGGCCTTATTCCTGTACTTCTTACAACTATCAAACTGAGGGTTTACTTTGTAAATAAACTTTGTTGCTTATTATACTTAATACTACGTACATAGGGATTATCCTTTTAATAACAAAGAAAACCACATTGTCCAAATCTCCGTGCACTAAGATAAACACCATATTTATTATCAACGGGACCAGAAACAATCTGATATCATTTCTATCGAGACTAAATATATACTTTCTCAATTTATAAAGCACATAAGCCAATAATATGAACATAAAAGGGGCAAGTAATGGTCCCCAGTTAAGTATAGATTCCCCCATAAAACCAAATACCCTCGATGTTTTATCACCGTAATTCCATGCATCTGTTCCCGATATTATTTCGGTTCCTGCCTTTCTTTTATCCAGATAAATTTCTTTGAGTGATTGGGAGGGCAAATATTTCATTACATCCCCTAAATAAATTTTACCATATTTAGGTTGATATCCCATCGGCTCATATTTGTAAATCAGATAACCCTGTATGCTATACCGTGATAAATTATTTGCTATGATCTGTTCGAATCCGCTACTTTCGAGTTGTTGTTCAACAGAAAAATTGTTTAATACAAATTCTCCACGGGTACGCTTATATAAATTCCCGAAGTACATGAAAAGACAAAACAACGAAATTGCAATAAAAAATTCCCTTTTCGTAAACTTACGTACCGTGAGGTGTATTAGAAGCCATGCCTGTAAAATAGTGAAAATGGTATTGCTGCGGCTTCCTCTTAAGCCGCCGAAGTAAAGGCAACTCAGGAAAAGTAATACTAGAAATAAGTCACTAACCAATTTGGTAGTATATATTTTTTTGAAACGTGATATGATGAAATATGATAACAGCAAGATCAAAGGAAATATTTCTGAGAAGATAAAAAACAACCCGTATCCCGAGAACCTGTCTTCCTCTCCATAATGGGAAATATAACCTTTTATTCCACCGAGGCTTGTGTAAAAATAAGTTTGCAAAAAGAAACTTCCTATCATAAGCAAAAACAGAATGGTCAGGCTTTTCCGGGAGGGTAACCAGACTTTTTTCCTGCTCTTTTTTTTCCCCAGAGAATAAGAAAAATCCAATAAAATATTTTTGGATATAAAAAAAAGGACCAATCCAGATAAATACATCAAAGACAATGTATTTGCATACGGAGTCCAGTCGTCAGGAGGGCTAAGGAAAGCCAACCATACACCTGTATATGAATGAAATACAGGAGCAAAAAAGCTGTCGAATATCAGAATTATATCGGCATAAAAAAAAGGATCCTTTAGAAATTCCGGATTCCGGACTATTTTTAATAAATCCGTAATTATAAGCCCTCCAGCTAAAAAACTTAAAATTACATACCATTCTAATATTATTATATTTGTAAGCAGAGCTAAAACAAATACCACTCCGGTAATGAAAATGCTCTGAATTACAGCTCGCGTCCTATTATATAAAGAAACTTCCATTAATTCTTTGCATTAACCTATCGTGACATTGCCTCATGATACAAACCAGTTAACCCCTCCACCATATTATTAATTGAAAAACTTTCCGCGAATTTTTTTGCATCCTCTATTTTATCTTCTTGCGGGCCATTACTCAATATAATTTTCATCTTTTCGACCGCATCATTCCTATCCTGAGGGTCGAAAAAAATCGAATGATACATGGGACTACTCGCCTCAATATGGGGGCCGATATTTGAAGCGCATACGGGAACGCCCATATACTGAGCTTCTATTAACACATTTCCGAAACCTTCGTAAATGGACGGGAAAAAGAACACATCAGCGACTTTAAGATATGGGGCAATAGTTTTTTGCATTCCTGCAAAATAAACATAATTCTCTAATCCCAACTCATGTACCTTATTGTAAATATCTTTGTATAATGAACCGGTACCTAAGAGAATCAATTTATAATTATTGACCTTTGGAGCCAGTGCCGCGAAGACGTCAATTAGGAAAGAGTGATTTTTCTGCTCTTTGAAAGAGCCAATATGGATAATAACCTTCCCGGCATCTTTTATAAACGCCTTTAGATTCTCTTCTTCTTCGCACGACAATTGGCGGTCTCCATCCAGTTTGGAAAAATCCACTCCGTTGTAAAGAACTGTATACTTTTCTGGTGCCGATACCTGTTCAGATGAAAAATATGAAAGATTAGTCCTTGAATGTCCGACTATTTTATAAGCGAATTTATTAGTGAGAAATTTATGGAGTTTAAGGTAAAAACTCCTCAGAGCAGACAATAACGGCCTTTTTTCCCAAGTATTTTTGAACATCGGTCGTTGGTTATGCAGGGAAACTATCACCGGCGTATTCGTCATATATCCCACCAAAGAAACAAAACCTGCCGAATGGCCACCTCGGGTATGTACGATATTGTACTTTTCTTTATTTATTAATCGCGCTATAAAAAGCGCCTGACTTATCGGATTACGATATCTCCCAAGATCTATCAGACGCACGCCGAGATTCTCAAAATCCTTATCCAATACTCCTCCGCATCTACATAGTATTTCCAGTTCAAATCCAGCCGCTTGCAATGCAGGGACACAGGATAGAAATGTTTTTTCGATCCCGCCCATATCCAGTTTCGAAATAATGGTAAGAATCTTCATTCTAAAATAGACTTTTTAATGTAATGTTTCCTTATAAGGAATGAGTTAATCACCGTTTTCAATCCGTAGGCCAGAATTGAAGCGTACGGAATACCATATATCCCGTAATTCTTCAGAAAATATATACTGCCTAAGACACTAACGATTAATACCGCCCCGTTTACGTAAGGTTGGATTTTAAAAACACGCATTGCCGTCAATGTAAACCCGCAGGCTGATGCCACATAGAGGAAAATCGCTGAAAACATTATCAAATTAAACAAATCGTGATAACCTGCAATTTTCTCATTAAACATCAAGCGTAAAAAATCTTCTCCCCACCAGATACCGAATATGAAAAGTATGAAACCCATTGCAAAGTTTATGGACAGGTAACTTACCGTCAACTTTTTAAATGCGGGGAACTGCCTGTTTGCAAAATACTTACTCAACCTCGGTGAAAAAGACTGACCAATAGCGGTATTTACAAAATTACCTAATACTATACAATATGCTAACGTAGAGTATAATCCCTGTTCTTCTGTCCCGAGAAATATTTCTATAATATATTTAGATACATTGGTATTGAGTGAGATAATAAGCATAACAACCCCCAGGGGGAAGGCTTTCCAAAAAAGAGACCGCAAATTCAAATCACCAAAATAAATAAATCGTCGTCCCTCAAAATTCTTCCTGCAATTCCTGTAATCATTAAAAAAAAGTACGATACAGTTAGTAAAAATTGCAAGTCCGAGGCCGAATAAAAGGGAATCGAAAAGATAAACTCCTATAAAAATGCTCATTGTAGCAAATACACCCTTCAATATCAAAGATAGAGCGACATAATGCATTTTTTCCAGAAGTTGTTGCTGGGCATTGAATATTTCGGCATAGCCCTCTACCATTTTTAGAACAGCAACGAGCAGGACCGTCTTTAATATAGTAAAATTATAAAATGAAATACCGGCACATATAAACAACGCCGCAAACATCATAATGGATCGCAGGAAAAAATAACTTGAAAACTCCCATTCTTTTTTTGAATCGGTTACCAATAAAGCTCTCAGCTGCATACCCAGAAATAAAAATACAGGAGCTGTGAGGGCCAAAGAAAGAGTATATGCTCCCAATTCATATCCGGTACAGAATTTTGTTATCAATGAAAGTTGCACCCATTGCATGCCAGCATAAAAACCATTGACTACAAACATAACCATGACATTTTTCTTTAAACTATTGGCCAATATTCAAAATCATATATTAAACCCACAAAAGTAAGGGTTTTTTTCAAAATAGACGTAATTCGAAAATACATATAGAATAATTAATTTATCATACCTTTGAATTAAAATCCAACGGTTTGTTTGATGAAAAAAACTCTGTTAATTATAATTTTCCTTTCATTCTTTTCGGCCTCTTTTGCTCAAACATATATTAAATTCAACGCCCTTTATTGGGCTTTAGGTGTGACCAATGCATCTGTGGAGACCCGGGTTGGGGAGCATTTCACATTTAATAATGATATAGTAATATCACCCTGGAAAAGTATAAAGAATAACCCTATGGTTATCGGGCAGTTCATTCCGGAATTGAGGTATTACCCTGTTCATGCATTCAAAGGTTTTTATGCCGGGGCATATGCAGGAGCGCATGCATTCCGGATGTCGAAGTGGAACTATATAAATACCGGCAAATACCAGAAAGGATGGGGTTTTTCGGCCGGCGCAAGTATTGGTTATGAAGTCCCGATTAACGATCGGTGGCTGCTCGATGTATACGGCGCGGCCGGATGGCAGATATCCCGGTACAGGGGTTTCTATAAAAGCGACCGGAAAAAGTATATAGGTCTGAACAACAGCGGGGAGTGGTTACCCTATAAAGTTGGCATTTCATTTGCATACAAAATCGGGGGGCGGTAAAATTTTTTATTAAGCCGGTGCAATTTTTTTGATGGTTGATGCATCTATTATGATGCAGCCTTACCGGTGGCACGCAAGTTTGGAAATAGTATAATATTGAGTAACTTTGCGTACCCAAACCCTGTTCTGCCAACTTAATATGCGTACAATAAAAGCCATGAGATATCCTTATCTTTTGAGCAAAAGGCATTTTGCTCCGCGGTGGATAGTTTTCCTTATCGACCTGATCCTATGTGCCTTCGCCATTCTTGCTGCAATTTTCATTACTGTTAACCTCAGCCATTACACTTTCGATTGGCATATTCTTGCCGGATTTTGTTTTATAATTCTCGGGGTGCGGCTTATAAGCTTTATAATTTTCAGGACCTATTCCGGAATTATAAGGTATACGAGCACGCACGATATAATAAGGATATTTTATTGCCTGACAGCCGGCGAGGCAGCGATAGTATTGTTGGACGGTTTGCTTTATTTTGTTTCCCCGGCCTTGTTTACGCCGTTCTCCTTCCTGTGGATAGAATACACAATGTTGCTGAGTACGATGATTTCGAGCAGGCTGGTTTTCAAAGCCCTGTTCGCCCGCAACTTCGTGACCATACGGGAAAAGAAAAACGTGGTAATATACGGAAGCGAGCAGTACCTGGTGATGCTTAAACACGTGCTTGCCAATACGCCTGACATCCAGTTCCACATAACGGCATTTATCGACTCTTCCAACCGTAGCGCGGGCAAGATTCTTGCCGGGGTCAAAATATACAAATACAAGCAGTTACCCGACATCTTCATCAAGGAAGACGTCGACATGCTGATAATAGCGCAGAAGCTGATGAACGTGACTCGTAAGAAGCAGCTTCTCGAACTCTGTTCCGAATTCAAGGTGGAGATAAAAGAAGTCCCCAACCTGGACAAACTCGTCAGCGGCGACTTTTCAATCAACAATATCAAGAATATTAAAATAGAGGACCTCCTGGAAAGGGGTGTTATCGAACTCGACGACGATAATGTAAGACAACAACTAAAAGATAAATCCATCCTCGTAACGGGCGCTGCCGGGTCGATCGGCAGCGAAATAGTACGGCAGCTTACCAAGTTCGAACCCCGCAAGATAATCCTTCTGGACATTGCGGAGTCGCCCTTGTACGAGATAGAGCTCGAATTGCATGAGTCATGTAATCTCAAGGACTTCGCTATTGAACTCGCCAGTATACGCGACAAGGATGTTCTCGAGACCATATTCCGTAAATACCGTCCGGAGGTTGTTTATCATGCCGGAGCTTATAAACATGTGCCGATGATAGAGAACCTTCCGATGGAAGGAGTGAAAACAAATATCATAGGTACCAAAAACGTTGCCGACCTTGCGGTGACATACGGTTGCGAGAAGTTCGTAATGATTTCCACGGACAAGGCGGTTAATCCTACCAACGTGATGGGTTGCACGAAACGGATGGCCGAAATATATATACAATCCCTAAACAGGGAGAGCAAAACGGCATTCGTAACCACACGGTTCGGGAATGTGCTGGGTTCGAACGGTTCGGTGATTCCCCGATTCTCGAAACAGATAGAGGAAGGCGGCCCTGTGACTGTCACCCACCCGGATATAACCCGGTTCTTTATGACAATCCCGGAAGCCTGCCAGCTCGTGCTACAGGCCGGTGCCCTGGGTAAAGGCGGGGAGATATTCGTGTTCGATATGGGCGAAAGTGTAAAAATCGTGGACCTTGCAAAGAACATGATAAGGCTGTCGGGTTACGAAGTAGGACGTGAAATCAAGATAGTCTACACGGGCCTGCGTCCCGGTGAGAAACTGTATGAAGAGGTACTCAATAAGGAAGAGGAGGTCCTGCCCACTTTATATAAAAGGATAAACCGGGCAAAAGTGCGTGAGTACGACTTCGCCGAGGTACAGAAAATATTCGATTACATCGAAGCCACACTTCCTTACCAGAACGATTTCAATTTAATCCGTATCCTTAAAATAGTAGTCCCCGAGTTCAAGTCGAACAACTCGGTATTTGAAAAGCTGGACGATATACTTAAGGAAAAAAAGGGAGGCTCGCTGCTTAGCCGGATACTCGATTCACCTGAAATGGAAAAGGCATTTGCCCAAGGTCTTGAACTTGACAAAAACCAGGTTATTAACTAACTTTACGGGATGTTCGGACTGGGTAAGAATAAAACTGAAAACCTAAATTTTTCAACCGATATACACTGCCATATCCTGCCGGGGCTGGACGACGGCTCTTCGTCGATGGAAGAATCGATCGAAATGGCCGCATTGATGGAGAAAGTAGGTATCCGGCATATTTACGCAACACCGCATATCAAAGGGGACACCTATCCCAATGACCGCACGACAATCTCCCGGGCAGCGGACGAATTTTCCTCACAGCTTGCAAAACGGAATATAGGAATAAAGTTTAACTTTGCGGCTGAGTATTTTATCGATATGTTTTTTATGGACAAACTGGAATCCGGAGAGGAATTCCTGACATTGGATGGAAAACATATACTGGTGGAATCCTCGATGCGACGTGAGCCGTTGGGACTTTTCGATACGTTGTTCAAATTGCAGACCAAGGGGTACAGGCCGATTATGGCCCACCCGGAGAGGTATGTATATTACGGGAAAGACCCGCTTCCATTCAAAAACATGAAGAAGGCGGGTTGTCTTTTTCAGCTTAACCTGTATTCACTGAGCGGTGGTTACGGGAAAGAAGTAAAGGGAATTGCCGAGATGCTCGTAAAGCACAATCTTATCGACCTGATAGGTACCGATTCCCACCGTACGGAACATGCCGGCAGGCTTACGGACAATAAGGTTTTGAAGTCGGTAAATATGATATCACCGGCTAACGACGAAATGTTCGGAAATACGATATAACGAATAACTAATGAAGAAAATCTTAGCTTTCACCCTTTTAGCGCTGGCCGTATGCTCCTGTGCGTCATCCAAGAAGACCGTCTATTTCCAGGGTATCGACGAAACAGATTTGACGGGTGTGATTACGGCATACGAAGTGAGGATAATGCCCAACGACAACCTTAACATAACGGTAAGTTCGCTTGTTCCCGAAGCGGCGGAGATATTCAATAACATGAACATGTCTCGGGCGACCAATGTGAACCATGAAACCCTGAACGTAACGGGTTACCTGGTGGACAGCGAAGGATATATAAATTTCCCGGTACTAGGGAAAGTACATTTGGGCGGAAGGACAAAATCGGAAGCCATAGGATACATGACCGGCCTCCTGAGTCATTATATCGACGACCCGGTGGTCAACATCAGGTTTATCAATTACAAAGTTACCATACTGGGCGAAGTAGCCCGGCCGGGTACATACACCATCAGCGATGAAAAAGTAACTATACTTGAAGCCCTGGGGATGGCGGGAGATATGACCATTTACGGCAAAAGGGATAATGTCCTTATCGCACGGGACACAGACGGTGTACAAACACATCACCGGCTCGATCTTACCTCTCCGGACATTTTCGCCTCAGATTTCTATTACCTCCAGCAGAACGATGTGGTATATGTCCAGCCTAACAAGGCACGTTCAGGATCGTCTTCGTACAACCAGAACCTCTCAATCGGGGTCTCGCTTTTATCGCTTTTGGTGACCATCGTCGCGTTGTTAAGTTAATCTGTCTCTTTACATGGATAATATACAGCAAACTTCCGAATCACAGAACGCCCCACAGGAAAAAAGTATACATGAAATACTCCACCCTTATATAAGCCGGTGGTATTACATATTGGCCTGTATCGTATTATTTGTAATCGGTGGGTTCGTATACCTTCGTTACGCAACTGAGGAATACCGGTCGACCGCAAAAATCCTTATAAAGGATGAAAACCGTGGTCAATCGGTCGCCGATTTCCAGATATTTCAGGACCTCGGGATAGGCGGTGGTTCGGGAAACATAGACAATGAACTGGAGATTTTGCGCTCCCGCACTCTGATGACGCGAGTTAGCGACAGCCTGAATCTCAATGTGAGGTATATATCGGAGGGGCGGATAAAAAATTCCGAATTATATAAATCATCGCCGGTAGAACTTTTTGTAGAAAATTATAACGGCAAAGGTTGTGAATTTTACATAAACCTCCAGCCCGACGGTAAGTTCCTGATTAAAGACAGGGACGGGGATTTTACAGCAACTCTGAACGCCGGACAGAAAGCGGAATCCCCGTGGGGGATCATATCGATGAACTTTTCGGGCTATGAAGGAGATTACCCGGTTATAGCCCAGCTATCCCGCTGGAACGGTAAAGAGCAAATATCGATTAACAGCGTCAATAAATCTTCCGGGGTCGTTGATATATCCATGATATCCCCTACACCGGAAAAAAGCGAGGATATAATAAATATCCTTATAGGATTTTACAACCGGCAGGCAATCGACGATAAGCGGTGGGTTACGGACCAGACAATCGAATTTATAGACGAACGCCTGGAGGTAATTTCCGCCCAACTCGACGATGTGGAGAAAGATGTCGAAGGATATAAGAAAAAATATGAACTTACGGACCTGCAGGCCGAGGCCGGACTTTATCTCACTTCCGGTTCGGAATACGACAAAAGGATCGCCGAGATAGAACTCCAGAAGGAAATCCTTACCTCTGTAGAGAGCTACCTCCTGGATTCGCAGAACCAATACTCCCCTGTGCCCTCCAGCCTCGGTATTACCGACATATCGCTGTTGGCATTGATGGAGGAATATAACAGGAAGCAACTCAGCAGGCGCGAGTTGGCCAACGTTATGACCGAGAACAACCCCCAGATGATAGAGCTCGAGAACCAGCTTACACTTCTCCGGAACGATATCATCGTCGGTATAAAAAGTTCCGAGAGAGGATATAATGTAACACTTGAGAATCTCCAGCGGAAAGAGAACTCCTTCTCTACGAAAATCCGGAACCTTTCGACCAACGAACGTGAATACAGGAACATTCTCCGGCAGAAAGAGATTACCGAATCGATATTCCTCTACCTTTTACAGAAGCGCGAAGAATCGGCTATTTCACTTTCGATGGTCTCGCCCAACGCTAAAATCATCGACAGCGCCTACACCGACGATTTGCCGGTCAGGCCGAGGAAAGTAATTATTTTATTCCTGGCCCTTGTATTGGGAGGCCTGGTACCGGTTGCAATTATCTACCTTCTTGAGTTGCTTAATACCAAAATTAAATCGAAAGAGGATATAGAGGCGCTGGCTAAAGCGCCCGTACTGGGCGAGGTACCCGAAAAGATGGGCAAAAGCGATATCGTTGTGGAAGCCGGCGACCGTTCGGGTGTGGTGGAGATGTACAGGCTCCTTGCGACCAATATGCGCTTCATAATGAAGGGTAAAGAGGACAAGGTGGTTATAGTGACCTCATCCGTGCCTAACGAGGGTAAGAGCTCTTTCTCGCTTAACTTCGCACTTACATATGCCACGACCAATAAAAAGGTTCTGCTCGTAGACCTTGATATGCGTAATTCCAACATGGACAACACTTTGTCCATTCACGGTTCCAAAGGCATGTCCGCCTACCTTTCGGAGAATACGCTCAAACCGCAGGATGTAATCCATAAGACCACCCTCAACGAGAACCTCGATGTGGCTCTTTCCGGTATTTTCCCGCCAAACCCTGTGGAACTGTTGATGGGAGAACGGCTGGAGGAATTCTTCGAATACGCACGGGCGCATTACGATATGGTTATTATTGACTCGCCTCCGGTGCTTCTGGTTACGGACTCCATTATAATCGACCGGGTCAGCGATGCCACCATATATGTTACCCGTTCTGGTATTTCACGCAAGCAGTTCCTGCGCAAATCCGAAGAGCTGTACCGTGATAAAAAGCTGAAAAACCTCACTTATGTAATAAAAGGTATCGTCATCGGCAAGAAATATGGTTACGGTTATGGATACGGATATGGGTACGGCTACGGTCTGAAAAAACGCCGCAAAAAATGGCTGACTTTCTGGCGGAAAGACTGATCACGCTTTTTGAGCCGGTAGCCACCGTTGCCGGTCCCCAATAAAAGAATCCCCTGTTCCGTACCGGAACAGGGGATTCTTTTATTCGGCATTGATATTACTTACCGGAATTTTTCTTTTCCGCAATGCGGTCTGTGTCTGGATGGCTGCGTTCGTTTTGAAGAACGGGTTTTTCCCGGTTCCAGTTCTGGTAATCGCTCTGGTATCGGCCGCCGTTGTCGGGACGGTCTCCGTTATATTGCCTGCCGGAATAGTCCCCGATAGGGGTCCGTTTTAGTTTTTTCTTTTCCATGCTCATACGATTTATCATTCAGTATGGTTCCCACCTGTAACACCGTATACCTCTGCCGTTACATAACTGGATTCGTTGGAAGCAAGAAATACATAGACTCCGGCCAGCTCGACCGGCTGGCCGGCACGGCCCATCGGGGTGTTGTGACCGAACTCGGGGATTTTACTCTGAGGCTGGCCACCGCTTATCTGTAGCGGCGTCCAGATAGGCCCGGGGGCTACGGAGTTGACCCGGATACCCTTCTTGGCAACCTGTTTGGCAAGTGCACGGGTAAACGCCGTTATTGCGCTCTTGGTCGAGGCGTAGTCCAATAGGTTCGGACTGGGTTTATAGTCCTGTATGGAAGTTGTAGTTACGATACTGGAACCTTCCGGAAGGTGTTTAAGGGCCTCTTTGGTCAACCAGAATAGTGAGAATACGTTAATTTCGAAAGTCTCCCGGAATTGTTCGGTCGTAAGATCCTCTATATTTTCCACCGAATGCTGGCGGCCGGCTACGAGCGCCATAAGATCCAGCCCGCCCAGTTTTTCGACTGCCTGGCCGACAAGCCTCACGCAGAACTGTTCATCCTGCAAACTGCCCGGTATAAGGTGAACGGTACTGCCTTCAGCTTCTAACAGAGCTTTTAACGAATCGGCATCTTCCTGCTCGGATTCGAGGTAATTCACCACTATATCGGCTCCTTCACGGGCGAAAGCTATTGCCACCGCGCGGCCGATACCCGAGTCCCCGCCGGTTATAAGGGCCTTACGACCTTCCAACCGGCCGTGACCCACATAACTTTTTTCGCCGCAGTCGGGTACCGGCTTCATGTCGGCCTGCACACCGGGATATGGTTGCTCCTGTTTTTCAAATTCACCCGTGTAGAACATATCCACGGGGTTCTGAAGATTTTCTTCTTTCATATCTGTTTTTTTTAATATCCGAGGTAAGCGATATGTTCAAGGTTGTAACGGGCTTCTTCGCAACCCATGTCTGCGGCACGGCGGAAATATTGCTCCGCCTGACGGGTGTCCCCGTCTCGATGGGCGGCTATACCGAGATTGTTCAGACACTCGGGATGGTCCTCGAATCTTTCGAGGTACCGGCGCGCCGAATGGGTGTTGCCGTCCATAAGGGCGAGGGCCGCCATATTGTTATTAGGCGCCACCTCATACGGGTAATAACGAAGCGTAGTGTGCAACGCCCTTTCGTAATCTTTCGAATCGCGCCCGTAATACTCGGCCACCTCCATCATATTGTCGAGCCTCATTTTAGACGGGTCGGTCTCGATGAGGAGAAGTCCCCGTTCGAGCGTTACCGGTTTGAGGTCGTATTCGATTTCAATATCGGTACGGCGCAGGTTGGGATACACGTCCGCGTAAAGTATGTTATAGGTAGAGCGGTCATATTCCTTTATTTTGGCCTCCCGTGCGTCCGGGTCGGAGGTGGTGTCTATAATCCGGAGAAGTTCTTCTTTCGAAGGGAGGTTAGAGTCGGCTATCCAGGTACGCAGGCTGTCCCAGTCTTCGGGTACGCTCTGGGTGTCGAATATGGTGCCGTTCAGGTCCATCCGGTCTATAACATTATCTCGAACGGCCTCGGCACGGTGTTGCGAGAGGCGCGCGTTGTATTCGTAAGTTGCCTCAGGCGAGGCATAAGAGCGCACGATTATCCGGCGTACTTCGATATCCTCGTCGCTCATCATTTCACTTGTGAAGTCATAAATCTTTTGTAGCTCGGTACGGTTGTCCGCAATCTCCGGTTTTACGACGTATTTATCCTGTTCGAAATTTATATGTGCCGTCAGCATAGCTTTGCGTGGCGCAGTCTCTGTTACCACGGGTACGAGGAACGAGATGCGCGGTGCCACCGGCTGTGCTATATTACCTACCGTGCGCATATCCGCCAGGTCGCTGTCGCCGCATCCTTCAATCTCCTGATGCAGGATTACGGTCGCCCCTGACGAGACGGGATACATAAATGTCCCTGCGTAGCGGATGATATCTTCACCGGTCTGCACCGGTGTTCGTTTACCGTGTAGCGCGTGTTCCCGGTCCCTGCGTTCGGCGCGGCTGAAAACCACCTTGTCGTAAGGGGCTGTGTAAGTGTCAAACTCTTCGTAGAACCCGGCCTTCCTCTGTGCCACTATATCGAACACTTCACCGCGGAACAGTACGGGAGGCAGCGCCACGGTATCCGCTCCCGACACGATAAGGGGCGTTACGGTGAGCTGTTCATTATTGCGGAGAACGAGTTTGTCGTAAATTATCGTCATATCGACGTCTACCGCTTCACCCCGGCGGCGAATATCGACGTCACTAACCCCTACGGTCTCCTTCCGGTAATCCGTGGCAAGAGCCGCGGTACACAGCAGAGCCGTAAGGCATATGCATACGGAAATAAACTTTTTCATAACTCTTTTCTATTTTATCATATATATAAAAGAAACGCCCACCTTTGTCGGTCCCCAGTATGTATGGTGGGTTTTGCGGATCATCGAGCCGCACTCGGCGAGGGGATACTTCCGGTCGAACAACCGGGCGAAACCTGCCCCGATGGTGGCTTCGAGGTTCCAGTGTTTGCTGAGCACCCACTGGTAACCGTACGACAGACCCGCACCGTACAGGTATCCCTGATATCGGTTGTTCTTCATATTGTCGTTGAAGTTGATACCGCCCACGTTATATTGCGCGTAGTGACCATGAAGACCCATGAAATGGCCGGCGAACCGGTCGCAGAACCAGTAACGGAACTCCGGCTGGATAAGCCAATGACGCCAACGCGCGTCGCCGAAGCTCCAGCCGTTGAAATTACCCGACACGTCGAGTGTGGTATTCCTGCCAAGAGCCGTTTCGAACCCGAGGTTAATCGTAGCCGTCGCATCATAGAGCAGGTCGCTCTTTATACCTATTTTCTGCCCATTTACCATAGCCGGAAGGAGCAAAAGCAACACGGCCGGAAAGAATTTGCGTAGTATAACTGACATAATATTCTATAAATGTTTGCTGTATGCTATGAAAAAGCAAACATCCTGCCGTCCGGCTCATGGCTCCGGAATAAATTAGACTATGCTCAAAGTATTTGGGTTTTTAGCCGGGTTCTTCAGGAGGGTTCTTGAATTGCACTCTCCCAAACATATAATAGCATTGGTCCGATAATATACCTTAAATTACGGAGCTACTGTGGATAATCTACCAACGCAGATGCTCCGGGCCGTCCGGACCATTATATTTTTTATAATTCTCAAAAGAAAACAAAAGCGACAGCTATAAGTTAAGCTGTCGCCTTTATCAAATTAACCTGTATATCAAATGGTTCCTTTAAATCTACAAAGACAGGGCGAGGATGGAAAGTCCCGCTACGGCGTATTTCAGGGAATCTTCGTCGGGATTGAAAGTCGCGTTATGGAGCTTGCCGGCAGAGACGTCACAACCGGGTCCGCCCACTCCCACCCGGTAGAACACCGACGGGTAAAGTGCTGTGTAATAGCCGAAATCCTCAGCTGTGGTCCGTACATCGAGCAGGCGTATATTCCCCTGCCCGAAGGAACGGCTCATTATATCTACCGCACGGTCGGTCACCTGCTCGTCGTTATATACACACGGATAACCGTCGCTGACAGCCACCTCTGCCTCAACACCGTAGGCACGGGCGGTAGAATATACGATTTCTTTTATCCGCAGCTTTGCATCGGCACGCCATGCCTCGTCGAAGGTGCGGAGAGTTCCTTCCATAACAACCGAGTCGGGGATGACGTTGGTGGCGCCGTCGGCCGTAACACGTCCAACGGACAGGACGGTGGGCACAGCCGGATTTGCGTTACGCGAGGCGACCTGCTGGAGTGCCATTATTATGGCGGCCGAAGCCACAACCGGATCTTTAAGCCGGTAAGGCATAGCCGCATGTCCGCCCTCGCCGGTCACCGTTATATGGAGTTCGTCTGTGGAGGCCATATATTTGCCGGGGCGGAAACCGAATGTGCCGGTGGGCAGTTCCGGATCGACATGCTCGCCAACGAACGCCCGTACATTATACCCGTCGAACGGGTTTTCTTTAAGCACTAACGTGGCACCTCCGGGCCATACCTCCTCCCCGGGCTGGAACAAAAAAAATACGGTACCTTCTATTTTTTCCCTTACCGAATTGAGAACCAGTAAAGCACCCATAAGCGCGGCGGTATGTATATCGTGTCCGCAGGCGTGCATCACGCCATCGTTACACGAGGCGTAGGCCAGACCGGTAGACTCCCGGACCGGCAGGGCGTCCATATCCGCTCGCAATACGACGGCATCTTTAAGGTCGCCCCTGCCCTCTATTACGGCGAGGACTCCGGTTCCCGCAATTTTGCGGTAAGCTATCCCTTCCCGGTCCAGCTCCGCGCAGAGAGCCTGCTGGGTCGCATGCTCGGCGAACGACAATTCGGGATTGGCATGGATAGCGCGGCGCAGTGACCGTACCCGGTCGAACACCTCCCCGGCCTTATCGATAATGCATCTTTCCATAACGGTTATTTATTTCCGAATAACTGCCGGGCTATCTCGTACATATTGTCGGTCTTGCCCATCGGATAGAAATGCAGCAGGGATATACCGGCCTCGATAAGTTCCTGTCCCTGCCGTACAGCCCACTCGATACCTACCTTCCGCACTTCGGTATTATCGGAGCATTTCTCCACTCGGTCCACCAGTTCCTGCGGCAAATCCACATGGAATACCTGCGGAAGCACGGTAAGCTGCGATTTAGTGGCGAATGGTTTAAGACCCGGTATAATCGGTACATTTATTCCCGCGGCACGGCACCGTTCGATGAAATCCAGAATCCTGCCGTTGTCAAAACTCATTTGCGTGACTATATAGTCCGCCCCCGCATCTACTTTTTCTTTCAGGAAACGGATATCGTGGTCGAGGTTTGGAGCCTCGGCATGCTTCTCGGGATAGCCGGCCACTCCGATACAGAAGGCAGAATTGCGGCAATGTGCCACCTCACAATCAATAAACGAGCCGGTATTCATGGAGGCTATTTGCCGCACCAGGTCCACAGCGTTGGCGTGACCCTCGGGATGAGAACGGAAAACCTTCTCGCCTTTCAGGCCGTCCCCGCGCAGGGCGAGCACATTATTAATCCCGAGGAAATCGAGGTCGATGAGCGCGTCTTCGATATCGTATTTCGAAAGGCCTCCGCATATTATATGCGGTACCACCTCCACTCCGTAACGGCGCATCAACGCAGCAGAAATACCCACCGTGCCGGGCCTGCGCCTGACGACCCTTTTCTCAAGGAGACCGTCCTCCCGCTCCACATATTTCACATCCTCACGATGGCAGGTAACGTTTATATAGGCCGGCTCGAATTCCATCAGCGGGTCGATTGCATCGAAAATCGACTGCACGCCGTCTCCTTTGAGAGGCGGCAGCATTTCGATGGCGAACCTCGGCCGTCCCTCGCGCTCCGCTTTCCTTATGATATCGGTAATCTTCATTTTCCAGTTATCGAACCGTAAAAATAGCCAATTTTTGGCTGATTATATAATAACGGCGTTCGGCAAGGCCGCAAGGCTGCGCACAGACCGGTCCAGGTAAGGGGCATACTCCCCGGGGTCACCGTACTCCCCCAAACCTATAAGTGGTTTCACCTTACCGTGGAAATCGCTCCCGCATGTAATTATCGCACCGTTACGGACTGAAATGGCGGCAAAATAATCCGCCCTTTCAACCGTATGGTAGTTATTGAAACATTCCAGTCCCCCGGCACCTTCGCCGAGCAATCTTTCGACCATTTGCTCACGGCCTTTCAAATTCTGCCCGGGATGCGCCACCACGGGCACGCCACCATTGTCACGGATAAGGGCTACGGCCTCAGCGAATGGCATATACTCGCAATGAACGTACGCCGGGCATCCTTGCGCGAACCAGTCGAAGTAGAAGTTGAAATACGGCATTCCGGACCTCGCGCCGCCGGGAAAGTAAGGCTCCAGTAACGGACACTCGCGGTTACTCCGTGTGAGCATGGATTCGATTATCTGTTCCGGGGTGACTTCCCTGTCACCGGCGGCTTGCAGGACCTTTTGCCTGTCGACCGGAAACCCGAGCCTTACGAGGTTATCAATCATGGCCCCGGCCGCGTCACGTGAAATCCGTTTCATATCGCGCTCCATCTCGTCGAAATTTCGGGAAGCAAGGTCAATTCCGAACCCTAACAGGTGCAAATGTACTTCACCGTACATACAATCCAGTTCCACTCCCGGAATATAGCAACCCGAATACCCATCGTTAGCACCGGAAGGCCGAGTAGATACAGCCCTGTCACCGGAACGCCGGACCTCGCCCCGGGCCAGTATATCGGCCGCTTCACGGGCTCCGGCCACCGTGTTATGGTCGGTGATGGTGAAAACCCGTATACCTTTTTCCATGCACCGGTCGATCACCCAGCCCGGCGACACCTCCCCGTCGAGACTGTAACCGGTATGTATATGCAGGTCCGACGAGCTATACTCCTCCATATTATTCGGCAATATGTTGCGGCATAAGCCGGGCTATTTCGGAGGGTTCCATGTCGCGTCGACGTGCATAATCTTCCAACTGGTCCCGGCCGATGCGTCCCACACTGAAATGGCCGAAATCGCTGCGGGCGAATATCAGGCCGCAAACCGATTCTCCCGGGTCGAGCATATAGTTCTCAGTTATACATAAAGGCAGATCGCCACCCAACAGGTCGAGCACCTCTTTTTTTAGAGAGTGGTCCGGCGCCGACGGGTAACCGAATGCCACACGCAGGCCGTCGTATTTGTTAGCCAGTATATCCTCCACCTCTTGCGGATTACCTATCTCATAGGCCCACATATCCTTTCGTAAATCGGTATGTACCGCTTCGGCAAAGGCTTCGGCGAGCCGGTCCGCAAGCAGTTTGGCCATAATGGCAGAATACTCGTCCTTCTGTTCGCGGTACCATCCGACAAGCTTGTTCAACCCGATGCCCGAGGTAAGTGCGAAGGCTCCTATGAAACCACCGCCCTCCTCCTTACCGGGAAGCAGGTCGGCAAGCGAAAGGTTCTTTCCACCCGATGCTGGCCCGGCACCGTTACAGCACGGACAGCCGGAGCCGTGGGCAGGCGGCGGATTAACACCCCGGGTCTCCTGGTTCCTGAGTTGGGGTATCACCGAAAGGCTTCCGTCCGGTTTTATGACAACTATGTCGTCACCGTCACGGTAAGCGGGGAAAACCCCCACCGCTCCCTGCAAACGCAGTAACCCCTGGCGGTCGATGCGGTCGAGCATTTCCCGTGCATCCGCGAGCAATTTGCTGGCTTCCTTGCCTTTATCCGTATCGTCCAGTATGGCCGGATATTTTCCTTTCAGCCCCCATGCCGGGAAAAAGTAATTCCAGTCGATATACCGCATAGCCTTTGCCACCGGGTATGCTTCGAACCGCTTTATGCCTGTAAAACGCGGGACCGTTATATTGTACTCCCGTGGCCGGAAACAATTCGCCCGGGCCTCTTTCAGCGGCACAAGGCCGGCCTCCGTACGATTACCGCCATAAGAATCCCGAAGGGCGGCCTGCCGCTCCCTGACGGCCCGTTTGTATTCTTCGCCCCCCTCGCCGAGAAGACGGGAAAGGATCGTTATATTTTCCGATGCGTCCCGGCTGTGGATAACCACTCCACCGTATTCGGGTGCTATTTTTACGGCCGTATGCAGTTCGGAGGTAGTCGCCCCTCCTATTACCACCGGTACGTCCAGCCCGGCCTCGCCAAGCTCTTTGACCACCCGTATCATTTCGCCGAGCGACGGGGAAATGAGTCCGCTGAGCCCTACCACGTCGGCTCCCCACGAGCGTGCCTGATCGACTATAACATGGCTCTCAACCATAACGCCGAGGTCCTTCACCTGATAGCCGTTACAGGACATAACCACTGAAACTATGTTCTTACCTATGTCGTGTACGTCGCCTTTTACGGTGGCAATCAGCACCTTTCCGGCATTAGAAAGCGTAGCGCCACCCTGCTCTATATAAGGAGTCAGAACGTCCACCGACCTTTTCATCACCCGGGCGCTCTTCACAACCTGCGGCAGAAACATCTTCCCTTCACCGAACAGAACCCCTATCTCGTCCATTACCGGCATCAGGTATCCGTCGATTACCTCGAGGGCCGAGCCGGCGGAGGCATAGGCTTCGAGTATATCCTGCTCGGTATGATCGGTTATTCCCTTTTTCATTGCCCATGCGATACGGGAATGAAGGTCGCCTTCACGCCATTGCTGACCCTGTGCGGCACGTTGCCCTTCGGCGGGGTCGCCTTTAACCTTCTCGGCGTACTCGGCAAGCCGCTCGGTGGCGTCAGGCCGGCGGTTCAGCACCACGTCCTCCGAAAGTTCCAGCAACTGTGGCTCTATTTCGGAGTAGACCTGTAACATCGCAGGGTTTACGATTCCCATATCCAGACCCGCCCGTATGGCGTGGTAAAGGAATACCGAATGCATCGCTTCCCGGACCTTGTTGTTCCCGCGGAACGAGAACGACAGGTTGCTTACTCCACCGCTTACCTTTGCATGGGGAAGGTTTTGTTTTATCCAGCGTACGGCCTCGATAAAATCGACCCCGTAACAGTTATGTTCTTCTATACCCGTGGCGACCGATAGAACATTCGGGTCGAATACGATGTCTTCTGCCGGGAATCCGTCCGCGGTTAGTATACCGTATGCCCGCCCGGCTACTTCTGTCTTGCGGGCAAAAGTGTCGGCCTGCCCACTCTCGTCGAAAAGCATCACCACAGCGGCAGCCCCGTATTCCCGTATAACCCGTGCCTTGCGGAGAAACTCGTCCTCACCTTCTTTCAGAGATATGGAGTTTACCAGACTCTTCCCCTGCACGCATTTCAGCCCCGCTTCAAGCGTCTCCCACGACGATGAATCTATCATAAACGGAACGCGGGCAATCTCCGGTTCCGACATTGCAAGGTTCAGGAATGAAGTCATTGCCTGCGGGCCGTCTATAAGCCCGTCGTCCATACAGACGTCCACCACCTGCGCACCGGCTTCAACCTGCTGCCGCGCGATTCCCACAGCCTCCTCGAAATTCCCTTCGCGGATAAGACGCGCGAACTTTGCCGAACCGGCCACGTTCGTCCGTTCCCCGACGTTCACAAAATTGGTCTCCCTCGTAATACGAAGCGGTTCCAGCCCGCTGAGCACGGTTTCATGCCGCGGGCTGGGTACCGTACGGGGTTTGTGTTCCCGCGCTTTTGCGGCGAACAACCGGATATGTTCCGGGGTGGTGCCGCAGCATCCTCCTATGATGTTGACCAGTCCCCGCACCATATACTCCTCTATATCAGCGGCCATCATTTCCGGCGTTTCGTCGTAACCACCCATCACGTTTGGCAGCCCGGCATTGGGATGGGCCGAGACCGGATATTCCGAGATTGCGGCTAACCTTTCGAGGTACGGCATCATCTGTCTCGCCCCGTAGGCGCAGTTGAAACCTATACTGAGCGGTCGGGCGTGGGCTACCGAAGTATAGAACGCCTCCACCGTCTGGCCCGAAAGGGTCCGGCCGCTGGCGTCGGCCAAGGTGCCCGAGAGCATTACCGGGATATCGCGACCGGTTTCACGGCACACGGCTTTATGGGCATAGATGGCGGCCTTGGCATTGAGGGTATCGAAAATCGTTTCTATAAGAATAACGTCGCAACCGCCGTCCACCAGGCCGCGCATTTGTATGGTGTAGGGCTTGGCAAGTTCGTCGAAGGTTACGTCACGCGAAGCAGGATCCGTTACTTCCGCCGACATGGAGGCTGTCTTGCTTGTCGGCCCGACGGAACCCGCCACAAACCTCGGCCGACCCGGTTCTGCGGCCTCGAACCTGTCCGCGACCGCACGCGCGATTTCCGCCCCCGCACGGTTAATCCTGTACGACCACTCCTGCAAACCGTAATCGGCCAGAGAAACGGCCGAGGCATTGAATGTGTCTGTCGAAACAATATCGGCCCCTGCGGCAAAATAGGCTTCGTGTATGGAAGCGATCACGTCGGGACGCGTAAGGGTAAGTATATCGAAGCATCCGGTCAGTGGTATATTCCAGTCGGCAAATTCCCCTACCCGAAAATCGGGCTCGGCGAGGTTGTATGTCTGTACCAGCGAACCGAAACCTCCGTCAAGCACGAGTATTCTTTCCCGAATTAACTTCCTTATATCTTTGTTTTCCTTACTCATTTTTGTAAAAATAAATCTATTAATACGGATTTCCGGCTCTCGTGGTTTTGTTGGTATTTTATTAAAGGAGAAGACCCGTTTCGAGGCCGGATTCTGTTATGGCCGTAAGACCTTGTCGTATACCCAAGCATACCGGAATCCGAACGGATAATAAATATTATGTGTACCAGCGCTATTTCTCCGGCGGTAGTTCTAAAGGTTATGTATACTAACCCTGTTTTCAGGTCCTGCCGCACCGATTATAGACCGGCTTACTGTTTCTCCCTTATTTCTATTTCGAACAACCGGCTCCAGTTTTTTCCCGTGACGAATATCCTGCCCGTGGACTTGTCATACGCTATCCCGTTCAGTACGTCTGTCCGCGGGGTACGTTCGAAGTTGGGCAACAGCCCTTCGAGGTTCACCAGTCCTTCCACCACCCCGTCCTCCGGATTGATTATCGCTATCTGGTCCGACCCGTATATGTTGGCCCAAATACGGCCTTCGATCCATTCCAGTTCGTTTAGTTGACTCAAACGCCGCCTGCCCACAGAGACCCTAATCGTATCCCGGCGCCTTAAACCGGCAGGGTCGAGGACGTAAATCTCGTGCGAACCGTTGCTCATATACAGATAGGTGCCGTCGGTGGTAAGCCCCCAGCCCTGGCCGGCATATTCGAAAGAACCGATTACATCGAGCGTCACGGCATCGTAAACTATACACTGGCCCTCGAGCCAAGTCAACTGGTATATGCGGCCATCCAGAAGTGCGATGCCTTCCCCGAAATAACCGCCGTCCAATTCCACAGAACGCACAGCCTCTCCGGTCCGCAGGTCAACCTGCATGAGGGCGGACTGGCCGTATTGCCCGGTTCCTTCCCAAAGATAACCGTCATGCCAGTAAAGACCCTGGGTATAGGAACTTTCATTGTGCGGATAAACATTTTTAACCGTGTAGGTGTAATGGACAGGGAAATCGGCCGCTTTACCTGCTGGCCCCACCTTCCCGGCCGAACCCTCCGCCGCGGAATCGCCGGCCGGCCGGTTACCCCCGGACGTACCGAAACAGGACATCGACATCAGGGCCACCAAAGCCGCCGCCTGTATTTTCATTATTGTATTCAGGATTGACATTCAAACCACCGGTTAATTCCCGCAAATATACAAAAAAGAGCCGCACGGCCCATTTACCGTACGGCAATGTTGTAATTCCCGCCTGGCTCAAACGGAGTTTATACGGCAGCCTGCCCGAAGGACCGGTAGTAATCTACTTGCGCCTGCGGGGTTATTCCTGAGCCTGAATCCTAGGATAAACCGTCTAAAGCCCGTAATTACCGTTCAGGAAATCGGAGATGGAAAAGTCTTTATTACCTATTTCCGGCATGCTATTGTTTTTAAGGCTCTGGAGAATAGTAAGCGGCTCCTTTCTTTCGATAAAATGGAGCAGAAACGAGTCTATTTCCTCCCAGTATTCACGGATGGGCACGCTCGCTATTTCATGGCCGTAATCCACGAACGAATAAAACGCATGGCTTACTCCGTCATCGGCCAGTGTTCCCGATATCCACTTCGACCCGTAGAATCCGATATCTCCCAGGCGCAATACGTCATACGGTACCTGCCTGTCGGCATCGCCCTGCATCAGCAGGGTCGGTGCGGGCTGGCGGGTGTAGCCGAAACTGTCATCCAATGTGAGTACAGCACCAGCAAAAGCCATCACTCCTGCATAGGCAAAACCCTCGGGAAGCCTGCCGGACAACAAGCCGTTACAAAGTTCATATTCCGTCTGAAGTACGGTTACAGCCCCGGCGCTGGAGCCGTTAAGGATAAATTTAGTTCTGTCCAATTTCCAATCCCAAACCCGGTCGAGCACAAATGCGGTTGCATCCAGCAGATCGTCCACGGCCATACGGATTGAATTTACCAGCATCCCGGCCGCTACCTCGTCGGACAGGTCGTCCACCTCGGCAATATTTTTCAGGCCCAACCGATAGTCTATCGACACCACAGTATAACCCTTAGTGGCCAGGTGTTCGATGTATGGAATATAATCTTCCCTGTCGCGGGTTCCACGGGCGAAAGCTCCTCCGAACATGAAAATGATACAGGGTTGCTCTTCGGCCGAACTCACGAAGTACCGGTCGAGAAAAAGCCGTTCGCCGTCCTTCTCGGCATAAGCGAATGTTTCCTTTACAATTTCGGGCCGTTCCTGGGCAAACAGCGATGCAATGCCAACCAATAGGGATATGAATGAAAAGATAACTTTTTTCATAATCAGCGTTTTTTACAAAGGTAAAGCAAAAATCCCGCCTCCAGGAAAAAGCCGGTATACCCGGAAAGGAAAAGCCGGCCAGCAGGTTTGTATAATTACGGTAAATGATTAACTTTATGGAAATTTCGACATTAAAAAGCAGGCGCAACCTATAAGGCCTCACGGCCGCCGGATAAAACTGTTATCCGATTTATGCAGTTACAAAGCTGCTAACCCGAACTTTATAAGCGCCTGCTTTTAACCTTTCCTTTTGCGGCGCTCCGTTGCTTTAACACTTATTTCCTGAAAATTACGGATATAATCTTATCGGTAGCGCCTTTGTTGGCGGCAATGTAAGATAAAGCTTTTGCTTTGGCGTCGGCGTATATCCGGGGATTGCCAGCGAGGTTGTCGTACCATCCGGTCAGTTCCCCGATATTCGATACCGAGGCAGCCGCGCCGAGCGCGATAAGCTCTTTTGCCTCCCGGAATTTAGAGTAATTCGGCCCGAAAGCGACCGGTAACCCGTAAGTGGCAGCCTCGAGGGTATTATGAATCCCCACCCCGAAACCGCCGCCTATGTAAGCATATTTTCCGTAACGGTAGACGGACGACAATAAGCCGATGGCATCTATTACCAATACCCGGTAACGTGACATGACTGTCCCCCCGTCGCAATCGGAATACCTTACCGCCTCATCCGCAAATGCGGAAATGAACCTGTCGATTCGTTCCGGAACTATTTCGTGAGGCGCCATAATGACCTTCAAATGCGGCCTTTCCAGTAGCAGCGAGGTTATAATTTCCTCGTCCTGCGGCCATGTACTTCCGGCTACGAGCACTTCCTCCGTTCCGTCCGCAAACCGTGCTACAACGGGAATATCCACGGCGTTCTCCGGGATAGCCGCCACACGGTCGAACCGCGTATCACCCGAGACCACAACATTGTCAATACCGATTTTACCCAGCAACGCTTCCGACTCCCGGTTCTGGACAAATATGGTAGAGAATGTCCCCAGCGCCTTACGAAATACTCCGCCGTACGGGCGGAAAAAGACCGAATCCTGCCTGAATATCGCCGATACTATGTGGGTAGGTACACAGCGGCGGCCAAGCTCCCGCAAGTAGTTGAGCCAGAACTCATATTTTACAAATACCGCTATTTCAGGCCGGACTGCGTCCAGGAATCGTCGTACATTCCCGGGTGTATCCAAAGGGAGGTAGGCCACGGCGTCGGCATGCTCGTAATCTTTCCGTATACGGTAACCCGACGGTGAAAAAAATGTAAGGAGTATTTTGTATTCCGGATGGTCGGCCCGGATACGTTCCAGAACCGGCCGGCCCTGTTCGAACTCCCCGAGAGAAGCGCAATGCATCCACACCACCTTATCGCTCCCGGTGAATAGACCGCTGAGTTTTTTCCTCCAGCCCTTTCGTCCCTTCACCCATTCCCGCGCCTTTTCATTGAACGGCGCGGCAAGGCGGATGGCCAGACCGTAAAACCGGATACCTATATTATACAAGAGCATCGTACCCCGGCACCATTATTTGAGTACCTCCTCCAATCCGCACCGGTTAAGGATGCGGATAACCCGGCCGTCGGATTCTATAAGATGCTTCTTCTCCATTCCTTCGATAACGGAAAGCAGCGAACTGCGGGTGGCCGAGAAATAATCGGCAATCTCTTTTATAGCGGGAACCGGCACCTCGGCCGTACCGTCCTGCGTATGGTCGAGGAGATAGGAGGCAAGTTTCTCTCGCAGGGTCTTGTACGACAACGCATAAATACGTTTCTGCCATACTCCGGCCCGGTTGGAAATTATGTCGATGAAATTGGAAAGTATAAGGGTGTAGTCCTGCATCAATTCGAACAGCAACCCCCGGTGCAATGTTAGGACAGTCGTCTGCTCGGCCGCGACAACATCCACTGGCAGGCGGTTATACCCGCCGAACAGGAAGGCGGGCGAAATAAGTTCCCCGGGTGAGAGCGTCTCTATCGCCGACTTCTGGCCCGAAGGATAAACGAATATTCCCTCTGCACTGCCGGTAAGTATAATCATAAGCCCGGAATAGGCGGTATCCTTCCGTGCTATCAGTTCTCCCCGTTGGAATTCGGACACCGAAACATCGTCCCGTGTCAGAATAGACTCTATGTCTTTGGCCGTCATGCCACGGAAAAGGGGACAGCCCGTAAGTATATCGTAGATTTTCTCCATAAACTCCGTTCTTTAAAAATCAGGCAGGCAATGCAACCGGGTGTACCGGACCAGCCTGGAAAGCGTTCTGCAAAATTAACTCATTTAAACCAGACACCCAAGCCATACCGACCTACCACCGGGGAAGCATGGCGTCCGGAACGAACTCTACCACAAACTTCCCGTCCCGGTGGGTAACCGCGGCAAGGTCGAACCTCGCATCGGCATCCATACCCCGTTGCGAAATATACTGGTCCGCCGCCCTGCTCAAAGCGTCGAACTTAACCGGTGTTAAGGCCTCGTCCGGCCGTGTCAAACCGCCACGCGCCCGGCATTTCACCTCCACGATATGCAGCTCCCCGTCCCGCTCAGCGATGATATCCACCTCGTACCGGCCGTGGCGCCAGTTCCGCTCCAGCACCGTATACCCGTGGTTCTCGAGCCATCCGGCGGCAGCATCTTCACCGAGGCGTCCTATCGTTTCCCGGTCGACCGTCATGGCTGATTACGGCAACTTGTTATCGACATTCGAGCAGGAAGGACAGATCGTCCGAGCAGGAAAGTTCGCGTGGCTCGTCACCGCGACGGAACAGCCGCAGGGTTTTAGGACCGATGAGTTGCATCCGGTTGTCCTCGACTTTCAGCATACAGCCTTCCCGTAGACCGGCGACATATCGACCCGGATTAGCCTCGATATACTCCTGGATACGCTGCTCCCGGGTTTCCCCGGCATGGCCTTCGGGGTTATGGTCGAGGTAGTGGGGATTTATCTGGAACGGTACAAGTCCGGTGCACTCGAAAGACATGGGTTGCACTATAGGCATATCGTTGGTCGTGCAGAGCGTGGGGCAGGCAATGTTGCTTCCCGCGCTCCAACCGACATACGGTGCTCCTTCGAGGACACGTTTGCGGATCGCTTCCATAAGGCCCTGCTCCTGCATTTTCTTGACCAGGGCGAAAGTATTTCCGCCGCCGACCACCACGGCCGGGGCACACGCTACGGCGCCCGCCGGGTCGTCCGCTTTGTGTACCGATTTCACTGTTACCCCAATCTCATCGAACCGTTCCTGAACCTTTCGCAGATATTCGTCGTAGGAGAACGTCACCCCGGCATAGGGCACAAACAGGACCTCTTTCACCGGCCCGAGGAATTGGCCGATATCACCTATCGGGTATTTCAGGTAGGGTTCGCCCGCATTGGTGGAGTTACTGATTAGTAATAGTCGCATGGTATAATAATCCTTTAGTTATATTCGGTAAATTTATTACCGGTTCTATCCGGGATCTTCGGGTTTATTACAACTCAACTGAAGACTGTTAATTCATATTTCAAAAGCCAGGACCCAGAATTTAATGTCTTCATTTTTCTATAAGGTAATGCCGGCATCCTTCGGGATAAACCACCTGCTCAGGCTTGAATCCGAGTCCTATTCGGGATGCACCTCTACAAAATAGCAAATTATGGTACCCGATGCAAGTATGAGCGAAAAATTAATAGAATCATGTTTTTTCCTTTCATACGGGATTATACCGTCCGAGTTGTATTGGTGCAACATATTTACCGGGCTTTGAAATAAATCCCGGCGAAATACAATTCCTATTGCCGACGGGATCTAATGTTGTCTAAAACCATATTAGCCTGTTCATTATCGAAAGTCCTGTATACGGTCCGCATTCCGTCCCGGTCCGTAATAATAAGGTAGGGCCCCTTATATCGCACATGGGTAAAGAGCCTGGTTCTTCCCCACTCCTCGACAGTGAAATAGCCTTTATTGGTACCTCCGAAGCTATAACCGTTGGTTCGCATCTTGACCCGAGGTATTACATCCGCGACCTCCACACTTGTTATATCCTTAAATTCCATATGAAGACCGTATATACCGGTTATCCGTATTCCCTCATCCTCAATTTTAAGAATAGCGGGCTTGTAACCAAATATAACCATTCCGGCCGCTCCGGCAAGTGTTACTAATATTACTATAAAAATTATCACACCTGATTTCATTCCCCACTTA
The DNA here is from genome assembly GCA_021202985.1 of Alistipes sp. GTDB lineage: Bacteria > Bacteroidota > Bacteroidia > Bacteroidales > Rikenellaceae > WRDF01. The sequence continues at coordinate 39,189 of JAJQCA010000043.1, forward strand.
GTTTACGTAGTTCATCCTCAATCACCTGGGAGAAATACCGGTATTCCAGTTCATGCACTTTTGCGGCGAGGGTTTCGGGGGTATCTTCCGGAGCCACCGACACGCGGTACTGGGCTATGACCGCCCCGTCGTCGTACTTCTCGTTTACATGGTGGATGGTGATACCCGACTCCTTGTCGCCGGCGGCGACCACCGCCCGGTGGACATTGTCCCCGTACATGCCCCGGCCACCGTAAGCCGGCAGCAGAGCCGGATGGACATTTATTATACGCCCGGCATAAGCCTCTGTCAATTCCGGCGGGACGAGAGAAAGGAATCCCGCCAGCACGATATAATCCGGCGCGTACCCGTTCAGAACCTTCATAACGGTTACCGCCTCCTCCCGCCACTGCCGTCGCGGGATGACGATAGATGCGATTCCGAGGGATGCGGCGCGCTCCAGAACATAGGCACGGGAATTGTCACTTACGATAAGGCTGACACGCGCCAGGGAGGAACCGGAAAAATGTCGGGCGATGTTCTCGGCATTCGAGCCGTTGCCCGATGCGAATATGGCAATTTTTTTCATTCAACAGCGTTTGGGTGCCCACCGGAAGGGATACGGGGCAAAAAAAAAGTCCGGATGTCAAAAATAATGGAAAAAGTGTTACTTTTGCAAAAAATCTGCCCTGAATTACAGGGAAGTCGTGATTAAGAAGAAGAAAACAATTGTTAAACTAAATTTTAAAATTATGTCAGAAGTTTCATCGAAAGTTACCGAGATTATCGTGGATAAACTTGGTGTGGATGCAGCCGAAGTTGTACCTGCTGCAAGTTTCACTAACGATCTCGGCGCTGACTCGCTCGACACCGTTGAACTTATTATGGAATTCGAAAAAGAATTCGGAATCTCCATTCCGGACGAAGACGCCGAAAAAATCGGCACCGTAGGCGACGCCGTTACCTACATCGAAGCAAAGAAATAATTCGGGGGCAGCAGTCTGGCTGCCCGTTTTACCAAACCCAAATTGTTTAAATAATCCCAAGTTATTTTATGGCACAAGGCAGACGAGTAGTCGTAACCGGTATCGGCACGATCAACCCGCTGGGCAACAGCATTGAGGAATATTTCGATAACCTTATCAATGGCGTCAGCGGCGCAGGCCCGATAACCCACTTCGACGCTTCCCTGTTCAAAACACAATTTGCGTGTGAGGTAAAAAACTATAACCCGGCTGACCATTTCGACCGCAAGGAGGCCCGTAAATACGACCTCTATACCCAGTACGCGCTGGTAGCGGTAGCGCAGGCCATGAAAGATTCGGGCATCGACCTTGAGAAAATCGACCCCGAGCAGGCCGGCGTGATATGGGCGTCGGGAATCGGTGGACTGGAGACATTCTACCAGGAGGTAAAGGGTTTTGTAGAGGGTGGCTTCGTGCCCCGCTACAGCCCTTTCTTTATTCCTAAAATGATTGCCGACATTGCAGCGGGGTATATATCGATGCAGTATGGTTTCAGGGGCCCCAACTATTGTACGGTTTCCGCATGCGCATCGTCTAACCATGCCATCATCGACGCATTCAATTATATACGAAGCGGTAAGGCCGACATAATGGTGACGGGCGGTTCGGAAGCGGCGGTGAACCAGCCCGGTGTGGGCGGTTTTAATGCCATGCAGGCCCTCTCGACCCGAAACGACGACCCGAAAACCGCTTCGCGCGCGTTCGACAAGGACCGTGACGGTTTCGTAATAGGTGAAGGTGCCGGTGCGCTTATCCTCGAAGATTACGAGCATGCCAAAGCCCGCGGCGCTAAGATTTACGCGGAGGTGATGGGCGGCGGCGCGAGCGCAGACGCCTACCATTTCACGGCTCCCCATCCCGAAGGGCTGGGTAACCGTAAGGCTATGCTGGACGCGCTGAAGGACGGCGGCCTGACCCCGGAGGACGTGGATTATGTAAATACCCACGGCACCTCCACCCCGGCCGGTGACCCGGCCGAACTGAACGGTATTAAAGCCGTGCTGGGGGACCATATTTACAATGTGAATATCAATTCCACCAAATCCATGACCGGGCACCTACTCGGTGCGGCGGGAGCCATCGAAGCTCTTGCCTGCATCATGACCCTTACTCGCGGTGTAGTGGCTCCGTCGATAAATATTTTCGAACTCGACCCCGAGATAGACCCGAAACTCAACCTTACCGCAGGTACAGCGCAGGAGAGGGATGTGAAGGTTGCCCTTAGCAACAGCTTCGGTTTCGGAGGTCACAACGCCTCCATCGTACTCCGTAAATTCGAGTAGTCCGAAGGAGCCGTTCGGCTAAAGCACATGGCCGGATTAGGGCTGTGCGCGGAAAGGAAACCAAATTATGTTCGGTTTCATACTTAAACCGGTAAAGAAGAAATACGGAAAGGATAGCAGGTATTACAGGCTTGTGGATGACCTTTTCGGTATTTACCCAGATAACATAGAACTTTATAAGCTGGCCTTAATTCACAGGTCAGCTTCTGTTTTTTTGCCCGACGGGACTCCTATAAACAACGAGCGGCTCGAGTTCCTCGGTGACGCCGTACTGGAATCCATCGTTTCGGAATACCTTTTCCTGGAATTTCCCGACCGTAACGAAGGCTTCCTGACACAGGTGCGTTCTAAAATAGTCAGCCGGCAGAGCCTCAATGAACTATGCCGTAATATCGGTCTTTCCGAGCATATAATCTCGCATGCGGGGGGAAGTATAATCCAGAAGCACCTCCACGGCGACGCTCTGGAAGCCATGATAGGTGCGTTATATCTCGATAAAGGATACGACACGGCGAACCGTGTAATCATAGGCCGTATCCTGAAAACGCATCTCGACATAGAGGACCTTACGCACACCGAAACCGACTACAAGAGCCGTCTGATTGAATGGTGCCAGAAAAGTAAACATTCCATCAGTTTCCGGACCGGCTTCGGCGAAGGCTCCACCTCCCAGAACCCGGTGTTCAAATCCATCGCGATGATAGACGATATGGAACTCGGCTACGGGATGGGTAGTTCCAAGAAAGAAGCCGAGCAAAGAGCCTCCTTCGCAGTATCGCAGGCCATATCGGACGAAATGGGCGACAACTTCCTCGACTGGATAGACGAACGCACCCAGGCCCGTAAATAGCCTGTTTCCCTAGCCACCCTATTCATAACGTCTCCAAATATAAAATGATGGTTAGCAGTATTATTATCGCAATTACCCTCATTATCCTGGTATTCTTTTACAGGAAAAACAAGCCTGGTTCAAAAGTATCCCCTGACGTTACGCAGGAAAGGGAACCGGATGCGTTGCTTAACATAGACCTTGAGGATTGCATTATCTCCGAAAATCCGCTATACTTCGAAATGCCTGAGACCAGGGGTGATGCTTTCAGCAATAAACCGCCGCAACGGATAAATAAGGTTTGTTATGTACTGAAGTATGAAACGGAATACAAGGGAAAAGCCGTCACATTCCGCAGCGAGCTTATCGGGCTCGAACGGACCCGGTTAATAATGAAAATGCTGCAAAAGAAACAGACCACTATCGAAATCTTCGAAGACAAAGAGGGCAACATTGAGTATTACCGCTATGACCTGAGATTCCTTAACGATAGGTAGTACCTCCCGACCCACCGGTTTATACCGGAGTAAAGGAAATATCGTTACCGGCGTGCATATCTGTTATTCGGGCACAGAAAATTACTCAACCCTGTTGAGAGGATTTAGGATGCAGCATTGCGTTCTTCTCCCGGAACACGGATGGCGGTGAGCCTTCGTGTTTACTGAAAAATGTCGAAAACTGGCTTATGGATTCGAAACCGAGGTCGAATGCGATTTCGGATACCGAAAGGTCGGACGATGTGAGCAATTCCTTTGCCCTGGCCATACGCAGTTGCGTGCGGTAGCGCGCCGGGCTGATGCCGGTATATTCTTTGAACACACGCCGGAACCAGGTGTATCCCATACCGAGCGATGCCGCTATCGCTTCGACGTTCATATTTCCCGCAAGGTCGTCGCGCATCATCAGCCGTGCTTTGTTTATCTTGTCTACGACCGGGTTATCGGCATAGGCCTTGTTGTGGTATTTATAGTGGACGTGTCCTATAATGTGTTGGATTATACCGGCTATCATTTGTTGATATCCTGGTTTCTGTTTGTCGGCATGGGAAAGAATCTCCCGATACAGGCCGATTACCGTTTCGCTTATCCCGATACGATAGAGCGGTTCAGAAGGCTGGAAGTGCTGTGACCGCAGCACCGTATCCGCCACTGGTCCGCGGAAGCCAACCCACATCTCAGACCATCCGGTTTCCTTATCGGGATGGTAGGTGTGCCATTCGCCGGGAAACAGAAGCATTACCGTGCCGCTGGCGATACGTGTCCTCGGGCATGACGCCGATTCGAACCAACCGCCGCCTTCGGTTATATACACAAGCTGGTACTCGTTAAAGATGCGGCCCGTTGAGATACGGTTATAGTCGCGGGGATGCTGTGAAACGGGATAGGGACTTTCGGGAGGTACGTTCTGGAAGCCGGCCGTGGTGCATACCAACCCCCACTGCTCGTCGGCACCACTGACGGCAAGGTAGCTCCATGAATCGTTCCTGCTGCTGAACCCTTCCATAAATCTCGAAACATGTATCATGCCTACGAAGGCAAAGCCGACGTAAATACTCAACGACCGGACAGTTACAGTTTAAATACAAACTGCCCAGCCCCCTGACCGGTAACCTTCCGATGATTGCCAACAGGCAGCCGAAACACTTACCGATGATCAGATATCGTCCGAATTGAACCTGTACCCGAGACGTTTACCGGTCTGAATTTTGGAATTTTCTATCTTGGTATTTAGTTGCTCCACGGTTACGACTTTGGCAAGGTCGTACGGTGGGACGAGAAGGTCGAACTCCAGCGCATAGTTCACGGCGCACTCCACGATATGGATTATAGCCTCCTTGCTTATTTCCGACGTACCGAAATTGTTGTGCCGCAGGCTCATCTGCCGCTTGCCCTCTACAAAGTAATGATTCTCGCGGTTTATAAATATCCGGCCCACGAGATATCCCTCGTCCGAATTTCGGTTGTATTTAAGCGAGTCCGAAAGGAAATTGTAGATATTTATCAGGCCGCAGTAGGAATTCCTTTTGTCGTTCCGGACATAGGAGTTCTGCCAGATTATATGCTCACGGTTAAACTCGAAGATATTGGTGTGCATGCTGAATATAAGCACATCGCTGGCAATCTGCAACTGGGCTTCGAATTTACCCCTGTCGCGGTACTCGATCCTCACCCTCTTGTCGAGCGACTCGTCGAGATCGTCGTTCAGCTCAGAGGTCATTTCGTGCAGTATCTCCTTAAGGCTTTCGAATACCGCGAAGGTATTGTCGAATATCTGCTGCTGAAGGTTGGCCTTTTGGATAAGATTTTCCTTTATCTGTTGTCGCAGAGTGCTCTCTTCGTTTTCCATTTCGGTCTACTTTTTTCCTGTCGTTTACATCAGCCGTATCTGCTGGCCCGGCCTCAACTGGCTGTCGGCGGAGCGGCGGTTGATTTTCACGAGGTTGCTCAGCCGGATTCCGTACGCCTGCGATATGGAGTGCATGGTTTCACCTTCCTGCACGGTGTGAATCAACTTGCCGTTGGTAGCCTTCTTACCTTTCTGGCGGATATATACCGGCTCGCCGACCCTCGGTTCCTGCCCGGGACCCACATCGTTGAACTTGCGCAATTTTTTCTCCGATACGCCCGTAACGGCCGCTATCTTAATATATGTATCTCCCGTATTGGCTACGACAAATTCCGAACCGTTGTTATAATAGACCGGGTAACCGGAGACCGTCCTTACCGATACCACGTAATTATCTACGTCTATCTTATCGGCCGGGGTAAACACCGCATCCTCGGCACGGGAAACATCGTCCACCGGCGGCCTTTGCTCGGCAAATACCGGAGTCTGCTGCTCCGCACTGTCGAGCGCGTAGAGCTCGTAATCCTCTATGATTTTAATCAGTAGCTCGGCGTACCGGGGATTGGTAGCATAGCCTGCCGCCTTCAACCCGTGCGCCCAGCCGCGGTAATCGGTTATATCGAGGTCGAACAGGGCCTGGTAGCGTGCCGACTTGTCGAGGAACTCAGAATGGTCGAGGAACGACTGCTCGGGCGAGTCGTACCGCCGGAAGCATTCCCCGGGAGCGTCGTCGTCATGTGTAATGGTAGCACCCGTCCAGTCGCTCTTGCATTTTATACCAAAGTGGTTATTTGCCTCGACCGCAAGGCGGCTGTTACCACAGTCCGACTCAAGTAGTCCTTGCGCCAGTTTAATACTCACCGGGATACCGTATACATCCTGGTGCTCGATGGCTATATCCTTATACTTGTTTATATACTCGCTATGGGTCATTCTTGCCTGCGCCGAAACCGAAACGGTTCCCACCGCAAGCCCAACAACCACCATCAATACATATTTTCCGTAACAACTCTTCATATCCAAGCCTTTTAGGGTATCTCTTCAGGCAAAGATATAACATTCTTACTATCCTGCATGGACCGGCCGGCAAATTTTAGCCCCGTAGGGCCGTTACAAGGCATGATAACATGCCATCTATAATAGTCCCTTTTCCTTGAAACTGAAACATCTTCCGGATGTAATTATAATATGGTCGTGAACCGAGATATCGAACAGGGCGGCGGAATCGGCTATTTTTTGGGTGAGCACGCAATCGTTTTCGCTCGGCTCGCACATTCCCGACGGATGGTTATGGACCAATATAAGTGCCGAAGCGAGCAGTTCGACCGCCTTTTTGAGGATAATCTTCGGGTCGGCTGTAGTGGAAGTTACCCCACCCTGGCTGATGCGAATACGGTCCAGCACCGTGTTAGCACTACTCAGGAATACCACCCAAAATTCCTCGTGGGAAAGGACCGAAAGTTTTGGTTTGAATATGCGGATTATGTCGTCGCATCCCGAAATTATATTCAGTGCAGAAGAATCCCTTTCGGCAAACCTCCTGCCCAGCTCGAAAGCGCAGCTTATAAGAATCGCTTTTTTTATACCCAGCCCCTGTATCATCCTCAGCCGGTTAAGTCCTACACGCGGAATACCGGTTATGCCTCCGCCCAATACATCCAGGACGTTGCGCGCCTGTTGGACAGCCGACATAGACGGTGTGCCTTCACGGATAATGATACTCAACAACTCGTCGTCCGCGAGGGATTCCACCCCCCCCCGTGCCATCATCTTGTCGATTACCTGTCTTTCGGTGGGAAACGCCTCCCCTTTCGTTTTATTCAAATACGAGAGATTTAAGGGTTATTTACGGCAGTTCCGGTATCGGCCTGCCTCGGACCGCACCCGCCATTACTCCACACTCCCGCAGCCCGGTGCCGAAAATTAATCAAAAGTTACGACATATAAAAAACAGTCCGATTTATACAAAATTAAGGCGTGGCGACGTATTATAAAAACGGGCGCAGGAAGGTCACTTTTGTAATATTTCCGGCAACGGTTATATTTATACGGCCGCCGGACCTGTATAGGGCACGAAAGCATTAATGCCAGAAATGTAAACTATCATGTCAAAAAAGAAACTATACAATAACGTTTAACCGTTATATTTGTGAACATTGCCTATAAAACACCTTCCGACAGCCCACCGTGTGTACCTGTCAATTAAGTAAATCCAAATGGTTTATCCTGCGGTGGAGCTTTATTAAAGGATGTGGAAAGTAGCGAGAGCTGGCAAATTAACCTAACTATATAACCTTACTGGAACTTCTATGGAACCAAAGCATTTCCTGGCTTTCGACCTCGGCGCCACGAGCGGGCGTACGATTCTGGGAACGATCTCGGGTGGTAAGCTGTCGATGAAAGAACTTACCCGTTTCCCTAACACCATGGTAGCCCTGTCCGGGCACTTTTACTGGAATATTTACGCGCTCTACGAGCACCTTAAGGCCGGCTTCGCAGCCGCTGCCAAAGAGGGTGTGACGATTACATCCGCAGGTATAGACACCTGGGGGGTTGACTTCGCATTTATCGGCGAGGACGGCTGTGTTCTCGGTATGCCATATGCCTACCGAGACCCGCACACTACCACCGCCCATACCGAATGCTTCGAGCGTATCATGCCACGCGAGGAGATATACGATATCACGGGCATACAAATAATGAATTTCAACTCGATGTACCAGCTCTATGCTATGAAGCGGGACGATTCGTCGCAGTTGAAACATGCAAAAAAATTGTTGTTCATGCCCGACGCCCTGAGCTATATGCTCACCGGCAAGATGGTTACGGAATACACCATAGCTTCCACCTCGCAGCTTCTAAACCCGCGCACAAAAAAGATGGACGAGCGCCTTCTGGGAGCTTTGGAGATTGACGAAAATATCTTCCCGCCGGTGGTTTTCCCGGGTCATGTGGTGGGTAATCTGCTTAAAGATATCGCAGACGAGACAGGAATCGGGGAGATTCCTGTCATTGCCGTGGCAGGCCACGATACGGCTTCGGCCGTGGCGGCGGTACCGGCGTCGGACGAGAAGTTTGCTTATCTCAGCTCCGGGACCTGGTCCCTGATGGGTATAGAGGTGAAAGAACCGGTTATCACTCCCGCAACCAGTACGCTTAACATAACAAACGAAGGCGGTGTGGAAGGAACCACGAGGCTCCTGAAAAACATTACGGGCATGTGGATAGTGGAACAGTGCCTGAAAGAGTGGAAAAAACAGGGAGCGGAAATATCCTATTCGCAGATGGTACAGTTGGCCGAAGAAGCACCGGCCTTTAAAGCATTTATTGACCCGGACCATTCGTCGTTCGCCAACCCGCAAAGCATGATAGCTGCAATAGACGCATACCTCACCCTCACCGGGCAGGAGCGGCCTGCCACTTACGGCGAATACATTCGCATCATTTTCGAAAGTCTCGCGCTGAAATACAGGGCCACGCTCGATATGTTCCGCGCCCTTGCTCCGTTCGAAATCAATAAGCTACATATTATAGGCGGGGGTTCGAAGAACGCCCTTCTGAACAGGTTCACTGCCAACGCCACGGGCATACCTGTTATCGCCGGTCCGTCGGAAGCGACCGCCATCGGCAATATCATGATACAGGCCCGCACCGCAGGTATGGTGGGTTCGTTGCAGGAAATGCGAGACATGATTGCAAACGGCATCGAGACGACGTTCTACGAACCACACTATACGGATATCTGGAACGACGCTTACAGGAAATTTACCGAAACTATCAATAAACTAAACTAAAACCAAAGCCTTATGACACAGGAAAAAATTCAGAAAGCCTACGAACAGGCACGCGAACGCTACGCAGAACTCGGCATCGACACAGACGCAGCACTGGACGCACTCCAGAAACTTTCAATTTCACTCCATTGCTGGCAAACCGACGACGTGTCGGGTTTCGAAAACCCGGAAGGAGAACTCACTGGCGGTATCCAAGCCACGGGTAACTATCCCGGCAAAGCACGCAATATCGAGGAAGTTCGTCAGGACGTGGTTAAGGCCACCTCGCTCATACCGGGCAACCACCGCCTCAGCCTCCATGCCATCTACGGCGATTTCGGCGGCAAGAACGTAGACCGCGACCAGATAGACATCGAGCACTTCCAGAGCTGGATAGATTGGGCTAAGGAAAACAACATGAAGCTCGACTTCAACTCGACCAGCTTCTCACACCCGAAGAGCGGCGACCAGAGCCTTGCCAACCGCGATAAAGCTATCCGCGACTTCTGGATCGAGCACACAATCCGCAGCCGTAAGATTGCAGACGAAATGGGTCGCCAGTTGGGAAGCCCCGCATGCCACAACCTATGGGTGCACGACGGTTCGAAAGACGTTACCGTGGACCGTTACCTTTACAGGGCTAACCTCAAAGATTCTCTCGACCAGATATTCGCCCACAAGTTCGCCAATGTGAAGGACGGTGTGGAAAGCAAACTGTTCGGAATGGGTCTAGAAAGTTACACCGTGGGATCGCACGAATTCTACATGGGTTACGCCGTTAAGAACAACCTGATGTGTACCCTCGACATGGGCCACTACCACCCGACCGAAGAGACGTACGACAAAATATCCGCAATGCTTCTCTTCACCCCGGAAATCCTGCTCCACGTGAGCCGGCCGGTTCGTTGGGACAGCGACCACGTGGTAATCCTCAACGACAGCGTACAAATGCTGGCACAGGAAATCGTATGGGCCGACGCCATGAACAAGGTGAACGTTGGTCTCGACTATTTCGATGCCTCCATCAACCGCATCGGCGCATATGTAATCGGAACACGCGCGACCCAGAAAGCGTTCCTCATGGCGCTCCTCTCGCCGATTAAGAAACTCCGTGAATACGAAGCGTCGGGCAGCTTCTTCCAAAGGCTGGCTCTGCTCGAAGAGAGCAAAGCCCTCCCCTGGTCGGCAGTCTACGACTACTTCTGCGTGAAGAACGGCACGCCGGCTGGCGAAAGCTATATCGGCGAAATCGAGGCTTACGAAAAGGAAGTAACTTCTAAAAGGTAAACGATGGAAGTCCTTTTAGGATTATTGATAATTGCGGTCGGCAGTTTCGGGCAATCGAGTTCGTACGTACCGATACGCAAAGTTAAGGAGTGGAGCTGGGAGAGTTTCTGGTTGACGCAGGGTATCTTTGCTTGGCTGGTGTTCCCCCTTCTCGGCGCACTTCTCGCCATTCCGGCCGGAGGTTCCCTCGGGAGCCTCCTCGGCGCCGGAGGTGCAGGCAAAGCCCTGATGTACGGGGTTCTCTGGGGGGTGGGCGGCCTTACCTTCGGCCTCAGCATGCGCTACCTCGGGGTTGCCCTCGGGCAAAGCATATCGCTGGGTACCTGCTCGGCGTTCGGTACTCTGTTGCCTGCAATATTTGCTGGTGATAACCTCTTCAGCGGCCAAGGCCTTATACTACTGCTCGGTGTGTGTATAACTATTGCCGGTATAGCAGTTATCGGATATGCCGGTTCGCTGCGTGCGCAAAACATGACCGAGGAGCAGAAACGCGAAGCTATCAAGGATTTCGCGCTTACCAAAGGTCTTCTGGTAGCGCTGCTCGCAGGGGTAATGAGCGCCTGTTTCAACCTCGGTTTGAATGCAGGTACGCCCATTAAAGAGACCGCCATCATTAATGGTGTCGACCCGCTTTTCGCAGGTCTTCCGGTGATACTTATGGTAACCCTCGGCGGCTTCCTGACCAACGCGGCGTACTGCATTTTCCAGAACGTTAAGAACAAGACGGGCGGCGACTATTTCAAAGGCGGTGTCATGGGCAACAACCTGTTGTTCTGCGCCCTTGCCGGGGTACTGTGGTATTCGCAGTTTTTCGGGCTGGAAATGGGCAAAAGTTTCCTTGTAAACTCTCCGCTGCTCCTGGCCTTCTCGTGGAGCATCCTGATGGCACTTAACGTTACTTTCTCCAATATTTGGGGAATTATCCTGAAGGAATGGAAAGGTTGCAACAACAGGACTATGACCGTACTTATTATCGGCCTGCTGATTCTTGTGTTCAGCGTGTTCTTCCCATCGCTGTTCTGACCTCACAGCTATACAAAAAAGCAGGGGCGCCCGGTTTCGGGCGCCCCTGCTTTTTTGTATGCGGTTTATTTAATTTTATTTCCGGGAAATGGATTTAAGGAGAACCGCTCCCGTAAACAGTTATCGCCTATTCCGGCGACGGGTTTTGGTTTTCACCTCATCTGCTGGTTGGTAGGCCTGGGTATCGGCAACATCCGGGCGGAAACGGATTTCGACGGCCGTCGGGTCCCCGTCCGGTTCCACCGGCCGAGGTTCGGGACCATCAGTCCCCGTTACGAACGGCCTTACCTGACCTGTTACATTTGCTTCCGTTTGGTCCATAGCGGAAACGATGCTCAGCTCTGTGAGCGTTTCACCGTTAGGTTGATATTCCTGGGTATCCAGAAGGTCGGTCCGGAACGGGATGGCAACAGCCGTGGGATCGCCGTCGGGTTCTGCAGGGCGGGGTTCCGGCCCTTGCGGACCTATAAAGAACATTTCTGCTTCCAACTCCGGTGCCGGGCCATTATCCGAGAAACTACCCGCTCCGTCTACCTCGTCGGCAGGGGTATAGGCCTGTGTCTCGAACAGGTCCCAGCGGAAAGGTATTTCACTTGCCGTGGGGTCGCCGTCAGGCTCCGCCGGCCGGGGCTCCGGACCTTGCGCCCCCATTACGAACGGCCTAAAGTAACCTTCTTCTTCCTGTGCCGGCCATGTGGTTTCCGTAGCAAGAGGTTCGCCTACCTCGAAACCGTAATCATCCCCGACATTATTGTATGCCTGTATTTCGTACAGGTCCCACCGGAAAGGAATCCGTTGAGCCGACGGCTCCCCCGCAGCCGCGACCGACCGGGGTCCTTGTCCCACGACACCAGCCGATGAGGCCTGCCCCGGATTATATGCGTTGCCGGCACGTGAAACACGCTCGGAGCTTTCCGACGGTGTTTCAATATCGGTTACATCTCTGTCCCGTATTATAATGAGGCGAGTTTCACCTGAAAATACGCTTTCGCCCGGAGCCACCCTCTCACTGTTTACCGGAGGATTATCCGCGGGAGTATACATATCGACTACTTCCAGGTCGTGGTTTTTCCGTATTACGATATGGTTCCCGGTTGTTATAAGGTTATACGTTCCGGCATCCAGCACCTGACGCAGCGCCTGCTCGGCAGTCATTCCTTCGATATCGGGGAAATCGGACCGTTGGATATTTATGTCACTGGCCGAGTAGGCAATCGTCCGCCCGGTCTGCCGTTCTATTTGATCGGCGAAAGAACGGAAGTCGGGGATATTACCGGCGACGAAACCGGTTGAGAAAAAAAACGAAAATACAAGTAAAGCGGCGAAGAGTGTAACAGGTTGTAAACGCATAGTGATGTTTATAGGTGTCCGGGAACAAATGTAAAAAAAAAGGCCGGGAAATCTAAATTTCCCGGCCACCAATAAAAGGGGCTAAAGAACCTAATTATTTCTGAAATCCTCTATTAGATAAATCTTATTCTATACATCCACTACGTTATCACTCTATATAAACCTTATTATTCTCGATAGTGTACCGGAAACTTCCGTCCGCCAATACACTCAGGACACCGAGTATTTCCTCAATATTTTCGTCACTTATGAATTTGATGTTGTATGTTTTGGATCCCCTATCCATCTGTCTTATTATCAATTCATAGCCCCTTGACTGTGTTGAAGCGTTAATTATATCTGACAATGTCGCATTTTCGAATATCAACCGGCCTGTGGTCAGAGCCTCTTTCCCGAGGGCAAGCTCCCCGATGGTAATCTCTCCCGAGACGCTGTCGTACCTGAGTGAGTGTCCCTGTTCGAGCGCCACGGTACCGTTTTCCCCGGCCGTTACGTCCACACTTCCCTCTACGAGGTAAACTGTCGAAACCATGGTTTCACGGTCGTTCGTAAACATAAATTCCGTACCGGTTACCCTGACGTCCATTGTATTGCCATGAATTACGAAAGGTTTTCCGGCGTCGGTAACGACCTCGAAATAACCGCTTCCCTCCAGCGTCACTGTTCGTTCCGGGCCGGTAAAATGCTCCGGGTAGGTAAGCAGACCTTCCGTGATTTCGACGACTGAATTGTCGGGCAGCACGACTTTCATTCCCGCCAGGGCTTCGACCGTCCGGGCTATCGGCTCTTTCGCCGGGGTTCCGGCGTACCGATCGGCGAGGTAATAGCCTCCTGCGACGAGCAAGAAAGGGATTATCACGGCGGCAACCCTCAGGGCAAGCCTCCGGCGGCCTAACCTGACCGTTGTTGCGGGCATACCGAGTTTTGTCCTTACCGCATGCAAAGAACCTTTTACCGTTTCAGGATTACCGCACGGAATTGACTCCCACATATCTTTGAGGCCCTCTTCTTTTTCCTCCCGGTTGCTTTCGTTCAGCAGCCAAAGGTGGAATCGCCTCTCGATATCTGTCGGGTAATTTCCCTCGAAGAACTTTTTTATCAGTTCCCGGGAATTTATTTTCCCATTTCCGGCAATCATTACTTCGGTGGTTTTATATATAATACAACCGAGGCACGGAAAACTCCCGGCCTTTAGAAATATTTTTTTGATTTTTTAGTTAAGAAAGAAGACAAGAAGTGCAAGAACGCGCCGTATTTCCTTGAGTGCAAGGCTAATCTGATTCTCGACTGTTTTTTTGGAAATATTCAGTTCGGCCGCAATTTCATCGTTGGATTTCCCGGCTACGCGGCTCAACCGGTAAATCTCCCTCCGCTGATGCGGCATGGCCGTTACGGTCATTTCGATAAGAAGCTCGGTTTCGTTGGCTTCGATTACATGGTGCCCGTCCGATTCGGGAGTTGCCGTGAGTAGGGAATTTTTGGCGTATTCGTCTACCACATATTTATGTTTCAGGAAATTCAGAGCCGCGTTACGTGCCGAGGCGTAAAGAAACGGACCCAACGGTTTATCGGCATCGACAGAAGCACGGTTCTCCCAAAGTTTCATGAAAATCTCCTGCGCCAACTCCTCCGCATCGTCGGCTGACCTTATAATAGACTGGATAAAATACCTGACTTTCCCGAAATAGGTAAGAAAGACCATTTCGAATGCCTTATGGTCGCCGCGGGCCAGTTTGCCGAGAGTATGGTCGGGAAGTTTCAAAAAAAGTCAGATGTACGTTGATGTTATATAATAATTGTAAATACAAAGATAACCAATGCGTAAAATAAACAGAGGTACAGCCATGTTTTTTTACTAACATTCCTCCGTCAGTAATGTAATCCAGTAAATATGTACCCGTTTGGGGTTAATTTGTATACTCGCCGAATAATAAATGCGTACCTTCCGGTACGCATTTATTATCGGTCATCGCTTAAGACTGTTTTTTAGAACGGCAAGTCGTCGATGTCGTCGGCAGGAGACGGCATCACAGGCTCCTGAGGAGAGGCTGCGGCCGGTTCACCGGATACAGCAGCGGCCGGCTGACCGTAAGCGCCCTGCTGGCCATACCCTCTCTGCTGACCGGCGGGTGAATCCCCGCGGCGTCCCAGTAATTTAAGGTCGTCCGCCATTATCTCGATACCGTAACGCTTGGCCCCGTCGTTGCCGGTCCACTCGTTCGAACGGATACGGCCCTCGATATATATCTGGCTGCCCTTGCGAACGAACCGGTCGGCCGTGTCGGCCATGTTGCGCCACAGGGTCACGGTATGCCACTCGGTATGTTCGCGCGCCTCCTGCGTCTGGCGGTTATATATCCTTTCGGTCGTGGCAAGCCTTATACGCGCCACCTTTACTCCGCTCTCCAGCGTACGCACTTCCGGGTCCGCACCCACGTTGCCTACGAGTATTACCTTGTTAATCATCTTTATACGGGTTAGTAAATTACATTTCCTTTATCATCTCTATGAACAGCGATGTCATCCTCACTGCCGCCTTCGCGCCTTCAACCTGCACTTCTTCGTGGGTCGACTTCTCACCCGAAAGGCCCACGTTGGTAATGACCGACACCCCGAATACAGGTATGCCCATATGCCTTGCCGCTATTACCTCGGGCGTAGTTGACATCCCCACCGTATCGCCGCCGATGGCTTTAAAATAGCCGTACTCCTTCTGCGTCTCGAAAGTCGGCCCGGTGCCGCCAACATAGCAGCCGTGTTGCAATTTTATGCCCAGCCTTGTGGCCGTACGGTCGGCAAGGGCGATAAGCTGCGGGTCGTAACAGTCGTTCATGTCGGGGAACCGAGGGCCAAGTTCCGGAATATTCGGTCCTACCAGCGGGTTCGGTATCAGGTTTATATGGTCCGTTATCACCATCAGGTCGCCGGTCCGGAACGAGGGGTTCACCCCGCCGCTCGCATTCGAAACGAAGAGATACTTAATGCCGAGAAATTTCATTACCCTCACGGGGAACGCGACCTGCTGCGGTGTGTATCCCTCGTAGTAATGGAAGCGGCCCTGCATGGCTACCACCTTCTTTCCGCCCAATATACCGAATATCAGCCGGCCCTTGTGGCCCTCAACGGTCGACACCGGGAAGCCGGGAATGTCGGAGTATTCTATGGATGAATGAATATCTATTTCGTCGGCCAAACCGCCGAGACCGGTTCCGAGTATTATGCCTATTTCCGGCTCGAAGCCCGCCTTGTCATGAACGTAAGACGCGGTCTGTCGGATTTGTTCTAATGTCATAATCGAGTTTATTTAGTAAATCCTTATGAGTTTCGTCGTAGAAGGCGACCTTAACGGGCAGGTAAAAAAGTTTCACGCGCAAGTGAGGCGGAATCTTCCTGCTGCCGGCGAATTTCACGGCGTCCTTTTCGGTCATTATAATGACGCTTCCCTCCGGAGCTTTGTCCAAAGCCTTCTCCATCGTGTCGAGGTCGCGGCGGCGGTAAGGGTAATGGTCGGCATAAACGAGTTTATCCACCAGCTTGTAACGCCTTTCGAGCGCGGCATGGAACGTCCCCGGACGGCCTATTCCCGACATAGCTACTACTTTGGCCCCTTTCTCCGGCAAGGGACCGGCATCCTCGGGGAAAACGGCCTTCAGGTTGCCGTAATGGTTTGATGTGAAATATAAAGTCTGGTAAGGATACAGCCCGAGTGTCTTTTGCACTATACGGCGGTCGATTGCCGTCATGTCGGGCGGGCACTTGGTGACCAGCACGTAGTGGGCCCTCTTTATCTGCGAAGTGCTGTCGCGCAGGGAACCCCACGGCAGGAAGTGGTCTTTATAAACAGGCCGTCCCTGGTCCATCAGCAGGATATTCACCCACGGTTCCACATACCGGTGTTGGAAGCCGTCGTCCAGTATCACAAGGTCTACCTCCGGATGGCCTGCCCGTATCCGTTCTATGCCTTCGGTGCGCTTCTCGCAGACCGCCACCACCACGTCCGGGAATTTCCGTTTAATCTGCTTAGGTTCGTCCCCTACTTCAAGAAAGGACGATCCGGCGGTTGCCTCCACATAGCCTTTTGTCCGGCGCTTGTAACCACGCGAGAGGACCGCCACCTTACGGGTATTCATAAAGTGGGCAATAAGCATCTCGGTAACGGGTGTCTTTCCCGTCCCCCCCACCGTGATGTTGCCTACGCACACCACGGGAATATCGTACTTCCGCGATTTCAGTATCCCCCAGTCGAACAGCTTGTTACGTACAGCAACCCCCATCCCGTAGAACATCGCAAAAGGCGCAAGCCAACTGCCGCCCATCGAATTAGAATGTGTTTCGTTCAAAGTTAGTTTTATTTTTACCCATTTACAAACCGCTGCCCGGGCATTGTACCATTTTTGTTACCGGTCGGTGCGGGAGGCGGCAAAAGCTGAAAAACCGGACCGCTCCCGTTACAAAAACCATGCTAATAACTATTTTTGTACCGTAACGATAGTGGATATGGCAGAGAGCAGGAAGGGAGAACTAAAAGAGAAGGTCGCGTTATTACCCGACTTGCCGGGGGTTTACCAGTTTGTAAACGCCGAAGGCAGGGTAATTTACGTCGGTAAGGCCAAGAACCTTAAAAAACGCGTCTCTTCATATTTTATGGAGGGTAAAGACCAATATCCAAAAGTTAGGGTTATGGTCAGGCATATCGAGGATATACGCCATATCGTAGTGTCGACCGAACAGGATGCCCTGTTCCTCGAAAATAACCTTATAAAGACCCTGCAACCACGATACAACGTACTACTTAAGGACGACAAGACCTATCCGTGGATTGTGGTACGCAACGAACCGTTCCCGCGGGTAGATTCAACCCGGATTATAAACAGGGACGGGTCCCGTTATTTCGGGCCGTATTCATCTGTCGTCGTGCAGAAGAACGTACTGGATCTAATCCGCGCGCTCTATCAATTACGGACCTGCTCGTTGAACCTGGACCCGGAGATAATAGCCCGGGGTAAATACAGCGTATGCCTCGAATACCACCTTGGCAACTGCCAGGGTCCCTGCGTGGGCAAACAGTCCCAGGAAGATTATGACCACAATATCTCAATGATTATGTCCACCCTCGCGGGCGATATGAGGGCGACACGGAAATTCCTTACCGACAGTATGGCTACCGCTGCCGCAAATATGCAGTTCGAAATGGCCGAGCGGTACAAAATCCGTCTTCAACTGCTCGACCGGTACGTGAGCAAATCGGTTATCGTCAGCACTTCGGTCAACGACCTCGACGTATTTTCACTCCTCAAGGATATCGACGCGGCCTATGTCAATTTCGTGCGTATCGTTGGCGGAGCGGTGGTAAACAGTTTTACGGCCCAGTTACTGCTCGGGGTGGAAGACGACGACCGCGATATACTCACCCGCGCATTACAGCAGGTAAGCGACCGCATAAGCGGTCCGCTTGCCAAAGAGGTTGTAGTACCGTTCCATCCGGAAGAAGGATTGTTCCCGGGAGTTAAATTCACCGTGCCCCAGCGCGGCGAGAAGCTGAAACTGCTCGAATTTTCGTTGAAAAACGCGAAGGCATACCGCTTCGAACGGCTCAAAAACATGGAGATAAAGGACCCGGCCCGCCACACCAACCGCATACTCGAATCGATGCAGAGGGAGCTGAGGTTACCCCGCCTGCCCAGACTTATCGAGTGCTTCGACAATTCGAACCTCCAGGGCACCAATCCGGTTGCGTCCTGCGTGGTATTCCGTGATACCAAACCATCGAAAAAGGAGTACCGCCACTTCAATATCAAAACGGTAGTCGGCCCGGACGACTTCGCCTCGATGCGCGAGATACTGTTCCGCCGCTACCGCCGCCAACTGGACGAGGGAAATCAGCTCCCCGACCTGATTGTGGTGGACGGCGGCAAGGGACAGCTCAGCTCTGCCTACGGCGTACTGAGGGAACTGGGCATAGATGATAAAGTTCCCATCATAGGCCTGGCAAAACGTATCGAAGAGGTCTTCTACCCGAATGACCCCCACCCCTACTACCTCGACCGAACCGGAGAACCGCTCAAAGTTATTATGCACCTGCGCGACGAAGCCCATAGGTTCGGCATTACTTTCCACCGGAAGAAACGCTCGCTCGACTTTATTAAGAGCGAACTGGAATTGATACCCGGCCTCGGGCAGGTGTCGATAACCAACCTGCTGAAAAAATTCAAAACCGTCTCGGCTATCAAAAAAGCATCCGACGAGGAACTTGCCAGGGTGGTAGGCACCGCCCGTATGAAGGCTATCCGGGCATTCTACGAATCGGTCAACGAGCATTCCGGTAATTAAGGTCCCATTCCGAGGTCTAAACTTTCCCGCCTTACCACGTACACCCAGACTGTCCCGTCCGTGGTTTAATGTTGATAAATTAGTGATAACTTGTACATGTACCGGATGTGCGGAAGATGGGAAGTTCCTATTTTTGTAACACAAACAACTGTACTCCCTATTTTCAGTTCTTAACTTATGGATAAAAAACACGAGATAGATATAGAGCTTGACGAGGCGGTGGCGCAGGGTAATTATGCGAACCTCGCGATAATTTCCCACTCGGCGTCGGAATTCGTGATTGACTTCGCCGCCCTTATGCCGGGCGTACCGAAAGCTAAGGTGAAGAACCGGATTATTCTCGCCCCGGAACACGCCAAAAGGTTACTGATGTCGTTACAGGACAACATAACCCGTTACGAAAGTAACGTCGGCAGGATAAATATAACCAACACCGGTAAGCAGGCCGAATCGCAGGACGAGCAGCCCGGGTCTATGACAGTTGGTTTTAACGTAGGCGAAGCCTGAGATTAATACAAGAAATAACCTTTATATAAAATTATAGATAAGAACTTCCGACTTTCCCCAAAGTTTACCTTAATTTATTAAGACGTCTTCATGCGAAACGCCGGGCAACCTACCCGGCGTTCTCGTTATGCATATATGAAAGAATCGCTACTACTTCACATAAGTATATTCTTCTTCTTCGTGAAGGATGGTCAACATGGTTGATTCGGCGGCTTCCACCCGGCCGATAACGCGTGCGTCGACCCCGAACTCGCGTGAAATCTTGATAATATCGTTGGCGATGGTCGGGTCCACGTACAATTCCATCCGGTGGCCCATATTGAAAACGCTGAACATCTCGCCCCACGGGGTGCCGCTCTGCCGCTGTATTTCGCGGAACAGGATTGGCGTTTCAAAAAGGTTATCCTTAATTATATGCACATCCTCCACGAAGTGGAGCACCTTCGTTTGTCCGCCGCCGCTGCAATGTACCATCCCTTTGAGCTGTCCGCGGTAATGCCGGAAAACCTCCTTAATAATGGGTGCGTATGTTCGCGTAGGAGACAATACGAGCCGGCCCATATCCAGCGGGCATCCTTCGACCGTGTCCGTCAGGCGGAACTTTCCCGTGTAAACCAAATCGGACGGGACCCCGTCGTCGAAACTCTCCGGATATTGGGTGGCAATATAATTGGCGAACATGTCGTGCCGGGCAGAAGTGAGTCCGTTACTGCCCATCCCGCCGTTGTAGCCGCTCTCATAGGTGGCCTGACCGAAGGAACTGAGGCCAACGATATAACACCCCGCCTTTATATTGTCATTGGTAATAACTTCAGAACGGCGCATACGGGCCGTTACCGTGCTGTCGACGATAATCGTTCGCACCAGGTCGCCCACGTCGGCCGTCTCCCCGCCGGTTGAATAGATGCCGAGACCCATGTCGCGCATGCTTTGCAGGAATTCTTCGGTACCGTTTATAATTGCCGAGATAACCTCACCCGGAACCAGACGGCGGTTACGCCCGATGGTAGAGGAAAGCAGGATATTGTCAGTGGCTCCGACGCAAAGCAGGTCGTCCGTGTTCATTACCACCGCGTCCTGCGCTATTCCCTTCCAGACAGACAGGTCGCCCGTTTCCTTCCAGTAGGCATAAGCCAGAGAGGATTTGGTTCCCGCACCGTCGGCATGCATCACCACGCAGTGGGACTGGCTTCCGCTGAGCAGGTCCGGTACTATTTTACAAAATGCTTTGGGGTAAAGGCCTTTATCTACAAGTTTTATTGCATTGTGCACGTCTTCTTTCGCCGAGGACACGCCGCGCCTCGAGTATCTGTCAGGATTCGCCATAGTAAGTTGGATAGGGGTAACGCCCCGTGGAATGCAAAAATAATAAGAATGTATTTAAAACCCTCGGATTTTAGCCCGTTCGTTAAAAAATGGTAATTTTGCATAATTACCACCACAAAATCATCATACCAACCATGGCCTCAACGGAAAAACAGGAGCCGGTATTCGACCTTATACGGAATATGACCAAAGCGGAAAAGCGCAATTTCAAATTGTACGCCACCCGCCTTGCCGGTAACCATGAGGCCAAGTTCCTGCTTCTTTTCGACCAACTGGAAGCCAGCGAAGAGTACGACGAAGCCCGTATCCTTGCCCGGTGCCCCATAAAGAAGGAACAACTTCCTAATATGAAAGCCCATCTTTACAGGCAGATACTTACCAGCATCCGCCTGCTGAACGTGCAGCATTCGGAGACCATGCAGCTCAGGGAGCAACTCGATTTCGCCCAGATACTGTACGACAAGGGGCTTTACAGGCAAAGTTCGAAAATACTCGAAAAGATAAAGGACCATGCCATGCAGTTGGAGGACTACGGTATTTCGCTGGAAATCGTGGGCTTCCTGCAGAAGATCGACACCGTTACGGTGGACAGGGAGATGACCGCCACGAGTGACCAGGCCTACCAGGCCGTAAGCGAAATATGCCGCAGTATCGAAGCTGTAAGCGAACTTTCGAACACCTCGGTCCGGGCATATTCGCTCTACCAGAAACTGGGTTATGCGCGGTCGCAGAAAGACATAGACCTTATAGTTCAGTACTTCGCTCCGCGGCTCGAGGCTTATGCCGGCCGGGAGGAGAAAATGAATTTCCACGAGAAGTTCAACTTTTACCGCGCCTCGGCCTGGTACTACTACATACAACACAATTTCGTTATGAGCTACCGGTACAGCCGCAGGTGGGTGGAACTGTTCCGGGCTGACGAGCGGATGAAAAAGGTGATGTATGACGACTATATCCGCGGTTGCGCTCAGATTCTCGAGGGTTTGTACCTTATGCGTAAGCATCGCCAGTTTACCGCATGGCTGGACGAACTCGGGGAAGAGTTCGCAGAACTGGGCCTGCTGAACAACAATGCCGCCTATCTTGCCCAAAGGACCCTATTAGTCAATCGGCTCAACCGGATATTCACCGAGGGAGATTTCGTCAGTGGTCTGGAAATGGTAAAGGAAGTCGAGGATTTCATTACCCGCCATTCGCGTATAATGAGCGTCCACTACAGGATGTTGCTCTATTACAAAGTCGCTTGTATATATTTCGGGGACGGACAGTACCGTAAGTGTATGGACTACCTCTCGAGAATCACTACCACGAAAGACCCTCAAATAAGGCGGGACCTTCAATGTTATTCACGTATACTAAACCTGATAGCCTCATACGAGGCCGGAATTGACTATAACCTCGATTACCAGATACGCTCCGTATACACTTTCCTGGTGAAAATGAACGACCTTAACGCCGTGCAGAAAGAGATGCTGGCATTCCTTAAAAAGCTCAATTCCATCTACGCTGACGAGATAAAGGATGAACTTAACGCCTTGTATGAGAGGATAAAACCCTATGAAAAGCATCCCTACGAGAGGCGTACGTTCTATTACCTCGACATACTTTCCTGGCTCGAAAGCAAGCGCACCGGCAAACCGGTCGCCGAGATTATCCGAAAGAAATTCCGCGAGGAATTCGGTGGCATCTGAATCCACAAAAAAATCCCGGAACCAGCCGGGATTATATTTGAAAAATATGGAGTCACTTACAAATTCCCGTAATCC
Source organism: Alistipes sp. (assembly GCA_021202985.1). Classification (GTDB taxonomy): domain Bacteria; phylum Bacteroidota; class Bacteroidia; order Bacteroidales; family Rikenellaceae; genus WRDF01. Next base: position 62,013 of record JAJQCA010000043.1, read on the forward strand.
CTACCCCGGCCGTCATTTACCTGCACGGTCAATCCTGAGGATGTTATGGAACTTCCATTGACAGTAGTCCCGGTTACAGTGAGTGTATACTGTCCCGCACTCCTGAAAGTTATACGCGCTTTTGTACCGTCGGCATTGAGGTAAGCTATATCACGGTCCTCTACTCCATGCCATGTCAAACTGCCTTTTATATCTGTGAGGCCGGAGACCTGATAATCATAAATACCTCTGTCAACGATCAGCGGACCCGTTATTGTTACTTTTACGTCCTCGCTCGGATATATTGTCTGTGCCGCTATTATATCGTAGCTGCTGAAACCATCCCAGGACGTATTTCCAGCATTTCCATTCATTACGGATTTGCTGTCGGTGCCGGCCGGGGTTCCGGGAATGTACACGGCACCAACGGTTCCTGAGGTTTCCCCGATTTGAGCCCAGTTGGTATGTCTGAATCCGATACAATGCCCCAGTTCATGTACCATTGTCCATACCTTTTGTTTGTGATTTGAATCGGCATCCTGTAAGAAATATATACTCCTTCCCGGATTACCGCCCGATGGCCAACTCGCTTCGGCTAAAACACCCGGTGCGGGCTGGGGATGTATGAGGGAGAAAGGCTCAATATATATATCACCCCCAAGTGTTCCTACATAACTCATATATATATTACAACCGGGAATACTGTTCCAATGGGAAACAGCCTCCTTTAGTGCGTTCACCCACTCTATATTCAATGGCCCTGCTCCGGTACCCATCCATGTAGATGCTACGGCTATATTTTTAACATTAGCGGCGGATACCAAGTTGATGGTTCTATATTGTCTTGTCGCAATATCCGCCATATCCAAATATTGGGATATATCGGTTTTATACAAAGCGATATCTCCCTCGACTAAATAATAATCATCGAGTTCGACAATAGTGGAGATGTCAAATCCCATGCGTGTCATCACCTCGAGATGCTGCCGATCAATACCGGGGTCGGGGAAACTTTCTGATTCTTCCGTAATACAAGACATTATGCCGATTATCATCACCGATAAGGCCGCAATTTTTAAGTTCAGATTTTTCATAAAGGATGAGATTCAGTTTTTTGCCTACTCTTTTAAAGATTTTCGGCTGACTCTATTAACATACAATATAATCTTCATAACATTAAATATAATATATTACTGCATATGGTCATTCTTCCTATTTGAAGAAAATTCGTTTCCGTTACATTTTATAACAAATAATTTCCACAGGTAACGATCTGTAATCAGTAACCGGAAATCTTATTTGAACAATTATTCATGACTCAACTAATCAGAGAGAATG
>JAJQCA010000022.1:0-33960 GCA_021202985.1 Alistipes sp.
AAATAGTATAGAATGAATTTGTAATTATAGTTACATTTATTTTCCGCATAATTAATTTATTTTAAAAAAATTTAGGGAACTATAGGTATAAAAAAACAGGTCCCGAGTGGGACCTGTACCGATATTTGTAAAATGGATGCTTTTAAAGCGACTGCATCGAAGAGACGGTGGCCGAGCGGTCGGCCTTTTTAATCAGGCCGGCGAGTACGGCACCCGGGCCGAGTTCGACAAATTCGGTCGCGCCGTCTGCTATCATGTTCTGCACGATTTGAGTCCAGCGCACCGGTGCTGTAAGCTGGAGAATAAGGTTCTCTTTGATTCGTTGCGGGTCGGTATAGGGCTTGGCATCCACGTTCTGGTAAACCGGACATATCGGTGTGGAGAACGGTGCGGCGTTTATTGCCTCCGCAAGTTCCTGCCGTGCCGGCTCCATAAGCGGCGAATGAAATGCCCCGCCCACGTTTAACTTGAGCGCCCTTTTTGCGCCGTTCTCCAGAAGGAGTGCGCATGCCTTGTCTATCCCTTCGTTGCTCCCGGATATAACTAATTGTCCCGGACAGTTGTAATTTGCCGGTACCACCACCTCGTTAATCCCGGCACAGATCTCTTCAACCTTTGCGTCTTCGAGTCCCAGAACCGCCGCCATCGTGGAGGGTTCCGCTTCGCAGGCTTTCTGCATGGCTGCGGCCCGCTGTGCCACCAGCCTGAGACCGTCCTCGAACGATAGTGCTCCGGAGGCCACCAGCGCGCTGAACTCTCCCAGCGAATGGCCGGCGGTCATCTGCGGGTCGAAACTCCCGCCGAGCGATGTGGCAAGTATTACGGAATGGAGAAAAATGGCCGGTTGGGTAACGTTGGTCTGCTTTAACTGCTCGTCGGTGCCCGCGAACATGATGTCCGTAATGCGGAAACCGAGGATGTCGTTAGCCTGCTCGAAAAGTTCTTTAGCCTGGTCAACGCTGTCGTAAAGGTCTTTGCCCATGCCTACGAATTGTGCTCCCTGACCGGGAAAAACGAATGCTTTCATTCTATCGATTTTAGTGGTTTGTAGTCTCTTCCGGATGGCAAAAATACTTAAAATTGGCGATATTGAATCCCTTCTTACATATAACCCTGCCATCTTGAGCGCAGCTAATAAGTCTGGTTGCTGCTTGTTGTGCTGACAAATACTTACCCATCAAGGGTCAACTTAAGGATTTACCGTCGGTTCGCTTGCTTGCTGAATAATGCTCCGGGATTCGCTCGCCTATATATAAAGGTATACGTGATTAAAATGTTGATAAAATATGTAAAACGGGGGTGCGTCGTTCCGTTAAAGAATGCTATTTTTGCACGGTCCGGACGAACACCCTCTCCCGAACCGACTTGTGCCGGGGGAGTGTCGTTATCGTTGTACCCGGATACCGAGCATAAAAGTATTAAAACCCCATACCCGTAGGGAACCCGATATGGTACTGTCCATCCTTTTCTATATCCTTTTCATGGCCTTCACGCTGCTGTTCTTTCTGCTGCTCAGCGTGGCGTTCGTGATTACGGTGCCGTTCGACAGGAAGAGGACGGTTCTCCATTGCCTGTCACGGCTTTGGACGAGATGCTATTTCGGCATAATACCCTCGTGGCGCGTTAGGGTCGAAGGCCGGGAGAATGTGGTTAAGGGTAAGCCCTATGTGGTTATTGTCAACCACCGGTCTATGCTCGACATTCTCCTGATGTACGTTCTTCCGCTGGAATTCAAATGGGTGTCCAAGAAGGAGGTATACAAATGGCCCCTGTTCGGCTGGGTGCTCTGGATGCACGACGATATAGCTATCGAGAGGGGTACGGCCGGGGCGGTTCGCAAGATGGTGCGCGATGGTCGCCGGTGGCTTTCGAGGGGGGTATCGGTGATAGTGTTCCCGGAGGGATCGCGCAGTAAAACCGCTGAGCTGAACCGGTTCCGCGAGGGGGCGTTCATGCTGGCGCGGGAGGCCGGAGTGGAGATTCTGCCCTGCGTCTCGGAAGGGACGGGGACGGCTTTTAACGGATGGAAGCTCAACTTCCGCAATAAGTTCCGGCTCAGAATACTCCCTCCTGTTCCGGTGGAGGAGGTGGAATCGACGACGCCAAAGGAAATGGTCCGCAGGATGTACGAGCTCATGTCGGAGGAGTATGAACAAATACGGCGGAAGGAGTGAGGGGCTTTTGGTTCCCGCCTGCCAACGACGGGGATTCCGGGTGCACAACAATGCCTGATATTCTCTCCCGTCCGGAGGTGAATTAGAAAGAAAAAGGAAAAATCGAAATAAAGGATGAGCAGCGCAGTAGCAAATTACACCGACGACGATATTAAGTCCCTATCCCCCCGGGAGCACCTCAGGCTGCGCCCCGGGATGTATATCGGAAAGCTTGGGGACGGCACCCAGTCGGACGACGGTATTTACATCCTCTTCAAGGAGGTTGTCGACAACTCCATCGACGAGTTCATAATGGGGGCGGGCAAGGTTATCGACATCACCGTGGAGGGTAAGACGGTAACCGTACGCGACTATGGCCGCGGCATACCGCTCAACAGCCTTTCGGCAGCCGTGTCGAAGATGAACACCGGAGGTAAGTACGGTTCGGCCGCGTTCAAAAAGACGGTGGGCCTTAACGGTGTGGGTGTGAAGGCGGTAAATATGCTTTCCAGCTCTTTCATGGCGCGAAGTGTCCGCGAGGGTGAGGCCCAGACCGTCTGGTTTGAGGCCGGAATGGAGCAGTCCGAAAAGAGGGAGCAGGGGGTGGACGAGCCGAACGGCACGCTGGTGCAATTCACCCCGGACGAATCGGTGTTCGGTCCGTATGAGTTCAACCTCGAGTTTATAGAGCAGACCGTAAAGAATTACACATATCTGAACCGTGGCCTTGTAATAAAACTCAACGGCACGCCCTACACCTCCAAAAACGGCCTGCTGGACCTGCTGAACGACAATATGAACGAGGAACCGCTCTACCCGCCCATACACCTGAGCGGCGAGGATATAGAGGTGGCCATAACCCACGGCACGGGTTATGGCGAGAATTATTTCTCGTTCGTCAACGGCCAGCACACCACGCAAGGCGGTACCCACCAGTCAGCGTTCCGGGAGGCCCTGGCCAAGACCATTAAGGAGTTCTACAAAAAGGATTACGATCCGTCGGATGTCCGTACGTCCATAGTGGCGGCAATCAGCGTGAAGATTGTGGACCCGCAATTCGGCCAGCAGACCAAGGTGAGCCTCTCGTCGAACAAGATGTGGGAGGACGGTCCCACGGTGCGCGGTTTTATCCTCAATTTCATACAGGAGCACCTGGATAATTATCTGCATAAGAACCCCCAGACGGCAGAAGTTCTCAACAAGAAGATAGTGGAGAACGAGAAGGAGCGCAAGGCCATTTCGGGCATCAAAAAGAAGGCTAAGGAAATGGCCAAGAAGGTGAGCCTGAACAACCGCAAACTGCGCGACTGCAAGGTGCACCTGACGGACCTTAAAAATGCACGCCGCGAGGAGACCATGATTTTTATCACCGAGGGTAATTCGGCCAGCGGTTCTATCACCATGAGCCGCGATGTGCAGACCCAGGCGGTATTCTCCCTGAGGGGTAAGCCGCTCAACAGTTTCGGGCTGACAAAGAAAATCGTTTACGAAAACGAGGAGTTCAACCTGCTGCAGGCCGCCCTCGATATCGAGAACGACATGGATAATCTGCGCTACAACAAGATTATAATCGCCACCGACGCCGACGTGGACGGAATGCACATCCGCCTGCTGATGCTGACGTTCTTTATACAGTTCTTCCCCGAGGTTATACGGCAGGAGCACCTGTTCGTGTTGCAGACCCCCCTGTTCCGGGTGAGGAACAAGAAGGAGACCGTCTATTGCTACTCGGAGAACGAGAAGCAGAAGGCCATCCGCAAACTGGGCAACAACACGGAAGTAACCCGCTTTAAGGGGCTGGGCGAAATATCGGCGGACGAATTCAAGGAGTTTATCGGGGAGGATATGCGTCTGGAGAAGGTGCGCATGACCAAGAACGACCCGATAACCGATATGCTCGAATTTTACATGGGCAAAAACACATTCGACCGCCAGAGTTTCATTATCGACAACCTCAAGGTGGAGGCGGACTATATCGAGGAGGCGGTGTGATGTGCCGGTACCGGAAAACGGTTGCCGGAATATTCAGTACAGAAGTAAAAAGTTAACATGAGCGATAAAAAGGATAAGGATAAAAGGGCCGCCGCGCCGAAGGATGCCGTTAATCCGGTCGATAGTTCTACGGTGAACGGGGACGCGCCAAATCACGGTGAGACGGAGCCGGAAGCATCCGGTAACGGGGGGCCAGTGGTAACGGAGGAGAATTCCGGTGCGGACCGGCCGGATGCCGGAGAAGCCGTAGACGCCGGAGATGGCGGCGGCCTGGAGGGGAACATACGCATAGTATCGGTTGGTACGGACGAGGACACTCCGGAAACTTCCGTGGAGGAGACGCCCCGGGCGAGTAAGTACGAAAAGGTCTACGGCGACCGTTCGGACCGGCACAAACTCACGGGAATGTACCGCGACTGGTTCCTCGACTATGCCTCCTACGTTATCCTTGAACGCGCCGTACCCCACCTGGAGGACGGGCTAAAACCTGTCCACCGGCGTATCCTCCATTCCATGAAGCGGCTGGACGACGGCCGGTACAACAAGGTGGCAAATATAATCGGGCACACGATGCAGTTCCATCCCCACGGGGACGCCTCCATCGGGGATGCACTCGTGCAGCTCGGGCAGAAGGACCTGCTTATCGACATGCAGGGTAACTGGGGGAATATCCTCACGGGCGACGAGGCCGCGGCCCCGCGTTACATCGAGGCCCGGCTCTCGAAATTCGCCCTCGACGTGGTTTTCAATAACAAGACCACCGAGTGGATGCTTTCTTACGACGGCCGTAACCAGGAGCCGGTGACCCTGCCGGTGAAGTTCCCCCTGCTGCTGGCTCAGGGCGTGGAAGGTATCGCCGTGGGGCTTGCTTCGAAAATCCTACCGCACAACTTTAACGAGCTGATTGACGCCTGCATAGCCCACCTTACCGGCAAGGAGTTTACGCTCTATCCCGACTTCCAGACCGGAGGCATGATGGACGTAAGCCGGTATAACGACGGGCTGAGGGGCGGAGCGGTGAAGATTCGCGCCCGTATTTCGAAGGTCGACCGCAAAACCCTGGCCATTACCGAAATACCGTTCGGAACTACCACCGAGTCTATCAAGGAGTCGATTATCAAAGCCAACGACCGCGGGAAAATAAAAATCAAGCGGGTCGACGACAACACGGCCGACAAGGTGGAGATACTCATCCACGTCAGTAACGACGAGTCGTCGGACAAAACCATCGACGCCCTCTATGCATTCACGGACTGCGAGGTCTCCGTTTCGCCCAATTCGTGCGTTATACAGGACGAGAAGCCCCACTTCCTCGGGGTCAGCGAAATATTGCGCCGCAGCGCCGAGCACACTAAATACCTGCTGGGCCGGGAGCTGGAAATTCGTCTCGACGAGTTGAACGAGCAGTGGCACATGGCAAGCCTCGAACGCATATTCATCGAGAACAAGATATATCAGGAAATAGAGGGTTGCAAGAGCCGTGAAGAGGCCTACGCGGCGGTCGACAAAGGGTTGGAGCCGTTCAAAAAACGCCTTCGCCGGGAAATCACGCTGGACGATATTGTTAAGCTTACCGAGTTGCGCTTTATCCGTATTTCACGTTACGACACGGCAAAGGCGGACGAACAGATAAAAGGCATAGAGGACGAAACGGCCCAGGTCAAGCACGATATCGCCCACCTCACCGACTATGCCGTCGCTTACTACCGCAACATAAAAAAGAGGTACGGCAAAGGACGTGACCGCAGGACCGAGTTACGTGAGTTCGACTCCATCGAGGCGGCTAAAGTGGTGGTGGCCAATGCAAAACTATACGTCGACCGCGCTGAGGGCTTCTTCGGCATCGGCAACGCCATGAAGAAGGACGAATACGTGTGCGACTGTTCGGACATGGACGACGTGATTGTAATTACCAAGGAAGGTAAATACATCATTACCAAGGTAAGCGACAAGGCGTTCTTTGCTAAGAACATCTACTATATAGGCGTCTTCAAACGCAACGACGAGCGCACGATATACAACGTGCTGTACCGCGACGGACGTAACGGGCCGATAATGATGAAACGTTGCGCCATAAAGTCCATCACGCGCGACAAGGAATACGACATGACCAAAGGCACGCCGAAAAGCGAGATATTATACATGAGCGTCAATCCCAACGGCGAGGCCGAGGTGCTGAAGGTCTATTTCCGCCCGCGTCCGCGTCTTAAGAAATGTATCGTTGACCTCGATTTCAGCAATCTGGCCATAAAGGGACGCCAGAGCCAGGGTAACCTCTTCTCGCGTTACGGGATTCAGAAAATAGTTCTCAAGGAGGCGGGAACCTCCACTCTCGGCGGGCAGGATATCTGGTACGACGAGCAGGTACGCAGGCTCAACACCGACGGCCACGGCGAGTTGTTGGGCGAATTTTCGGGAAGCGACCGGATTATCGTGATAACCGCTTCCGGGAAATACTACACGACCGGATACGACCTCCAGCACCATTTCCCGGACGATACCCTGCATGTGGAGAAATACGATGCCGGGCGGATTTACAGTGTGGCTTACTACGACGCCGGGCAGAAGTTCTACTACCTGAAGCGCTTTACCGCTCCCCCGACCGACAGAATGCAGGAATTCGTGGACGAGGAGACGCCCGGAACCCGTATGGTCGCCATATCCAAGGATTTCGCTCCCGTTCTGGAGATAGTGTTCGGCGGCAGGCATGCCGGCCGTCCGGCGGAACAGGTAGATGTGGAGACCTTTATCGGGGTGAAAAGTTCCAAGGCGAAGGGTAAAAGGCTTACAACATTCGACGTCGCTAAACTAAGGTTCGTGGAGCCGCGGCTTAAGGACGATCCGGACGCGCCGGTGCACACCGGACCTCAGGATGCGGACGGGCCGGATACGCCCGGTACAGGGGCGGTTGTCAAGGACGACCCGGAGGCCAATGCCGCCATGTCTCAGGACGGAGCGGCCGCATCCGGAAAGCAGGAGGCGGGCGAGTCGGGAGTCGTAACCGTACAGTCCGAAGGCCCGGAAGCGGCCACTAATACAAATGAAACAACTCCTGCCGCAGCAACGAAGCCCGCCCGGGCGGCTGCCGGTAAAACTGCTGATAAGGCCGCAGACAGCACGGCGGCCGGGACCCGGCCCGACAGACCGGCCGAGACGGCCAAGCCGGATGCCGCGAATGTGCGGGTGGATGACGGTATAGAGTTCGTAATCGAGCGGCCCTCCGGGGAGGAAGAACTTCCCGAAAGCCCTCAGCTGGACCTGTTTTAAGTGACCTGCCGGTTGGGAAAGTAAGCGCCCTCCAAGCCGTACCCGGCCATAATGCCGGAATAACCGATTAGATGGTTAGAGGTGTAACACTTACGGGGTTCTGTATGGCTGAACCAGTGCCGGATTGCGGTTGAAACAACGGGAATGGCTTCAGTGAACATTAGGAAATGTGCTACGGGAATAGAGTCGGATAGGGCGGACCTACTAAAATATTAAACCGTTTCGGCACGTTAATGTAGGAAACGCCCTGAGTGATCCGGGGTGGAAGACGAAGATATGGTAATTTTCCTTATAGGTTTTATGGGGTGCGGCAAAACAAGTATCGGCCGCAAGGTGGCCACGCAGGCCGGTTTCCGGTTCATGGATATGGACAGGGAAATTGAGGAGCGGTGCGGTATGAATGTAGCCGGAATATTCGAGCGCCACGGCGAGCCATATTTCCGCCGGTGCGAGCGTGAACTGCTTGAAAGTCTTGCCGGGCAGGATGGAGACCTTGTCGTTTCGACCGGAGGCGGTGTACCCTGCCACGGTGACAATATGGATGTAATGAACAGCACTGGCCGGACCGTTTACCTGAAAATGAGTCCGCCGACGCTCGTAAAACGGCTCGAACACGGCCGGGATAAGCGCCCTAAAATCCAGGGAATGGACGACGGTGCCCTGCTTGAATATATTCGCCGGACACTTCCCGGGAGGGAAGAGTATTATAACAAGGCACATTTCGTAATCGACTGTGACGGAGCCGCCGACGATTATATCTGCCGCCATATAGCCGGCTATCTCGAAAGTAATTAAGTTCCTACCACTACCTATCCACACCTTTAATCATATCCATAAACATACCTGTACCCATATCATTTCCCCATTGCCATCCCCGTCCCTCATTCCCATTCTTCCAATGCTGTCCCTTATTTTCCCTTCCTTCCCCTGAATCACTTATTATTCCTACCGGTTCACAATTTTACAGCCCATTCCTGCCCTTTCATAACCCCGCCAATCCCGGGTCAATCCCTTTGTAATCCCATATCAAAACCCGGTCGCCGCTAAATGATACTCAATCACCGGTTCGGCAGACGGTCTCAACCTCCCCGGTGGTAATATTTTTACCCATATTAAATACATGTTACGGGATGCCGACTTTAGCCTGCCGCACCTGAAGCATTGTGTTTTTTTATCCCCGGCCAGCAGTTTTTGTGGAGCCGTCATTGCGATATTCCTCAGATATCCCGCGTTGCTCCGGTTCTAGTCCGATTCCACCGATTACGGCCGGTACCTCAAAAGGATTTTCTGAGAGAAACGATTGGTCATTCATGCGGTCTTTCCGACAGCTGTTCCCCTGAATATTAAGAAAATCCACATCCGGAAGGTATCTGTCCTATTATGCCCTTAACGGGGCTTATGGTATCATAATTGCAAATTATTAGCGTATAAAACGGTCCGGATACGGTATCCGACAGGCGTGCTGGGAAGCCAGCCGGTGGATGCGGTTACGGTCCGGTATTATGTGTTTTATAATGGATTGGAGGCCTGGGGCCTTTCGGTCCGGGATAATCTAATAGATGATATAATATATGAAATGTCTACCGAAGATTCTAATGTCACTGTGCGCGGGAGCGGGCGTTTTGGCCTGCGTCAACCAGTCCCCGGACCTGGAAGATTGCGAAAAAGGCCTCAGGCTGTTATTCAACTGGGTGAGTTCCGCGGCCCGCAGCGATACCGGTTCGCTCAACGTCTCGATTACCGGTAATGCCGGTAATCACGACATCACCTCCCCCACCACCGGCCGGGATATAGAGCTGCTTCCCGGGACGTACGATTTTATCGCCTGGGAGAACGCGACCAACGTCACCATCGACGGTACTACCGTAACGGTATCATCGTCCGACGGCGTCGCCGACCAGCCGCAGGAATTTACCGCCGGTATCACCCGGGACGAGGTGCTGAATACCGACGATTACCAGGAGGTAACAGTACCCATGTACCAGCAGACCCGCGACCTCATTATCCGGATGTCTTTCGTGGGTGACGGTGCGCCCCATATAGCCGCCATTACGGGCACCGTGGACGGTATCGCCCTCTCGCGTGACATTATTTACGGCTTCCCGCCGGTCGACGGCCGGACAAGGCCGGTGGCTATTACTTCAGGTTCCATTCCTTACACCTTCGCGGTGGCCGATGACGGCTGGTATACCGGCCGGCGTACCCTGCTCGGTATCGACGGGGAGGAGGCCCAGGTATTTACCGTGCGCGTAGGGTTCGACGAGAACCTTTCGGTCGAGCATGAAATTACCCTCACCACCGATTTCAACGGATTCCACACGAAGGACGTGGGCCAGCCGTGGGTAATAAGCCTTCTGATGGAAATCGGCCTTTCGCTCGATATGGAGATTATCGACTGGACTTCGGGTACGGATTCGTGGCTCGTGGCGGAATAGACAACCGCCCCCCTATATAGACTATATATATAAGATAGACATATAATATTTTAAACAATAAGGGTATGAAATTACATCTTACAAGGATGGTCCTGGCGATAGCCTTGGCCGCATTCCACTGGTCCTGTACGCGGACCGACGTTAAAGAGACGTCGGCACCAGGAGCAGACAACGACCTGGTACCGGCCGTGATACATGCCGGCATAGGTTCGGGTACCGACACCCGTGCCCACGATACCGAGTGGGACGAGGACGACGCCATAGGGCTTACCATGCTCACCGAGGACGGAAGCCAGTTCTACAACGACCTTTACAACTACCACTATATTACGGCACAGAGCCTCGGCGTGTTCGAGCCCTCTTCCGGCGATATGGTAGTGCATCTTCCGGCTGACGGTAGTTATGTTACATTCCGGGCGTATTATCCCTATTATGCCAATCTGAATAAGCAGATGCTTATACCGGTGGACGTTTCGAACCAGAATGTCCTTCCGGATATCGACCTTATGTCTACCGATGCTCTCGACAAGACCCGGTATTCCAAGGCCACCCCTAATGTGTTCCTCTATTTTTACCACCGCCTTTCGAAAGTTATTTTCAAACCGTCGGCCGACGAGGACAACGACCTGCCTTCTTTCGAAGACGCCACTGTCACCATACGCGGGATGAAAACGACGGGTACCTTCCACCTACTGGACGAGATAATGGACGTTGACGACGACAGCGAAAAGACATTGACCTTCCCATTGCGCGACGACTCTTCGGAACGGTACGGTATAGTGCTTCCCCGTGCGGCCGCGGCCGGTGTCGAATTCGACTTCACTTTCAAAGACGGCAGCCGTTACACCGCTAAAATGGACGACGACCTGGAGCTGGAATCGGGATACCAATATACTTTTTACATAAAAATAAAAGAAACCGTAGCCACCGTAAGCGCCGAAATCGCCCCGTGGGAGGATGCCCCCGAGCGCTATTATACATCGGTGCAGGCCAGCGTCGACGCCGGCGAGAGCGTTAACGTCGACGAGGGCACCGTGATGGATGTCTTCATCAGCAGCGACAATATGGATTACAATCCCCTCGCGTCGTTCGTTTACGGCGAGGACGGCAAGTGGGCATCCGACCCCGAAATATACTGGGAATCCATCCAATACAACCCCGCCTACATGCGGTCGTCCATCGTTATGGCCGATCCGCTGAACAGTACACAGACGGGCGACTGGCTGGTTTCGGACGTGGAGACCGTTTCCCGTAATACGGGTGCTAATTTTACACTTAAACGCGCCGTCTCCAAGGTGTTCGTCACTCTCGTCTCCAAAGACCAGTTTACCCTCGACGAACTGAACTCGGCGACAATCGTTCTGCCCGACTACCTTACGGGCGGTTACCTCGAAGACGGGGTATTCGGGCCGGGCACCACGCGCGAAGATATACAACTGGCCGCAGAGCCTGCCGCAGGTACCCGCGCCACCGTTACAAGCGCCAGACGGGTAGCCCTCCTTCAACCCCAGTCCGTATCGGCCGGCGGTTCGGTCGTAAGGATTACCATCAACGGCAGGACGTACGATGTGGAAGCTCCCTCGGGCGGTTTCGACTTCGAAGCCGGTGTAGCCGAGAGCCTCGTAATAACCATGAATAAGGAAGGCATTACTGTAAGCGCCACGGTGGTGAACTGGGAAGAAGGAGATATATACGAACTTACGGCCGTACAGCCTGCCACCGTAGCCGGCCGTAGCTATAATGTCACCGCGGGCGACAAACTGGACCTCTACCTTTACGACGGCGCCACCTCGTGGGATTATATGTCGTCTTACGTCTACCAGGCCGACGGCACCTGGGATACGGGTACACCTGTCCGTTACTGGGAGGACATGCCCTCCGACCCGGCCTATTTCATAGCCCGGATGGACGCTGCCGAAGCCCTTAACGACAGCCAGTTGCCGGACGTGCTCCTTTCGGAAGCGACGGCCGGTTACAGCAATACGGGGATCGACCTCGTGCTTACCCACGCGGCCGCCAAAGGCCTCGTGGCCCTGTCGTCTACCACTTTCAGCGACGACGAACTGGCCAATGCCGAAATCCTCCTTCCCGGATATACGGTGGGCGGCGAATTTGTCGGTTCCGCTCTCGTGGGCGGTAACTCTACCGGAACAATAACCACCGTACGCACGGACGACATCACCGGTATGGCTATCATCGAACCGCAGACCGTTAAGGCCGGAAGCGTTGCCGCACGGATTACCCTCGACGGCCTTGTCTACGATGCCAAAGCCGTGGAGAATATAGTCTTCGCGCCGGGCGTGGCTACGACCCTTATCGTTAAAATAAACAAAGGCGAAATTTCCATTAGCGTCGACGTACGCGACTGGACCACCGAGACGGTGGAGCTCGAGGCCCATAGGATTATCGTCGAGGCCGGAGCGACCGAAGGCGTCGAACAGGGAGAGGAGATGAGGGTCTATGTCGGCGGGGAACGCTCCCTTATGAATACCTATACCTACGACCAGGGAGAATGGACCACCCCCAATAATACTTACTGGGAAGATTTCGGCGATGTAACGTCGCAGACCTTCTACGCCGCTATACTCCGTCAGCCCGCGTATAATTCCACCATGCCCGACGACTACCTGCTGTCGAATGCGGTCACAGTCGCCAAACCCAACGCCGTGGAATTCGTGCTCGAGCATGCCGTGGCCCAGGTTGCGGTAGTTCTTAATTCATCCGACGGAACGGTAAGCGATGCCGATCTGGCAGGGATGGAAATAGTGCTTCCCAATTATGCTACGGGCGGAACTTACGACAGGGGCATTTTCTTACCCGGTTCCGGCAGCGGCGACATACAGGTTCAGAAAGGGGTAGGGGAGGATAACGAATCCGCCCTGGCGTTCTTGCAGGCCCAGACGATAAATCCGGGTACGACGGTTGCGAAGGTAACCAATGCCGCCCGGGGTCTTTCCTATACCGTTTCGTCCGCATCCTCGATTCATTACAGGGCCGGCTACACTACGGTACTTGATATCGATATCCGTGAAACTGCGGTATTGATAAGCGCCACGGTAATAGATTGGCAGGATGGCGATAAAATAAATATGGTTCCCGCTTCCATACCGATCAACGGTGGACTGGATGACAATGCCCAATTCTTCGACGGCAAAACTATCTATATATACAATATGACGGACGGCACCACCACACTGCCCTATACTCTTCAGAACGGTTCGTGGACCGGGCCGAAACTCTATTGGGAAAAATATTACTCTACCGGCCTCGACCTGGCCGCGGTCTATTACCCGTATAATGATTATATACCTGCCGACCTCACAGGCCAAAGTTCGTTTACCTGGAATATAGAACCGGACCAGTCTACTGGCTGGGACCGCCGCGACCTACTAATGGCTTATATAAGCAAGGCACCGCAGGTACATGAATACTTTAATTTCGAGTTCGGACACGTCCTCGCACGTGTACAGGTAAATATCGTCAGTTCCGATTTCACGGACGACCAGCTTACCGGTGCGACCGTAAGGCTGACCAACTTCAAGCTCGACGGTACCGCCAACCTACGGGGTGTCGACGTTACGCCCTCGGCAGGCACATCGACTATAACGCCGCTCATGGTAGTGGACGGACGCCGGTATGATGCTATCGTAATGCCGCAGGAAATAACGAACGGCACACAGGTGCTCACCATACGGATACCGGGTTACGACTATACCTTCGAAGGTTTCATCGACCGGAACCTCGACTTCCCGGCCGGATATGTCACCTATATAAACGTCGACCTGAAACGTACCGAGATACTGCTCAGCGCTACGGTCGAGCAGTGGAACGAAGACGGCGACAGCGGTAATGTCATCATCAACTAAAACCGAAAGTTATGAAAACCGGAAAATTAAAATATATAGCAACCGCCCTGCTCGCCTCGGCAGCCGTTATGTACGGCTGCTCGGACGGGCAGGATGAAGCGGTCCCCGCCGCTTCGGCGGACGGTGCGGAGGCCATAGGCTTCCGTGCCGTCCCCGAGGCCGGCTCCGGGGTTACCAGGGCATCCGCCGCCGACTTTCCTAACACGACCATCGGCGTGACGGCCACCTACGACGACCGGCAGAACGACTGGACCGCCTACGCCGATATACAGAACGAGCTTGCCACCGTCACCGACGGTACCGGCGACTACTTCGGCTTTACATGGCAAACCCCGAAATACTGGCCGTTCGACGGCGCCGGGCTGATATTCTGCGCGTACAGCCCGCATGACTCCGAGACGGGCGGACTGCTGGAACTCGACCCCAACCTGCGGAGCCTTAACATAACGCTGGCCGAAGACGTGCCGGACGTGCTGTACGCTTCCGGCAACGCGGCGTTTACCTCCTATAACAAAACGGACGTTACGGCCGACCTCGGGGAATTCCGGCACGCACTCAGTAAGTTGACCGTGAACGTCCTCAGTGACGACACGGTAAACCCGGTAGTGACGCTCAACTCCCTCTCGGTAAAAACGTCGAGGGCCTCGGCGGTACTCGACCTGCTATCGGACGGCGACCTGCGGTTCTGGGCCGGAAGCGACCTGACTTACAGTTTCCTCTCGGGTAGTTCCACGGCTCTCTCCGACACACCCTATTCCCGGACGGTATACCTGTTCCCCGGAACGGAGGAATATACCGATATAAACATAGTCCTGAACGACAGTTCGTACGAGTATAGCACAACCATCCCGTTGAACGGCGTCAACGTAACGAATGCCGACGGTACAGACTCGGGCGTTCCCGTCTCCCTCGTAAGGGCGGCGACCACCACGGTGAATATAACCGTCACGGGAACCTCCATTCAGGAACCCGGCCGGGGGATACGGCTCCAGGGTCAGCTTACCGACTGGGACGACAAGGGTAACCTCGAAGTAACCATTAACTGACGGCCGATATGAAAAGAAAGATATTGAAACATATATTACCCGCCGCGGTGTGCATTGCGGCCATGGCGGGTTGTACCTCCGAGAAGACTCCTTCCACGGGCGAGGACGGCACGAATGTCATCAGCCTTAAAGGGATTTCGACCCGGGTAGGTACGCTGAACCAGCCTGAAGTGTCCCTGATTGCGTTCAACGGAGGGGATACAACCCGGAGGTATTTCGAGCCGGTGCGTATATATTCGTCGAACGAACTTAACGATACCTCCCCGGAGGATTTCACATTCGCCTCCGGGACGATGTATTATCCGCTGGGACAGCGTGAGATAGACCTTTTCGCCTACACCGGTCAGCTGGAGGATTACCACCTGATGAAACTCACGGCGGGTAACGAAGACGACAACGATTTCGTGCTCAGCAACTACGGTAAACGAAGTTCCGACGCCGATGTGAATCCTGCATACCAGGAGACCGGTATACCCGGTTCGTCCGACGACCCGGCAGAAATACTCCAGTTCCGCCACGTTATGACACAACTCAATGTCGAGGTGGTGGTGGATGAGGATCAGACCAATCACGTGGACCCGACTCCGGAGAAAGTAGAATTCACCGTAGACGGTATCAGCGAGTACGGCCGGTATTCAATCCGGTCCAAAGCGCCCGACAGTTCTATTGAAACCGGCGAGACCGTACGTACCGCTTCCAATTACGGTACGGGTTCATATACCGTGCGGCTCGGTACAAATTACCTTATCCCTAACGGTATCAACCTCGTGGGCGAAAAATTCACCTCTCTCGTCATCGACGATTACATCGCCACGACGGCCGACCTTACGGAGTTAGTGATAGAGGGTTCGAAGGGAGAAACCGAAATGTTTCTCTACCCCGGTTATGCCTATACCATGACGCTGATAATACAGAAGCTGCGCCTGGTCGGAGTAAAAATAACCCGGGTCAACTGGGTGGAAATACCGCTCAGCGGCTTGAATCCCACCTACGACCCGCACCAACTGCAACTGGACATTACAGGAGGTTACGACAACAGCGGCGAGGACAAAATAACCAAGCTGGTGCTGCGTACCGTTTCGGGCTACCAGTATGTGGGTGATGCCGACGAGGGGTCCGATCTGATAAACTTCGTCACCGTTCCCCAGGAGGCCCTCGAATCCGTGGATATCTACACGGGTAATGGGCTGCTGCTCACCCTGCCGTCTTCGCAAATTATCGGCTACGACCCCTCCTTGCTTTCACTCGAGTTCGAGCTGTCCGGGGTGGGGATGCTGCTGGAAACACCCGGCAGTCCCAACAGCGAGACCAACCGGTACCTGATTACGACCACAGCCCAGTTCATGAATATAAATAAGGACCTTTACGGCCATTACCTCCAGACGGAAGATATAGAACTGGAAGAACCGGGGGTGTTCGCCACCGACTTCAACGGATTCGACGACTTCCACGGAAGTTACCTCGGTAACGGTTACTGGATAGGGAAAGCAAATTTCACAGGTAAGGGCCTCTTCGCCGCCAATTACGGCGACCTTGTGAATGTCCGGATATTCACGGGCAATATGGACCTGAGCGACGGTACCGATTACGCGGGCGCAATTTGTGCCGAGAATTACGGGCTTCTTTACGCCTGTATTAACGAGGCCACGATCTTCAACGCTCCCGCTACGGTGGGCGGCATCTGCGGGCTGAACGGTACCGGTGGACGCGTTATCGCCTGCCTCAACACCGGCGATATCACCTCCGGTACGGTTCAGGGCGGTATATGCGGCGAGAACCGGAACGTGTCCGGTAAAATTTTCGCAGCCTGCATCAGCACCGGCCACCTTAACGTATCGGGAAGTAGTACAGTCGGCGGGATTATCGGTACCAGCACCGGCTATGCGGGCAGCTCGTATTATGTGATGAGCAATTGTTACTGGCTCGAAGGTTCCGCACAGTCCGCACCCGGCGGAGCCGAAGGCGCCGTGGGTCAGGGGTCCGTGACGATGGACGAGGTTTCCGACCTCGACCCCGTAAAGATGCGTAACGGTATCGACAGTAACCAGACAGACGCCGACCGCGTGATCAACAAGTTGAACGCTGAAATCGATACCCTCACCGGCCTGCCTTCGGTTTACCATTACGTACTGAAGGAAGTTATTACCGGTATTACATGGCCCATGCCGTACGATGCCAGCCAGATACCTTAACACATACCAGTTATGAAAAGAATCAATATAATACAGATATTAATTCTCACCGTTACGGCCTTCCTCGCGGGGGCCTGTAACGATGTGAAGGAGCCTTCCGTTTCGTCCGGTACGGAAGGGGGGCTGCTGAACCTTTCGGTCTCTTTCGAGTCCGTCTCCACACGTCTTGCCGAGCTGGGTAGTGCGGAGGATATGAACTTGTCGAATATCGACGGCACCGAATACGGATTGAACCATATAGGGCTTTATATTTACTATAAATCGGACTACGAGGCCGACGACCTCTCCAGGCCTTATGTAAAGAACCTCGAATGTGAGATCCGGAACGGTAACAAACTCGTCCCGGTGCTGGAAACGGGCCAGAATACGGACGACGGGAAGATATACATCTACGATCAAATGGTAATCGTAGCCTACTATCCCTACAATAAGGATATTGCAGACGACGCCATTGCCATCCGGGAAGACGAGGATAAGTACGTTATCACCAACAACGACTATTCTAAACAGTATTACATACCCTACAAGGCGGTGACTGAGACCAATCCGACAATCTGTTATTACACGGAACTGGCGTTCTACCCGAAGCATACCTATAAGGTCGAGATAGTGGTCGTGTCGGACGACGAGTCGGACTTCGTCTCCGCGGACGAAATTATCATCCTTCCCAATATCGACCCTATTTCCACTACCGATACCGAACTGGACGGTAAGAGGGTGAAGTGGTACGATATCGCCCGGGAGTACGACAAGCAGACCGGCGGGTCATACGTGCGTCAGTACACTGCCTATATCTGGACCCGGGAGAAAGGCGATAACGACATCCCCCGCGGCGAGGTGCTGCTTCAGGCCGGCAACCTTACGCTTATAGCCTCACAGGAGGTCCGGGTGCAGGAACAGTACGTCTACCGTTACGGATATAATATCAGCACGGGCGAGATATTCATCCCCACCTCTACGAACCTTATCTGGAACGCCGAGAGCCTCCAGGCTTTTTCCGGAGGCCAAAACAACGGTTACCAGGTTTGCGATATCGACCTCGACGGGTTCAGTTACACACCCCATGCTCTCATACAGGGGCGTTATGACGGCGGAGGCCATAAGATAGAGAACCTCGTGATAGACTCTTCAGCCGAAAACGTCGGCTTGTTCAGCGAGATAACATACGAAGCATCCGTAACGAACGTCAACTTGATTGCTCCGCAAATTACGGTCAACAGTTCCTCAACGGCTAATGTCGGTGCCATTTGCGGTAAGGTCAATAACGTCCTGTCGCAGGAAGTCATAGACCAATTCCTCGCCGGCTTGCCGGACGGCTTGTCCGAGGTGGTGAAACAGGCCCTTATCGCTCAGTTGCTCGCGGACGCCTTCGACAACGACTGCCGCATAGCCGGCTGCCGCGTCGAGGAGCCGGTGATTGTGGTGAACGCTCCGGCTCCGCGGGTGGGTACAATCTGCGGAACGGCCGGCGAGAAGGACGACGACGGAACATACAAATCGATTATCTGGTCCTGTTACAGCCTGGGCGGCAGGATCACGGTAAACGACGGTAATATCGACGACAACGCAGGCGGCTATGTAGGTGCGTTCTGCGGACTAAACAACGGTCGGATATTCAGCAGTTATACGACCATCGAAGATATCATCTTCAGGCAAAACGTGAACGGCACGCCGACCGATGCCTACACCGGTTTCACCACTATGGGCGACCTGTTCACTTCAACGTCCGACGCGGGCCTCAGCGATAACTATACATTGATTCCCGACACCACCTCCGGAGTCCTCCAAATGCCTGGTAACTGGCCTTCGTGGAGTTCGCAAACCGCATGGTGGCCGGTAGTCACCACCGGCTGGCTCGAGTCGGAAACCCTGTTTTGGTACGATTCGGGTTCGCCGTCGACTTATTACCCTATCCTGCAATGGGAACGCAGGTAAACTAAAACAACGATACTGTTATGAAAAAGTTGATTTATATATGTGCGGCTGCCGTCGTGGCATTCTCCTGTAACAACCAAAACGCGGATACGAGCGACGGCGGCCAACCCGGCGAAGGTGCCGCCGGCAGCGCCCTTTCCATTGCCGCTTCCGTCCGGGACCGGTCGGACGGTGCCGTAAGCCGTACGGTGGGCGACGAGTTTTTTGCCGCGGGGTACCTGATTGACGTCTCGCTAAGTACAAGTTATAATGCCACGACGCAGAAATTTGTCTATGAGTACAATAAGAATAATATATTTACCAGTTCGTCTCCGTTCTACTTCGCGACCGACGACACCTACATAACGGAGCTGACGGCTATATGGCCACAGCAGTCGGTAAGGGATCAGGGGCTTGTAACCGACCAGCGTGAGCTGGAGAACTTCCGGCTTGCCGACTGGCTTACGGCCGAGGCCACATCCCTTAAGATAATGCCTACCGATGCAGCCGTTCCGCTCAACTTCGAACGGGACAACGTGTTGGTCGAGTTCGAGATAGCCGGACAGAACGCCGAGGGTATCGACATTAAGGAGCTTATTATCGAAATCGACGTGAATAATACCCCGACGGCGTTCTGGGCCTACTGCGGCGACGAGAACGGTCATGCCCAGATTCTTTTGGACGGTACCACCAGCCTCCGTTCGGACGAGAGTTATCTTATCGGGCGTATGAAGGTTACCGACAACTACGAGTATACCATCATTTTTCCTGCGGTCGATATCGATCTTGAGCCGGGCCACAGGTACCTTGTGACCCTTACCGCGCAGGGTTATGACATAGACGCGTTCGTTTATATAGGCGGTTGGGTTCAGCCCGAAGAGTACGGTATCGGTATTCCGTTCGCGCCGCCGGAACCGACGGAGTACGACGATTTTATTATCACCCAGCCCTACCAGCTTGTTTCGATGTCCTACCTTATCAGGCACTACCCGAACCCCGATACGTTTACATGGACCGCAAGGACGTACATGATTTCGGACAGCCTGATATTGCCGGACGACATTGCGGAGCAATACCGCCCCATACCGCGCAGCGACTTTAACGGGAAGATAGTAAACGAGTCGGGCGACGAAATCGAGACCGTCCCCACCGCTACGGGGCAACTTTCACTTTATGAAGACTAAAAATGAGGCATTGATATGAAAACCATAAGAGATAAAATATATTCCGGTGCGCTGCTGTTCGGGGCTCTCTCGTCCCTGGCTTCCTGTTCGGACGCGGATAAGGAGTGCTCAACGGAGGGGGGTGAAACCATATACGAAATATCGCGCGTGGCGCTCGAAATGACCGAAACGGAGACTGAATCCCCCGGTGCGGTAACCCGTGCCAGCGGCTTTGTGGTAAACACCGACGACGACCCCACCTATACCCTGACGGCAAAGCACGGCTGGACCCTCGACCTCGTGATTTACGACAAGGACGGAGACCCGTACGCCGAAGGACAAGGATCGCTGACGTGGGACGGCTCCTACTGGTCGATGACCGGCACGCAGCTCTATATGCCCAACTACCTGATGCAATATGTGTCGGCTCTGCTCTATCCGGCCACATGGACCGAAGGGGTAAGCACAATAGAAACCGACCAGAGTGACGAGGACGTTTTCCTTCGCCAGGATATCCTCGTTCAGGACGGCGTTCCGTCCTACCGGACAGACCCGGCCCACTACCTGGATGTGCGAATGAGGCATGGCCACAGTATGCTGGATATAGTGCTGGCGAATGTGAATCCGGATGATATCGAATCGGTGAAGGTTATCGTGGGCGGAAACGAATACACCCCGTTCCAGCCAAATATTTCCTCCCGCGAGGAATACCTGGTTATCCTTCCCGTCGGGTCGCAGAATCCCGAGATACAGGTCACCACCAAAGCCGGAGCGGTATACCGTAAGGTGTTGGCGGTTGGAATGACGGCTATAAACTACTGCTATTATATCCGGCTGGTAGGCCTGGAGCTGGAGTTGGAAGCTGTAACCGTAACCAGCTGGACCTACGGAGAAGCGGTTCCGGCCGATTACAGCTCCCCGACCAGTTATCCCACTTTCCGCGGTACAGAAAACACCGACCTCGCAGTCTATTACGACAACGGAACCGACCAGATCCTCAGTTTCAACGACAGCGGTGAAGCCACCGAGAAACCGCTCGGCCGAACAATAATCCGCATCGAATCCGGTGGTCTCTTATATGAGTTCCCCCAGCCGTTATCAATCAGGACCATGGTTGTCGACCTTAATCCCTATATCGCACTTATGACCTGACGTGGCTAACGTAATTGCTAATCGATAAAACATTCAGCCCGTGCATAACATGCACGGGCTGAATGTTTTTAAGTCCGGGTCAGTTTTCAGGGGTTGGCTGTTCCCATAAATTCGGTTAAATGCTCCCGGAACAGTCTGGCACCTCCGTTGGCCGGGTGCCGTATATAGCCGACTTTGTCCCCGTAGTACTTAGTAAGAATGTTTTGGGACTTCCTGCCCACGGCACCTATCTTCTGAATCTGGAAAATTTCGAGCAGCATGCGGGTGAATTCAATTCCCGCCTTTATTTCCGCCGCGTACGGGGTTCTGTTCTTTTCGGGTTTTCCCGGTAGGTGGGGATGGAACGGGTAGATATTCCATATCAGCGGTAACGAACATTTAATTTCGCCGAGCACGCCCCACATTAAGTGGGCGGACCCCTCATGTTTAGCATTTTCCGGCAGGTTGATAATGCGGTATCCATACCGTGGTCCGCATAAAGCGTGTTTCTCATCTGTCAACTGGCGCTCGCTGGTGAATGGCAGCCCCGTAAAGCGGCAACCGTGGAATCCGGGAGCTTCCCCCACCAACATTATTTCCGGGTTCTCGCCAAGCATCCGGTGCAGGTACAGGCGTAGGTTGTGCCTCCTAATTTCTGATTCTTCGGTATCGCCGGCGTACACATTAAAAGTCAATTCGTTTGCCGGAAAGGCCGCCAGCTTGTTAATAAAGTCTTCAATCCGTTTCATTTCTTATTTGCTGGACAGGATTATGGTTAGTAGTAGCGCATCAATTTAATATTTTAGGAATCTCCCCGGTTACTGAGAAAAAATTTCTTAGCACCTTCCCGCTTAAATTTTCCCGGCACCATTGTCCCGTGCAGCCATAATCGCCTTATATTCGATGGGTATCACTTTTAGGAATTGAGCGCAGTATGCATCCCAGTCTTCAAGCATCCTCTTGGCGAGCGGGCTACCGGTATGGTAATAATGGCGCGAGACGACCCCGTGAAGGTAATTCCTTTCGATAGCGTCCTCGATAAGCGAAAGTTCCACCATCTCCATATTACAATAGAAATCGAATTCCCCGTCCGGGTCCCATACGTAAGCCATCCCGCCGCTCATTCCGGCCGCGAAATTCCTGCCCGTGCGGCCCAGTATTACCGTTACACCGCCGGTCATATATTCGCAGCAGTGGTCGCCCGCACCTTCGGCCACCGCCAGCGCTCCGCTGTTGCGGACGCAGAACCGTTCGCCCACCTGTCCGTTGATGTAAACCTCGCCCGAGGTGGCCCCGTACAGGATAGTGTTGCCTGCTATTATATTGTTCTCGGGAGCGAAAAGGGTCCCCTCAGGGGGAGTGATTATAACCCGTCCGCCCGAAAGGCCTTTGGCAAGGTAATCGTTCGCGTCGCCCCTCAAGGTGAACGTGATGCCCCTGCACAGGAACGAAGCGAAACTCTGCCCGGCCGACCCGTGGAACGAAACTTTCAGGGTGTCGTCCGCAAGGCCCACGCCGCCGGTCTGTTCCGTGACGCGGCCTGAGAGGTAGGCTCCCACCGAGCGGTCGGTATTGCGGATTTCGAAGTCGAGCATCACCGGCAGTCCCTTTTCCAGTGCCGGGGTCGCCATGGCCGTTATAGACCTGTCCATAACCGCGGGTAGTGGATGAAGCCCGTCACCCTCCTTGCGAACGGCATGGCCTGCACATCCTTCCGGTATATGGAGCAGGTCAGAGAGGTCTATGCTCGATGCTTTGCCGAGGAATATATCACCCGTTGGGGAAGTATCCGCTGGAACGTCGGAGGTATTATCCGTTCCGGCATCTGTCGTATTGCCGGTTAAGGCTAAAACCTCGTCCGTAGCGTTTTGTGGGGCCGTTTTCTCGCTGGTTTTTGCGCTTGCGAAACCTTCCGTGCCGGTATGGTCGCGTTTTCCAAAATCGCGTTTTCCTGTAATATCTGTTACAATTTTCCTTTGACGTAAAAGCTCGGCGCGGCCCACGAGTTCGTCGAGGCTGCGAAGGCCCATCGAGGCGAGATGTTCGCGGACATCCTCGGCCACGAACCGCAGGTAATTCACCAGGTACTTATAATTTCCTTTGTAGCGTTTGCGAAGTTCCGGGTCCTGCGTGGCTACACCCACCGGGCATGTGTTGAGGTGGCACCTGCGCACCATCATACATCCCAGAACGATGAGAAGGCTCGTAGCGAACCCGAATTCCTCCGCGCCGAGCATTGCCGATATTACTATGTCGCGACCGGTTTTGAACTGGCCGTCCGCCTGCAAAACCACGCTCCCGCGCAGGTTATTTAGCACCAGGGTCTGCTGTGCCTCGGCCAGCCCGATTTCGAGCGGAAGCCCGGCATGTCGCACCGAACTCATCGGGCTTGCGCCCGTGCCGCCTTCGCTGCCGCTTATCAGTATCACGTCCGCCTTGGCTTTGGCCACACCGGCGGCTACCGTTCCCACCCCGCTTTCCGACACCAGTTTCACGCTTATGCGAGCCTTGGGGTTGGCGTTCTTAAGGTCGAAAATAAGCTGGGCCAGGTCCTCGATCGAATAAATGTCGTGGTGGGGCGGGGGAGAAATCAGGGTTATTCCCGGTACGCTGTGGCGGGTGCGGGCTATTAGCTCGTCTACCTTGTAGCCGGGAAGCTGGCCGCCCTCGCCGGGCTTTGCTCCCTGGGCCACTTTTATCTGTATCTCATCCGCATCGGTGAGGTAGCGTGCCGTGACTCCGAAGCGCCCGGAGGCCACCTGTTTGACCGCGCTGCGGTTGGAAATGCCGTCGAGGCTGTCGGTTTCCCGCTCCGGCTCGCCGCCCTCGCCTGTGTTGCTCCGGCCACCGACGGCGTTCATTGCCAGTGCGATGGCCTCGTGGGCCTCGCCGCTGATGGAGCCGAACGACATGGCGCCGGACGAGAAACGCCTGAGTATATTCTCCGCCGGTTCGACCTCCGAAATATCAATCGGCGAGCTGGGCAGTTCGAACAGGTCGCGGATAAAGGCCGGCTGTTCCCCTCCCTCGACAATGGTGGCGAACTCGCGGTATTTGGCGTAATCCCCGCTTCGGGTCGCGGCCTGTAACTTTTTAATGGCTTCCGGGCTCCAGGCGTGTTTCTCGCCGCCGCGGCGGTAACCGTATATTCCGAGGTTATCGAGGTCCGATTCGTTGCCGGCGTCCGTGGTCCGGCCGGCTGTTTGGCCGGAAAGACGTACGGCAGCCGCCTCATCCCCCGCTGCTGTCGTGGTGGGCTTTGCGGCGCTATCGGCTGCCCGTGCGGCACCTGCGCTTTTCGACGAACGGGTCGTACCTGCGGTATTGCCTGCCGGTTCGCCGCCTTCCGTGCAACCGGCGGCCTTCCGTGCATTTACGTTGCACGAGCCATCCGGAGACCCATCCGGAGAGGTTTTGCCATCCGCCTCACAGGTATCCCCGGAGACTACCGTCTTCGCGCGGTTGCCCGCTCCGGCGGCAATACTCCTGCCCTCTTGGCCTCTGCTCTTCGCTTCGGGTGTGTTTTCCGATTCGGATACGGTATCCATCCCTACCGCTGAAGGGGAAATCATATTCCCTGCCTGCGGGAATCCCGCACGGTGGGCAGCGGCCGCTTCGGCCGCAATCTCTTCCAGTCCGGCGCCCCCGATAGGGCTTGCGGTACCTTCGAAGAACCGTCCGACCAGCTCCCGAGAGAGACCCACGGCGTCGAACAACTTCGCCCCGCGATAACTCCGTATAGTGGAGATACCCATCTTGGACATTATTTTCAGCATCCCCTTATTGACCGCCTTGACATAGTTCTTCTCGGCCGTCTGGTAATCGAGGTATATCTCGTGTTTCTCGACAAGGCTTCCCAGTATGGCGAACGCCATGTAGGGATTCACCGCGCTGGCCCCGTAACCGAACAACAGGGCGATGTGCATAATCTCGCGGGCCTCGCCCGTCTCCACGATTAGAGCTATCTGCGAACGTTTACGTTTCTTTATCAGGTGGTGGTGAACCGCCGAGAGGGCAAGCAGCGAAGGTATAGGTGCGTTGTGTGCGCCCACACCGCGGTCGGTGAGGATAACGTAGTTGCACCCGTCGTCGACGGCCGCTTCCGCTTCGAGGCACATTTTCACCACTCCCTCCTCCAGCGCCCGGCCACCGCCGGCCGGACTGTACGTCATTTGTACGTCGTGCGTGCGGAAACCCTTGTAACGCAGGTTGCGCAGTATGTCTATGGCCCGGTTCGTGAGCACGGGGCTGGTGAGCTTCACAACTTTGCACATCTGCGGGGAGGGTTGGAGGGCGTTGCCGTCCACCGCACCGATATAGCTGGCGATGGACATCACCAGGTCCTCCCTCAGCGGGTCGATGGGCGGGTTGGTGACCTGCGCGAATTTCTGCCGGAAATAGTTGAACAGCCTTTGGGGCTCGCGCGACAGGATGGCCAGCGGAGTATCGTTGCCCATCGAGTAGAGCGGTTCGGCGCCGTCGGATCCCATAGGTTTGAGGATACGGTCCACGTCCTCTTTCGTGTAGCCGAACGTACGGAGCAGCGGCAGGTAGTTGTCCACCTTCCAGGGCACCTTGCGCCCGGAGGTCACATCGTCGATTACGATACGGTTTTTCTCAAGCCATTCGCGGTAGGGATGCCCCCCCTCGAGCGAGCGTTTGATCTCCTCGTCGAACAGTATGCGCCCTTCCTGCGTATCCACCATCAGCATCTTACCGGGCCGCAGCCGGCCCTTCTCGCGTATCTGGGATGCAGGTATATCCGTTACCCCCGTCTCCGAGGCTATTATCATTGTGCCCCGGTCGGCGATTAGATACCGCGCAGGGCGAAGGCCGTTGCGGTCGAGCATCCCCCCCGCGTAGCGGCCGTCGGAGAAGAGGATGGCCGCCGGACCGTCCCACGGTTCCATCCAGATACTGTGGTACTCGTAAAAGCCTTTGAGGTTTTCCGATATGGGGTTACGGTCGTTGTAACTTTCCGGCACGAGCATCGCCAGCGCATGGGGCAGGCTCATGCCGCTCATTACGAAAAATTCAATCACATTGTCCAGCGACGCGCTGTCGCTCATCCCGGGCTGTACTATGGGGCTGATGTCGGCCATATCGCCGAGCCCTTCGGGGTGTAGAACGCTCTCGCGGGTCTGCATCCACGAACGGTTGCCCTGTATGGTGTTTATTTCGCCGTTGTGCCCTATCAGGCGGAACGGTTGGGCAAGGTCCCACGTAGGGAACGTATTGGTGCTGAACCGCGAGTGGACCAGCGCTATACCGCTGGTAAAGTAAGGATTCAGCAGGTCGGTATAATAGTAGCGCAGCTGCTGCGACGAGAGCATCCCCTTGTAGATGAGGTTACTTGCCGACAGGCTCACGACGTAACAGCACCGCGGCTCGTCCGGATAGGCCCGGGCCACGGCCGACTCGGTTCTTTTACGAATCATATAGAGTTTTCTCTGCAGGTCGCCCAGGCCGTGGGGATCGGTGATGAACACCTGTTTAATGGCCGGCTCGGTCTCGCGGGCCGTCTCGCCGAGGATGTCGCTGTTCACCGGAACGTCCCGCACATGCATTAGCGACAGGCCTTCGGCCTCGACCATGCTCCTGATTATGTTCAGGCAGGCGGTGCTCCGCACCTCGTCGCGCGGCAAGAATACAAGCCCGGTGCCGTAACGTCCCTTCTCCGGGACGGGAATGCCTTGCAGCAGGATAAACTCGTGCGGTATCTGCACCATCATCCCGGCGCCGTCTCCCGTCTTGTTGTCGGCGCCCTCCGCTCCGCGGTGGCGCATATTCTCGAGTACGCGCAGGCCGGTCTCTATTATATCGTGGCTTTTGGTTCCCTCTATATTTATCACAAGGCCCACACCGCATGCGTCGTGTTCGTTCTGCGGATCGTAAAGTCCCTGCTTGCCGGGTTGTATACTCATCGTGACTTCGGATTTAAGAAATGCCGCATACGGGATGGCACTACCCGTATGCGGCTGAATTATTTTAAAATAATTTTCAGGATATCGCCGCTCCGTCGCTGGTTGTCCGGGCGGCAGGCAAATGCCGGATACAAATATACGGTTTTTTATTCTTGGATGTATATTGTGTAATGTGTGTGTTTAATATTTAACGTAAGATTATAATTTGTTACAGGGTAGGATGTGCAATCAATTCGTCGGAAAGAAGAAACTGAGACTAATTCCTCGTCGTTTCACTCCTCCGGATGACATTATAAATTATGTCATCCGGAGCGAAGTGAAGAGTCTGTCTTTTACCGGTTACCCTACGCCGCTTTTGGCGGGTGGGATATTCGCCCGATAGCGATTATCGAATGAACAACAATTCCCTGTATTTGGGCAGCGGCCAGATTTCGTTGTCTACCGACAGTTCCAGCTTGTCGATATGGTATCGAATCCGGTCGAACAGTTCAGCCACGTTGTCGTGGTAGGCGACGGCCTTCTCCTGTTCCGATTCAATGGCGTTGGCTTTCTTGCGTTCTTCCACCATCTTCTCTACAAGGTCATATATGGCGTCGATATGAGCCGAAATGTCGAGAACCATTGTCCTGTCGTGGCGGGTGATTTTGTCCGACTCGCCTTCGGGGAACAGTTTGGCCGCCTTCTCTATTTTCGAAAGCAGGGTCTCCTGGTAGCGCGATGCCACGGGGATAACGTGGTTGATGGCAAGGTCTCCCAGCACACGGGCCTCTATCTGTATCTTCTTGGTGTAGGTCTCCCATTCCACTTCGGCACGGGCGTGCAGTTCGGTGGGCGACATCACCCCCAGCTTGCCGAACAATTCCTCGGTCTGGCTGTCGGTGATGCGGGCTATCATCTTCGGAACGGAGGTTTCGCAGTCCAGTCCGCGGCGTGCGGCTTCCTCTTTCCACTCGTCGCTGTAACCGTTACCGTCGAAAATGATGTCCTTACATTCTTTGAGGTATTCGCGGACGGTACGGAAAATCGCTTCCCGTGCCGCCACACCCTGCATGATAAGGGTATCGACGTCGGCGGCAAACACGGCGAGCTGTTCCGCAACGGCGGAGTTAAGCACCGTCATGGCGTTGGCACAGTTGGCCATCGAACCCACGGCGCGGAACTCGAACCGGTTGCCGGTAAAGGCGAACGGAGATGTGCGGTTACGGTCGGTGTTGTCGATGAACAGTTCCGGGATGTGGGCGATGCTCAGTTTCATGCCGTGCTTTCCGTCCATGCTGATGGTGTCGCCGTTTTCGCTCGATTCTATTTTGGAGAGCACCTCGCTTATCTGCGAACCGAGGAAGATGGATATAATAGCCGGGGGCGCTTCGTTGGCCCCGAGGCGGTGTGCGTTGGTGGCGCTGGCGATTGAGGTTTTCAGGAGCCCGTTATGCCGGCGTACGGCCTTCATAACGTTCACCAGGAAGGTGATGAACTGGAGCTTTTCGTCGTCCGTCTTGCCCGGCGACAGCAGGTTCACGCCGGTGTCGGTTCCCAGCGACCAGTTGTTGTGCTTGCCGCTGCCGTTGATGCCTTTGAACGGTTTTTCATGGAGCAGGACGCGGAAGCAGTGGCGGCGTGCTACACGGCGTATAACGGACATCAACAGCACGTTGTGGTCGTTGGCCAGGTTGGCCTCCTCATAAACGGGGGCCAGCTCGAACTGGTTCGGGGCCACCTCGTTATGGCGGGTCTTGACCGGGATGCCGAGCTTGAGACACTCGTATTCGAGGTCCTTCATGAACGCGGCCACGCGCGTGGGTATAGCACCGAAATAGTGGTCCTCCAACTGCTGGTTCTTGGCGCTCTCGTGGCCCATCAGGGTGCGGCCGGTGAGCATCAGGTCTGGTCGGGCGGCCCAGAGACCTTCGTCCACGAGGAAATATTCCTGCTCCCAGCCGAGGTAGGAATAGACCTTGGAGACATTGTGGTCGAAGTAGCGGCAAACCTTCACGGCCGCTTTGTTTACCGCGTCGAGCGATTTGAGCAGCGGGGCCTTGTAGTCGAGCGCCTCGCCGGTGTAGGATATGAAGATAGTCGGAATGCAGAGCGTGTCGTCCACGATAAAGGCGGGCGAGGTGGGGTCCCACGCGGTATATCCGCGCGCCTCGAAAGTGTTGCGGATACCCCCGCTGGGGAAGCTCGACGCGTCGGGTTCCTGCTGTATAAGCAGTTTGCCAGAGAACTCCTCGATAACGCCGCCCTTACCGTCCGGCTCGATAAACGAGTCGTGTTTTTCGGCCGTGCCGCCCGTGAGGGGCTGAAACCAGTGGGTGTAATGGGTAGCGCCCATTTCAGATGCCCACTGTTTCATGCCGGAAGCTACGCACTCGGCCGTCTCGTGGTCGAGCGGCGTCCCGTTGCGCATGGTCTCGCTCAGGGCTTCGTAACATTTCTTGGGCAGGTATTTCAGCATCTTTTCGTTATTGAAAACGTACATGCCGAAATAATCTGCCGGCCTCTCTGCCGGTGGGGTGACGTTGTAGGCTTTGCGTTTGATAGCCTCGTCGATAACATTAAACCTTAGAAGTGACATAATACGGTATTTTTGGTAGTTTGTAAGCGTTTAAAACATTTTACCTTTCGGCCTCCGTACGCCTTTCCGGCGTGATTTCCGACGGCCGTGATATTCCGTCTTCGGCGGGAATTTTTTTCCGGGGTTCGGCCCCCGTGTGTCTGCCCGGTTCCGGCGGCGGTGCCGCCTTGCGGACCGCACAGCCCCGGAGGGCTACTTGAGGTAGATATTGTTAGCCGCGCACTGCGCCACCATCTCCTCGGGCCACAGGCTCGCCTGTACCTCACCTATATGGGCGCAGCGGAGCAGGAACATACAGAGCCTCGACTGGCCGATACCGCCACCGATGGAGAGCGGTATCTTATCCTCGATAACCTGCCTGTGGAAGAAAAGGTCGGCGCGGTCCGGGCATCCTTCCAGCTCCAACTGGCGCAGCATCGCGTCGCGGTCCACACGGATTCCCATACTCGATATCTCGTAAGCGCTCTCCAGGACGGGGTTCCATACTATTATATCGCCGTTCAGGCCCTTGTAACCTTTTTCGGTCACCGTCGTCCAGTCATCGTAGTCCGGTGCGCGGCCGTCGTGCTTCCGGCCGTCGCCAAGCAAGCCTCCGATGCCTATCACAAAGGTGGCCCCGTATTTTTTTGCCGCCTCGGTCTCTCTCTCGCGGGGCGCGAGGTGGGGGTACTGCTCCAGAAGCTGCTCGCTGTGGACGAACGTTATCTCCTCCGGCAGGACCGGGGTGATATGGCTATACATTTCGTACACCGTCCGTTCGGTCTCTTTAAGGGCGCCGTATATTTTGCGGACTATGCTTTTCAGGAAGTCGAGCGTGCGCTGCTCCCGGGTGATGGACCGTTCCCAGTCCCACTGGTCCACATAGAGCGAGTGGATGTTATCCAGCTCTTCGTCGGCGCGCACGGCGTTCATGTCCGTATAAAGGCCGAATCCGGGCGGTATTTTATAGGCTCCCAGTTTAAGCCTTTTCCATTTGGCCAGCGAATGGACGATCTCTGCCGTACGGCCTCCCATATCCGGCACGGGGAAAGATACGGGTCGTTCGGTGCCGTTCAGGTCGTCGTTTATGCCCGTACCGGCAAGTACGAACAGTGGCGCGGTTACGCGTCGCAGGTCGAGCTCCTCGGCCAGCGTTTTAGGAAATTGTTGTTTCAGGAAACGGATGGCCTGTTCCATCATTTCGGGCATCAGAGTTGCCCGGTATTGGTGCGGTATATAAAGTTGCATTTTTTAGTTTTTAGTGTCCTTTTTTCTAAGGACGAATATTTAACTTTTGTCGTCTCACGTCTGTCAAGGTTGATGTCCGGTTTTCCGGCCCTCGGGGCCGCAGGACTCGTGGAGAACCTGCGGCCGCCTCAGGTCGGGGCGCCCCGCCGAAGTCACTTCCGTTTTACCCGGGCGCCTTTTTCATTGCTAAACTAAAACTAACCTGAACCTGAATTAATAACCGATTAACAAACCTGATTTTAGAACTATGCAGTGTGAAGCGACTTCTTTGTGTAATCCGGACTTTGTCCGGTAGCGGCTCCTCCGAGAAACCACCCTCTGCCATTCGGGGGGCGGTTAATTGTATGCGGTTTCGCCGTGTTCGTAGATATCGAGGCCTTCCTCTTCCACCCGCCTGTCGACGCGAAGGCCGAAGGTTTTCTTTATCGCCCAGAACATCCCGAAGCCCAGTGCCAGCGCCCATGCCATCGTAGCGAACGCCCCGAGGGCCTGTATGCCGAGGAACGCGCCGCCGCCGCCGTAGAACAGGCCGCCATCTACGGCGAAGAGTCCCGTGAGGATAGTGCCGAGGGTTCCGCAAACGCCGTGCACCGCTATGGCGCCAACCGGGTCGTCCACCCTCATCACACGGTCGATGAACGATACCGCGTAGACCATTACCACCCCGCTGATAAGCCCTATCAGGGCCGCCCCTGCGGGCGATACCATGTCGCACCCGGCGGTAATGCCTACCAACCCTGCCAGCACACCGTTGAGGGCAAGGCTAAGGGTGGGTTTGCCGTAGCGCAGCCATGCGATGGCAAGTGCGCCCAATGCTCCTGCCGCGGCGGCGAGGTTGGTGGTAAGGAAGACGTTCGAAATAGCCTGGGCGTTTTCCCGACCGCTGGCGGCCAACTGGCTCGCCGGGTTGAACCCGAACCAGCCGAGCCAAAGCAGGAACACACCCATACATGCGATGGTGAGACTATGGCCCGGTATAGCGTAAACCTGACCTTTGCGGTACTTGCCGATGCGCGGACCAACCAGGGCCGCACCCGCAAGGGCTATCCAACCGCCCACGGAATGCACGACGGCGCTTCCGGCGAAGTCATGGAAGCCCAGTTCTTCGAGCCAGCCGCCGCCCCATGTCCAGTGGGCCGAGACAGGATATACCAGAGCCGATATAATTACGCAGTAGACGAGGTAAGCGTGGAACTTGGTCCTTTCGGCTACTGCTCCCGAAACGATGGTAGCCGCCGTGGCGCAGAACATGGTCTGGAATACCAGAAAGGCCGTAATGGGAATGTCCCCGTCCCACGGTATTGCGTCCAGCGCGGCGGGCTTGCCGATAAATCCGCCTATGTCGGTGCCGAACAGGATACCGAAACCTATAAGCCAGAAGAGTATGGAACCTGTGCTTATGTCGATGAGGTTCTTCATAAGGATGTTGGCGGTATTTTTACACCGGGCGAAACCCGATTCCACCATCGAGAATCCCAACTGCATTAAAAAGACCAGCATTGCGCCCAGTAGTACCCACACTGTATCGAGCGACGCCGCGACGTCCATAATGCTCGTAATTATCTCGGTCGACGCCCCGGCCGCGCTCTCCAGGAAGCTGTCTGCCGCAGGTGTAATGTCTGTATCTGCCAAGTATAGTATTTTCATTTTTTTCGATTTAAACGTTAAACCTTTTTAACCTTACGTGCGTTAAACCGTGGGTTTGTCTTCCGTATAGAGGGTCTTGTCGCCTTTCTCGCCGGTCCGGATGCTGTAAGATTCCGCGACCTCCGAGACGAAAATCCTCCCGTCACCCACCTCGCCCGTGCGTGCCGAGTCGAGGATTGCCTTAATGGTTTTCTCCGCGTTACGCGTCCTTACGACTATGGTGAGCATCAGCCGCTCTATAATGTCGGTATTGTATGTAACCCCGCGGTATATCCTCTCCTTACGAGCCTTCCCCACACCGCGCACGTCGGTGTATGAGAACCATTCGATATCGGCTTCGAGCAGAGCCTCTTTAACCTCTTCGAATTTTGTACGCCTGATTATGGCTTCTATCTTTTTCATCTTTATACCTTTTTATAATTAGAACGTTATGCCTGCCACGAGGTACGCATTGTCGGTTGCCGGTGAGGCTATCGCCTTCAGGAACACGCCGAGCGAGAATGCCGGGTTGAACCGTATCTCCTTGCGGGCTTCGAGCGCTATCTGCGAGACACGGAACCCGTTCTTCTCGTCCAGCCACGCCGGGGCCTGCCACGGGGCGAAGCCTGCCGAGGCGGTGAAGTCGAACGAACCGATACTGAAGTCGTAACCCGCTTCTATATAGGAGGAGTATTTACGCTTGCCCCTGCTGTTCTTGTCCTGCTCGCCGGCAAAGAAAGTATTCCAGCCGAGCGTAAGCGGGAAGTCGTCGCCGAAATAGTATTCTACGGTGCCTTCGAACAGGTGGCTGTCGGTGTAGTGTTTGTAGAACGGCATGCCCTCGCCGTCCCACCAGTAGTCCGTCACGGCCAGCGTAAGACCCCCTATACCATAACCGATGCTCACGTCCAGCTCCTTGAAGTTGTCGTTGAATGTGGTGGAGCCCCACGCTTCGAGAAAAAATCCGCCTACCTCCATTCCAAGCGTAGGCTGGATACTCGCGCCGGACTGGTTGACCCCGCGCCATACGTATTTACTGACGAGGTCCGCGCCGGCAACTACTTTGAACCTGCCCGATTCGGACATGTACGGCTCGTAGGCGATTGCGGTAAAGGATGTTGAGCAGATGGCCGCCGTGAGGACGGCAGCAAATATTATCGTTTTCATTACCTGACTTGTTAAGTTAACCTGAGTTGATAAGTGTTCGGATGTCCAGTCTCCGGGCCCGGCGGGTTTCGGAATGGAATGTTTGCCCTTGCTGTTGCCCTTCACGGAGACGTTCTCCGCCGTGCCGGTTCGTTATAGTCGCTGTCGGACTTGCTCTCTAATCCCCTGTCGGGGATTTCCGGCGCTCGTGTAGTAAGATTTGTAAAATAAAGGTCTCATTTTCCTGACTAACCGTTTGATTTCTCTGCAAACATATAAATATTTATTTCTACCCCCAAATAT
>JAJQCA010000022.1:33970-62883 GCA_021202985.1 Alistipes sp.
TTAAAAATAGATTAATAGCCCCCTGAAATTATGGGGGTATGTGAGAAAAATAAATAAAATGGTTCTCTATTGCTTAAAAAAATAACGGACTGCAAGTCCGCTATTCTGTTAAAATGGATGTATGATTGGTTAATTTAATGACTTACCCCTCTTTTGATAGGGGGAAGGTCGTTAAAATTAACCTTTGAATGAATCTATGGCCCTTCGCTGTTTGTTGAAAAACTCTATTCGCGATAATTCCCCGCTGGTAGACACGAGCGTTGAGCTTCGGATTAGCGTGTTCATCCACGATTTGACATGAAGGAACGACTCGGGGTCTTCCGACCAGGCCTGGTGGAGTACGAATGCCTGGAGTATACTTGCCTTCACATTATCGCTGTCGATGAAACCGTAATTGCAATCAAGGCTCACGGACGAGATATAGAATTGAACCGGGTTGCCTGTCTGCTCGTAACAGCCGCGGGTCGCCAGAAGATCCATGTAGTTTATATAATTATGCAGGTCTTCCTTTAGCTTTAATACCTCGTCGTCCGACAGGAGGTTAATCCGGTAGAAATAACTCATGTCGCTAAGGGTCGATTCGATTACCCGTTGGTCCCATATAAGCACGGTGGATTTCATCCTGTGCATACGCTTTTCCATTTCACGCTTCGAATCGGTAAGGTCCTTAGGGAGCATCACGTCTTTGAAAGGAATGTTAAGGCCGCTCTCGTTGTTGAAATAAACCCACTTGCAAAGGCATAGCCTCAGAAGGTAGCCGAAGTCGTTTATTATGGTGTGGGGTATCATATTGGTGCTGACCACGAACCTTGAGTCCTGGCTTTTCGACGCCCGGTCAAGAAGTTCCACAGCCTTCTCGAGCAACAGGTAATCCTCGTGTGCTATCTGGGAATAGTTGGTCATAAAAAGGTTCATGGAGATTGTCTTGCCTTTGTTGACGTCGAATATCGTCTCCACCGGGAACTCAAGGGCCGCACATAACCGGGCCACCTCGCTCACCTTGAACTGGACCATTCCGTTCAGCCTTCTGTAGGCGCCCATTTTATCCAGATCGAGGACCTTCCTCAGAATATTATTTTTGCTTGCACCCGAAGGGTATTTGCGGTCTAATGCGCGGTTGATGTTGTTCAATATGACTGCGTAGTCCATAATGGGAATTTATATTTTATAATAATCTTCACCGGGACAGGCTCCGGCGGTAACCTTTATTGTAATAGTTAAGTTATATATTTTTTTGCAGGCGTGCAAATTTTGAACGCGCGCCACCGGGAAATTTATGGTTTGTGAATAAATCCCGGGGCGGCGACATACAATAGCGATACTTCATCCGTCGGGAATGAGAACAATCCGCTCCGGACACAGAATGTTATAAGGAGGATTATGTTTTTACGGCTTACCTGCGTGTAGGCTTTCGAGAGCGAGCAGGGAACCTTTAAGGTCCAGCCCGGCGGCGAACCCGGTCAGCCTGCCGTCGGCCCCTATTACGCGATGGCAGGGGGTGATAATAAGGTGTGGATTGCGGCTGTTTGCCCGGCCAACGGCGCGGCATGCATTCGGGTTGCCTACGGCCGCGGCTATCTGTCCGTAACTGCGCGTTTCGCCGTACGGTATCTCACGTAAAGCCTGCCAGACTTTCAGCTCGAACGGGGTGCCGTGGGCCGTGGTCGGCAGGTCGAACTTTTGCCTTCGCCCGGTGAAATACTCCCCGAGCTGTACCGCGGCCTTTTTTATAAGGGGAGTTTCTTCGACCGTATGGCCGCCCGGAACATCCCGGCCGGAAAAGAGTGCCGATATGGCGCCGTCCCGTTCGCAGATGCCGAACGGACCCTGTGGGGTTTCGTAAAAAAATACTTTTTCCATAATAAGCCGGGTTTTAAGCGGTGTCGCCTTTTCCTATAGCGCGAACGTCTATCCGTAAAAATATGAAAAACAGCCGGGAAGTGCAATACGGCAGTTCGGTAATTTGGCCTACCTTTGCATAAAAACCGACCGATGAGTCCGCAGGAGAGAACAGAGTTCGTACAGGCCATAGTGGAACTGGTGGCTATGATACCGCCGGGAAGGGTTACCAATTACGGTATCCTTGCCCGCGCTGCGGGCCGGCCGGGCTGTGCCCGTATGGCGGGGAACATACTGGCCGGGCGATACGGCGCGGTATCGGCGCTTCCCGCTCACCGCGTAACAGCCAGCGGCGGTCGCCTGTCCGGTGCCCGGGCGTTCGCCCCGGGGGAGATGGAGCGCCTGTTGCGCTCTGAAGGAATCGAGGTGCGGTGCGGCAAAGTGGTCAATTACCGGAAATACCTCTGGGACCCTATCCGGGATTTTATTCAGTAGTGTTACATTTCTGTTAATTATGCTAAATATTCTTCGCGGTTTCCTTTGGATATGCAATTAATTTCTAATTGGCTAATGTTTTTATTTTAATTATTAAAATCATGGGCCTTTGTTGCGGGGGATATTTTCAATTGGTCGATATATTTGTTTGAGTTTTAAATAATGCGGCCGCCCTTTAAAGGCGGCCGCTCGGGTGTGTAAGGATTCCGCTGGCGAAACTATCGGGTTACTTCCTTACGTGGGTCTCTTGGTAAACTTTTTTCTTCCCAACAAACGGGAAAGTTATGCCGGCTTTATAGTCTGCATACAAAACCCAGCTTCGTAAGCTGCTTTGGCAGGCAGTCCGCACGGGACAGCCGTAAATAAATGCCCATGTTACTATAATTTATTCGACCGGCGGCACCTCGGTGATGCTTCCGTAGCGATGGTACTCGTTGGAAATGCTCTGCTCTTTAATATAGTGAATCAGTTCCACGCGGCCTTCGCATACGGGCGGTGCGGTGGCGATATATTTGTCGAGCCGTCCGGCGGCCTCGTAGAGTTCCCGGGGAATTTCCTCAGAGCAGGTCCGCAGCCGCTCGTACCGGCCCAGCGAAGCGATGAACTCTTCGAGGGTTTCCCTCACTACCGTCGCGGGTATGCCATCCAGCCCGACGGTCTTTTCGTCAGTGGGGTCGATGCTGACCGTAAGTGGCGTGCCGCAGAGGCGGGCAGCCTCGGCGACCCTTCGTATCTGGTCGTCCGTGTCCCGGGGGAAGACTCTCAGGGCCATGCTCCGCAGGGGAAGATAGCGGAAGACGTTCTGTTCGCCGTAAAGGTTGTTTATATCGCGGGGCCGGGAAAATTCGGTTTCCCACGCCCTGCGGTAGTTTGCGGCCCAGCTTTCCATGTCGGTGTGGACGGAGTTTTCCTCGGCCGTGGTCGTATCGGTGACCGTAACGGTAGGCTTTGATGTGGCCATAGCCGAGCCCGTGTCTGCGCCCGCGCCCATGTCCGCACCTCTATCCGGCCCGCTGCCCTGTTTCGGGCCCGCGCCGGTGCCAGTGGCTTCACCTCTATCCGGCCCGCCGCCCTGTTTCGGGCCCGCGCCGGTGCCAGTGGCTTCACCTCTATCCGGCCCGCCGCCCTGTTCTGCACCGGCCTTGTCTGCGAACCGCAGGAAGCAGGAGACGTAATTGGGTCCGCCCGCCTTGATACCCCCGCCGAACGCCGAGAGCTTCATCCCGCCGAACGGCTGACGGTTGACTATCGCGCCGGTGATGCCGCGGTTGATATAGAGGTTCCCCGCCTCGATGCTCTCCCTCCAGAGGGCCTGTTCCGCCTCGTCGAGGCTTTGTAGGCCGGAGGTGAGGCCGTATTCGAGGCTGTTCACCAGCTCTATTCCTTCGCGAAGGTCCCTGATACGCACCACGCTGAGCATGGGGCCGAACAGCTCGTTGCGGAACGAGAAGTTCTCCGGGCGCACTCCCCACTTGATAGTCGGGGCGAGTATATATTTTTTATCGTCGAGGAACCGCGGCGGGACGAGCCACTCTTCGCCCGGTTCCAGCTTCGAGACGGCTTCCAGCAGTTTGTCGTTCTCGTTGGTTATCATCGGGCCGACCACGTTGCCGATATCCCAGACGCTCCCGGTGCGGAGGCTCGTTGCCGCGTCCGTAAGTTTCTCCCGGAATACCGGGTCGTCATAAACCGACCCTTCCACCAGCAGCAGCGAGCAGGCCGAGCACTTCTGCCCGGCGTTGCCGAACGCCGAGGCCACGGCGTTGAGGATGGCGTGGTCGCGGTCGCCGGCGGCCGTAAGTATAATGGCGTTCTTGCCGCCTGTCTCGGCCGATAGGGGGGTGACGGGGTTCACGGCGATAATATTGCGGGCCGTATCCGTGCCGCCGGTGAGGATCGTGTGCTTTACAACGGGCGAGGTGTTCAGCAGCGCCAGCCCCTCGCGGTCGGTGATTATGACCTGTAACGCCTCCCGGGGCACCCCGGCCTTCCAGAAAGCCCCGGCGAACTGCCACGCCACGGGCGCGGCGACGGTGGCCGGTTTAAGTATCACGGTGTTACCCCCGGCCAGCGCCGCCGTTACGCCGCCCACGGGGATGGCGCACGGGAAGTTCCACGGCGAGATAACGAGCACGGTGCCCTTCGGGGAGCAGGTAACCCCTTCCAGCGCGTCGAACTCCTGCATGGAGGAGACATAGAAGCGGGTGAAGTCGATGGCCTCCGACACCTCCACATCTCCCTCGGTGACGGTCTTGCCGGTAACGGCGCACATACAGCCTATCATGTCGCCGCGCATCCGCGCCAGGTTGTCCGCCGCGCGGTAGAGTATCTCCCGCCGTCTGGCGAGCGCAGTGCCGCGCCAGCCCGCGGGGTCGTCCCCCGCTATGCGGAGCACCTGCCCGATCCTTGAGGCGTCCGCGCGGCACATCTGGCAGACCACCACCGCGTCGTCCTGGCACCGGTCGCGGTACTCGACCAGCGAGGAGGTCTCCACCGTTTCCGCCCCTATCTGCAGGGGGATAAGGTAGGGCTCGTTGCCGGGCGACTTTTTCCATTTGGCCACGATGCTTTCGGTCCAGCGCTGGTTTTGCGGCAGGTCGAAATCGGTGTCCGGTTCGTTGGCGAACGGATTGGAGGGCGGCACGGGTTCGTAGGGGGCGTTTCGGTCCTGTGTGCGCAGCGGCCGGGTCGTCACCGTGTCTTTCATCGCGTAGGCCTGCTCGAACTGCGTTTCGAGGAAGCGCCACGCCTCGGTATCGGGTTTCAGGTTGAACGAGTGTGACAGGAAGTTGTCAGGCCCGGTGTTCTCGTCCAGCCGCCTGACGAGATACGACACGGCGTTGAGGAAATGCTCGTCCCTCACCACGGGCGTGTACAGGATAACGTGGTTGCCCAGCGACGAATGGGCCCGCCAGATATGGTTGGCCATGCCCTCGAGCATCTCGAAGGTCATATACGGGGCCGTACCGTGCCGCTGACCGAGCAGGTAGGCGTAGCCGATGGTAAAGAAGTTGTGCGACGCCACGCCCACGTGCACCGCCGGGGCGTTCTCCGGCAGCAGGGCGCGGTCGAGTATCTTAAGGTAATTGGCGTCCACCTCCGTTTTGGTGGGCAGTATCGGGTTAGGCCAGCCGCGCAGGGACGACTGGACGCTCTCCATTTCGAGGTTCGCCCCCTTCACAAGCCGCATCTTCACCGGGGCGCCGCCGGCCGCCGTACGCTCGCGGGCGTACTCCAGCAGTTCGGTCTGCAGGTCCCACGCGTCGGGCAGGTAGGCCTGGATCACGATACCGGCGGTGTAATCCCTGAATTCGGGTTTGCCGAGCGCCTCTTTGAACACGCGCATGGTGAGGCGCGTATCCTTGTACTCCTCCATATCGAGGTTGATGAATTTGGGCCGTACGTTGCCGTACTCGTCCTTATAGGGATGTTCGATGGCCTTGCGGTAGAGGGCGGAGATGCGCTCCACCAACTCGGGGAAACTCTCGCTGTAATTGAGGGCGTGGGTCTGGGCGTATATGCCCGATATTTTTACCGAAATGTAGTTGATGTCGGGCGACGAGAGCGCTTCCATGTAGTGGCGGTAGCGGTTGTCAGCCTCGCGGTTACCCAGCACCACTTCGCCCAGCAGGTTGACGTTCTGGCCTATCTTCTGGTCGAACCGTTCGGCCAGGTGCCTGGTCAGCCGCGGCCGCGCCTCGTCGATTATCACCGCGGCCGTCTCCTTGCGTAGCCGCCGTTTGATAATGGGGATGGCGATGAAATCGAAATGGTAACCGCCCCAGAGATACATGCGGAACAGGAACCGGTCCCAGCCGTTAAGGAATTGGGGGACACCGTACCGCTTTATCAGCACTTTTATACGCCGGGCCAGCTTGCGACGGTCGCGTATCTGCGAGGTTTCGTCGAGCATTTTGGAGAGGAATACCTTGTCCTGGCGGTGGCGGATAAGGGTGTCGTATTTATGCTGTTCGCGCCTCTCGGCGTCTGTTATGGATTTTTCGCTCTCGGTGTACAGTTTCATTACCCACGCCTTGACGTCGGGTACCGATACGGCATTTTTCATTGCGGTATGCTGTTTATTTGTTCTGGAAAAAATCAGGATAACTTTCCGGCCGCAGGAACGGGCCGGAAGCTCCGGCGGGGAACTGCCGGTGCTAACGGTGCGAAGTGGGGCTGAACATGACGGCCCTATATCTGTGGAGGCTGTGCAGGGTCTGCCGCGTATAATATTCCCTTAACGGGTAAAGTGAACGGTTATTCATTTCTAACGGTCGCTTATGCATTCCCAATATAATAAAAAAACAGATGCACGGGCTCGGGTTACAAGGTTTTTTATTCTCTGGCCGTAAATAATAGTTGGAGGTCGTGTCATCGGATGAAATTTATTCGTAATTGCTTGGAACGGATATACCGACCGGATCTATTTAGTTATATTTGGCGTAAAGAAATGATATCTGTTTTGCGTTCGACTTTTTCAACCATAATGCGACCGATAAGCGCGGTGCTGTGCGCAACTCTGTTATGGGGCTGCGTCGATGCGGTCTATTACGAGAATAAGGCGCTCGAGCAGGAGGAAAAAGGCGACTATAAAAAGGCGGCCAAATATTGGAAAAAGGTAGTCGATAAGGCTCCGGACAATTATAACGCCCTTATGAACCTTGCTTACGCAAACTTTCAGGCAGGCGATACCCTGCGGACCATAGGTGCGCTGACCGGGGCTGTTTCGGTTAAACCCGAAAGGACCGACGCCTTGTTTTTCCGGGCTTATATCTATGCAGCACGGGGTGAACTATTACCGGCGTTGGATGATTATAAAGGGCTTGTGCGTATTTACTCCTCACCGTGGAGGATTACAACGTCGGAATGGAGGGATGGTTTTTTCCTCGCACCGCACCGTACGCCCGTCCGGGAAATAGACAAGGGGGCAGGGGATGCGTTCATCGAACTGGGAATGGTCTATTACCGGCTGGACAGTATCCCGCAGGCTATTGCGAACCTTGAACTTTGCATCGATAAGGGCTTCCGTCCGGCGGAGGGCCATTACTGGCTGGCGATGGCCTATAAAAAACGCGGGGACAACAAATTTGAATTGGCCCATCTGCGTAAGGCCGCCGCACTGGGTCATACCGCCGCTATACGGGATTTGAGTAAGGTGGAGGACAGGTAAATGAGTGACTTATCGGGTGCACAGTCGCACGCTGTTACCGGTATATTTTATCTTTTTTTGGGACCCCTGGCTCCGCGCTGACTTGCGGCTTTGGCCCCTCCGGTGTTTGCACGGCTTCCTCCGGCCGGCCTTTTACCATCAGCCGTTTTAATCTTGGTCACCCGTTTACTGCTCTCCGCACTTTTTCCGCTCTCCGCACTTTTTCCGCTCTCCGCACTTTTACCTTTTTCCGCCCGGCTGGTGATTGGGGGCCGGCTGCCGTCGCCGGCAGTCTTACTACGGGCCGCCGATTTCCCGCGGCTGCGGTACTCTGAGTAACTCCCCGATTTTTTTCCCTTTGACATCCTCCGCAGGGAGGCTTTCCTTTCGTTGGAGGCTTCCTCCGTGCCGGACGAGCCGGCCAGTACGGCCTGCATCCCGGCCGTCTCTTCCGGGGTGAAATAGCGCCAGCGGCCCGGCTCGAGGCTTCCGAGGGTTATATTTATGACCCGCACCCGTTTTAACCGCACTACTTTGTAGTCGAGTGCGTTGCACATTCTTCGTATCTGGCGGTTCAACCCCTGGGTAAGAAAGATTACGAACGTCTTTTCGTTCTTTCGGCGCACTTCGCACGGCTTGGTCTTCACCCCGAGGATATGCACACCGGCGGCCATGCGGCTAAGGAACTCCGGAGTAACGGGTTTATCCACCGTTACGATATATTCCTTGGGGTTATTATTGCCCGCGCGGAGTATCCGGTTGACAATATCCCCGTCGTTGGTAAGGATAATAAGCCCCTCGGAATCCTTGTCGAGCCTTCCCACCGGGAATATGCGCTCCTTGTACCCGATGAAGTCGACGATGTTGGTCTTGTCGCTGCGGTCGGTGGTGCAGGTCACGCCCACCGGTTTATTGAATGCTATGTATACGGGTGCCTTTGTCCTGCGGCCGACCCTCTCGCCGTCCACCTCCACCGTATCCGTTTCGCCCACCATATCGCCCAACCCGGCGATGCGGCCGTTCACCGTGACACGTCCCTGTTCGATATACCTGTCCGCCTCCCTGCGCGAGCAGTAGCCGGCGTCGGTTATGTATTTATTCAGTCTTCTCATCGTGATGTTCCCCCCGTCAACCGTAACGCGGGACTGCAAAGGTCGGAAATATACCGGTAAAAATACCAATGCCGAAACATTTCTTAACCCACCCGGAAAGACTATTTATTTTAAACATTATGCTATCTTTGCAGGGACATAGGATTGGTTCCGGGGATACGGAACCGAATCTGATATAAAGGGTAAACGACCTTTATACCGCTGTAAACTCGCAAACTATCGAAAGATAGGTTTATCCTTGGTGTAAAAGTTGTTGAAACCCATGGGCCTGCCATGATCGGAAACGGTCATGGCCGCCCTTGGGCGCGGGACAACATGCCGGGGATGGGCTTTGCGAGGCCTACAGTGGAGTGTTGATCCTGCGCTCTTTTTTTATTGTGGGGGCGGCTTTCCCGGGTATACGACCGATAGCTGGCGGTGTATGGTTTTGCCGCCCCTGCATTATAGAAAAGAGTGCGGTTGTGGTACTGAAAAAATTGACCTATGGAAAATAGATCTGCAGACTGGCAACGCATTCAAAAATTGATAGAGTACTCGGGAGAGAAATCAGTCACCGCTTTTGCCCACCGCATCGGGCTTAAACGCGGTGAGAACCTTTACCAGATAAAACGGTGAAATAATAAAATAAGCCGTGAGCTTGCAGAAAAGATCGTGGAGTGTTTTCCCGAAATTGCTAAGTCGTGGTTACTGACAGGGGAGGGTGGTGCCGGTGTTCCGGAAAAGACTTCTGAAAACGAGATAACCCTGCACCTGAAAATCACCCTCAAAGTGGAGAAATAGGAACGGGCCGGGAAGAAGTTCCGCCCGGCCCATTCGATAGTCCTCACTTATGCAGCCTTCCGGTTGAACGACCGTGACCCGTAAAAAGCAATCACAACGAAGCATATCAGCGGCAGGACGAACGACACATTCACCGCCGGCATATTGAAAAGGCTCCCCCTGTCGATTATCGAGGCCTGTAACGGCGGGAGTACCGATCCGCCGAGGATTGCCATGATAAGCCCCGCGGCCCCGAACTTGGCGTCCTCCCCGAGTCCTTTCAGGGCGATTCCGTAGATAGTGGGAAACATAAGCGACATACATGCCGATACGGCCACCAGGCAGTACATCCCGTATACATTTTGGA
Source organism: Alistipes sp. (assembly GCA_021202985.1). Classification (GTDB taxonomy): domain Bacteria; phylum Bacteroidota; class Bacteroidia; order Bacteroidales; family Rikenellaceae; genus WRDF01. The sequence goes on from JAJQCA010000022.1 coordinate 43,692, forward strand.
ACGCGATAACCCCAACGGTAAACGCACCTCCCGCGATGGCCATAATCATCAGCAGGCGGCCCGGGTTTAAGTATTTGAGCAGGAAGGTGCAGATAAAACGGCTGCTGCAAAAAATTATCATCGCCACGATATTGTATTTCTGCGACAGTACCTCGGCCGCCTTCTCGGTCATTCCCTGCTCCATAAAAACCCGCGTACCGTACTGTATGATAAACGTCCAGCACATTATCTGAACCCCGACATAGAAGAACTGCGCCACCACTCCCTCGCGGTAATGTTTCATGGAGAAGATCCGTTTCAGCGTGGGAATGAAGTCGATGCTGTGCGACTGGTCCTGGTTGCGGGGCATGGGCGTGAAGCGGATTAGCAGTAACATCCCGACAATTACACATCCTATCACCAGATAAGGGGTTATAAGCACTCCGAGGTCGGCCTGTTTCACCGCCTCGAACTCCGCATCGCTAAGAATCGCCCTTTCGCCCGTGTCGAGCGGGCTGAGCCGGGCCTGTATAAAGTTCATCGCCACCCACATACCGGCCAGCGAGCCCATCGGGTTGAACGATTGCGCGAAGTTCAGCCGCCGGGTGGAGGTCTCCTCGTCGCCCATACTGAGGATATATGGGTTAGCGCTCGTTTCGAGGAACGACAGCCCGCACGTAAGGATAAAATAGGCGATAAGGAACGGATAGTAACTGCCGGTCATCCTTGCTGGCAGAAACATAAACGCACCCACGGCATACAGTCCCAATCCGAGCATAATACCCGCCTTGTAGGAATATTTCCGGATAAATATCGCGGCCGGAAACGCCATGGCGAAATACCCCCCCCCGTAGAATGCCACCTGTACCAGGGCCCCCTCGGTTACGCTCATCCGGAAAATCTTGGAGAAGGCCTTTACCATAGGGTTGGTGATGTCGTTGGCAAAGCCCCAAAGGGCGAAGCATGCCGTGATAAGTATAAATGGAATAAGGTAGTTTACACCCCCGCTGCGGAATATGGATTGCTTGCTGTCAGGCATCGGTTTTAGGTTTTGGATTAGGTTTTGGTTATTAAGGTCTAACGGTGTTAAGGTCTTGCGGTCGTTCTGCGTTCCGGATTTTTGTAGTCTTCCGGTTCCGGTATTACATATTTTCGTTGTTTCACTTTACGCGGTATTTTCGTTTAACCCAGTAGCTTGTCCGCCTGTCCGCCGAACTGCTCCACTGTCGGACTGCAACCTCACCCCCACTGCCGGCCGCCGAACCGCCGAACCGCCGAACCGCCTACTGCCGGGTTGCCGGCCCCGCGTTCTAAGTTACATTATTACGGGCCGGTTCACAAACCCGGAGCCAATGAAGCACAATCGGTATGGTTGTAACCCGACCGGGAGGCTCGTCCGTGTAAAAATGACGGCTCGACGCATGGCTCCGTCAGTCCGGAAGGCTTACATGTTCCGTATGGTATTCCCCGCTATAGCTACGGGTTTCGGCCGTGGTCACTTCTTTACCGCGGAGTCGAGGGCCTCTTCGAGCGAAAAAATCCTCTCGGCAAGCTGCCACTTCTCATCAGAGCGGCGGCCGCCTCCGGTCTGCTGGAACCGGGCCACGAAATCTTCCCATTCAGCCTGCCGCTCGTACCCGGCCAGCCGGCCGAAACTCTCGTCCCAGTCGAACTCCAACGGGGTCTCGAGTATCATTACGGCCGTGGTTCCGTATACGTATATCTCCATATCGAGAATTCCGGCCCGACGGATACCTGCCGGTATCTCGGGCCAGATATTGCGGCTGTCGTGCCAATGGCGGTACTGGTCGAGTGTATCCGGCTCCAGCCGGAGCAACTGGCAGAAGCGCTTTCGCCCTTCCGCCGGCCGCTTCGTGTAACCGTCTTTAAGATTTCCGTCCATCACTATTTTTTGTATAGGGGGCCGTATGCCGCGCAGGCGCGGTAATCCGAACCTTCCTTCTCCATTCCGAAAGCGCCCCATGCCGACGGGCGGAAAATGCTCTCCTGCGGTACGTTGTGCATGCTCACCGGGATGCGCAACATCGAGGCCAGCGTTATAAGGTCCGCGCCGATATGGCCGCAGTTAATCGAACCGTGGTTGGCTCCCCAGTTATTCATTACGGAGTAGACGTCCCGGAAATTGTCGGTGTCGTTCAGTCTCGGGGCGAACCATGTGGTAGGCCAGCCCTTGTCGGTACGGTCGTCCAGTATCCTGTGCGTCTCCGGGTCGATGTCCACCGTCCACCCTTCGGCTATCTGCAGCACGGGACCGAGGTTTTTCACCAGGTTCAGCCGCACCATAGTGCACGGCATGCCGCCCCGGGTGAGGAATTTGGACGAGAAACCTCCGCCGCGGAAGTATTCACGGTTGGCCGGCACCCAAGTGGTCGCGTCGAGACATGCCTGGGCCTCCTGGTCGCCGATTTCCCAGAAGGGTTTCATCACCGGGTTGCCGTCCGCATCGCTCTGCATTCCGCTACCGTCGAGGGACGCGGCGCCGGAGTTTATAAGGTGGATGATGCCGCCCGCGGCCTGCCCGGAGAGCTTCTTGCCCGTGACACGTTCAACGGCTTCCGGGCTCCAGTAGGTTCGCACGTCGGCGAAAATGGAGGCAGTATTGGTCAGCAGGTGCCCGAAGAGCATCGCCGCACCGTTGAGGGCGTCGTTCTCCGTGGCCAGTATGTAGGGGGCGCGGCGGCCGTTCCAGTCGAAGGAGGAGTTGAGGATTGCCTCTGCAAAATCGCCGTTGGGGTAGAAGTCGGTCCACTGGCGCTGGCCCTGGAACCCGGCTGCCAGCGCGTTGTGGCCCTGCGATTCCTCGCCGAATCCCATCTCGCGGAGCTTTGGGTTTCCCTACATAAGGTCGCGGATGATGAGGGCCATTTTCACAACGAACTCCCAGTCGGCGTCCTTGCCCGCGCGGTCTTTCCGCAGGTCGGGACGGTTGCATACGTCCTCGCCCTCGCGGCAGTTGGCCCGCGCCCAGGCCAATGCCCGGTCGAACTCTTCCTTATCGTATATACCTTCGCTCATACGGCGTATTATCTCCACCTCGTCGATTCCCTCGCATCGCATGCCGAGATAGTCTTCGAAAAAGTCGGTGCTCACTATCGAGCCGGCGATGCCCATACACACCGCGCCTATGGAGAGGTACGATTTGCCTTTCATTATGGCAACCGACAGGGCCGCGCGCGAGAAGCGCAGCAGCTTGGCCTCCACGTCGGCCGGAATTGCCGTATCGCTCATGTCCTGCACGTCACGGCCGTAGATGCCGAACGCGGGCAGGCCCTTCTGGGTGTGGGCGGCCAGCACGGCGGCGAGGTAGACCGCCCCGGGACGCTCCGTACCGTTGAAGCCCCACACGGCCTTTACCGTGTCGCGGTCCATATCCATAGTCTCGCTGCCGTAACACCAGCAGGGAGTGACGGTGATGGTTACACCCACGTTCTCGCGCCGGAATTTGTCGGCGCAGGCAGCGCTCTCAGCCACGCGACCGATGGTCGTGTCGGCGATAACGCACTGAACCGGGGTTCCGTCGGGGTATTTTATGGTGTGGGTGAGAAGCTCTACGACGCTGCGGGCCATGTTCATGGTCTGGTCTTCGAGGCTTTCGCGGACGCCGTTCATACGGCCGTCTATGGTCGGGCGGATGCCTATTTTGGGCCATTCGCCCCTGAATCGCTGTTGTGACATTTCAAGGCTTGTTTTAGGTTAGGCCGCACCGCGAATTAAACACCAGTGCGGTATTTTACAAATATATGTAACCGCCCCCGGTTTTAATTTCACGATTACGATAACGAATAGCACGATTTCGACTTTATATATTAATTTTGGGGTGCGGCATGTTGCCGGGCTTTCGTGTGGGGTAAAAGGTGTGTCCGGTGCCGGACGGTTTGTCCGGCCTGTAGGAAGGAAGTAACTTGCTGTCTGTTTAATTGATGTATGGAACTGATATTGGTAAATGCGGGATACGCAAAGCCCGACGAGGCATGGAACTGGACAGGGGTGCAGAGTCCTTTCGCGCGGATATACTACGTGGTGGAAGGGTATGCCGAGACCAGTTTTTCGGGTGTCCTCCACCCTCTGCGACCCGGGCGCCTCTACCTGACACCCCCCTTTACCCTGCACGACGACCGGTCGGACGGCGAGTTCGCCCTCTACTATATCCATTTCTACGACGAGGAGCCGGGCCGGGAGTCCGTTTTCGACAAATACGATTTCCCGGTCGAAGCCCTTTCGATTCCCTCGGATGCAGACCAGCTCAGGCGACTGCTGGAGATAAACCCGGGGCGGCAGTTGCAGGATATCGACCCGGGAAATTACGACAACCTCTCCTCGTTCCGGGGTAACGTGGCCCACAGCAAAAAAATGCCGCCCGGGGTGATAATGGAGACCCAGGGTATACTGAGGGTGCTTATGTCGCGGTTTATGGCCGCTGCCGGTAGTAAGCCGGCCCGTGGGGACGAACGGGTAAAACAGAGCCTGCGCTACATTCATGAACACGTAGATTCGGAGATATCCGTGGCATCGCTTGCCCGGTCGTCCTATATTACCACCGATCATTTTATCCGCCTCTTCCGCCGTCATACGGGTATGACACCGCTGGAGTACATACATATGAAGAAAATCGAACGGGCACAACTGCTTCTGGTCACCACCGACCTGTCGATACGGGAAGTCGCGCTCGAACTTTCGCTGGACAACATATCCTATTTCAACCGGCTTTTCAAAAGGCAAACCGGCAGGACTCCGGGCCGATACCGCCGCGAAGCGGTCGGGGAGGCAGGGTAAGGAATCGGTGCGGGGCTGTTCGGGGTACCAAGCGTTTCACACGGCCCCGTCCGGCCGGGTTTGTGTTTTGTCTTGTTTCCGGGTTTACTTGGGTAAGACCGGCTGGAGCAGTGAAATTTATAGTGAACCGAAAATTACTGTGGAATTATTTTTGCCCGGAAATTAAAAAACGTTATATTTGCAACCACAAAACGGTTCCGTAGCTTAATTGAATAGAGCATCTGACTACGGATCAGAAGGTTACAGGTTTGAGTCCTGTCGGAATCACTGTTAAATGAAAGAGTTACGACATGCGTCGTAACTCTTTCATTTTGATGTGCACACAATTCTCACACAATCCTCCTTGTCCTGTAAATGGCAAACCGTATTACTTTAGAATATACAGCGATACGGGTTGTAGTTATTCCGATAGAGAGCGGGAGGTTATGGACAACCGGTCGGTCGGGTCATTTATCAATTTCCGGTATATGTGGGCATAAGCGAGGAAGAGGCTCCCCTTGCCGCGAAACCCGGCTTCACCTTGCTAATTTATTTCTTCTTCACTTCCCTCTGCGGGTTGCGGGCCACGAACTGTTCCCACGACGGGGTGCGTCCTTTACCCGACATGGCGGCCTTCAGGGCCTGTGCCGGACCTGTGCCGGATGCCTCGGCGGATGTGAGCCGGTTAATGGGCGATGAACTTTCGTAGTGGTGGCAAAGCGCCACGGCAAGTCCGTCCGTAGCGTCGAGTTTATGAAGGGAGTAATCCACTTTCAACAGCGTTTTCAGCATTGCGGCCACCTGCTCCTTGCTGGCTGCTCCCTGACCTGTGATGGCCTGTTTGATCCGCCGGGGAGCGTATTCGAATACCGGCAGTCCGCGGTTCAAGGCGGCGGCCATCGCCACCCCCTGCGCCCGCCCGAGTTTCAGCATACTCTGCACGTTCTCCCCGAAAAACGGCGATTCGAACGCCGCCTCATCCGGGGCGTACTGACGAATAAGGTCCTCCACACCCTCGTAAATCCGGTGTAACTTGCGGTAGGGGTCGGGGAGCTTCACGAGGTCGATATATCCCAGTGCCACGCACTCTGTCTTCCGGCCATCCGTGTCGATGATGCCGTAGCCGGTGAAGTTTGTGCCGGGGTCTATTCCCAGTATTCGTTTTTTTTCTTTTTGCATTTCGATTAACTCGTGCCGGGCCGGCGCACCGTGAGAACGCCCCGGAAAAATCTCCCGCTTTACCGTGGTGGCTTAAACGTGGGTAAAGGGAGGTGTCGCTGTGCCTTCATACATCCCCGGTCCATTCCTTAATGTATGTGAAACGGCATCTAACTCCCGCTGCGGGCGGTTCCCGGCCACTACCGGTCTACCGGTCAATCCGTAACCATAGGCTGGCTACTCCTATTATTGACCTTCCGTGAGTTTGTCTACCTTACGTGCAAGGTCGTGGACCGTTGCGCTCAGTTCGGGAAGGTTGCGCGTCACCGCGGCCACGCGGTGGTGACGCGATGCGGGCATTGCCGGCGAACCCATCATCACCTCACCGTCCGCTATACCTTTGGCTATACCGCTCTGCGAACCGATTTGCACGCCGTCGCCAATCTTTATATGGCCCGATATGCCTACCTGTCCGCCGAACATGCAGCCGCGGCCTACCTTTGTTGAGCCCGCGATTCCGACCTGCGCGGCCGAAACGGTATTTTCGCCGATTTCTACGTTGTGCCCAACCTGTATAAGGTTGTCCAGTTTCACGCCCGCGGCAATCCGGGTCGAACCCATCGTTGCCCTGTCGATACAGGTGTTGGCGCCGATATCGGCGTTGTCTCCTATCACGACGTTGCCCAGTTGCGGTATTTTGTCGTATCCGCCGGAAGGGTTCGGGGCGAACCCGAATCCGTCTGCGCCTATCACCGCGCCGGCATGGATGGTTACGTTATTGCCTATAACGCACTCCTCGTAAATCTTAACACCGGGATGGAGGGTCACATTATCGCCGAGGGTAACCCTGTCGCCCAGGTAAACCTGCGGGTAGATGGAGCAACCCGCGCCCACCGTCACACCGTCCGACACCACCGCGAATTCCCCCACATAGCAACCTTCGCCCAGAGTGGCCGACGGACTGATGTGGGCCTTGTCCGATACTCCGCTCCTGCGCGGTTTGGAGGCTGCGTACATTTCGAGCAACTTGGCGAAACAGCCGTATGCGTCGTCCACCTTAACCAGTGTGGCTTTCACGGGGCGCTGCGGTACGAACGTCCGGTTTACTATTATCACAGACGCGTCCGAATCGTAAACGTACGTTTCGTATTTGGGGTTGGAGAGGAACGAAAGCGCCCCTTCGGTACCCTCTTCGATCTTGGCGATGGTGTTGACCCGGGCCGCGGGGTCGCCGACTACCTCCCCGCCGAGGAACCCGGCTATCATTTCTGCGGTAAATTCCATATCTGATTTGGTTACAGGTAATTTTTCAGGTCGATATTCTGAGGCATCAGCTCCACGGGGTCACGCCCGAAGGCCATCAGCTCGCGAATCATACTCGAAGAAACGGCTGCATATTCGGGCGGAGTGAACAGAAGGACGGTCATAATTTCCGGGAAAAGGGTTTGGTTGACCAGCATAATACCGCGCTCGTATTCGTAATCGACCGTATTGCGCATCCCGCGGAGGATAAACCCGAGGCCCTCAGCGCGGCAAAAATCCCCGGTAAGGCCGTCGTACGACGCCACAGTGATTCGCGGCTCGTCGCGGTAAATGTCCTCGATAAGCCGGATACGGTTAGCGACCGTCAGAAGGCCCCGCTTATCCGTATTGGCGCCCACGCCGATGACAATCCGGTCGAACAGGCTAAGGCCTTGGTCCACAATTGATTTGTGACCCCGTGTAAACGGGTCGAACGACCCGGGAAACAGCGCCGACCTATCTTTAAGTACACCCATGTTGCCTTGGTTTTGATTTCCCACGAAGATACATATTAATCCCAAAGCCGCAAAAAGCCTCCGTCGTTCACCCGTTTGTTCCTGCGATTCCTCAGGATGGCAGCCATAATATTCCTACGGTTCCAAAGGATACCGGTCCTATCATATATGGTTGAATCCAGTGAAGAATCTGCTTTCTAAACAAAAAGGGCCTTAGTCGCCTGCGGCTGGGTAACCTCGTTCGGGGTAAATATTGTTCTCCCCGCCCCGTAAAGACCATCGCCCGGCTGTCGGGGCCGGGCGGTCTGGTCGAAAAAGAATAAGCACTAATCGTTTATCTTTGGACGAAGTTCCCCGCCCGGCCGTTAAACCTTGCCTGGGCCGGTTCGCCGTAGTAATATACTTTACCGCTTCCGCCCGACGAAGCATCGAGCTGCCCGGTACACCTTACCGATACGCTTCCCGAACCGCTCACCTTTGCCTCGGCATCGGTGACGGTCAGGCCATCGGCCGTGATACGTCCACTTCCGGAAACACTCATTTCGGCGCTGTCCGCACGGCCGGCAATATTGGTCCGTCCGCTTCCGCTTACTTTGGCCCGCACTTCGGTAGCCGTCACGTTCGACAGTTCTATCCGTCCGCTTCCTGATACAGTGGTTTTGATGCGCGGGGCTTCGACCGCGGAGGTATTGACCTGTCCCGAACCGGATACGGTGATTTCCAGCTCGCTCGTCCTGAGACCTGCGAGGTTTACCTGTCCCGAGCCGGATACTTTGAGGTTATTCCTTGTCGCGGTCAGTTCACCTTCGGCAACCAATCTTCCGGAGCCTGAAATTGTCACATCCTTCAGGGCGGGATTCTGTACGTAAACCTCTACCCGTGGCCGGTTGCCTTGACGGTTATAATTCCTCCTGAAACCGATATGAAGTGTGTTATTCCGTACATGGATGTCGAGGTTATCGAGGTCTTCCGCCACCCCGGTAACGGTGAACGGCTCCCCGGCCGGGCCTGTTCGGAAATGTACCGAATGGCTCCCGCTTACGGTTATAGATTCGAAGGTTCCCGATGGGCTTACGGTCCGGTTCTCGGTGGATTGGGCACGTGACACTGCTGCCGGAAGCATAACGGCCGCAGCTAAAATGACAAGGGTGATTTTTTTCATGGAATTATATATTAAGTTGTTTTTCTTTCTATAATTATAACGTAAGCCATCCCCGGAACGCAACATTGCCGGCGTAAAATTCCGGGAATATTCCCGGGAAATAGCCGGAGCAAGTCGGGGAGTCTGGTAAGTCTGGTGAGTCGGGGGACTGGTAAGTCTTGCAAGTCGGGGGAATACTACGTACGTACCTTTAGCCGGCCCGGCATGCCCGCCTGTCCTCTTACTGTCCTGTCCTCTTACCCGTTTTGCCGTTTTGCTGTCTTGCTGTCCTGCCCTCTTACCTCTTGCCCCTTTGCTCCCTCTTGTCGTCTTGTACTCCTGCCGTCATCCCCTTTTCAATATCCGGGTTCAATATACGGGCCTATACCTTTGCATGCCGGAAAAAACGAAGGGCGGGCCTTCCCAGGGCCGCCCTCCCAACCTTTTCTAATCGCCGGGAAAACGTTACCCGGCACTTTTGGTGCATTGAAAACTTAATCGTATGAGAATTAAGGTTTATCGTTGTACGAGCCTGCGTTCGCTGCCCGAATAGTTTACGGTTCCGGGATTGCCGTAGAGGTTTATCTTACCGGTGCCGGAGGCGCGTCCCTCGAATTTTGAGGTGGCCTTGCAGTAGACACTGCCGGTCCCGCTCGCCGTGGCGCTAACCTCTTCGGCGGTGAGGTCTTCGGCATGGATATGGCCCGTGCCGGAGGTGCGGTAATCGCCGGTCCGGGTGGTTCCGGACACGTTCACGTTACCCGTGCCGCTCGAGCGGGCTTCCACATGGTCGGCCACCACGTCCGTGAGGGTGACGCTGCCCGTTCCGCTAACCGAACTCTTTACGTTCCGCGCCCTCACCGACGCGCAGTTTACCTTGCCCGTTCCCGAGACGCTGCACGCCAGTTCCGAGCAGTCTACCGTGGCCACGTTCACACGCCCGGTTCCCGAAACGGTGAATTCGTTGGTGCCGCTGTCGAGCCTGCCGGTGATGTTGATTGTTCCCGTACCCGACACGCCGGCCTTTTTGAGCGTGGGGTTCTTGGCGTAGATTTCCACCGGGGTCCGGCTCCGGGAACGGTATCCCCGTTTGAAATTTATCGTGAGGGTATTGTTGCGGACCGAGATTTCGAGATTGTCCAAATCTTCGGCCGACCCGATAACGGTCAGCGGTTCGCCCGCCGGGCCTATATCGAAATGGAGCGTCTGCGTGCCGGCCATATTAATGGCGTCGTACGTCCCGTTGAGCGTGAACGTGCGTGTCTCTACAGACTGAGCGCTGAGTGAAGCGATTGAGAAGAGCATTACGGCGATAGTTGCGAATGCATTAACCGGTTTTTTCATAATCTTCGTTATTTTTTAAAGTTCCTTTCTGTAAATATAACGTACGCTCCGGTCGTAGCGCAACATCCGGTACGGAAATTTTTTCCGGAATGTTGTATGCTGACCGTGCGCGTTTATAGGGCCGGGCCGTTAATACCGCGCGGTAAGAAAACAAAACGACCCCGAAGGCAAGTTGACTTCGGGGTCGTTTAAAATTCGTGTCTGAAATCAGCAGGACGGTCCGTCTTCGAGTATCCTGAAAAGTTTTTTCATGCTTACCGTCTCCTCGATTACGGCCGGCAGTTCCGAAATGGGGATGCGTTTCTGCTCCATAGTGTCGCGGAAACGAACCGTTACGGTGCGGTCCTCCACGCTCTGGTGGTCTACCGTCACGCACAGCGGGGTGCCTATTGCGTCCTGACGGCGGTAACGTTTGCCGATGCTGTCCTTCTCGTCGTACTGGAGCACGTAATCGTATTTGAGCGTCGAGGCGATTTCCTGCGCGATTTCCGGCAGGCCGTCCTTCTTCACCAGCGGGAAGATAGCGACCTTCACGGGTGCGATGGCGGCCGGTATGCGAAGCACTGTACGTTCCTCCCCGTTATCGAGTTTTTCCTCCGTATATGCCGCGGAAAGAACCTGCAGTACCATACGGTCGACACCTATCGAAGTTTCCACAACGTAAGGCACGTAACTCTCGCCTGTCTCCGGGTCGAAGTACTGTATTTTCTTGCCTGAGAATTTCTGGTGGTTGCCCAGGTCGAAGTCGGTCCGGGAGTGGATACCCTCCACCTCCTTGAACCCGAACGGGAAGTTGAACTCCACGTCGGCCGCCGCGTTGGCATAATGGGCCAGTTTGTCGTGGTCGTGGAAACGGTACTTCTCGTCGCCGAAGCCCAGCGCCCTGTGCCAGCGCATACGCCACTCCTTCCACCGGTTGTACCAGGTCATCTCCTCGCCCGGGCGCACGAAGAACTGCATTTCCATCTGCTCGAACTCCCTCATGCGGAAAATAAATTGCCGCGCTACGATCTCGTTACGGAAGGCCTTGCCTATCTGTGCGATACCGAACGGTATTTTCATCCGGCCGGTCTTCTGCACGTTGAGGAAGTTGACGAAGATGCCCTGCGCCGTCTCCGGTCGGAGGTATATGGTGTTGGCCCCCTCGGCCACCGAACCTATTTTGGTGTCGAACATCAGGTTGAACTGCCTGACCTCGGTCCAGTTGCGTGTTCCCGAAATGGGGCAGACCACTTCGGCGTCCACGATTATCTGCCGAAGCTCGTCGAGGTCGGAATCGTTGAGGGCCTTTACCATCCTGGAGTGGACCTCTTCCCTTTTGGCCGCTATCTCGGCGACCCGCGGGCTGGTGGCGCGGTACTGCTCCTCGTCGAAGCTGTCCCCGAACCTTTTGCGCGCCTTGGCAACTTCCTTCTCTATCTTCTCGTCGAGCTTTGCGATATGCTCTTCGATAAGCACGTCGGCGCGGTAACGCTTCTTGGAGTCCTTATTATCTATCAGGGGGTCGTTGAACGCCCCCACATGGCCCGAAGCCTCCCAGGTGCGAGGATGCATGAAGATGGCTGCGTCTATACCGACTATGTTCCGGTGGAGCTTCACCATCGAATCCCACCAATATTTTTTGATGTTGTTCTTGAGTTCCACACCCATCTGGCCGTAATCGTAAACGGCGCTCAAGCCGTCGTAAATCTCGCTCGACGGGAAAATAAAGCCGTATTCCTTCGAATGGGCGATGAGTTTCTTAAACAGTTCTTCCTGAGTCATTATCGCGTATGTTGTTTAACACTACCTAATCCACAAAGATAATCACAAACCCCGATGTACGGAAACAGTATATAAATTTTTCACATTTTGTTTAAAAGTATGCAACGGTTTCACCATAAACCTCATCATTTTAATGAACCGATAAGGTGAAAAACCTTTTTATTAACTTTGCAATCGCTAACCCTTCAGGAAATGAAAACATCAAAAACACGGAGTGCTGTCGCCGCATTGGTTCTATTTATGATGTGTGCGGTTTCGTGCAGTAAGGACGATAAGGTTGACCTCGATAAATTAACGGGGTTCTGGATGTGGGATACTACCTATCCCCATCATATAGCAGATGTCGGTGCATCGTATCGGTTTGATGAGGACGGAACGTATATAAAACAGACCTACGGTTTCATGGAAGAGCCGGGATACACGGTAACGGAAGGGAAATATGTGGTAAGTGTTATGGGTGACCCGCGGGTGCTGACCCTCTATGTTGACGAAACCGTTTCGGAACAGTACACTATTAAAAAGTTAACATCGCGCGAGATACTTTTGGAGAACACTTCGGACGAAGCATTTCCGGACGTAATGAAACTTTTGAGGGCGGAAGCTTCGGATTTTTTTTGAGCATAGACGGATGGGTAGGATACTTGCGGTGGATTACGGTACAAAACGGACGGGGCTGGCAGTGACCGACCCCCTGCGGATAATCTCCTCGCCGCTCGAAACGGTTCCGACCCATACCCTGACGGATTGGGTGGTAAAATATACGGCGGAAAATCCCGTTGACATTATAGTTGTCGGCAAGCCGTTGCAATCGGACGGAAGCCCCTCGGCCACTTTCCCGCATGCGCAGGGATGGTTGAGGAAAATCGCCGCACTGCTGCCTGCGGTCAAAGTGGTCTGGTATGACGAGCGATACACGTCCGTAATGGCCAAGCAGGCCATTATCGATAGCGGGGCGGGGAAAATGCGGCGGAGGGATAAAGCTGTCGTCGACCGTGTAAGCGCGGCAATTATCCTCCAGGGTTATATGGAGAGTGCGCAATACAGGCAGGACGACAACGGGTGACCGTTTGCGGCACCTACGAAGGCGGTGCTTTTACGGGCCTGCATCAAAGTGGTTAATAAATAAAATACGAAATATGGTATACCCTATATATATATACGGTTCATCGGTGCTGAGGGGGGAAGCGGCGGAAGTCGACCGGGATTACCCGGAGCTGAAGAAGCTCGTCGAGGACATGTTCGACACGATGTACGCTTCGAGCGGCGTCGGGCTTGCCGCCCCGCAAATCGGCAAGCCGCTCAGGATGTTCGTTGTGGACGCGCGCATGTACGCGGACGATGAACCGGAACTGGCCGATTTCAAAAGGGTGTTCATAAACCCCGAGATATACGGCGAGAGCGAGGAGGAGGTGGTTATGAACGAGGGATGCCTGAGCCTGCCCGGGCTGAACGAGGACGTGCAGCGCCCCGAAGCCATACGCATTCGCTGGTTCGACGAGGATTTTAACGAGCACGACGAACTTATCGAAGGCTATGCCGCGCGAGTGGTGCAGCACGAGTACGACCATCTGGAAGGCACGGTATTCACCGACCACCTGTCGCCCCTGCGCAAAACACTTATCCGCGCCAAGCTTACCGCGATGAGCAAGGGTAAAGTCTCCGCGAAATATAAAACCAAACTGGTTAAATAGATTTAACCGGTGGCCTTAGGCCGGACAGACTCTTACAGAGCCTCTTAATTTCCGTTTATAGCCTTGTCGATCAGGGGTTTTACAACGGACTCCATTTTTGTGTAACCTGTGGCGTTCAGGTGTACCCCGTCATGGGAGTATTCGGCCGGTAGGCCGTTACGGTCGTCTTTCATGGCTGAATGGACGTCGGCGTAGGTGCAGCCGTTGTTCTCCGCATACTGGCGAAGCATGGCGTTCAGGGCCAGTATCTTTTCCGCCGGTTCGCGTCCCGGCCTCCACGGGTAGTCGTAAGCCGGAAGCACCGAGCATATCACCACTTCTATGCCGTTGTATTTCGCCAGTTCAGCCATCGACATTATGTTGCCGCAAATGTTTTCGATGCTTATGTCGCCCAGATTACCGGCTATGTCGTTCGTGCCGGCAAGAATCACCACGCATTTCGGGGCCAGCGCGATGACGTCCGGCCGGAACCTCACGAGCATCTTCGATGTCGTTTGCCCGCTGATACCACGGCCGATATAGTCGTTTTCGGTGAAAAATTGCGGATGGGTCTCGACCCAACCCTGAGTTATGGAATTTCCCATAAACACGGCGGCCGCACCGCGCCGGGCACCGGCGTTGGCTTCCGAATAGCGGCCGAAATTGGCCCAGTCCTCCTGGGCGGAGGCCGTTGATAATGTCAGCAAAGCAATTGAGAGGGCGATAAGGTTCTTTTTCATTGGTGTAAGTTTAAGGTTGGTAGGTAATATTTTTAGTTTCGGGGCCGGCCTGCGGAGCGGTATTCCGCCCGCACGGTGGCTCCCTGCTAAAGCGTTACGGTAATCCCGAGCGCCGTTTCGATTCGGTCGGCAATTTCCCGGGCGGTGAGCTTCGAATCGCTTACCGACATATAGGTCACCCGGCTTTCGGCGTCTACCACATAGACGCGCGGTATCCACTGCCCGGCGAACCGGTAGTAGACATCACCACCGGTATCGAGGCCGTAAGGCATCGTGTACCCCTGTTCCTGCCAGTAGGAGGCAACCGTTTCCGGCGTTTCGGGGTCGGTCTGCCGCGAAAGGGCCGCGAAAGCGAAAATAGTCCCGCCGTTGGAAGCGTCCCACATCTTCTGTATCTCGGGCAGAAGCTCCCGGCAGGAGTCGCAGTAGGAAGCGAACAAGAGTATCAGCCCCCCGCGACCGGCGAAGTCGCCGGAAGAGACTGTGCCCTGCGGCCCGCTTACGGTGAAGGCCGGTATCCGGTCGCCTTCGGTAATTATCGAATCGCCGTCACGCGACTCCTTCACGCAGGCGGTAGCGGCGATTAATATGATGGTAAACAGAGTTGTCCTGAAAGCTTTCATCCGTTGTTTATTAACTAACACTCTTTCCCATTCCCCGTGGAAGTGGCGGGCAGGAAGGTCCGTTTGCGGCACATCTGCCAATATCGAGCCGAAATTTACCAAAAAAGGCGCAATGTAACCCTGCCGGGCGAATTACATTACGGATATGTCCGCTTAAAAACGCTGCGGGTTTCATTGTTCGGATAATTTATACTATTTTAGCAAATCATATACCCTCCGCGGGTATGTGTATAACCGGATAACCTTTGCTACCGCATAACCTTGTAAAAATTTAAAGAAATGACTATACCTATGTTCATTCTTCCGTTAGGGGTAATCGGGCCTACCCAGCTTATAATAATTGTTGCGATTATAATAATATTCTTCGGCGGTAAGAAAATCCCGGAACTGATGCGGGGTATGGGCCGTGGTGTCAAGGAGTTCAAGGACGCCGTTAGTAAGGACTACACCGACGACGGCATAGAGGACGCCGAGATAATTGACGACCGCAAGCTGGAAGCGCCCAAGAAAAGAATCCCGAAGAAAACGGCCCAGAAGAAGGCGGCAACCAATAAAAGCCGGTAGCGGCCGTAAGTCCACAGAACAATAAAATAGATGCGCCCCGAAGATGGCAGATGTCCGGGATAATTCGTCGTCGGAAGAGATGACATTTTTCGAGCACCTCGATGCGCTGCGCCCCCACCTTCTCCGCTCCGCCATAGCGATCTTCGTCTTTATGGTGGTGGCGTTCGTTTGCAAAAACCTTATTATTGACAAAGTGTTGATGGGTCCCCAGTCGCCGGGGTTTCCGCTCAACCGGCTGTTCGACCATCTGGCGGACCGCTGGGGAATGGACGCCCTGCGGTTGAACAGTTATTCGCTCGACATGATCAATACCGCCATGGCCGGGCAGTTCAACCTGCATATCAAGATATCCATTATCGCGGCCATAGTGGTGGCCATACCGTACACGCTTTGGGAGTTGTGGCTGTTTGTAAAACCCGCCCTCACTCCCGCGGAGTTATCCGGGAGCAGGATGTTCGTATTCTACGTTTCGGTCTGCTTCCTGGCCGGGGTCCTTTTCGGTTATTTCATAATAGCGCCCCTCACCGTAAATTTTTTCTCTTCGTATACCGTAAGCCCCGATATCGTCAATATGATAGACGTGGGTTCCTACCTGTCGACCATCGTCAACCTGTCGCTGGCCTGCGGGGTATTCTTCCTGCTGCCTATCCTTATCTATTTCCTGGCGAGAATGGGACTGGTTTCGGCGCCGTTCCTGCGGAAATACCGGAAACATTCGTTCGTGGTGCTGCTGATTTTCTCGGCTATTATCACGCCTCCGGACGTGTTCAGTCTAGTTCTGGTAATATTACCGATGTACGGGCTGTTCGAGGTGGGGATTGTTCTGGCGGCGCGGGTGGAGCGCAGGAAGGCCCTCGAGGAAGAAGATTTCTACTCGGACGACGGGGAAGCGGAAGAGGAATAAAAACAGAATCCGGTTCCGTGAGCGGAACAGGATTCTGTTTTGGCCGGAGCGGAAGGCCCGGAGTTATTCCCCGTCATCTTCATTGTTGTCCCCGTCCGTTACGGGCGGCTCCGGGTCGGCTTCTATGATTTCACCGATACTAACATCGTTACCGGGCAGAAGCCTTGAGGTCTCTTCATAGCCTTCCCAAATGTACAATTTGCCTATATTCATCTTCCCGTGCAGTGAAGCGTACCTGAGGTTGCGGTTGTGCCGCAGGTCCAGTTCCGCCACATCGCCGTCCGCCCAGAATTCGAGTTCGGCAAGCTCTTCGTAGGAGGTGAGGTCGAGTTCGTATATTCCGTCGTAACCGATGCGTAGCATCTCGAGCGAGGGTGCATCGCCGAGCTCCAGCTCGTTTATTTTATACTCCCATACATCGAGCAACCTGAGGGACGGCTTATCGCCTATAATTATTTTATCCAGGAAGGAGATGGAGAGAGACACTTCCTCCAGTTTATTGTTCTTGCCGAGGTCTATTTCCCCGAAATCGTAACAGTGCCGCAACGTCAGGTATTTCAGCTCCGTAAGTTCGGACATATCGATGCTTGCGAGGTTCTCGCAATTCGCTATCTGGAGGTTTTGGAGACTCTTACATCCTGAAAGGTCGGCAGATTCGGACGCGAGGTTGAACAGGTGCAGCTCGGTGACCGTGTTTACCCTGCTTCCCAGGTTTATATCGCCGGTTAGGCCGTTCAGGGTCACTTTCCTCAGCTTTTTGTTCCGCGAGATATCGAACGTTTCAAGTTCCGGGGTGTAGAGGTTTAGTGTTTCGAGCGAATAGAAATGCTCGATTCCTTCAAGTGATTTGTAGCCGCTTCCTTCGAGTGTAATATCGGTAACACCCTTAACCTCGCTGTACATTATCACGCCGTTATTGTCGGCGTCGAAATTCGAGAGTATATACTCGCGGAACGCCGCGTCGGGGATTACTACTTCGTAGTCGGTAAAAGTATAGTCGTCATCGGAACAGGCCGTGAACGCCAAAGCCGCGATAAGGGGCAGGAGTAATTTCTTTCCATTCATAATCGTATAAGTTAGATTGAGTATTGAAATATAAATAAATTCCCGGACAAAATACCGCGTTCGGACATCCGAATGCAAAATACCGTACTTATTATTAGATACATTACGCATATAAACCGTTGCACCACCGGCCCCGGGGAATAATTATTCCGTGGAAAATAGGTATCTTTGGCCTATATACCGAAACCCTATGCCCCCTGTAAAGATTCTGATAATAGAAGACGATATTACCTTCGGTACCATCCTTCGGAAATGGTTCGAGAAGAACGGCTATTCCCCGCACCTGGTGACCCGGGCGGCCGATGCCCGCGCCGTGTTCGAGAAGGAGTCGTTCCAGTTGGTGCTCTCGGACCTTCGCCTGCCCGACGGGGACGGGATAATGCTGCTTGCATGGATCAAGGAACAGCGGCCCGAAACTCCCGTAATAATGATGACCGGCTATGCCGAAGTGCAGGGGGCGGTGAACGCTATGAAGCTCGGTGCACTCGATTATCTGGAGAAACCGATAAACCCGGCCCTGCTGGAAGAGAAAATCAACGCCGCCCTCGCGGCTCCTCCCGCGCCCCGGCCCGCGGAACCGGTTAAGGAATACAAGGCGCAGGAGAAAGAGGGCGTGTCGGGTATAGTATACGGCGAAAGCCCGGCATCTCTCCGGATGCACGAGCATATTTCGCTCGTGGCGCCGACTAACCTGACGGTGCTGATCTGCGGCGAAAGCGGAACGGGCAAGGAGTATGCCGCGCGGCTAATCCACGAGGGAAGCCCGAGGAGAGGGGAGAGGTTTATAGCTGTGGATTGCGGAAGTCTGTCGGCCGAGTTGGCGCCGAGCGAGCTGTTCGGCCATGTGAAGGGTAGTTTCACCTCGGCGGTCAACGACAAGACCGGGGTTTTCGAAGAGGCCGACGGCGGTACGGTGTTCCTGGACGAGATAGGCAACCTGCCGTACGAGGTGCAGGTGCAGTTGCTCCGGGCTTTACAGGAAAAAACTATACGCCGTGTCGGTTCGGCGACCGATAAGAAGGTGGACGTTAGGATTATAGCCGCCACCAACGAAAACCTGTCGGCAGCCGTGGGCCGTGGCCGGTTCCGGGAGGACCTCTATTACCGCCTTAACGAATTTACCCTTACCATGCCCTCGCTTCGCGAGCGTAAAGAGGATATAATGGTCTTCGCCGGTCATTTTTTGGCTGAGGCCAACCGCGAGCTTGGGAAGGATATCCGCGGGTTTTCGAGGCAGGCCGCCGCCATACTCACGGGACACCACTGGAGCGGCAACCTGCGTGAATTACGTAATTCCATTCGCCGTGCGGTGCTGTTCGCAGACGGCAGCGAAATCACCCCCGAAAACCTGCCGGTTTTCGAACAGCCCGAGGGCGGGTTGCCCGATGCGGTAGACCCGCTGAAACCGCAGGACGAGCGGGATAGGATAATCGCGGCCATTAAACGGGCCGGGGGGAACAAGTCGAAGGCCGCGAAAATGCTCGGGGTAGACCGGAAGACACTCTACAACAAAATCCACCAGTACGACATAGATCTCTGACGGCGTAAAATCCCCCAAGATGGTTTTCTTGTTTTGTGGGAGTATGTTTGGTCTCCGGTACTTCGATTTAGTCCCTGAAGACTGGCCGCTCTCGCCGGTTAATCTCTATAATTGCCGGTGACGCACGGTGTTTTCCGGTTTTCGCACCCTTTGTTCCCGTATTCCCATTC
>JAJQCA010000066.1 GCA_021202985.1 Alistipes sp.
TTTTCGTTCTTCCATAGAATGACTTTTTTTGTCAACCTATTTTAGGACGGGACAGCATTTATAAATAAAGAGGGTCCGCTGGCGCGGACCCTCTTTATTTTATGTTGAGTAATTCGTAGTCCCCCCTGCCTGCCGCCCGGAAGGTAACACCGGCCCCGGGAATCAGAGGCCGAACAATCTGAGGTATGCGGCGGCGAAATCCCGGTGTTCTATACCGGCGATCGTCTCATCGGCCGTTTCACGCAGGCCCTTCACTAACCATTCGGTGTGGTGCGGCCACTGGCCGTCCATTACAATACGGAGTTCGACCAGTCGAACGATAGCGCGCTGCTTTGAGTATTCCCGGTTCATTTCGTCGTACTCCCACGTGACACACCTCTCCGCATCCCCGAGGAACGCACCGTACCGCCAATCGTCCGCCAGCAGGGCCAGCGCAAGGCAGCATATGTAACGCCTCTCGGCATACCGCCGTCCGTCGGTCAAGTCCTCCAGCATCGATACGGAATTTTCCCAGTACAAATCGAGTGCGGCCCGCCGCAGGCTCTCGTTGTCCTGCCTGTCGGCGGCCGTCAAAACCTCTGCGAAAAAGGCGTTCACCTTATCCGCGTCCTCCTGATGGGTCGGGTTCGGGTCTCGGTAGCGGCAAAACTCCAGTAGGAAACCTGTCAGTTCTTCCCGAGTGGGAACCTTCGCCTCTTCCTGCGCCCGGGCCTGAGAAACGATAAGCGAAACGAGTGTGCAGGCGACAATTATGTATTTCATACCGGAATATTACAGATGTTATAACTCAAAGCCATCTCCCCGCACGCTCAATCGGGAAAAATCACCCGCTCGGACACATATCCGCTTTACAAACCACCGGGTCGGCAAAGACCGCTAAATATCGTGCACCCTGAGGGTTTCGCCGGCATCCTCGGCAACTGCCCTTTTCCACCTCTCGTTATAACCCGGCTGGTCGGGCGAAGCGGGAATATAGGGGCTGTGGCCGTTGTCAATAAACCCGCCGGGGCCTTCTTTCTTAACGTTCCCGTCGATATATTTAACCATCAGGTATTTGTCGAGGTCCACCCACCGGTCGAACATCCTCTGTGCGGTGTAAACCGAGTAGTCGGTAAGATACTTCTTCTGTTTGGCAACGCTGCGGTACCGCGATGCAACACGGTCCACTTTTTCGACCTCTTCCAGGATTTCGTTCTCCCACTCGTCCACCGCATCTCGCACGGCCTTGCCCACCACGTTGTAACGCAGGTAGGCGAACTGGGCCACCCGGTTGTAAATCCAGAATGCGGCAGTTTCCGAGTATTCCAGCATATGGCCGTTGCCCTCGCGGAAGCACTCCGGCACATCGGTCACCGAGCAATAAATGGGGGTAAGGGACGAGGTCGCCGCGTCGTCGACCCCGAACCAGAGTATGCCGCCGACCGGGTCGGGCAGCCAGTTACGCGACTGGCTCACGAACCAGAAACCGGTCTGCTGCGTTGCAATTGCCCTCTCGTTCACATACTCCACGCCGTCCACTTCGAACGACATGGGCCTCCACCTGTACGGCGACTCTTCGCCGCCCGCGCCTATATCGGCCGTCATATCCATCGGTGTACCCTCGTAATGGTCGCGCATGGCGTCGAATACCTCCTTGGGCGAAATCTTCCTCGACGGCTTCACCCACAGGGGCATCGGGTTGTTCTTATTGTGGCCCATGGCGTAGTCCAGGTAACGGTCCATGTCGGGAGCGAACATATTAAAGAAGCTCCAGACCCTCGCCTCGCACGCGCGCATGGCGCTGAAATCGAGCGGGGCATAGGCGTCGCAGAACCGGAAATTTTCGTCCGGACCGGCATAATACCCCCTCTGGCGGGCGAAATCTATAACGTCCGGCGAGTAGAGGCAGTTCTCCGGGTCATTGAGGGGAAACTCGGCGATACGGGCCTGATTGGCATGGGCACATATATATCCGTCCGGGATGCGGCGGGCAACCCACACGATGCCTTTGAATACGTTTCCACCCTGCGGTGCCTCGCGGTACCCCTTGCCGATTAGCTCCATAATCCACGCTTCGTTGGGGTCGGCTATCGAGAACGACTCGCCGCTCGAGGCGTAGCCGTACTCGTTGGCAAGCTCGGCGATTACATGAATCGCCTCACGGGCGGTTTTGGCCCTTTGCAGGGTAATGTATATGAGCGAACCGTAGTCGATACCTCCGGTCGGGTCGATAAGCTCGCGACGGCCCCCGAAGGTGGTCTCGCCGATGGCCAACTGATGCTCGTTCATATTGCCGACGGTCGAATAGGTCCTGTCGGCCTGCATCACCTCACCCAGGTAACGGCCCGAGTCCCACTCGGTAACCGGAACCATTTCTCCGAAGCGGTGGCGGCGCGGAGCATTATATTTGTAGAGGTATCCGTAGAGCTGGTGCGAGTCGGCCGAATAGCTGACCATCACCGAACCGTCGGTAGAGGCTCCCCTGGTAATTATGAAATTGGTGCAGGCCAGCGCGCCTGCCGTGCCTGCGAAGGCGAAAAACGCCAATGCTAAAAATCTCTTCATGGGTTATACGATAATATGTATAAAAGACGGCCCGGGGTCCGCCGTTAAAATTGATGCTTAGCGACAAATTTAACAAAAAATATGGTAATTTTGGTTTTCGACTCGATGCAATGGGAATAGGCGACAATATTATAAAACTCAAAGGTGAATTGCCCGAAGGGGTGGAATTGGTGGCGGTGTCGAAGACATACCCGTCCGAAGATATCCTCGAGGCTTACGAAGCCGGGCAGCGGGTATTCGGCGAGAGCCGCCCGCAGGAGATGAAGGCCAAGCACGGGGAGCTTCCCGGGGACATAAGGTGGCACATGATAGGCCACCTCCAGACCAATAAGGTGAAGTACATAGCCCCTTTCGTGGAGCTGGTACACTCCGTCGACAGCGACCGGCTGCTGGCCGAGATAGACAGGCAGGCCGTCCGGTGCGGCCGCACCATCGACGTGCTTTTGGAAGTGCACATAGCCCGCGAGGAGAGCAAACACGGCTGGGACGCGGAGGAGCTTAAGGCGTACATGGCGGCCGGCTCTGCAGCCGCCTACGGGAACGTCCGCCTCCGCGGGCTGATGGGAATCGCTACTTATACTGAAGATGCGGAACAGGTACGCGGGGAGTTTACCCGCCTTCGGGAGCTGTTCGACCGTTTTTGCGCAAACGGTTGCGGACCGCGGTTCGATACGCTTTCGATGGGCATGACGGGCGACTATCGGCTGGCCGTAGAGTGCGGCTCGAATATGGTACGCATCGGAAGCCTGATATTCGGCGAGCGGGATTACGCCTGAGCCGGTTCTCCGGCTACCGGGGGGGATTCGTAGGTGTTTATGATTCCCTGTTTGCATCCGGAACTTTCCGGATGTCAACAATTTACAAAACAACTTAAAGACTGATATATGGACTTAACGACCAATTATTTAGGTATAGCGCTCCGGAATCCCCTGATCGCGGCCAGCTCCCACCTTACGACCACCGCCGACCGGATCAAAAAACTCGACGAGGCCGGTATCGGCGCCGTAGTGCTCAAATCGGTATTCGAGGAGCAGATAAGGGGCCAGGCCGGGTTTCTGGAAACGTTCAACACCTATCCCGAAGCCGCAGACTACCTGAACGCGTACGTCGAGCAGGAGTATATGAAGGGCCACCTCGACCTTATCGCACAACTGAAACGGGAGACCGGGCTGCCGGTAATCGCAAGTATAAACTGCCTGTCGGGCGGGGCGTGGACCGCTTATGCCGCGCAGGTGGAGGCCGCCGGCGCTGACGCGCTCGAACTGAATATCTACATCATGCCGACGGGAGTGGACACGACGGCGGACGAGGTGGAACGGCAATACCTCTCGATACTTACCGAGGTGGCCGAAAAGGTATCCATACCTGTTTCAGTGAAACTTAATATGAGGTTTACCAACGTGCTTAATATCTGCAAAGAGATATATTTCCACGGCGGCAAGGGTGTGATTATGTTCAACCGGCCGTTCGAACCCGATTTCGACATCGACACCATCGCCCTCACCCACTCCACCGAAGCACTCAGCTCCCGGAGCGAACTGCGCAATTCCCTGCGCACGATCGGGATGTGCACGCCGCAACTGCCCGGGCTGGACGTGTCGGTCTCTACCGGGGTCCATACGGGCGAGGACACGGTGAAGTCGATACTGGCCGGAGCCAAAGCGGTGCAGCTTTGCAGCGCGCTGGGGAAAGGACTAGGTGTGATATGCGAGATGAAACGGTTTATGGAGGAGTGGATGGAACGCCACGGGTTCTCGACCATTGAAGATTTCCGCGGGCTGCTGAGCCATAAAACCGGCTCCGACGAAGAGCTTTACCAACGGGTACAGTATATGCGCTTCTTCCCGAACAAATAATTTTAGGCTGAATGTTATTGCGGGCCGCCCGCCGCGGAACCGCACAACCGGCCCGGACAGGTGTGATTAACCGGGTGGTTTAAAGTTGAAAATCCAATGGGATTCTTTACCACAAGAGGGGCCTTCCGTCGGGAAGGCCCTCGTTTATCGGTAGCCAATCCTTTCACCGTTATATTTTCTGCTGCCCGGTGGCGGGTAACCCTGCCCACCGGGGACCTGCACCGCCGTTAAACATACGTAATTACTTTTCGATTCCCGGCATCATGCCCCGCAATTATTCACCGGACATATACATAAAAAATCCTGCCCCACTCCCGGACAGGATTTATATTTTCTGCTGAAATCCGGTCTACCTTATCCTCAGCCGCCTGCCGAGCTGCAGTATGGTGGTGCGCTGGATGCCGTTAAGCCGGCATATCTGGTCGATGCTAACCCCGTAGCGGATAGCAAGCTTCCCGAGCATATCGCCCGAGCGGATAGTGTGGTATATCGCATCCCCGTCCTCGGCCGACACCGACGTCCCGCCCGAGCCGCCGCTACCGCTGCGGCTGTCGTTCCGGGCTATATAGTTCAGTATGTCCTCCGAGCTGACTTCCTCCCCGTCGGAGTTCACCAGCGACGCGTAATCGTCGAAATCATGGTCCTCCAACTGGTCCGACGCCCGTGAATTGATGTTGAAATAGGAGCGGTCGAGCGCGAAGGTCTGGTATTTTATCGAGCCGTTCTCGAAATCGAACAGGTGCTCCGGGTCGAAGGTCTGGTCACAGTAGCGGACCTCGAAATGGAGGTGCGGCCCGCGGCTGCGGCCCGTGTTACCGCCGAACCCGATTATCTGGCCCGCCTTTACGAAGTCGCCCGGCTGGACGTTCGATTTCGAAAGGTGGGCGTACCAGGTCTCAAGCCCGTTCTCGTGGCGCAGTATTATAAGGTTTCCGTAACCGCCCGTGTTGTATTTCGAATAGCGCACACGGCCGCTGAACGTGGCGTAAATCGGCTCGCCTATCTTGAGAGGGATATCCACCCCGTTGTGGTTGCGGCGGCCCCGGCGGCCGTATTTGGAAAACACGCGGCCGGTGATGGGAATATGGAAGTCGCTCAGAGACGAGATCAGGTTGATATCTATGGACGCGGGCAGGTCGTTTATCTCGATATTCCGGTATGCGAACACCTGCTCGGTCTCCCAATGTTCGTTGAATATGGGCAGGCTGCTCAGGCTGTCGCCCAGGGCGGGCTGGTAATAACTCCAGGTATTGTTGCTGTAAATTATAATCTTAACCTCATCGTCCTGCGTGGGGAGGGTGTCGATGGGAAACTTGGTCATCTGCTCCAGGGGAGGTTCCGCCGGGATTCGCTGTGCGGAAAGATTCGCGGCCGCCAGCAGGCAAGCCGATGCGGCGATGGTCTTGATAAGGGACAGGTGTTTCACGGTCGTCAGGTATTTCTTGGGTAGTGGTTCAACCCTGCAAATTTACAAACATTTTGAAAATTACGCCATTATTCGCCCGTTTCTTCCCGCAGCAACCGTTCGGCCTCTTCGAGGGCGGCGTAAAATTCCGGCCCGAAGCGCCTCTCGAGCGGCTCACGCAGCGCCTTGTAAACCGGGGTTCCGGTCGACCGGCCGCGACTGACGGCCGGCGCACACACGTTCCACCGGTGGTAATTCAACCCGTAGCTTCCATCCGAGAACCGGGCCACCCTTATGGGATACAGGTGGCAGGATACGGGTTTGCGAAACTGCGTCTTTCCCGCTTTCCAGGCCTTTTCAATGGCACACATGGTAACGTCCCCCTCCCGGGTCGAATAGGCGCATTCCATCTCCCCGACCAGGGTAGTGGTAAGGTCGCCGTCGCTGTCGGTAACCCAGAAACCCTCCTTTCCGATGGCCGCCAACCCCTCCGGGGTCAGGTAATCGCGGTAGGCGTCGAACTCGCTTTTCAGCAGCACGGTCTCCTCCTCTTCCAGCGGGGCGCCGGAATTTCCCTCCACGCAACACATTCCCCGGCACTTACCCAAGTCGCACAAAAAACGGCACCGGAGTATGTCGAGGCTGATTATCTTTCCGTCTATCTCTAACATTTGAGTTTATTTGTCCGGGTTACAGCCCCCGGAGGGCCGCTTGAAAAAAGTGTCTTCTATTATAATGTCGAACAACCTGCCGAGATCCATCCCGGCCGCGGCCGCCTGCTGCGGCACTATACTTCCGCTGCTCATGCCCGGCACCGAGTTCACCTCTATGAAATAGGGAACCCCTTCGGGAGTGACTATAAAATCGATTCTCACCACCCCGCGGCATCCGCAGGCGCGGTATGCGGCCACTGTCATCCGGTTCAGCTCGGAAAGCACCTCGGCCGGGATATCGGCCGGGGTAATCTCTTCGGACATTCCGGGGGTGTATTTGGCTTCGTAGTCGAAGAAATCCTTTTTAGGCCTGATTTCCGTCACGGGCAGGATATATTCCCTCTCCGCCGTTATCAGTATGCCGCAGCCTATCTCCCTGCCGCCGATAAACTTCTCGGCCATCACGGCGGGACTCTCGGCCATTGCCGCTTCAACCGCGGCGGGTATCTCGTCCGCGCTGTTGCAGCGCGTCACACCGCAACTGCTGCCGCTGGCATTGGGCTTTACGAAGAGCGGCAGGCCCAGAGCGGCGGATATTTTATCCGCGTCAACCGCGTCTCCGCGGTAGAGCATTATTTCCGGTGCCGTATTCAGCCCGGCCGCGGCGGCGATGCGCTTGCAGAGCAGTTTGTCGAACGTAACCACCGTGGAGGCCAGCCCGCACGACGAGAAAGGCACGCCCATCATTTCGAGGTAGCCCTGCAACCGGCCGTCCTCACCCGGGGTGCCGTGTATCATTACCAGGGCGTAATCCAACCGCACACGGCCCGAGGGCAGCGGTAGCGTGAAATCGTTCTTATCCACTTCGGTCTTCGTCCCGTCCGGGCCGGTGTAGGCCCACGAAGTACCGCAGAGGTCGATAGTGTAGACCTCATATCTTGAGCGGTCGAGCGACCGGCCAACCTGCCGCGCACTGCCCAGCGAGACCTCCCTTTCGGAAGAGTTACCGCCTGCAAAAAGGGCTATATTAAGTTTCTCCATACTTTACTATAAATTCACATAAGGACATTCAAACCGCTAAGGATTATAAATATCCATATTCCGGTATTCGAATATATCGCGCAGCATGCGGATATATTCCCGGGCTTCCGGATTGTCGGGGTCGAGCTGCCCGGCCCGCAGGAAATCGTTGAGCGCCTCTCCGTACTGCGACCTGCGGTACAACAGCCGCCCCCGTTCGAGGTAGGCCTGCGCCCCTGCCCCGCCCTGCCCTATCATTTTGTCCAGTGTGTTTTTCCGCCTCTTAGCCGCGTCCGCGACCCATAGGCCCTTGTCGTATATGTAGTTTATAACGCCGCGGGAGAGCATTCCCGTCAGGTCGCCGCCCTCCTCCAGCGCGGCCCGTATCCCGGTAGACGAAACGTCCACGCAAGGTGCCCCGCCCAGATATATCATTCCCGAACCTATCTGCTCGAACTCCGTGCCCTTGCGCGGGTAAACGTATATACGGCAGTTGTTTACAAGGAACTGCCAGTTTTTCCACCTGTGCAGCGACGGGATAATATCCGTACCGATAAGGAGCGAAAAACGGGTCCCGGGAAACTTGGCTGAGAGGTATTGCAGGGTGTTTATGGTGTAGGAAGGCCTCGGAAGTTCGAACTCCAGGTCGCTTACCTTTACGTTCCTGATGGTACTCTGTTCCCGCACCGCGATGCGGGCCATCTCCAGCCGGTCGCCCTCCGGGGCCAGTGTAAGGTCCTGCTTGTGGGGGTTTTGCGGCGATACAACCATCCATACCTCGTCGCACAGGCCAGCCTCCGCCACGTACTGCGCTACGGCTGTGTGGCCGTTGTGAACGGGGTTGAACGAACCTGAGTAGATAATAATTTCGGGCATATTATATAATTGATACAGGATAAAACAGTCTGCTTATCCGTTTATAAACGTACTTATGGCCGCGGCCACCTCCCCGACTGCCCTGTCGAGCCGGTCGTTCACTACCGTGAGGTCGAAGCGGGGGGCGTCCCCGATTTCCAGACCGGCCTTGGCGACACGCCGCTCGATTGTCTCCGCGCTGTCGGTGCCGCGGGCTGTAAGCCTGCGGCGAAGCTCCTCCACCGAGGGCGGCATGATAAACACCGACAGGGCACGGGAGCCGAAAATCCTCTTCAGGTTTATACCTCCTTTGACGTCCACGTCGAAAATAATCGACCGGCCGGCGTCCCAAATCCGCTCCACCTCCGACACGAGCGTTCCGTAGTGCGTGCCGGCGTAAACCTCCTCCCACTCCACGAACCGGCCCGCGGCGACGTCCGCCATGAACTGCTCGCCCGTTACGAAAAAATAGTCCACCCCGTGGCGTTCGGTATGCCTCGGGGCGCGGCTGGTAACCGATACCGAAAACTCGAGCTGGGGAAACAGCTCCATCACCCGGCGTACGATGGTGGTTTTCCCCGCCCCGGAAGGCGCGGAGAGGATTACCACCCTGTCGCCAGGGTGTTTACCCGGGTCGAGGGTCCATACCGGGGTGCCGTCCGGCGGGGTTGTGACGCTCTCATCATGCGGCATTGCGGAAGGGGAATGTAATGGATCCTACAATATATTGAGTAACTGTTCTTTGATTTTTTCCAGCTCATCCTTCATGCCGACCACTATTTTCTGGATTCCGGCATGGTTGGCCTTGGAGCCGAGGGTATTGATTTCTCGGCCCATTTCCTGGGCGATAAAGCCGAGCTTCTTTCCGGCGGCCTCCTCCGAGGCGGCCACCTGGCGGAAATAGTCGCAATGGTTGCGCAGGCGCACCTTCTCTTCCGTCACGTCCAACTTCTCGATGTAGTAGATTAGCTCCTGCTCCAACCGGTTCTCGTCGCACGACAACTGGGCCTTCTCTATATTCTCGCGGATGCGGCCCTTCACCGTCTCCACCCGCTCGGCCTCGTACGGCTCCACTTCGTTCACGGCGGCCTCTATCCTGCCGACCCTATCGAGGATGTCAGCCATCAGGATAGAACCTTCCGACTCGCGGAAGCCGTTAAGAGCCTCCACCGCGGCCCGGACCGTTCCGAGAAGGACCGTTTTTTCCTCTTCACCGAGGCTCTCGGCATTGTTCTCCACCACATCCGGCAACCGGAGTATGGCCGACACCAAACCTGCCCCGTCTTCGGCTACAGGTATGCCGCAACCGGCGGCAATCTCCTCTATCTGGCGGTGGTAAGCCGCGAACACCCGCCCGTTTATCCTCACGGGCGCCGCGCCGTCGGAAGACTCGCAGTTTATATAGAGGTCAATCTTCCCGCGCAGGAGCGACTGCGATACGATAGCACGCATCTCGTTGTCGGCCGCGCGGTACATGGACGGCGATTTCACCGACAGGTCGAACTGCTTGCTGTTGAGCGAGCGCACCTCGGCGGTTATCTTACGCTCGCCCGAGATACCTTCGGCCTTGCCGTATCCGGTCATGGATCTTGTCATACCGTACTAAATTAGTGGATTAAGAGGCCGCCTACTGCGGGCGGTCCCGCAAAGTTAGGTAAAATTGACTTAACGGTTATAACCGCCTGCTGTTATTCATTTAACAAAAAAGTCATACGGCGCTTAAATTAGTTTGTAGTTGTAGAAAAAATTCCCGAAATTTATAGATAATTTTGTACGTCCTATCGGAACTGTAACGAATCATAATTTAACCTTTTTAAATATCATGAAAGTACATAATTTCAACGCCGGCCCTTCCATACTGCCGCGCGAGGCTATCGAGAATTCCGCCAAAGCGGTCCTGGAACTTGACGGAATAGGGCTGTCGCTGCTCGAAATATCACACCGCACGAAGGACTTCGAAAAGGTTAATGACGAGGCGAACGCCCTGCTGCGCGAACTCCTGAACATACCCGACACGCATAAGATAATATTCCTGGGCGGCGGCGCGAGCACCCAGTTCTTCACCATACCATATAACCTGCTCGAAAAAAAGGCCGGTTACGTGAACACGGGCGTATGGGCTAAAAAGGCTATTAAAGAGGCTAAGAATTTCGGGGAGACACAGGTGCTCGCCAGTTCGGAAGACCGGAATTTTTCCTACATACCTAAAGGCTACCAGATCCCGTCCGACCTCGATTACCTTCATATCACCACCAACAACACGATTTACGGCACCGAGTACCACACCGATATCGACAGTCCGGTGAACCTGGTGGCCGATATGAGTTCGGACATCCTGAGCCGTCCGGTGGACGTGTCGAAATACGCGCTGATTTACGGCGGCGCGCAGAAAAATATGGGCCCCGCCGGGGTGACATTCGTTATCGTGCGCGAGGATATTCTCGGCAAGGTGTCGAGGCCCCTCCCCTCGATGGTGGACTACCGCAACCACATAGCGAACGACTCGATGTTCAACACTCCGCCGGTGTTCCCGATTTATGTCGTGCGGGAAGTCCTGAAGTGGGTGAAAGCGCAGGGCGGCGTACCGGAGATGAACCGCCGTGCGCACGAACGGGCCGGCCTGCTTTACGGCGAAATCGACCGCAACCCGCTGTTCAAAGGCACCGCGGCCACGGAAGACCGCTCGCTTATGAATATCTGCTTCGTTATGAACGACGGCTACGAGGAGCTGGCTCCCGAATTCCTCGACTTCGCCAAATCGCGCGGCATGGTGGGTATCAAAGGGCACAGGCTGGTGGGCGGTTTCCGCGCATCATGCTACAACGCCCTCCCCAAAGAGAGTGTCGAAGCCCTCGTCGCCTGCATGCGGGAGTTCGAGGCGGAGCATACCAAGTAACCTCCCGACCCCGGAAGCCTGCCTTACGGGCATCCTGTCAACGGACCTTACGGCCCATGCGGCAATGGAGGATAAAAACCTTACAGTCGATAAATATTTTAAATGATGAAAATACTCGTTGCAACCGAGAAACCGTTCGCGGTGGAAGCCGTACAAGGTATCGGTAAGATAGTAAAAGAAGCGGGGCACGAGCTGTTCCTGCTCGAAAAATATACCGACAAGTCCCAACTGCTCGGGGCCGTGGCTGATATGGACGCCCTGATAATCCGCAGCGACAAGGTGACGGCCGAGGTTATCGCCGCCGCGCCGCAGCTTAAAATCGTGGTGCGGGCGGGCGCCGGGTTCGACAATGTGGACCTGGAGGCGGCCACGGCGCGCGGTATCGTGGTGATGAACACCCCGGGGCAGAACTCCAACGCCGTGGCGGAGCTGGCCATAGGGATGATGATTTACATGGCCCGCAACGGGTTCACGCCCGGCACGGGAAGCGAGATTCACGGCAAGACGCTCGGTATCCACGCCTACGGGAACGTGGGCAGGCTGGTGGGCCGTTACGGCAAGGCGCTCGGAATGAAGGTATATGCCTACGATCCGTTTATCACGGACCCCGCGGTATTCGAGGCGGACGGGGTAACCCAGGTAGGCTCGGTCGGGGAACTCTACGCCAGGAGCCGCTATATCTCCCTCCACATACCGGCCACCGAACAGACCAGGGGTTCGATAGGTTACGACCTTCTTACCTCGATGCCGGAAGGGGGCACGCTGGTGAACACGGCACGCAAGGAGGTTATCGACGAGGCCGGGCTGGCCAAAGCCCTCGAAGAGCGCACCGACCTTAAATACGCCACCGACATTGCCGCCGGGAACCAGCAGGAGCTGGACGACCGCTTCGGCAAACGGGTATTCGCCACGGCCAAAAAAATGGGTGCGGAGACCGGGGAAGCCAATATAAACGCCGGCCTCGCTGCGGCCAGCCAGATAGTGGAGTTCTTCGCCACGGGCTGTACCCGTTTCCAGGTGAATAACCAGGGCCAATAACTTAATCGAGATATATGAAAAAAGTACTGTTCCTCCTTTGTGTCGCCGCCTTATCGTTCACGGCCTGCGGCGGAGGCGCAAAAAATGCAAACAAAACGATTACCCCGGAAGGTATAGCCGGGCTTAAGCTGGGCGACGAGAAGCCCGATTTCGGCGCCCCTTACGTGGTGAATTTCCACGAGGACGATTATATGGGCGACCACTACACCGTCACGGACGGCGACGGGAACCTCGTGCTGATCTATTTCCGGCCCTCGCTCATAGAAATTTACAGCCCGGAATACAAAACCCCCGAGGGTTACGGGGTCGGCGAGAGGCTTTGGGACATATATATGCCCCTGAAAGAGCAGGGCAAAGAGCCGGAACTGGTCTATTACCGCGACTCGGCAAATTTCTTTTTCGACCTGGGCAACGGCGTCATGCTGGTCGTGGAGCCTTCGGCCCTTACTCTCGGACAGGATAGGTATAACGAATGGTACCTGTATAGCGGCGATGTGTCCGAACTGGACATAAGCAACTTCGCCGACGATACCCGGATAGCCGCAATAAGAATAGCGAAATGGTAAAAATACGGACATTCAGGGGTGTATGCCCTCCCCCGCAATATGCCAAAGAAGTGGCTTCGCGTCCTTACGACGTGCTTAATTCCCAGGAAGCCAAAGAGGAGGCGGGCGAGAAATCGCTGTTACATATCATCAAGCCGGAAATAGATTTCGACCCCATCGCCGACGAGCATTCGGAGGCGGTTTACCGAAAGGGCGTGGAGAATTTCCGCGAGTGGCTCCGCCGCGGCTGGCTGGTGCAGGACGACAAACCTATGTACTATATCTACGCCCAGACCATGGAAGGGCGGACACAGTACGGCCTTGCCGTGTGCTGCCACTACGAGGACTACCTCGAGGGCCGGATTAAGAAACACGAACTCACCCGGCCCGATAAGGAGGAGGACCGTATGATACACGTCCGCAACCAGAAGGCCAACATTGAGCCGGTGTTTTTCTCCTACCCGGCGGTGGACGAAATAGACGGCATAGTGGCCGGTATAACCGGAAGCACTCCGCCCGACTTCGAATTTACTGCCGCGGACGGCTTCGGCCATTCGTTCTGGAAGATTACCGACGATGCCGTGAACGGGCGCCTTACCGAGCTTTTCGACCGGGTTCCGGCCCTCTACGTTGCCGACGGACACCACCGTACGGCCGCCGCGGCCCGCGTAGGGCAGGAGCTCGCCTCGGCCAACCCGGCCCATACGGGCGAGGAGGAGTACTGCTATTTCCTGGCGGTGGTATTCCCCGACGACCAGTTGAAGATTATCGACTACAACCGTGTGGTAAAGGACCTGAACGGGCTAACGAAGGAGCAATTCCTCGGCGCGCTCGAAAAGAACTTCACGGTGCGGCCCGAGGAGGGCACCTTCAAACCGGACGCGCTGCACACATTCGGCGTCTACATCGACGGTCGGTGGTATTCCCTCCGGGCGAAGGAAGGCACCTACGACGACGGCGACCCCATCGGGGTGCTGGACGTGACCATACTCTCGAACTTGGTCCTGGACGAGATACTCGGCATCAAAGACCTGCGCCGCGACAAGCGCATCGACTTCGTGGGGGGGATACGCGGCCTCGGGGAGCTGGAACGCAGGGTGGATAGCGGCGAGATGGCCGTAGCCTTCGCCCTCTACCCGGTATCCATGCAGCAGCTTATCGACATCGCGGACACGGGCAACATAATGCCGCCCAAGACAACATGGTTCGAACCGAAGCTCCGCTCCGGGGTGGTTATACACAGCTTCGCGGAATAACGAGCGGCATACGGTAAGGGACGCGCACCGTGGCTGAACCTTCCCGGCTGTCCGACCTATTAAAAGGCAGCTTCCCTGCGGACGCTGCCTTTTTTGTTGGGCATCGTAGGAATCGGGAAATATTTCAGGCGGGAATTTTTCCCGTTCAGGGGATGGAATAAGCGTCCCGTATTGTCCCGGGGCAGCGGCACTATTCGTGGGTTTAATCGAAAAAGAAATGGAAACAAAAAAAGAAGAGATAAAAAGATGCCCGTGGTGCGGTACGGACCCGCTCTATACGGAGTACCACGACCGGGAATGGGGCCGCCTTACGACCGACGACCGAACCCTGTTCGAATTCCTTATCCTCGAGGGTGCCCAGGCCGGCCTGAGTTGGATTACCATCCTCCGTAAGCGCGAGGCCTACCGGGAGGCGTTCGCGGGATTCGACCCGGCGAAGGTCGCCGCCTTTACCGCCGACGATGTGGCGAGGCTGATGGACAATCCCGGTATAGTCCGCAACCGGTTGAAGATAAACAGCGCCATAAAGAACGCGCGGCTGTTCCTGGAAATATGCCGGGAGTTCGGGTCGTTCAACGCCTACGTGCTGGGATTTTTCGACGGCGCGGTGCCGGTGGTGAACGACGTGCCGGATTCATGGACCGGAGCGTGCCGCAACGATGTTTCGGACGCTATGAGTAAAGACCTCAAAAAGAGGGGATTTACCTTTACCGGGAGTGTGGTTTGCTACTCGTTCCTGCAAGCTACCGGATATATAGACGACCACGAGAACGGCTGCTCGTTCAAATCGCCGCGGTAGGTGCTGGTGCAGTCGTGGTAGGATTGAATGGAGGTTTCAAGTGAGATATAATCCTTCCGGGAAGGGGTATTGGAAGTCAATACTTTAAGCCGGAGGAAAGTAGGAACGTCTCTATTTTGCAAGAGGGAGATTCTTCACTTCGTTCAGAATGACATTTTCAATATTATCAGAAACGTTCTTCATTGCGGCCCGGAATAACATAAATGAGAACCGTTGAGAATGCAATCCTTAATTCCGGAACGGAAGCGCTTTTAAGCGGAGTGCTTCACCTGACTCGTTCGAAGCGGCCTTCGTATCCGAGCCAATAGGGGGTGCCGTCGTTCCTTTTCCTCTCCTGCAGGTAATAGATGGTCTCATCGTCCACCCAGTAGCATTGGCGAGGTGAAACGTGGTTGCCGAAATCCACCCTCCCCAGGCAGACGTATTCCCCGTCTACCCTTTCTTCGAGGCAGTAATCTATTGCGCCGTCGAACCTAAGGCCGGTCAGCCTGTACCGCTGCGAAGGCGAATACCATGTAAATTGCGGGCTGCCCCAGACATATATCCTCCGGTTCACGTCGAACGCGCTCACATATCCGTGGCCGCCGATCAGCATGGCGATGCCATGGTCGGGATAATACTCGTATGCCTCCAGTTCCCGTAATATATGGATTTCACCGTCCGGTTCATTTTGATAATATTCCTCAAAAATAGCGCTCAATTCGGAGTCTGCCTTCAACCGTTTCTCGAACTCCCTGTCCGCTTCCTCGTCGTAAAATACCCTTAACGGTTCGCGCCGTATCCGGTCGAAGTCGAAAATCCCGGCGTCCAAAGCCCGTTTAACGATAAAATATCCTCCGTCCTGCCCGAACGACTGCCCGGCGGCGGTAAGCAGAATAAATGTCAAAATATACTTTTTCATACGCTGTAGAAAGTTCCTTCGCGCCTTACCCCTACTAAGGAAATTTTTACTTCTTCTGAACGGAGGCGGATCTCTAAAACGGTTTCGCACCGATATAATATCCTAACTCTGCTCTCCGGTCGCGACAAACAAATATAAACAATTATTATGTACGACCTTATACTGCCCCCCGGGCCGGGAAACCAAAATAAAGCGGCGTATCAGGATGATACGCCGCCCGGATAGATAATATTAAATAAATAAAATGAAAAGAGTGGTCGTTTTTAGCGGTACGGCCCGGGGTCGGCTCAAAGCCGCCCGGAAGGGGGGCTATTTCCGCAGGACATATTTGTCGGCCAGCGGACCATCGATGCGCCTGCCTCCCATGTCGAGCTGCACGAGGTGCCCGTCGGTAAAAAGATAACGGTTGGGCTGGTTCGCGATGCCGTTAAGGGTTACCGTGCGTGTGCCTGCGTTCCACGAATAGGTGCCTTCGTATTCCGACTCGATATCCTTCTGGCCGTCCTTGTCGCTGATATGGCGGGTGCGGAGTCTGTACTCCCCGTCGCGGTCGAGGCTGAGGTCTACCTCTATTCCCCCGCAGTCCGCGCAGGGAAGGGTACCCCTGTAGGTTCCGGGCAGGTCGTTGTCCCGGCGGTCGTTACGGATCCCGGCGGTGGCGTCGGCCGTTTCGTGGCCTGCTCCGGATGGGCGGGCGTTGTTACCGTTATTTCCGCAGGAGGATAAAACTATTCCGGCGGCGAGTATCAGTAGTATATTTTTCATCGGTGTAAAATCTTAATAAGTGTTTGTTGCGTTTCGCGCATTCCGATACAAATCCCGTACCGTATGGAGGAACTTGCTCACCGACGTTGTTTCATTGTGTGAAATTTTGGGCATCGTAAAAAAATCCGAGCAAATTATTAGCAATAATGGGGGAAAATGTTATATTTGTATCAAAACACGGCGAAACGGTTAATGATTTGCAACACATGCCCGTTTAAGGCGCCGTTTCCACCGACTCATTTACATAACCAGATAAAACGGACGCGTTATGGCCGCGATAAAAGGGAGGATAGTAGTCGATACCGAGAGGTGCAAAGGGTGCGCCGTGTGTGTCGCCGCTTGTCCTTTCCAGGTGCTTGCCATGGCCCGCGGGGTCAACGGCAAGGGTTACCACTACTCATTTATGGACCAGCCGGAAAGGTGTACCGGATGTGCGAGCTGCGCGCTCGTCTGTCCGGACAGCTGCATCACGGTATTCAGGCAAACAAAGAAGCAGGACGCGATATGAAACAGGAGGTAAGGCTAATGAAAGGTAACGAGGTAATCGCCGAGGCGGCCGTCAGGGCCGGCTGCGACGCCTACTTCGGCTACCCTATCACACCGCAGACCGAGGTTATCGAAACCCTGATGGAGATGCGCCCGTGGGAAACCACCGGTATGGTGGTATTGCAGGCCGAGAGCGAGATTGCCTCGATAAACATGGTCTACGGCGCCGCAGCCTGCGGCAAGAAGGTAATGACGTCTTCCTCCAGCCCGGGCATCAGCCTGATGGGCGAAGGCATCAGCTATATGGCCGGGGCGGAGCTGCCCTGCGTGATACTGAACGTGCAGAGGGGCGGCCCGGGGCTTGGTACCATACAGCCGGCCCAGAGCGACTATTTCCTCGCAACGAAAGCCGGCGGCCACGGGGATTTCCGGATGCTGGTGCTGGCTCCCAACTCGGTGCAGGAGATGTATGACCATGTGTTCCTTGCCTTCGAGCTGGCGTTCCGCTACCGCAACCCGGTGATGATTCTCTCGGACGGGGTTATCGGCCAGATGATGGAAAAGGTCGAACTGTCGGAGGCCGTGGGCAGGCTGACGGACGCGGAAGTGCTGGAGCGCTACGGCGATTGGGCTCTCACCGGCAGGCACCACAGGGACCGGAACATAGTTACCAGCGTGCAGCTCGACCCGCATATACAGGAAGGCGTGAACAATACCCTGCTCGGGAAGTACCGCAGGGCCGAGCGGGAGGAGGTAAGGTACGAGTCCACGGATTGCGACGATGCCGATTACGTGATTGTGGCCTACGGGTCGTCGGCCCGTATTTCGTCCAAAGCCGTGGAAATGGCCCGCGAGGAGGGCCACAAGGTGGGCCTGCTGCGCCCGATAACACTCTATCCTTTTCCGTCGGCTCAGATACGCGAACTCGCGGGCAGGGTCAAGGGTATCCTGACGGTGGAGATGAGCACCGGCCAGATGGTGGAGGACGTGCGGCTCAGCGCTGGATGCGCGGTGCCGGTGGAGTATTACGGACGTTACGGCGGAATGATACCGACTCCGGGCGAAGTGTACCAGGCGCTTAAATCATTGCTAATCGAAAAACAGGCATAGAGTATGGCGGAAGTGTGTAACGCGAACGAACAGCTCGTCTACGCGAAAAACAGCCTCGTGACGGACAATGTGATGCACTATTGCCCGGGATGCAGCCACGGCACCATACATAAAGTGATTGCGGAGGTGGTATCGGAAATGGGCCTTGAAAACAGGTGTATCGGGGTCTCGCCCGTAGGGTGCTCAGTGTTGGCTTACAACTATATCGATATCGACTGGGCCGAGTCGGCGCACGGCCGCGCCTGCGCGGTGGCGACCGGCATCAAGCGGGTCTGCCCGGACAAGATGGTTTTTACCTATCAGGGCGACGGCGACCTGGCGGCCATCGGTACCGGCGAAACGATACATGCCTGCAACCGCGGGGAAAACATAACGGTCATCTATGTGAATAACGCCATTTACGGGATGACGGGGGGCCAGATGTCGCCCACCACCCTCCCGGGTATGGTGACTGCGACCAGCCCGCAGGGCCGCGATGTTAAACTCCACGGCTATCCCTACAAAATCGGCGACATGGTAGCCATGCTCGACGGCGTATGTTACGTCACGCGGCAGGCGGTCAATTCCCCGGCGAACGTCCGCAAGGCCAAAAAGGCGGTACGAACCGCGTTCGAGAACTCTATGGCGGGCAAGGGCCTGTCGCTTGTGGAGTTCGTGGCAACGTGCAGCAGCGGGTGGAAACTTACCCCCGTGGCCGCCAACCGGTGGATGGAGGAGAACCTCCTGCCGGCCTACCCCCTCGGGGACATTAAGAACGTTTAAACTGCGATGGGAACCATGAAAGAGGAGATTATCATAGCGGGGTTCGGCGGACAGGGCGTGCTGTCCATGGGCAAGATACTGGCATACAGCGGGGTCATGCAGGATTACGAGGTGAGTTGGATGCCCTCGTACGGTCCGGAGATGCGCGGCGGCACGGCCAACGTGACGGTAATACTGAGCGACAGCCCCATAAGTTCCCCCATCGCGCACGACTTCGACACGGCCATACTGCTCAACCAGCAGAGCATGGACAAGTTCGAACCGATGATAAAACCGGGCGGCTTGCTGATATACGACCCGAACGGTATTGTCCACCCCCCTACCCGCACGGATATCGACGTATACGTGCTCGAAGCCACTGAGGAGTGTGCCCGGCGGGGTAATACCCGGCTGTTCAATACCATGATGCTCGGCGGTTACCTGAAGGTTCGCCCGGCCATAACGGTGGAGAGCGCCTTCCGGGGGCTGAAAAAATCCCTCCCCGAAAGGGCGTGGAAATCGCTTCCCGACAACG
Source organism: Alistipes sp. (assembly GCA_021202985.1). Lineage (GTDB taxonomy): Bacteria > Bacteroidota > Bacteroidia > Bacteroidales > Rikenellaceae > WRDF01. The sequence continues at coordinate 19,406 of JAJQCA010000066.1, forward strand.
AAGCCGCAATAGTTTCAGGAATGGAACTGATAAGGAAAAGTTGACGGATGGTAACAGTTAACAATCAGGCCGGTCCTTTTTTGGGACCGGCCTGATTGTAATTTGTATGGCCCCCAATTCCTGAACCGATGCTATGAACACATAATGGCAGGCTCTAAGTTTCCCGTAATTCACCCGAGAACCGAACCGTGACGACCCTTATCTAATAAAAGCAGCCACCCGTTGGGCTAATCGTAGCTCACCACATCCGGGACCGTTGGCAGGAAGCGGTCGTACATGACCCGCTGTTCCGAACCGACGTTGAACCACTGGTTCTTCTGGAAGCCGCCCTTACCGAGCGCCGCTCCTATCTTTATCTCTATGGCGCTGAAGGTGAGCCGCTCGTTTTTAAGCCTTACCCCTACCCCGAAGGTGTTGTAGAAGCTGTTGCGGAAGATGTTGTTGTTGTTACCGATGGTGGCGAAGTCGGCCCAGCCGAAAACCGCCACCCGGAAGCCGACCGGCTTGTAGGGAGTGAAGAAAACGCTCTCGGTGTTCAGCACCGACCGTACACGACCCACACTCCACTCGCGAATGGTTCGCGGTCCGTGCTCTTTCGTGAACCTTACCACCTCGTTGCTACCCGTGCCGCGGTTCCAACCCCGGGTATGGTTAAGGGTAACAAATTGACGCAGGCTACTGCGCCCCACTTTGAAGAGGTTCGAATACCATTTGAACTCTACGTCCAGCGCACTTTGCCACAGTTTACCGTCGTTCCTTCCTATGAAGGTTCCCACGTCGACGCCCGCCCGGAAAAAGCCGAGCCGGTGGAATCCCCCTTTATGAAGGCTCAGGCCGACGTAGTAGTCGTCGCGGAACTCCCCCCAGTTGTATCCGCCGGTAAGTTCGGCGCGGTACCCGGCGGCAAGGTACTCCTGAAAGCCGTAACCGTATATCATATTGGCCGCGTAGAATTTTTCGCGGTACAGCCCCAGCCCGAACACTATCCGGTTGTGGTTGTTGAAATAGGTATTGTAGTCCGCAGTCGAAGGGGGACGCTCGTGATGGAAAGCGTAAGAATAACGCCCTGTGAAGTAGATGCTGGAATTTATGTTTTTCAGGTGGAGCGACTTACCGGTCCAGAAGTCGAAGGTGGTCCGTTTCAGGAATTCCGTGTTGTCGAGGTAGAGCATATAGTAGTCCAGCCGGTCGTGGCTGGCGGCGAACCCGAGTTCGTAGTCGGTGGGGTTGATGAAGTTTTTATAGACGCTCCCCTGGAATATCCGGTCGTAGAAAAAAGCCCCGGCATAGAAGTCGGCCTCGTAGAAACTGCCCATAATATTGGGGATGTTGTACTCCCCTCCGATACCCTTGTATTCCCGGCGGTGGCGGTCGAAATTGGTCAGTATCCCGAGATGGTTCCCGGTTCCCAGTACATTGTCGTCGTAGACCCTCAGCATCGACCTGCCCCGCGAGCGGAACCGCCCGTCGATACCTATGCTCCACTTGTCGCGGGTATGGATTACCACATCCACCAGCATCGAATCGTGTGGGTTCGGAATTATCTCGAACGTGACCTCCGCCATATACGGGCGGTAGAGCAGTATCTGCTTATTGTTGACGAGCTGCTGGGCGTCTATCCGGTCGCCGGTGCGGAACAGCAGGTCGCGGCGTATCACCTTGCGTCGGGTCAGGACGTGGGTGTTGTTCAGGTGCTTCTTCAGCTTGTTGTTAGACTGGTCATATACGGCGGCCCGGTCGAGCTCGATATTGGCGATGGTCCTGCCCTGGTAAAGTTCGAAATACCGGCTCTCGTCTACGAACCGCCCGGTATAGGTCGTATCCACCTGGCGGCGGAACAGCGTACTGTACAGGACGCTGGGGAAACCCCTGCGCGTGGTTTTGCTTCGCAGGCTGTCGTAGAACCTCTCGGTGCGCTCCGAGTCGGGTATGTAGTCCACATCTATTGTGCGGTTGACGATATTCGTAGCGGCCGGCATCGGCCTGTCGCGCCGCCGCTCGGCCTGGCCGTAAAGGGCCTGTACTGTCATAAGGAAAACCGCAACTCCGATGTAGAATTTCATACCCATGTCCTTTTCAAAGATACGGAATTATCGCAAGTCGGATACCAAACCGGCGGCTGAAATAATCCAGCCGCCGGTTTTTATCGTTATATCCATCCCGAAGGGTGGTTATACAAGACCCGAAAATCCCATAAACGCCATCGCGAGTATACCCGCGGTGACCAGCGCAACCGGCACTCCGCGCATTGCTTTCGGCAAATCCTCCAACTCCAGTTTCTCCCTCAGCCCGGCGAACAGCACGATGGCAAGGGTAAAACCGATTGCCGTCGAAACTGAGAATACCACCGACTCAAGGAGATTGAACTCCTTCTGCACCAACAGAATCGCCACCCCGAGCACAGCGCAGTTTGTCGTAATCAACGGCAGGAACACCCCGAGGGCCTGGTAAAGAGGGGGGCTGACCTTCTTAAGGATAATCTCCACCATCTGTACCAGCGCGGCTATCACAAGGATAAATACGATAGTCTGCATAAAGCCGATGCCGAGCGGTATCAGTACGTAGTATTGCAGAAGGTAAGCCGCAATGGAGGCTATCGCCATTACAAACGTCACGGCAGCTCCCATGCCGACCGATGTTCCCACCTTGCTCGACACACCCAGGAACGGGCAGATGCCGAGGAATTGCGCAAGGACTATATTGTTTACGAATATGGAGCCGATAATTATGATAAAGTATTCCATACCTATTTACTTTTTGCAGTCAGTTTGTTGAATATCACCAGCAGGTAGCCGAGGGCTATGAACGCTCCGGGAGCCAGCACAAACAGCAATATACCGTCGCCCTCAATGAAACTGTAACCGAACAGCGCGCCTGTGCCGAGCAGTTCCCTTACCGCACCCAGCGCCGTGAGAGCGAGGGTGAAGCCGATGCCGATTCCAAGCCCGTCCAGTGCCGAGTCGAAAATCGAGTTCTTCGAGGCGAACGCCTCGGCGCGGCCGAGGATAATACAGTTCACCACAATAAGCGGAATGAACACCCCGAGGGTTTTATACAGCTCACCCATGAAGGCCTCCATACAAAGCTGGAGCACCGTAACCAGCGAGGCTATGACGACTATGTACGCCGGGATGCGAACCTTCCCGGGAATGAAATTCTTCACCGACGAGATCAGGATGTTGGACATCACCAGCACGAACATCGTGGCCGCACCCATACCCAGGCCGTTCACCGCCGAAGAAGTCGTCCCCAGGGTGGGACACATACCCAGCAGCAGTACGAAAACGGGGTTATCTTTGATTATCCCCTTTGTAAATATGGCTAACTTATTCATCGCTTTCCTGTTCGTTTACCGGTTACTCATATATTCCTGAAACACCTTGTAGGCACCCGACACCGCATCCACGTAGGCCTGCGAGGTAATAGACGAGCCGCTTATCCCGTCCACATCGCCGCCCTCGTAACGGAACAGCAGTTTCATGCTGCCCGGGTCGCGGCCGATAAAGCTGGCCCGGAGCGGGTTATCCCCGTCGCCGATAACGGCCCCGTAATCCTCAGATTCCATCTGTTCTATTACGCTTATGTCCAGTACCGTTCCGTCCGGTGAGAAACTCACGAGCATCCTTATCGGGGCGTTGTAACCCTCCGAAACGCTCTCCACGGCCACCCATAGCAGTTCTCCGGCGTGGGTACCGTGATAAACCCTGTAACTTTTCGCACCCGCTTCGACCATCACGGCCTCCCCGGCCGGGGAGTTGTCGGGTATCGTCCCGGTAACCGGCAGGTAGTCCGCTATATCCGGTCCGGCCTGCTCCTCACCCAGAGCTACCGTACGGTAGGCGGCGTAGGCTCTCTCCACAGCGTCGGTATAAGCGCGCGAGGAGATGGTCGAAGCCGTAATCGCGTCAATATCGCCGCCGTCTTTAGTTACTTTCATCACGAGGTCGGCCGGGTTGCGGCCCTTGAAACTTACCAGCACGGGGTTGTTATCATCGGCTATCTTGCTGCCCAGCCCCGGGGTTTCGCTGTGCTCGAGCACCTCGATATTGTAGATGTCCCCGCCCGCCTCGAAACCGACCATCATGCGTATATCACCGCTGTATCCCTTGCGGGTAATGGTTTCCACCGCGTAACCTGACGGCACTCCGCCGCTTCGGCCGGTGTATACTTTTATGGGCAGGTTGTTCACCTCCACCGTTACGGTGTCGGTCGCCGGGTTATTGTCGAACGGCGGCAACACGCCCTCGAGGGCTTCGAGGGTCTTCGCGCTCTTAGACTGTTCGATGGCGTCCTTGGTCATGCTGTAAACCATGCTGAGCGCCCCTGCCGAGATGAGGGTTATCACCAGCAGGGTAAGTATCATATTCTTGAGCGTACTCTCCATATCCGGTTACTGTTTTGCGGGCTGCCCGAAACGCCTCGGGCGCATGTATTTATTGATAAGCGGCACGACCGCGTTCATTATAAGTATCGCGAACGAGATACCCTCGGGATAGGCTCCCCAGGTACGTATCAGGATGGTAATGATTCCTATGCCCGCGCCGTAGGCTATCATCCCGTTCTTGCTCATAGGCGAGGTGGCGTAGTCCGTGGCCATGAAAATCGCACCCAACAGGGCTCCGCCCGTCAGGATATGGAACAGCGGATCGGCATACGTGTCGGGGTTCACGCCCCACAGGATGGCTGCGAATGCGGCCATCGAACCCAGTACGGCCACCGGGATGTGCCACGTTATTACCCTGCGCAGCAGCATATAACCGAACCCGAGTATCAAAGCCAATGCCGCTATTTCACCGAGCGAGCCGCCGTGCAGGCCGTAGAGCAGGTTGCCGTACGATATCTCGGGCATCAGTTCGCTGAGCGGCTGGCCGTTCTTCACGGCCTCCTTCAGGAACGCCAGCGGCGTGGCTCCCGACATGGCGTCGATCCCTTCCGGCGCCGGGAACGTTGTCATCGCCACGGGAAACGACAGCAGCAGGAACACCCTGCCCACCAACGCGGGGTTGAACGGGTTGCGGCCCAGCCCCCCGAAGGTCATCTTGCCGACACCGATAGCCACCAGCGCCCCGAGTACCACCAGCCACAACGGGATTGACACCGGCAAGTTGAACGCCAGCAGGACTCCCGTCACCACCGCCGACAGGTCGCCGACGGTCGGCCGGCCGCCGAGCATGAAACGTTGTATAACGTATTCGAAAACGACGCAGGCCGCAACGCTTACTGCCGTCACGACCAGCACCTGTATCCCGTAAATCACCGTGGCCACCGCCAGCGCAGGTACGAGCGCCACGAGCACGTCCCTCATCAGGGTGGTGGTCGTGTAGCTGTCGTGCACATGCGGCGACGGGGCGACAATTAGTTTCTTCTCCATTTACCGTACGGTTTATTCTTTGCTTGAATTGTTTACTGTTAATAGTTTGGATGGTTAGCTTTTACGTGCGCGGATAATTTTCATTACCTCGCCTTTGCCGAGCCTTATGTAGTCCAGCAGCGGCAGCGATGCGGGGCAGGTGAACGAACAGGAGCCGCACTCTATGCAGTCCGGCGCGTAATACTCCTCCATTTCAGGGAAAAGGTTTCTCACGCCTAACTTATAAAGTATGTAAGGCTCCAGGCCCATAGGGCAGACCTCCACGCACTTGGCGCATTTAATACACGCCTCGGGGGCGCGGCGCACCGCCTCCGCGCCGTCCATAATCAGGATGCCCGAGGTGCCTTTTGTTACGGGACTGTCGGGGTTAGACATGGCGCGCCCCATCATGGGACCGCCGCCGATTACCTTCCCGGCACTTCCGGGAAGCCCGCCGCAATAAGCGATAAGGGAACTTACCGGGGTCCCTACCCTTACTTTGAGGTTGGACGGTTTGCCGAGGCCTTTGCCCGTAACGGTCACAATCCTCTCCACCAGCGGTTTGTTCTTTACCACCGCCTCGTAAACGGCCACCGCCGTACCCACGTTCTGCACCACCACGCCCACATCGAGCGGCAGGCCGCCCGAGGGCACTTCGCGCCCGGTAACGGCCGCGATAAGCTGCTTCTCCCCGCCCTGCGGGTATTTTACCTTCAGCGGCACGACCTCGATGGCCGGGTCGCCCGAAGCCAGCACGGTAAGGTGGTTTATAGCGTCCGGTTTATTGTTCTCTATCCCGATATACGATTTGGTAACTCCGAGGGCCTTGGCCAGCAGACGAATACCTTCGAGCAGCTCTTCGCCCATCTCCAACATAACCCGGTGGTCGGCCGTGAGGTAAGGTTCGCACTCCACGCCGTTTATAACGAGATATTCCGCCTTTTTGCCCGGGGGCACCGACAGCTTAACCTGCGTGGGGAACGTCGCGCCGCCCATGCCCACTATTCCGGCCGCGGCGATGCGTTTGACAATCTCCGCCCCGTCAAGGGAAGGGTCCGCCTTGCGGAACCCGCCGGTGCGGTCAATTCCGTCCTCCCACTCATCGCCTTCCACCTTGATGGTTACCGCCGGCCGGCGGATATTACCCGCATCGGCCACATTGTCCACCGATACCACGGTGCCCGACACGGACGAATGGATATTGGCCGATACGAAGCCGGCAGCCGACGCGATAAGCTGCCCGGCTTTCACCTTGTCGCCCTTGGCCACCTGCACGGCCGCCGGGGCGCCTATATGCTGCGACAGCGGAATGACGACCGTTTCCGGCAACGGGAACACCTCGATGGCCGCCTCGCGGCTGAGTTTATTGTCGTGGGGATGCACGCCCCCTTTTCTGAATGTTCTTAACATAACTTGCTCGTTTATGCTTGTTGAACGGCTTTGTCTCCCGCCTCCCCGCCTACCGGGCCGACCGGAATCCCGTCGGTTTTCGAAGTGGCCTTGGGGGCCGTCTGCTCCCGGACTTTAACGGCTACCCCGTCACCGCCCTTATCGCCACCCGCGGGCGCCTCCTTTTTCGGAGGGAAGTTCACCTCCTCGATTGCCGAGGTCGGGCATTCGGGTACGCACTTGCGGCACAGCCGGCACTTGCAGGGATCGATATAGGCCAGGTTGTTCTCCACCGTGATGGCCTCGAACGGGCAGATTTTGGCGCACTTGCCGCACGCGATGCACGATACCGTGCAGAGCTTGCGCGAAACCGCACCCTTATCGCGGTTGACGCAACTTACGTATACCCGTCGGTTTTTCGGCCCTTTCTTGCGCAGTTCTATAATGGTCCGCGGGCAGGCCTTGACGCAGGCCCCGCAGGCGGTGCACTTTTCGGCGTCCACCTCGGGCAGCCCCGTGGCCGGGTTGACCGCTATCGCGTCGAAGTTACAAACCACAACGCAATCGCCTTTGCCGAGGCAGCCGTAGTTGCAACCCGTCTCGCCGCTGTACAGTGAATTTTCCACCGCACACGAGGGCGCGCCGTCGTAATCGCTGATACGCGGACGCTTGTCGCAGGCGCCGCCGCACCGTACCTCGGCCACTTGCGGCTCCTTCTCCGGAGCGGATTTACCGAGATAGTCGGCCACACGTTTCATCGTATCCGTACCCCCCACCGGACAGTAAAGCGACGAAATGTCGTCCTGCTTTACCAGCGCGTCCGCAAGGCCCCGGCAGCCCGGGTAGCCGCATCCGCCGCAGTTGGCCAGCGGCAACATGGCCTCCACATCGTCGATGCGGGGGTCTTCGTAGACATGGAACTTTTTGGCCACGAAAAACAGCACTACCGCCGCCACCACACCCAACAGGCACAGCGTCAGTATGGTGTATATAAGAATCTGGCTCATTTAAGCTTATTTATTTTAAAAACTATTTCACTCTCTATATGTTTCCTGAAAAAATAAAGACAGATATAGTAAATCCCCACCGCCCCGAGCGACAGCAGGCCTGCCGCGACTTCGCCCGCTCCGGCCCCAAGAAGCGCCAGCAGGGCGGCAAGCAGCACCATGAAGGGGACCACGTAGGCCAGCAGGACGGCCTTTACGCCCATCCCCCGACCGACGGCCACTTCGACCTGCTCTCCTATTTCATAGATTTCCGGATGCTCCGTAACGACGGATATAACCTTATCCTCCGTGTCGCTCACCACGCAAATGGCCGCGGCCTTGCAGGAGGAGCAGGCGCTCTCGGGCGTGACAGCGACGTCGACGCGGTTACCCACGATATCGAATATCAGCCCGTTATGTCGTATTTCGTTCTTCAACGGCCAGGTTTGGATTAGTCCGGCGCAAATATACAAACTTTCTGCCTATTAGCTACCTGCAAAAACGTTCAAAAACCTCGAAAAAAGAAGGCATCCCGCAAGATGCCTCCCCGACCACAACCCCGTGGGCCGGTATCATTCCTTATCCGAAACCACCTCGTACGGGTAGAGGATATATTTGTTGATAAGCGGCAGCTTATAAACCGTGCCGAACGGCCGCGACGACAGCTGAAGCACCGGGCATAACTGCCGCCTCTTAAATTCGTTCTCCTTTATGCATTCGGCAATGTGCGAGACCATATTGTATTCATAGCCCGCGTTCACTATCTCCTCCACCCCGTGGTTCTCCTCCACGAACCGGAGAAGGATAGCGTCCAGTAGGTCGTACGGCGGCAGAACGTCGGAATCCTTCTGGCCCTCCTTAAGCTCCGCCGAGGGAGCCTTTTTGATGATATTTTCCGGAATTATCTCGATACGTCGGTTAATATAACGCGCGACGGAGAAAACCTCCGTTTTGTAAAGGTCGCCGATTATACTTAACGCCCCGGCCATATCGCCGTAAAGGGTGGTGTAGCCCATAGCTATCTCGCTCTTGTTCGAGGTGTTGAGCAGAATGTATCCGAACTTGTTCGCCAGTGCCATAAGCATGGCGCACCGGATGCGGGCCTGGATATTTTCCTCCGTCTTGTCGAACGATGTGCCGCCTATCACCGGCTTCATACTTTCGTGGACGGCGTTGTAGGCCTCCGTTATCGGTATCACGTCGTACTCGACACCCAGGTTTTCGGCCATCTCCACGGCGTCGGTCACCGAGTGCTCGGACGAGAATTGCGAGGGCAGCATCAGCACCCTGACGTTCTCAGCCCCCAGAACGTCCACCGCCACCGCCAGCACTACTGCAGAGTCGACCCCGCCCGACAGGCCGAGGCACGCCTTCTTAAAGCCGTTCTTCTCGAAATAGTCGTGCAGGCCCAGCTTCATGGCCTTGTAAACATTCACCGTATGGTTCTGGGGCGGAATGGGCACAGGGGATGCCGCAACCGTATCCACCACCACGAAATCCTCCTCGAAGCTCTTTAGGAAAGCAATTCCTTCTCCCCGGCGGAACACGCACGACGAACCGTCGTACACAGTTTCCGACTGCCCGCCGAGGTGGTTCACGAACACGAAGGTCTTCTTATGGATGAAAGACGCGGTCTTAATATGGTCGTAACGCGTCTCGATACGCCGGCGGAAATACCTGTCGGCATGGAGATTGACCACCACATCCGTATTGTCGCCGAACCACTCCTCGGTCTGTATATCCTCCCCGACAACAACAGCCAGGCGGTTATCGCCTATGTTCACGAAACCGCAGCCGGTGGAGCTGTCGTAATAGATCTTCTCGTCGGCACAGGAAATGTTTTTCTTGCCGAAGAACTTCACAATTCGACGGTCTTTTATCAGGACCGCCGAACTCACCCTCTTGTTCCGGTCGTAGACGGGCAGCCCTAATAGCACCGCGATACCCTCGCAATGGGACGCAATTTCCACCATCGCTACCTCGCAGGCTTCCAGAAACTGCGATTTGTTCATAAGGTAATAGCAGTTGGCCCCGCTGACGGCATGCTCCGGAAATACGACCAGTTCCGCCCCGGCCTCCCTCGCGCGGTAGATACTCTCGATGATTTTGAACTTATTGTTCTTCAATGCACCGACTGTGTAGTTCTGCTGTGCAATCGCGATTTTCATAGGACGGGTATATAGGTGGGATAAATGTGCTTATTGGATTCCGTGTGGGATTGTAAGACAAATATAACTCATAAATTTTTTTCGCGGCGTGTTGCGGTTTAAATTTTTTGTTATAAATTTGCACCCGTCAAAACGCCTTGTCCGGGGACACGGCCGGGCCGCATCCCGACAAAACGTTTTGACTTATCTACCCGGTGCCATAGCTCAGTTGGTAGAGCAACGGACTGAAAATCCGTGTGTCCCTAGTTCGATTCTTGGTGGCACCACTTGCAGAAGATGCAGATTAAAGTAAATCCCTGAATTTCAACGAAATTCGGGGATTTTTGTTTTAGGGCTATATGCAAAAAATAGCGTTTTAGAGCACTTAAATAATCGTTAGGAGGTGGACTAAAACGACAGGAATGAAAGTCCACCTTTTTAGTTCATTTTGCACTGAATAGCAGAACTTTGCATGACGCTAAAGCGGTCTCGGTTACATAATTTTGGATCACTAAAAAATGTATGTATGAGACGACAATCTTTTAGCGTTTTGTTCTTCATCAACAAAACTAAATTACTCAAAAACGGAGAAGCACCCATCGTGCTTAGGATTAGTGTGAGTGGGATTCGGGCGGAATCCCAAATCAGGAGAAGTGTTTTACCAAACCTCTGGAATCAGAAAACAGAAACAGTTATCGGAAGGGATAAAAAAGCCGTAGAGTTGAACGAGTATATCCGGATGCTAAAATTAAAAGCTCTTACAATTCACAGAGAACTGGAATTAACAGGTTCGCATTTTACAGCCCGTATCATAATGAATAAACTCTACAGTGCGGAAGAAAAGCGCACTCTGCTCTCGATATTTCGAAAACACAACGACGACCTCCGGCCTCTTATCGGTATCGAATATGAGAAACGGACAGTCAGCCGTTACGATAGTTGCTGCAGATATATGGAGGATATGATAAAGCGTGTCTATGGCAAAGACGATGTGACACTCGCCGAAGTTAACGGAGAACTAGTACGCAACTATGAGATGCACTTAAAAGTGGTACGCGGTTGTCAGGCTAATACAGTTATCCGCTATATGAAATGCTTTAAGAAAGTTATCCATATGGCTCTTGCTAATGAATGGATGACCAAAGATCCGTTTGTCGGGATACACTTTTCGGCAAAACCGGTAAATAAAGATGTACTTACAAAGGATGAACTCGATATCTTAATGAAGCGCGAGTTCCGTGTGCCGCGCCTAGAACATGTCCGGGATACTTTTATCTTTTGTTGTTTTACCGGCATGGCTTATATAGATGCTCATTCTCTTCGTTCCGAGCATATTGTTCGGGATAATAATGGTGAACCTTGGATCAAGAAAACCCGTGAGAAAACCGATATCGAGTTTCATGTGCCACTACTTAAAATCCCTCAACAGATTTTAGAGAAATACAAAGATGATCCGGGTTGCCAGCGGACAGGCCGCCTGTTACCCATAACCAGTAACCAGAAGATGAACGATTATCTTAAGGAAATTGCGGCACTGTGCGAGATTAAAAAGCACCTGACCACTCATACAGCCCGTAGAACCTATGCTACGACTGTCTGCCATGAAAGCGGCGTAGCTATTGAGAACATCTCCAAAATGCTCGGCCACACCGATACTCGCATGACGCTGCACTATACCAAGATCGCCGATAGCCGAATTAAAAAAGATATGCAGCAGGTCAGGGATATTTTCGACCGGTAAAATTTCAATAAGCAGAGTTTAAATCTTTTATTTTTATAAATTTGAAACCATGACTAAGCAAGAAGCAATCAAAATATTCGAAGATAAGAAAGTCCGTTCCGTTTGGGATTCCGAAGCGGAAAAATGGTATATATCCATTGTAGACGTGATTGCTGTACTGACTGAAAGTATCGATCCTACCGCGTATTGGCGAAAGCTAAAGCAAAGGCTTAAAGCTGAGGGAAATGAAACCGTGACAAATTGTCACGGTTTGAAAATGCAGGCCTCTGACGGCAAAATGAGAATGACCGACGTAGCCGATGTAGAACAGCTTTTCCGCCTTATTCAGTCTATCCCCTCGCCCAAAGCCGAACCTTTTAAAATGTGGCTGGCCGAGGTTGCAAGGGAACGCCTCGAAGAGATCGACGACCCGGAATTAGGTATTGATCGGTTAATGGAATACTATCACCGCAAAGGTTATTCAGCCAATTGGATCAACCAGCGCCTTAAGTCCATCGAGGTTCGCAAGGAACTTACCGATGAGTGGGAACGTCGCGGAGTCAAAAAAGGGCAACAGTATGCCACGCTTACCGATATTATTACTGTCGCTTGGTCGGGAATGACCACTAAACAGTATAAGCAGCATAAAGGATTAAAGACCGAAAGCCTGCGTGATAATATGACCAACCTCGAATTGGTTTTAAATATGCTGGCCGAGGCTTCTACTACCGAGATATCAAAGCAGCGCAAGCCTCGCACTCTAAAACAGAACGCAAAAGTCGCTCAAGACGGCGGCTCGGTCGCCGCCGTCGCCCGGAAGCAACTCGAAAAAGAGACCGGGAAAAAAGTCGTCACTAAATTGAATGCAAAGAACCTTAAACAAGTTCCAATTGAAACTGATGACAAGGAATAAACCAACTGTTTCATTAAAACCAAATAAGGACGCCGGAATAATTCCGGCGTCCTTATTTGAGTTTTTATCAGTGTGGTTACATTATTTCCGTACAGTATTAATATTGATGTTTAACCGTATGTAGTATTCCACGGGGAGTCGAGGTACTCGTGATCCATCCACGGTTTTGCTATTTCGATAAATTTCCGCACTCCGCCGTCTTTCACAAACCGTTTCCATATTTTCTCGCCTCCCGTAATGTTTTCACGTTCATAATTGCGGGTTAGAAGATCCTTCAGATATGCCTCGATAGCCTTATCAATTCTCTTGAACCTTTGCTTTTCGTACTGAATCTCTACCACATAATATTTCCCTTCCCTTTTTAATTCGAGACAGGTGCCCACTACCATATTTAAATATTTATCGGAGTACTGTATACCGATACATTTAAAATCACTATCGGTACGGCGCAGCGTCATTTTTATATCTCCGTCCAGGACACAGAATTGTACCTCATCAGTGAATGTTTCCCTGCTTGCCGTATTGGTGAGTGTATTGGCAGAAAGATGAGTATTAATAGCGAGTAAAATAAATGTGAATACGAATAATTTATTTTTCATAATTTTTTATTAAAGTTTAACCAACATTGCCTGATTATGCCTGAGTAACTCCGGCTAAAAAAGTTCTATCACTGCATTACAATGACACACATATTAACCCATTGCTCATTCAATGAATCCGGGATCGGATGGTCGGTTACAAATTCACAATTTAAATAACGCCAACGTTTTTCTGAAAGGTTGTCATTAATAATATCCCTCATGTCAGACAGGTTGATTCTTTCGTTTTTCGGATCAACGCGAATATAGGCACATCTTTCAGTGTAGGATTCATCGCGAAAAGTTCTGCCAACCTCGGCATCGTAAGCGTCTTTGTGGGAGACTGTAAGGTAAACCCTATCGTTGTATAAATGATAGGTGCCCATGAATTTTAAACTCATACTATTCTCTCCCAGCTCTGAATTAGTGGCTGAGTAAGTGAATTGCCCATGATCCTTAAATGTGATAAAATGCTCCCAACCTTCTTCGTCAGCACCTACCCAACCCATCTCCGAGTCCGGGCGATCATTCACAGGAAACGACCAATTCTGGTTTTTCATAATTCCGGGAGATCTCCGGTAAACTTTCGTGGCCGGCATGTCAAACATCGTAGTGTGGACAACAACTATGGTGTCGTTAAACCCGACTATTTCTACATCCGAACCTACGTCCCTTTTTCTGATTTTAGGCTTACCGGTAAGATTACCGCGCTGCTCGAAGTCTTTTATTTTAAATCTTAATGTGTTATTATTCTCGTCGATGAAATAAGTGCCATAAACATCGATCGCATGAAATATTCCCCCGGAATAACCTGTGGTAATCTTAAAAGTCCCATCGCTGTATAGGCGGAAATTCTCAAAATGAGGGCCATTGTTCTTGCTCCAATAATCTCCTATCAGGCACTTGACATTGAATTCTTGTGGAGGCAGACTGTCGAATATATTGACTTGAAGAGGCGAACTGCGGGGTAATATTACAGGAATCGGCTCCTGTGAAAATGATTGCAATGGCATAAATAGCAATGCTAATATCCCGATTGAAATTAGTAGTGTAAAGAATATCGATGAAAACTCTTTCATTTTAAGGAAGAACTATTGCCCTAAAGTAGTTAAATATCCTCGATGTATTTTAATTCCATGACCGGCACAGCGGAATAGACAGCGCTTTGCTACCGTAAAAATTTCATTGCTAATCAGGTATGGAAGGTTATTAAGGCAGAGGAAGTGTCGGAGTGCTTTACTCTCTGTATAGTATTAGCAATCACATCTTCTGATCTTTACAAATGACCGGACCGGTAGTTATCTCTTTTTATTGAAAACAATTTACCTTCATACTCAAAAACCACCTCAATTCCTGACTGAACCTTTTCCAAGTAATAATCAAGGTTTTGCTCCAGTTCTTCACATGTTATTTCAATCGTTTTTTCCGTATTCATGGAACTATTAGATTAATAAAACACAATATAGCGATTTATTCCTAATGAACTTTGGCGACTAAGCAATTCGTTTAACTTCTCATGGAAACAAATAGTTTCATATGATTTTCTATTGTGAATATGCATAATTTTGCAAAAGATTAATCCGCAAGGCCGAGCCACACCCTGACGGGTTTGGACCTCCGGCCCCACAATACTCCCGGATGCCTGCGGCAATTTGCGTATTAACTTTTCCAACGTTGGCTGGTCGCTACCAACTGTGAATGGGCAGAGGTGGTCAGCCCTATACTGTTGCCCTAATAAAAACCCCGGCGGTGCTCACGCAGGGCCGGGGTTACCACTATTAAAAATTACGTTTATGAAAGGGCTATAGCCCCTGCATTTCAAAATATCCCTATGTTAATCCAGCCTGCTGCAGCGGACGGGAAGCGTCCTTACATAATCCTGACCCGAATATCTGGTAACTGTGCTAGTTGCTGTATAGTCAGCATATATGGCCTGTCCGCGGTGATATCCTGCCGAACCTGACATCATCATATTATAAGAACTCGCGAAATATCCGACCCACTGATAGTACCCGTCTCCATTTATAAATCCCGTCGATGGCATATAGTAACCGTCGAATCTCGTATAGCCGAAATCTACGACATCGTTATCCGGATCCGATGTGTTCTTGTTAGGCCGCGGAATAAAAAACTGGTTATTTCCCGTCAGGTTTACCGTTCCCCACGCCTGGTTGATATTGGCCAAATTCCATCCTTCAGGACAGGGATCGAACTCATTTTTGTAATAAACATCGTTACTACTCACCCTCCATTCAATTTGCCTGTTACTCCACCAGAACGGAGCAGCATTCGCGCTGATGTGGGTGGTCGGATTGGCGATCGAGTAGGCTATGGATTGCACTTCGCTCAGTGAGGTTTGCAGCGGTGCGCTATTGAATATGCCCGGTGGATATACGGGAATGTGGTTGTCCGCGAAGTGCCTCTTAGTCGAGTCCCGTATGTTCTGAGCCGCCGGAAACGGATCTTTACGTCCGTACTGATACAATAATCCCTGTGACTTGCGCCTATTGTTTTCGTTGTCATGGTTGTTCGTTAATGCCCCGAGGTTACGGTCCATAAATGTCGTGATTACCGTACCTTCCGCATTTGGATACCGGTAATAGGAGCCGGTCGCCGACGGCTGGTAAGCTGTTACCCAGATATGCCAGCTCCAGACGATATCATTTCCCATTTTGAGTGCCACTACGGCGTTCCCTTCATTATTCGAAGTTCGGACGAATATTTCGCTGTCGATATCTTTTTGACTGTGCGCCGGTGTAAGAGAGACTTCTGTTATCAATCCGTTTACGTCCTGCCAAACCACTTCGCAGGACATGGGCCCGCTATCGTCTAAGCGGGAATTCATCGGATACTGCGACCATGCCCTATATGCCTTGCGAACGGGGATATGTACCGACCCGCCGGGCGGCACTATGTAGCTGTTCGGCTGCAAATGATAGGCTTCTAATTCAATGGTTTTGATAGGCTTGGACATAAGATGATGGAAGTCTTTTGGTCTTACGGTTATCGTCGCTGTTTTACCGTCCAGATCAGCAGATGTCGGTTGAAGGGTTACGGGGAAATTGCTTCTGGAAATATTGTCGGAGATAGTTCCCGGTGGGATGTTTGTATTAAAATCCTCTATCGCCTGACGGGAGGCGGGAGTAAGAATTTGATAAGGGTCCTCGACGGACACTACCTCGACATTAGCATTGTAATTTATTTCTGAAGTGTATGGAATGTCCATACGGTAAATATATTCATCGAGAAGGAAATCAGTTACCAAATGAGTAATATTCATTCGGTGTGTTTTATTCCCTGCCTTGAAATCGAAAAAACAGTCTCGTTTACCGTATGCCGTGCCGCCTGCAACGAAATCATCTTTATCGAATTTTTCCAGACGGTAATGGTACACCCTGCGGCCGCCGGTTACCTTTTCTTCCTTTATTTCAAATCCCGGAACGAATTTGATATTAGTTCTGTAGTCACCATCCTGAATGTCTAATTCTATTTCCAGATGCTCGGGAAACCATTCTACTATGATAGTTCCTTCTTCCTCGTCGCCCGGATAGGAGAGGTGAATGATATCCGTGGACGTGGTCGATTCCTGTCCCCTGTTATCGGTCACCCTGAGCCAGACATATTCTTCTTCGGTCTGGGTGATCGACAATTCATAAACAATGTTATCCGTTACTACGGGTACCTTCACGCTTCGAGGTGCTCCTGTTTCGTTTTCATCGAGAAGTACGGTTACTTTCTCGACCGTGCTTCCAGTATTCCAGTCGTCCGGGGTAAATTCCAGCCAACCGGTCTGGGCCGCCGGACTCCATACCGCAGCAGCCATATCTATTTTCCAGAAGGGCTGGTTTGTTTCGATCTCTATCGTATTGTCTACCCACGGATCGGAAACTGCGCGTGTTCCTCCGGTCGGGCGGTTACTGTTCTTCGGGAATTCTTTTTCTCCCGGTTTGACTTTCAGCCACCATGGGCCTTTAATGATAATATCCCCCATATCGCTCTCATTCCAGTCGACGATATTGGTTTCTATCGAGGCGGTCGTCGATCGGTAGGCATCTTCTTCGTCGTCCGAACCGTTCGTAAGTAATTCCGACAGTGTGATGGTATAGTGATGGTTGCGGAGCAGATCGCGGTAATTACGGGTGCCGTCCGAGCCGATCGAATAAAGGTCTATACGATAATATCGGGGCTGGGTATATCCCTCCAATATCCCTCCTACTACCAGACAGGGCATCACTGGAAATGCGGACACTCCGGGATTGGGTGTTTCATTGAGATAGATTTTCGATGTTATACTCTCACTATTGTCTATATCTTCCCCTGAATAGGTTATCTTTCCCGAGGCGGGAACAAGCGACAAACTCGTTCCCGTCTGGCTGGCTTTAATAACCTCGTCGCCCTGCATGGTTCCGGCATCGGGGATAAGTGCCATCTGGCTTTGCCAATGGTATACTGAAACGGTTTGGAGTGTTAATTCCGACTCGACCGCCGCCGACATTGCAATATCTATCTTGGCCACGGCTCGGTTCAGCGCAATATCGCCCAAAGACGCACTGCCCTTCGGTATGACCGCGTTAGTGAGCTGCCCCCAGAACGGGAACAACGCACTACTCGTTATATCCCATTTCCCGGATTGTCCCAGCCTCAGTTTTTCGCTAACCTCGGCACGCGTCATATCAGCCGTCAATCCTGCGGAACTGATGATGCCGGTAGAGTTAGCCAGAACCATCATGTCGTAAGTCCCCGGTTCGAGCTTTAGCGTAAACGTTCGTTTGGAAGCGTCGGTGGGATCGGTTTGTAAATTGGTTCCCGTATAACTCGCGATGAAATTTCCGCCCGATGTCTGGAAAAGAAGAACTTCCACTTCGCTTATGGTGCCCTCATCCGCCGGCATAGCGCGCGTTTGGGCTTCGGATTCCGAATTACCCTTAGGCAGACCCGGCATCTGAATGCTGAGCGTAACCTGTGCCGCGTCGAGCGCGGGGAAAAAAATTTCGTCCGCATCCCGGGTGCAGGAAAACATGGCGCATATTATTGACAGCATCCCTGCACCCACGGCTGTTATCGGTATGTTCCTTATCTTTTTCATGGCTAATCGTATTGTGGAGGATAGCTGAATTCCCTCATACAGCGTACGGGAAGAGCCCGGGCTAATGGTTGAATATCCGTCCCGTCCCAACCGCCTGCTTCTCCGATGACGGATGATACCTCCTCTCTAAACACATGCATATCCAATAAACCCCAAAACTCCGCTACCGGTATCTTGTCAATATCCGTGGCTTCGCCGAATGTATAGTTAGTTACCGCCGCATTGAAACCAATATCCTCATAGCTGAAACGGGAATGATTTATCCAACCTGAGGCAGGAAAGTAATTGCCGTCTTTAAAGGTGACTCCGTATATGAGATTTGCTGTATTTTCAACTATTTGCACTCCATAATAATACGGAAGTAAGCTGACCTGCCAGCCGTCCGGGCAAGGATCCCAGATGCTTTTCTTATCCACCTCCGAGTCGACCACCCAACGTAAACAATTTTCAAAGCCGCTCTGGTTGTCCAGCCAGTCATACGGATGGTCGGGTGCAAGAATATAAGTGGTCGGTTCTTCGATACTTCTGCGTAGATTATAATAGTTTGCCGAGTTAGCCGGACTGTGGGTATATGTAGTAAAGGGCCGCCTGCGCACCGGAAGATCAGTCATATTGGAAATGACCGGTAAACTCTTCCTATCCTTGGACCCGTCCGCCTCGATATGGTCGCTGTAAGGGAAAGGATCCTTACGCCCCGCCTGATAATACATCCCGCCCATGCGGTTTCTATTTGTGGCGGGGGTGGGCAGATAGCCTAACGCGCCGAGATTCCTGTCCATCGTCACATATTTATACTCATTAAATGAGTAGTTGTACAATCCTCTGCCTGCCGTACCGTTTGGGTTGCCGTTGGTCCCGGGCACATAGTTAGTTACCCAGATATGCCAGCTCCAGATAACGGTACCTCCTACCTCCAAGGATATGAGGGCATTGCCAGTACCCACATTGCCAATTTGTACTTCTATTTCGGCTTTCATCGGGTCCGGATTAGGATCGAGCGTCGGAACGAGCTGTACCGAAGTTATAAGACCGCTAACGGTCGACCACATAATATGCGGCTCCATTCCCGACAAGTCGGGGAGCGTCCCATCGTCCATCCATTCATGCCGGTAATTCCTTAACGCCTGCTTTACGGGTATCCAAACGGTCGTTCCCGGTCTGGTCATATGGCAGTTGGACCACATGTAATATGCCTGGATGTAAAGCGTCGTATCCGGCAGGTCGCTCCCCGGGAAGGTGAGATTTATTCCGATCCGGGATTCGTCTTTGGCTTTATTCGGGTTACGAAGCCGGAACTTATAATCACGGGTGTCGGTCTGTCCATCAGGCACGTTAACATCGGCGTTTTCCATCTCGTCGCTGTACACTGCATCGGCCGGATCGGATATCCCTGTCACACGATAAGACGTCGTGGAGAAGAAACTATGGTTATGTTCAAACCCCATCCGATAACCCAGCGTGTCTATGTCCGTTGCGATCATATCGAGGTGGTGCCGCAGATCGAAACTTGTCGAGGCCGTCACTCCGTGGTCGGTGACGGTGAATGTGTACTGATTGCCGTATGTTCGCAGGCTGTTGTTATTATCGTAGTAATCCCGCCCTTCATACAGTTCCTGCAATTTTAGCGTGTATGTATGCTTACCGTTACCTTTCTGAATAGTACCTGCGGTGATGCCGCTGCCGGATTCATATAGTAGATCGTTCTGCCCTGTACGTTCCGAGGTCACCGCAACGGAGGCATCTTGGGGCAGCCAGTCGATAGTATATTCTTTAGGCAGATTGCGGTTTTGCGGAGTCTTTAGCCATACGGTGCCGCTTACCTCGGCTCCGTTTTCATCCAGTATCCGCACACGTACATTCCCCTGCTCGCTCTGTGTTACCTCGACCGCCATATCCATCCGTCCGGCTGAGAAGTGAACGAACGCTGTTCTGGGGGCCGTTCCGGTATTCTCACTTGCGACGAAATGTACCCGAGCTCGCGTAATTTTTGCTCCCGTCTGCTCGGCGGTGGGGATCGTAAGCCAAGTAACGGGTTGCCCGTTAGAATCCACGACCTTTTCGAATTTCCATCCGTCCTCGCAATTGGTTTCGATTTGCATAATATTGTCGGTATCGTCCGCAGGATGTTCTTCCCGGTAAAACTCGAACTTATCAGGGTCCCAGGCCAGCCAGTACTGTCCGTCGTACAGGATGTTGGTTAGCGAAGTATCGTCGTGGGAATGTAATCTGACGATAAGGTTCGAGGCTGCGGAACTGTATGCCTCGTCAGCCGTTGCGTAACCCCTGCCTTCGACACCTATTATCTCGAAGTTAAACCGGTGGTTACGCATAAGGGGAAGAAACCGATCGGTACCGCTGGATACGTCTTCGTCCAGAAACTCCGTTTTATACCATCCGGGTGTTCCATTGTGAGTTGCATTTATAACCATGCACGGGTTAGTGGTTCCGGTGGCGGTTCCGGGGGGTGTTTCGGGAAGATATATCACGTTGGTAAAGAATCCGTCCGAATCGCGATCGGTAGATGCAAAACTTTGGACTTTAGCGGTAACAGGACTCTCCGTGCCGCCGCTAATCCTTTCGACCACGGTTTTATCGGTACCGAAAGCCGCATCGTCCGGGATAACTCTTGAGCGGTTCGACCAATTATGGAAGTTAAGCGCCTGCATCGTGAAGTCCGATTCGGGAATTACCGTGCGGTCGATCGTTACATCGACTTTGACCACCGACCTGACAAGCTGAATGCTGTTGGCTGCTCCGACAAGGGATAAGCCGGGCGTTACGTTCAGGCCGGTTCTCTCGCCCCACATCGGCAGAGGGGTAAACCCGGTCACTGAGGTATCCCACTTACCGGCGACTTGCAACAGCAGGTTTTCTCTTATTATGGTCTTTGTCGCATTTGCCGGGAAGGTATAACCGTCTACTATGGATTTGCAGTTGGCCAATAGCCAAAGGTCGCACTGGCCTGTTTTTAGCTTGATGTTAAATCTCTTAACGTTTTCTTCTGTCGTGGACTGTACCGTCCTCGCATCAGCCCGTTGCAGGAAATTTCCGCTACCGTCGAATACCAATACGACCACATCTTCCACATGATATTCATTCTGTTCGGTCATTGCTCGTGTCTCTACGGAAGAAGGCCTTCCCGGAAGACGTATTTCAATGCTTACTTCGGCAGTCCCTTCTTCTTCCGGAATTATATCGCAGTCTTCCCGTACGCACGACCATTGACATAACGATGCCAACGCGAGAACTGTGGGAAGCATATAGTTAGATTTCATAATATTCTGCTTTTAGTTTGGATTCGACCCTTCGCCAATTTGTGGGGATAACCCTGGGATTTAAAGCGGCTCCCCTATGTCTATGATATACCATCCGTTTATCATTACGGAGATAACCACGAAACCTTTTGCGAAGGTTATTTCTATATTGAACTCGTCATAGTGTTCGAGTTTTTCGTCGGTATCGTACCTGTCGTCCTTTACCAGCCATTGGGCAATGTTCTGGGTTTGGTTATGAATATAGCCGTCGGCCGTTACATCGATTTCGAGTTTTAGATCCGATGTGTGCCAAAGGCGCATCGTTTTGTTGCGGTCGGTGTACCAACGTCCTTCGTCGTTATAAGAGCTGGCGTATGGAACATAGCTGACTGCATTTGCATGTACGGCTGAATTTTTCCAGTCGTAAAGCGTGTTGTTGCCCGATATACGGGTTTCGAAAGATGTGATTGAGCGGTAGTCATCCTGGTCCTGGCAGACAACCGTAAGGTTGATCATATTCGTATTTTTCGACAGCATTACCTTATGCGCACGATCACTCGAATCATATTCGAGCGCCAGATTGTACCGCCCGTAATAGGTGTCGGTAAGGGGGAAATTTATCTCTCCCGGGTTTTCGTCGTCCGCTCGGGAAGGGCCGTATTTCAATCCGGCCAGCAGTGTCTCGAGTTTCTCTTTGCCTGTTACCGTATAGTGTTCATTGCCGTAATTTACAAGGGCGAGCAGGGTATAATTGCCGGCCTTAACTTTTTGCTGTTCGAGATATACTCCCCATCCGTTTCCCGCAAGCTGGGCGGCAGTATAGCGCAGGTCGTAGATAAGGTCGCCTTGTTTATCGTAAAAGAGAAGTTCCAGTTCCTCGGTGACCTTGTTAAACACTATTTCACGATCGCCCGTATCATATATCTTTATACATTCGAATTCGAGAACGATGCGCTCGTCGGCTGGGGGCGGACAATCGTCCATATCCTCCTTAACGCTGCAAGAGGCCACCGATATGGTAATAGATAGTATCAGTATTTTAAAGAGTAGATTTTTCATCGAGCGCTCCTCCCGTTATTTTAATAGTAAAATGATGGATAAGCCTGCCTAAGGGCCGGGGTGTAATCCCCGGCTCCGGCAGTTACAGTTTACAACGGTTCGGTCTGGTCTATACGATACCAGTCAAGAACCGTTACGGTTACGTGTACATCGGTTTCGTCCTCTTCATCGATGGGTGTAATAGGAGGAACGTCCTTGTTTTCTTCATTCCTGCCGTAGTTTAGAACCCGATCTACCGCCACCCGGTAAGAGTGGTTGCGAAGGATGCGGCACTGCTTATCGACACCGTCCTCATCGCGGTCGCGGATCGGGAAGTTGTAGTACATCCTTCCGTCGGGGTGACTCCAAACCTCAGTGACACCTGTTATTGCCGATGGATCGACACCATAAAGCCTTCGTTCACCATTGAAAGTCGCAGTCCAAAAAGCCGTTCCCGTAATGGAGCCGCCGGTAGTATTGTCGGCTTGGTAGATTTCAGCCGGAACGGGGGTGTATACAAAACTCATCTGGATGTGGGTTGTATTACCGTAATATAAATGTCCCGCATCGCTGGCAGCCCATGCATCGTCCTTTCTCTCGCTCGTATTCTCCACCGCGTATAAAGAAGCACCTAAGGCGTTGGCGTTGTTGGCATAATGCACGAAGGCTGGGTTCTGTGTAGTACCCGTGGTAACCGGCGCTTCGGTGTGTACGGCGCTCACGTAAGGCATATTGCGAACAAACGGTACTTCGGGAACACTGTTATGGTCGTATTGCCCTACATAATACATCTTATTGGGTACCGCACGAAGTGTCCATGCCGGACTACCGGCTACGATAGCTCCGGGTAATCTCCCCTCGATCGTCGCCGCTCCCAGTGTTACCGTTTCCAGGGTAATTTTCGATGCAAGCCGTCCGATATTCAGGTCTACATTGAAAACATCCGCCGGTGCGTCAGGTAGTTCTACAAGCTTAGGCTCCAAAGGCCTCCACAAAGTTCCGATCGCGAATTCATTGTTCGTGGCAATGTTAGAGGGCAAATTCCCAGTAAAGGTTATATTGAGAATTTGTTTCTCGAAGTCCTCGTATTTTTGTCCCCATTTCCCGTTAAGAGTGGGTAAATTGGAAAAAACATAGAACTGTTTGTTTCCAACGGTGAGCCTGAATTTCTGGGTGGTATAAGGACCCGTTCCGGTATAGGTCATATCTCCTTTCCCGTATTCCAACAGATCGTCGTCTTCGTTGAACACATACACCGCCAACTCGGTCGCCAAAGCCGATTCGGCCGCTGTTGGAGGTTCCATATCGTTGGGATCGGCCGCCCTGGTTGCCGTACCGCTTTTTTGCATAATTACCAGCTTGGCGTTGCCGTCGCCATCGGGACCGACCGGTGGCCCGTCCGTTTTGTCTTTGCTGCATGAGGTAGCTACCGCGGCAGCCATCAGTAAACTTACTGACCATAATAGATACTTTTTCATTGAAGTAATTTTTTTAATTTATTAATCTATGGCAATGGGGCCTTTTCACCACTAAGGCGGTCGTGCCTTATTCTCTTCGGATATTTTCATGGTAACAAGATTTGTTTGTCGTTCATCAAAGTCAAAGCTTTCGCAGGGACAAGTCGGTAAACCTGCCTGAATCGCCCCGGAGGGAAGATATCTGTTCGGGTATTTTCGGATTGCCTTGCCTTAATTAAGGCGTTCGGCGTTTTCCTTTTTTAATTTAAGTTCCTGAAGGTTGTGTAAAGATTCTTCGCGACCGGAGATTCTGAAGCACCTTTCGGCTTTATCGTAATCACCGTCGATAAGAAAGATGATCCCGAGATTGTTCGCCGCCACTGTTTTATCGGATATCCTTTCGAGGTACCGGCGGGCGGAAGGTATTTCTCCCCCGTCGAGAAGCGCCGCGGCATAATTGTTAAGTGCGATGTCATCGTCCGGATAAAAGCGTAGTATCATTTCAAGTATCTCCAACCGCCTGACTGTATTGTCGCCATACGACATGGCCAACATATATAATTCATAATGGGAGAATAACTCCGGATGGGTTTCAATAAGGCTGCGCGTTTCTTCCACTGAAAAATCCCTTATCATAAAATCGATACGGTATTCGGTCCTTCGCAAGAGCGGAAATACCTCTTTTACTAACCTAACCCATTCGGGAAGGACGCGCAGCCTTTTTTCTTTTGTATCCGGAGCGTCCGGGCTGTCGATTACTTTTAGAACTCGCTGCTTCGAAGCAGCATCTTCCCAGCCATCGACGATCGTCCGCATTCCGTCCCAGTCTTCCGTGACATTTGTTATGTGTATTATGTCTTTCGTGACTCCGTGGTGTTCGACGAAGTAATTTTCCAAAGCCTTTGCCCTCTCTTCCGACAGCCGTCTGTTATTTTCATTCCTTCCGTCAGGAGAAGCATACCCTTCCATATAGATGCCGCCGATCTCTACATACGGGTTGTCCTTTATCAGCCTTAGCTGTCTGTCAATTAATGCCAGCTCTTCCGGGTTGCGGCGGTAATCCGCAATGATCCGCGATAGTCCCATCGGGAAGTCAATCAAAGCTCGATAAGCGGCCGATCTCCGTTTTACCTCTTTTGGAGGTGTAATGTAATTGACCAGTGGCTGGATATGATAGGGTGCTTTCGGCTCGGGGCGCATCATTGCGTGGCCACCGTATGAGAATAATTGCCGTTTCTCTTTGGGCGAGGCGAGGTATTGATGCACGGTCAGGTGAGCTTTATCCATCCAATCTTCATACGGCACGGTAACCCGGTAGGTTATCACGGTATCGGTTCCTTTCGGTACGGATGTTTTATGATCGGGATAGTTTGCCATAAACCATTCATTGCCGAAGCACTCTTTGCGCTGGAAATGGCGCTCTTTCTGACGGCCCGTGATAAGAAGTGTCGGAAACTGAGCGGACTGTCCGGTCTCCGGTACTGAAAGCTCCGGCACGATCCGCCAACTCTGCCGGTTATTTATTGCCCTTCGGTCCACTTCGACATTAAAGGCCAGCAGGAGTGAATCTCCAACCTCTTCCAACTCCAATCCCCTTATCATTACTGATCCGTCCACCCCCACCGGCCCGTAGTCGTATATTCTGTCCGCGATCACTTCCGCCCGGTTGAGTACCTGTCCCTGGGCTTTTGCATCCAGTACCACGAGGAAAAGGAGAACCGATAAAAGGAATAAAAGAATCAGATACTTGCTTGCGTTTATCATTATCCTTTTCATGACTACCTGTTTTTATTTTTGATTAAATAGACCAAAGACACCCCCAACTTAGTGGGGCCGAAATAATGCTTATGGTGATGTCCCAAACAAGGGCTGCATTCCTTATGACCATATCGGTCATAGTTCAGGTACGCGTAACCAAAACCGAACTCGAATTCAAGGTTCCAATGGCGCCCCATATACCACTGGTAACCGTAAGAGAATCCGAGTCCGGTTCCGTATCCCTGATATCTGTGATCGTCGAGCTGCTTTAATATCCGAAGCGGCAGTTTAAGATTGCTGAAATTGTACTGGCCGTAGAAAGGATGTATTCCCAGAAAATGACCGTCGAAGGCTTCATAGATCCAGAACCGCACTTCGGGCTGAACGAGCCAATGTTTTAATTTGCGGTTGGCATCGGCGCTTCCCAAATGCTTCCATCCGTTGTAACTCCCCTGAAAGTCCAGCGATACCTTATAAGAAGGGGCCCATTCCACCGAAAGGTTCGGAGTTGTAGTACCCCAGTAGAGCAAGTTCGTTTTAATTCCCAAGGTTTGACCTATAACCGTCGTAGGGAATACCAATAGCAGTGTTGCGAGAACGCGTCTGTAATTTTTCATAATATCAAGTATTGGAACGGATAAACCACGTGTGGTTAACGTAAAAATTCCTTATTATTTCCTTACTTGAAATTACAAATAGAAATATCGGTTATGGTAACAAAAAAAAGATAACCAAACTACTTTGAAAGCCTTATGCCGCAACTGCAACGGGCAAATCCTGAGCCCTTTATAGGGAGTTTCAATGAATGCGAAAAATTCCGGACAAATCCCTGTAATTACATCCCTGAAGCAGTAATTTTAACGGCATAATAAGAATTTATTGATAGTGCCCGAAAGAACTTCGGATTATTAAGATTTGGTCGTAGGATTTTAAGGAATAACCCTCTGCATAAGAAAAAGCGGAAGAAACTCCGTACGCTCATCCGGAAGATTTGTTTTATGAAAATCAAATACCAAAGACGTCTTGGGCGTAATCGAGGGCTTTTTTCTGTTCGTTTATAAAATATATACGGTTTTTGATTCCCGCCTGAGTTATAGGAATAGATGAACGCTTCCATGTAGTGTACCACGACTTGAGCAGATCGAATGTGTGGGAGTGGTTTGCTACAATAGGATTATAGAAATGGGCGTATATGATCCCCATATTTATATTGTCGCTTTTAATTATTTCTATATTGTTGCCATATATTTGCGTGCTATGATAATAAATATCTATAACCTTTCCAGAGCCGGGATCAATTCCTTCAAGACATATTTTTTCAAATGTTTGAAGAAGATTATACAAATCTTCCAAGATACTATAGCCCTCGTCTTTGCTGATTAGGTTATATTCATAGAACATAATTAAATCCAATACATAGTTCCGAGTTATATCAATACCTAATATATACTCGGCAGCCTTTATATTTCTGATCGAATCTGAAAAACTTAAATCCCTTTCCCGATGTGTATTTTTTTTAAGGATCTGTGCCAATGGCGGTACCGTTTCAAGGCCCTTATTATAAAAGAACCATTTCTGCTCGGAAAAAGCTGATAAATATTTCAAATCGGCAAAAGAAAATTCCGGGATATTATTACATAGCCGCATCAACCGGGAGTTTGCAGACGCAGAGGCTGTAGCGAAGGTTTTAGAATACCATTCTGACATACCTGACGAGCCGTCCGGGTGATTATGGTCGAAAACACGTAATTCCATCGGGTGCATTTCAACGACGGGATTTTCTTCCATTATTTCACTCAGAGGAATTCTCAGCTCGTTGATTAGTATGAAAAGTTCCTCGATTGAGAACCGTGTCCGTCCACTGAGTTTATTATATATGGTATCCTGGGATACATTCAATAACGGAGCAAGCCGACGGGCAAAACCATATGGTTTGGGATATCTGACCGATATAGAATGATTAAGCCGATCTAATATATTCTGATATGTCATTCTTAATGTTCATTTATTCATTATCGCGGATTGGGTTTCATGCCGGCCTTAATGGCATACAGCGGTATTTGAATAGCGCGGCGAGGGTCGGTGCGCGGCATAAAATCAGTCTGGCTGATTATTTCCCCGTTTTCGATCTCCCTGCGGTATATTTCTATTCCGTATCTTTTTATGTCGAACCATCTGAATCCTTCGTGAATAAAAACCGATCTACGCAGATGGAGAAGTGCATGAATAAACGCCTCGACCTCGCCGTTAATACCGAGTGCGGGATCGAGGGCTTTTTTAGGGGTCGGTTTATCCCAAGTATAATAATCCATCGCGGGGCCGTAAAAAATAGATATCATTTCCCGGGTCACTCCGCTCTGGGTTGAGTATGCTCTCAAAAAAGTCGAAATATCACCGGTGGCCAGATCGAGGCATTCATCGCCTTTCTCGCCGCTGAGGCGAACATAAGCTTCAGCCCTGTTCAAAAGAACTTCTTCGGTCGTGAACAGCGGTATGAGCATAAGGTCTCCCGGATGGGTACAAATTTTAGGTACGGCAAAATAAGGTTCCAGCCCAACCGAAAAGTCTCCGTGAAGGTGTATATCCATATACGACCGGCCCCACAGTCCGCTTCGATGCATTCCTTCGGTTTGCTGTACGATAAGGTTATTGCCGATCCTCGACGGTGCCATCATGCCTCCATAAGTGCTCCACAGCCCGTGAAAACTTCCCAGCATCAGGTTGGCTTCCACCGAAATGTCGGAGTACCGGAGCCTCCTCCGGTAATCCTGGTGTTCGAGTTCTTTCAGTTCTTTCCAATCCCGAAGTGCCGGTGCGCCCGGGCCATCGAGGATCTCGGATGAATATTCGATCACTTTCTCAAACTCGGACTTATAGAGGTAAAATCTCGAGGCGAAAGCCAGGGCGGCCAGCCGGTTAAAATGGTATTTGGGTACCTGAAGAATTTTATCGTCCAGAAGCGGAAGCCCGGTGGTTAGATCTTCCTCTATTTTACGATACACCGTTTCGACCGTTTCCCTGTCATACCGCGGGTTAAAGTTTTTCTCAGGGGCCGTGACATAGGGAACGCCCGGATCGATTCCGGAAGTTTCGGTGTTATAATGGTTACAGAAAATATTTACCAGTATAAAATGGCAAAAGGCCCGGCAAATGAGCGCCTCGCCTTTATAGGGCATAAGGTTTTCGGTTTCACCCATTTCCCCGATGGATTCCAAAGCGAGGTTGGCGTGGAAGATCGCGTTATAATAGTCTGTCCATAACACAAGCGGGCTATCTCCGATATCTACGGTCACATCTTCCCAATGGAACACCTGCCGCGACATTTCATCCCGGTATACTTCAAGGTAGGAAAGCAGGTCGGTTTCGTCGCACGAATATTCTGCAACCCACGCCCAGTGCCTGGCCGGATAGGCGTTTACTAAAACCTTCCTTACCTTTTCTTCGCTATCGATAACCAATCGATCAGTGGGGTCTTTCTCAAGAAAAGAATTACAAGACCACAGAAATGCGGCATATAAAATGACTGTATAAAAAAAACTTCACAAGCCTATTTTTAGAGTAAATGTGAACTGACGGGGAACTGGTAGGGACACTCCGCCCGAATTGTGGTATTCTGGATCCTGCCCGTGCAGCCTTTTGTCGGAATATAAAAGACAAAGGTTCGTCACTTGGAATTTGACCGACAGGTTTTTTAACTTCCAATGCTCCGTGATTCCTTTTGGAAGGTCGTATTGCAGGGACACCTCTTTAAGCCTTAAGAAACCACCGTCCGCCACCCTCGCGGTGGAGTAGTTGTATGCCGTGTATGCGTAGTTTAAAAAGCCGTTTTCATGACCGGTGTAATGGGGAATGGACGGTATATCGGTTTTGTCCCCGTCGTTGATAAACCTGTTTTTAATCTCCTTCGGCATCGAACCGTAGTCCGTATAATTATTTGCGAATAACGGATCGAGCCTAACTTTATTCCCGAACGCATAAGTCATATAAATATTGAGGCTGAAGTTCCGGTATTTGAAATTGTTTCCGATACTACCGCTTACCGTAGGATCGGTTGGCCCTTCGTATACGAGGTGATCGGTATACTGATTATCGAATGATATGTAGCCGGTCGTGGGCCCGTATAAATAGTCTTCGATAATCGGGAATCCCTTCTCATTCAGCCCGAGATATTTAAATGAGAACAGGGCTCTTACCGGATACCCCTCTTTAACATATCCATAACCTGAAACGAGATCGAATATATAGCTGTCGCTTTCCAGTTTTGTAATTTTAGTCTTTCCCGTCCAGAAAACCAGGTCTGTCAACCAACGAAAATCAGCCATGGAAATATTTAAACTTGAAAAAGACAATTCATACCCGTATGATTTCATCGAAGCTATATTCCCCCATTTCGTCCTTAAGCCTCCGACTCCTTGCGTAGTTGCCATTCCTATCAGATCGTAATTGTTGCGCCTGTAATAGTCCATGCTTACATTTATACGATTATTAAAAATACCTATGTCCAGTCCGATATTTAATTCGCGCTTCTTTTCATAAGTCAGGTTCCGGTTTTCTGTTGTCCAATAAGTTATACCGTCCTCCTGTAATTCGGGGTAAGGTCTTTTAGATGGATTATAGACCAGTCCGAGCGCGGATAATGTGGCCGCGTCAGGGCCGGTGTCGCCCGTCAGGCTATACGAGATCCTGACCGAAAGACCGCATAATACCGAATTAACCGGCCGGAAGAAATTTTCTTCATGGATGTTCCACCTGCCGGAAATATTCCCTGTCGGAAGCCATCGTGCCTGTTTCGAACTACCCATTCGGTTCGTCCCTTCGTACCGGGCCGTACCGTTGACAATATATTTACCCGCGTAAGAATAAGTCACGGAACCGAAAAAAGCCACGTCCCGGTAATAAGTATTCATATCTGGTTTTTTCTGCCGGGAATAAGTAGAAAACTCTTCGCCGGGATTATCCGGGATATAGCCGCTATTTTCCCTGTCCACCGCCCTTATCTCTGTTCCCGACAGAAGGGTGATTTGATTCCTGTCTGACAGATTCCCGTTCCAGAGGGCCGTCAGGCGTAAATCCCGGCTCGTCGCCTGGTAAGTGTAATGGCTGTATCGTCCGTCATAGTCTTCTCCACGATCGAGATAGGTTCGGAACATATTTGAAGCGGGACTAATATAATGGGACGTTTTGTTATCCTGTCGACGCCACGCACCGAGTGCCGATATAGCCAACGACCGGATCGGGATCCATCTCAGTTGTCCCTGAAATTTTAGGTCGGTGACTTTGTATCGTAAGTAATTATTTTCCAACTCATGCCTTATGTTAAATTCCTCCCCGTTATAAAGATATGATTCATCGGGATCGAGGGTTCGGCTGGTATTCATCGCATACCGGTACGGGTTTATATCCGAAGGACGGGTGATCGTCCCGTAACTATAATCTGTTTTCTGCTCCAAAGTTCCGGGAGCGTTCTGGGTACGGTAAGAAGCTGTGGTGATAAGGTTTGCCGAGAGGTTGTGCCTTATGGTTTGGGTATAATTCAGGTTAGCCGTTAGTCGGCGTACTTTACTTTGAAGGCTCCAACCCGGATCGTCCATTATTCCTATCGAAGCGTACTGGGTCGAGCTTTCAGACCCTCCTGAATAACTCACCGAATGGGTCTGAACAAGCGAATTACGAAAAAGTTCATTGAACCAGTCGGTATTGCGATGGGCGGCTTTTTGGAGATAGGAAGGATTTTCTTCTCCATACAATTCATACATTTTACCGTAAATGCCGTAAGAACCCTCGTTCGACATTTGGTTTTGTGAGAACCAGCCATCCGTAACCATATCCCCGAATACCTCCATTTGTTCACTTGAGTTGAGTATAGAACGGTTGCCGTACAGTGGTTTAGAGCGGACGGAAAACTCTCCTGTATAATTTACTCTTCTCTCTCCGGGATGGCCTTTTTTAGTAGTAATGACAATCACTCCGGCCATAGCCCGGCCGCCGTATATAGACGTAGCAGCACCGTCTTTTAGAATCTGAAAACTCTCTATATCGTGGGGATTAAGTCCCGAGACCGCGGAACTAAGAATGGTTTCGGCATCACCAGAGGCAAGATCGTCGGCGTTGATCTCCAAGGCGTCTTCGATTATAACACCATCCACCACCCAAAGCGGCTGGGAATTTCCGTAGATCGAAGTAGCGCCGCGTATCCTTATTTTAGGGGAAGCACCAAACGTCCCGGACACGTTTGATAAGACCACACCCGCCGAGCGCCCCTCGAGCGAGCGGCTCGCTTCGGTAACGCCCGATATTAAAACGTTTTCTGCCGGAAAACGGTCGGCGGCTCCCGTAAACAATCTACGGTCGACCGAAGTCATACCGTTTACCACAACCTCAGGGATTGTTTGTACTCTCTCCTTTAGAACGATGTTATAATGCTCTGCATCTCCAACTGAAAACTCATAAGTCTCCATGCCAAAACAACTGATCTTAATCGTACAATCCTTTACGATTTCAATCTTAAATCTGCCGTCATTTGCGGAAAATACACCTTTGTTCTTTTCATATTTATCTACTACAAAAGCTCCGGGGATAGCTTCCCCTTGCGTATCTTTTACAGTGCCGGTAATTACCCGTGAATCATAGTTTCCAATATCCGTTATTGATTTTATCACCACAGTCGAGCCGACTGTGATGTAATCTGTTTGTTTGCCGGGAAAAATGGATTCGAAGCACTCGTTGAGTGAAGAATTTTCTAAGGACAGGTCAATTTTTCCCGAGTCGTCAAATAGTTCCGTATCATAAACGAAGTGTATCCCTGTTTGTGCTGTTATGCGCTTAAGGGCCTTATTGATGGACACGCTTCTCGCTTTTAAAGTAACAGTAACCTGCTGTGAATTCGCTTCTTTAACTATGAGTAATTGGAAACAGAGTGCTATGAAAATAATTATGGTGCTGTTTAACCCCTTCACTTATCGTTTGGTATTATCGATTTTTGGTATGTGTACCTATTTGCTATTTGAGACTTTGTGCTGCTTTTATTGAATATCCGTTAACAGTTTTTTCGAATGAAACAGGATGTACTGCCTCTATTACGCTTATTAATTCTTCCAGCGGTATGTCCCTTTCAATTGTACCGGATAATAATATCTTTCGAGAAACAATAGGATCACAGGTTATTGTGACTCCGTACCATTTTGATAATAAAAGAGCTATTTCATTCAAGGGCCTTCCGGCAAAATCGAAATTGCCATCCATCCACGGACTGACGTTTTCGATGTCTGCGCTGTTGATGACATAATCATTCTCCGAGATAACTAACTGCTCACCTGGTTTGAGTTTAACACTATCTCTTCCTCCCGACAGGTAAATATTAACTTTCCCCTCTATCAAAGTGACTTCTGACTTTTGATTTTCATAAGACATTACATTCAACGTGGTGCCCAGAACAACAATTTCTCCTTTATGAATTTCTATTACAAACGGGTTTAACTCATCCTCTACCACATCGAAATATGCTTCGCCGGAAAGCTTTACTCTCCTTTCTCCGTCGACGAATTCAGAGGGAAATGTAAGCCAGGACATCGAATTTATTGTCGCGTCCGTTCCGTCAGGCAAGCTTACGGAACTTATATTTCTTCTGGATACAATGAGTTTATTCTCTCCTGGTTGTGAACCTTGCAGGGTATAAAATTCCTTGCTTACATGCCCCTTATCCAACTCCCTTGTTGTTCCGTCAGATAATATCAAATAATTCTTATCAGGATCCAGTCCCCTAGTTATCCATGACATATTGGAAACATCGCTCTGAAACGATCCTGTAAGCATGAAAATTATTGTAACTATCAGAGCCAAAGAACTAGCAATACCCGGATAACGGATGGCTCTGATAGTTTTCTTAATCCTGAATGTTTTTCTAAAATCTTTAAGAAAGTCATCCAGATCATCATCAGCCATATTTACATTAGTACTCCAGTAATATTTGAGGTTATCGAACAATTCGACATTCGCAGGGTCTGATTCAAGCCACTGTTTGAGCTCTTGCTTTTCTTCCACGGTTATTTCTCCGGAAAGTTCATTGGCGATAATTTGGTCTATCATCTCAAAAGAATCCATACGAGCTACTTTGAAATTATTTCGTTAATTGTGTTTTGATTTTTTTTATAGCCATATAAATATGGTAATTAAGAGTGCCTACCGATATCTCCATTACTTCAGCTGCCTCACGATAACTCATTTTATCTTCCCGCACCAGTTTGAAAGCCATTTTGCATTTATCTGGGAGTGTATCGACCAGATCGTTTATCATTTTAACATTCTCAATCGAAATAATTGCGTCTTCCGGAGAATATGTCTGAATGTCATTGAATAGTTCCACTTCAATATTGTCAATGTCAACCGTTTTTATTTTTCCTTTATTTAATTCTTTTAGAGCACGGTATTTCGCTATACGATAAAGTATGTATTGAATGAATATGGATAAATGATTTTATCGCGGTTTTTCCACACGGCAATGAAAACATCCGACAACACTTCTTTAACAATTCTTCTGTCTTTCAAAAAAATGCTCAAGTATCTTTTCAGGGGATAGTAGTATATTTTAATAAGTTCTTCCAATGCTTTTTCCCCATACGAACCATTGAGTTCGTAAAGTAGCAGAGTAATCTTTTCTTTATCTTCCATTGGCGTTTTTAACATCGTGGGTTCTTAATTGTATAGTACCTCCGATAAAAGAATCTTATTGGTTTTGATACAGTTTTTTCTTAATTATATACCGAATTCAGAATATTGGCGACAGATAAGTACGTGCGTTTTAGAATCAAACAAATATACCTCTAAAGACTAAATGCAACATAATTATGTTCGTTTTGACTATTTAAAAGTTTGTATATCGCCGACACCCGAAATTAAACAAGACATGAAGTAGGTTCGGGAGATATTCGATTAATCTAAGCTGGTGATATTATTAGTCCTGCTCAAAAGATTGGGCAGGACTAATCGATAAAAAAGGCCCCTATAATATAAGGGACCTTAAAGTGAGCTTTTCTCTTGCCCATCTTATTTCTTCAGTGGTTTCCTCATTCAATTCATTATTATCTTTCAAAATATTTTCATAAGCATCAATTAGAATGCAATACCCTGACGATGTGTTATATCGCATGTCGTCATATTGCATCGTAGATAGAAATAAAAATAACCGAATAATATAGATGGTTCAATAAAGTATCTTTAGTTCCATAATGTTCAAAGCAGTAAACTTAACATCATCAATCACCTCGAAATGGGATGCATGAAAATGACCATAATACCACTCTTTAAGCGGATGCCCATCTTTGTTGAGCTTATCTAATATCTTATCGGGTATGGACCGCTCAACATTTAAATCGGCAGCCAACTGTGGATCTCTTTTAAGCCATATCTGAATTCCGGACTTATTGACAGGGAAACAAAAAGAAGGACATGTATGGGTAATTACGGTGTCGATGCCAATGGAAGAATTTTTAAGCTCGGTTAAATTATCTTCATCATAAAAAGGCTTTTCATTCTCCCAGTAATAAAAAGGATTATTCTTTTCTTCAACTCGATCCTCTTTCATTGCGGCGATTCGATCGATTCTATCCACAGAGATGCCACCTCCCACACACAGTATATTTCTATCCCTGAATCGGATGACGCTATAATCCGGAACAGTTTTCATCCGTGGAAAATCCAGCAACTCATCGTCGAAATACTTCGGATCGTCATGGTTTCCGCGCAATAGTAATAACTGGCAATTTAATTTATCCAGCGTTTTCTCAAGTTTGTTATATAACTGGTCGTAATATGCTCGCTTCTCGAACCCAATACCACAGTCTCCTGCAATCAAGATTACCGCATCGATTACTTTCTTAAGCTTTAGCTTATAGAGTAACTCGGAGAATTCGCCATGGATATCGCCGCATATAATAAAGGATGCAATGTTTACATCAAGGTTATTATAAATTCTCATATTATCATCTCTAATGTTTAATCGCCTAACTCAATATATCTCTTATATTTGCTTTTACAAAAATATTCATTGAAAATGGACTATTTACATTCTCTTTATGAATGGAACAGTAACACAACGCCGGAGAAATCTCCGGCGTTTATCGTATCATTCCCGTCATTGTATAAACTATGTAGACGTTGTGGGTATTACCCATGAGTAAGAAGTTGCCACTTCCACAATAATAGTAAATCTATTAATGTTCACCGTTGTCAAATCATTTTAATGTTTCATACAACCACTTCATTCTCCAAGAATTTTCAGAAATATCAGTGGAAGATGACCAGGATGTATAGTTCCTGCTGTTTTGTGGTTTAGATTCTTCATATAACAATTCATCCATGTCATCCTCGTCCAAATAATCATCTTCAGCGTTTATAAATGGGTCGAGCCATTCAATCTTATGTTTAGCCCATTTTATTTCAGTCAATGCTTCCTCACTTACATTGTCCGTTTCTTCAAGGAAATTCTCAAAACGAGTTATGTAATCACGAAGAACATTGGCATGATAAAAACGGTCGGCCATCGTGAATAACGATTTAACTCTTTGCAGCTCCTTATCTTTTCTTTTTTCAAATTCCTCCTGTTTACGTTTTCTTTCCTCCTCTTTTTTGCGTTCTAACTCAAGCCTGATCCGCTCAGCTTTTAAATGTTCCGAATGTATCTCCAGATAGGCAATTATCTGCACGATCTTTTCCTCCAATGGAATTTTAGCGCTATCTTTTATCTCCTTCTGCCCCCAGCTTCTATCATATATTCTGAAAGAAAGAACGTCCTTTCCAGAATGGATCCTCTGAACCAGATCCACCTTCATTTCTTCATCATTGACTACCGCAAATGTCATCAAATCCTTAATAGCTATATCATGATTCCGGAATTGAAGTGCTTTAATAACAGTTGAGAATATACGCAATGCCCTATCCGCAAATTCTGGAGAAGTGGCATGGATTGATAATGTCGGCCCTTTTTTGCTCTTGTAAGGATTTTTTATCAGATGGCGGTTTTGATCGGTCCTGATCCTTAGGTCTTCCTTTGTATCGATAATAATTGGCTCTTTAGCATATAATATTTCCGGGACCATTAATATATCTCCGCAAGCTTCCATAATCTCCTTTTGCCTTTCTCTATAAGGGTCAGGTTCAATACTAATATCCACTTTCTGACCAGGATCCGGCTCCCTAAAATGCACCTCACGTTTCTTACCCTTATATTTATTAGGCAATGGAACCTTTTCAGCAGATTTGCCATGGTATACCTTGGCCCAATACCCAGCGGGAGGATATGGGATATTCATTGATTTACAATGTTTGCGTATTCCGTTGTCAGAAATGTTGAATCTTTTTGCAAGAGTGGTCATGGGCTCACTCCAGACTAGATCATATAGTTCCCGCCGGTTAAATTTCATTATCACATATTTTAATATTTGCGCCTTCGAATGGGAAACGCTATTTGCTCTTTCTCTACACGGGATTGTTCTACCCATTGGATTAATTCATCTTCGAAAAAATAAATCTTTTGGCCTTTGTCATAATGAGGTATATCTTTTGATCTGATCATTTTATTGATCGCATTCTTGGTCAAATCTAATATTCGGCAGGCATCTTCTATTCCGATCGGTCTATGTTTATGCACTCCCAGTCCCATTTGTTTCTCAACACTTTCGAGAAGTGCTCTCATTTCCGCTATCTCGTTGATGAGATAATTCACCGCTTTAGGAACGTTTTTCAAAGTCAATTCTTCTTTTTCTTCATTTTCCATAAGACAGCTATTTAAGTTCATGGTTATAAAGCTAATAAATAAATCCCATCCCAAACATGAGCATCAAAATATTTTCGGGATAACTTTGGAATATAATGTAATCATATTGCATCATTTGTCACCGTATGTCTCATAATCAGAAGGTCGGAAGTGCAAATCAAATAAAAGAAAACAAAAGAAAAATGACATCCATCAATTAATCCCCGTTTTCTCTCCTTCTAAATTAAATAAAGCATTACTATATGTGACAACAGAGACATTTTCGATTTCGCCTTCCGCAATAACCGCCTCTACGGAAAAACCTTCTAACAGGTAGGGACAATAATATGTTACTACAAATTCTTCGCTACCACAATAATAAAAGAAGTCATCTAAAATAAGTCCCACGTATATCTTATTTTTAAGCCTTGAGTTATCTTCAGCTATTATCAGAGGAGTAATTTCCCTAACCATTCTCTCCTCTATTTCTTCGCGCAATTCAATATATGTTTCAAATTTGTCGTTGAGTAAGCTCAAAATCTCTATGGGTGAAAATCCCTTAACACCATGTATCCTCGTAGAGAAATCATAAATATCATAAATGCCATAACCATTCATGAATTCTCCATTAATTTCGAAGTTGAAAAAATCAAACTTTTTCATATCTCATTTTAAATAACTTCAAAAGTCCGAACTTAAAGGACATGAATAATTATCCTCCAGCATTTTTATTATTTCCGTTTCTTTGTAAAGTACCTTCCCGGAAATCTGAATATATCCGAGCCTACCTCTATCGCGGTAATCCTGAAGGGTACGCAGGCTTATGTGGAGCAGTTTACAAACATCCTGGTTAGTGAGATACTTCTCACCATTAAGATGGGGTGTCCGCGTGGAAAAGGTAGCTTTCATCTTCTCCATCAATTCATCCAGTTTGGTCATGAACCGGATGGTTTCATCAGAGCTTTGAGACTGAATTTCCATAACCTATTTTACTTTGCTTTTATCAATCAGTTTCTGTAAATCAGAAGCTTTATAGTAGCATTTATTTACGATCCTAGAAAAAGGAACCATGCCGCTGTCACGGTAATATTGAAGGGTCCGTTTGGATATATGTAATAACCGACACACATCCTGGTTGTCCAGCCAATTTCCATCTATCTTTTGGTCTTCGCATAATTCTTCGACTTCCTGGGCGAATTTTTCGAACCGTTCCTTCATAGCCTCATAGGTTTTCTGTTCGATCATGTACAGTTCCATATACATATATTTTTTTGGATTTCCGACACAAATAAAGAGCATAACAATCTGTTTTGCAACACCTTGATAACATAAGTCATCAGATTTCATCGTATTACATCACGGATGGGAGGACTTGTGGATAAAGATGGATAAAATCTTATTCTTGTTGTTCCTCAAAATCAATTGAAAATACCCCAGTCGTCCAATTCGATTATTTTTGGGAAATCCAGAGATTAAACTAAATGAAAACAGACTTGAGTCTACTGTAAATGAATGACAATTTTAAATCCGTCTATGTTTGTGGAGACATCCATGGAGAGTTCGATGTTCTGATTGGGAAGGTGGAGCACTACGGTATTCAGAATGCAATTATATTAGTTGCTGGTGACTGTGGAATAGCTTTGAAGCGCCCGAATCTATACGAAAATATAAGAGAGTACTCGAACAACAAAATGTCCAAATTCTCTTGGTTAGGGGCAATCATGATGATCCTGCTTATTTCGAGCCTAAACTCATAGATTATCCCCTGCTAAAAACCTTACCCAACTATACGGTCGTTCAATTTCAGGTAACCAATATCTTATGTATTGGTGGAGCTATATCGGTGGACCGCCAGATGCGGTTAAGGAGAATGTCAACGGATTTGGCAGGACAAAAGATATACTGGGGAAACGAGAATGTAGTTTATGATGAAACTATCCTTAATGAAGAAACACGTTCTAATGTTGATATAGTTATCACCCACACTTGTCCCTCATTCTGCCATCCCATTCATAAAATCGGATTTGATTCGTGCTTGGGTCAGAACGACGAATCATTGAATGATGACATCCGCAAAGAAAGACAAGTGATGGATCAAATACACGACATTCTCATTTCAAAGGGAATATAATCCAGAAAAGGTTTTATGGGCACTTTCTCAATCACGTACCAAAATTATCGGAGAGGTAAGTTTTATTCTGCTTGACATCCAGAAAATAAATTCTATGTTATACTGTAATTAACTACGGTATTTAAGTATATGGGAGAGAGATTGCTCCTGCAGTTCATTACAAAAGATGTTGACATTAAAGTTACGATAAAAATGTCTGTATAGGTGTAGTTATTAGTTCAAAAGTTAATTAAATTTGGTAACTAAAAATTTGATAATGAAATGGATTACAACTAGAGATATACTACACTGGGTGGAAACAAATCAACGCCAAGCCCAAGAAATGATGCCTGAAATACTAAGGAGACTAATACGTGCTTCTATAACACAAATATTTACTCTTACTTTTCCTTCAGGTGATAATATTCAGCTTGGTGGATGGGATGGTATTATTAACACGAATGAATCAAATGAATTCATCCCTGAAGGTTGCTCGGGTTGGGAAATTGGCACGAGTAAGGGAGTTAGAGGCAAGGCAGACTTAGATTATGAGAAACGTAAAAAAGATCCCTTGGGTCTGAATCCCCAAGAAACTACATATATTTTTATAACTCCTAGAATATGGACAAGAGCTAATAGATGGATAGAGGAGCGAAAAAAAGAAAATTTCTGGAAAGATATAAAAGTAATAACAGCTGAAGAACTTGAAGAGTGGCTTGAAAACACTCCTTCAGTAGCTGCTTGGGTTTCCTCTGAAATTATAAAAAATTATCCTGATAATTCATTGGATACAACAGATGCTTTTTGGGATAAATGGTCAAGGAATAAAACACATTCTTTAGATCCAGATGTAATTCTCAGTGGTAGAGTAAATGAAAAAAATGCTTTAACAGATTCTCTCAGAACAAATGATATTTTTTTCATTAAGTCTTTATCTAAGCAAGAATCGACAGCATTCATAATAGCGTCTTTCATTACTTCAGATGAATGCCGGGAAGATTTTTTTGCTCGGAGCTTAATCGTAAGTACTACTGATGCTTTTAGACAATTATCTTGCAGTCAGACTCCGTTAATTTTAATTCCTTCATTTGAAGATGAGGGAAACTTCAATCAAGCCGTCTTAAATGGTCATACTGTTTTTGTTCCTTTGGGTATAAGTGATTATAAAATAAGTGGAAATCTAATTGAGTTACCAGAAATAGATAGAGATGGATTTGTCGAAGCATTGAAGAAATCGGGTTATAAAAATGCGGAGCAGCTATCAAAGGAATGTATCCGTAATATTTCGGTACTTAGACGTAGTCTGGAATATGATTACTCCACTCCTCTCTGGGCAAGCAAAGATCATTGTCGGGATATTATCCCTGCAATCCTTATAGGTAGGTGGCGTGATTGTTATGAAGGGGATAAAAAAGCTATACAAAAATTATCAAAACTAGCATATGAAGATCATATAGATCAAATAACTAAATGGTCTCTCTCGGACGATGCGCCCATTATACATATCGATGATTACTGGAGAGTGACATCACCTTTGGATGCATTTTTACATTCCATGAAGTTTTTCACATCAAAAGACATTCAAAATTTACAGGAAATTGCCATTGATGTTTTCTCTGAAGTGGATGAAAATATTGAGGAGAAAGAAAAGATAAATGGTTTCTTTTTTCAGCAAGACAAACGCACATATTCATACAGAATTAGAGAAGGAGTCATTCATACTCTTATTCTAATTTCAATATTGGGCGATCAAATAAAAAATCCTAATATAAAAAACCCGGTTGTCTGGGTGGATTCAATTATTAGGGAAATCCTTTCATCAGATAATGAATATCTATGGAAATCTATTGATAAACTGCTCCCTTTAATCGCGGAAGCTTCTCCCAGTGAGTTTTTAAATGCCGTTGAAAAATTAATCCGCTCCCAAAGTCACATTCCTAAAAGTCTTTTAACACTAGGAAGTAAAATTAATCCGATATATGGACGAGGATCGTATCACGGAATTATTTGGGCGCTTGAATCCATATCTTGGGATCCGAAATATTTAAGTCGTGCTTCATTAGCATTACTTTCTTTTATCCAATACAAAGATGATAATGGTACCTCCAAGGCCTTAAATAGTCTTAAAGAAATACATAGAGCATGGCATCATCAAACTTTCGCCAGCATAGATGAAAGAATTGAAGTATTAAGATTACTTATAACTCAAAACCGCGAAAAAGGTTGGGAATTATTAGTTGCATTAATTCCCAAGATGGATAGTGAAACAGGAATGGATACACATACTATGAGGTGGAGGTTTTACGGAAAAATAAAACTTAATCAATTTAATATATATGAACGTCAAAGGACTTATGACGAAATTATATCGATGCTATTAGAAACAACAAATAATTCTATAACTGAAATTTTAGACTTATTAGAAATTTCGACAAGTCCCGCAACCACCGACCCCAAAAGGAATGAAATTCTTGACCACATTGAAAAAAATATAAATGCGATAGATGATACTGAAAACTTATTATGGAATCAGTTGAGAACTGAAATACACCACAATCGTGAATATCCGGATGCGGAGTGGTCTATGAACGAGGAGCAACTGTTACCGTATTTACGTCTTTATGATAAGCTCAAACCTCAGAATCCAATAGCACTTGTAAAATGGATGTTTGATAGACATTCTTTAGAGGATGTTAATCCAGTACCAAACCAAGATTATAAGGAAAAAGGTTGGAGATCTTTTTCGATAAGAATTGAGGCTATTAAAAATCTGACAAAGGACTATGGGTATGAAACCATTTTCAAAATGAGTACAGAAGTTAAAGAGTCTAATATATTAGGACAGGCTTTCGGAGAAATAGTGTTGAATGATGAAAGTCTGAAAGAACAAGTGTTGAGATCAGTTGATTTAAATGAGGTTAATGAGAATTTTCTAAGGAGTTTCTTCTGGCGCTTACTAAATTCAAAAACATTTGAAGAAGTCATATTCATATATAAATCTCTCCCTAATTCTCTATCTAAGAAAGTACGAGTAATTTTCTTTTTATCCCTCAATGAAACTATACGGCTGTGGAATTTTCTAGAAGGATTAGAACCTGAGATAATATCGGAGTATTGGGATGGAATTAGATTTTACGATGGTACTAACGAGGAAATCAATTATGCGATATTAAAATTATCGGAACGAAGAAGATTTTCCTGCTGCATCGATATATGCCGTCACGTACCAGATAAAATTTCTACTGACAACATTAAAAATATCCTTTATGGTTGCTTTTCTCAAAATAAAGAGCCACTTCCAAATTCATATAAAATTGAAGAAATACTAGATGAATTATACAAAAGGGATGATATAGGAAATGAGGAACTAGCCAATTTAGAATTAATGTGCGTTCCCTTATTGGATTTGTCAAAATATACCCCACATAAGCTGTTTGAAGAATTAGTTACAAATCCCGTTTCTTATATTGAAATTATTAAAATGATTATTTATAGACCAGATGAAATATATGAAGAGTCGGAAGATTTGTCTAAATTAAAATTTAGAAAAGGTTATGCTATAATTGATAATTTGAATATACTTCCTGGTACGGATAAAGAGGGTAAAATAGATCCTAATAAATTACATTCTTGGATTGATAAAGTTTTAGTGGCAAGTGAACAAATTGAAAAAAGATCGTATGTGGAATGTCAGATAGGGAAATTGCTAGGTAATTTCATAGTCAAAAATAAATTTGAATTGACTGAATTGATTTGTATTACGATTGAAAAATATAAATCAGATTCGTTGATAGAAGG
>JAJQCA010000002.1 GCA_021202985.1 Alistipes sp.
GGAGATGGTGGAGAACTCGGTGGACGCGGGCAGTAAAAACATAACCGTGTGCTTCCGGGACGGCGGCAAAGCCCTCATCCAGGTAGTGGACGACGGCTGCGGGATGGACCCGGCCGACGCCCGCATGGCCTTCGAGCGGCACGCCACGAGCAAGATAACCACTGTGGAGGATATCTACACCCTCTCCACGTTCGGCTTCAGGGGGGAAGCCCTCGCCTCGATAGCGTCGGTGGCCGAGGTGCAGCTC
The DNA here is from genome assembly GCA_021202985.1 of Alistipes sp. Taxonomy (GTDB): domain Bacteria; phylum Bacteroidota; class Bacteroidia; order Bacteroidales; family Rikenellaceae; genus WRDF01. The sequence continues at coordinate 248 of JAJQCA010000002.1, forward strand.
AAAACCCGTACGGCCGGCCAGGAAATCGGGACGCAGGTGGAGTTAAACGGCGGCAAATTCTCGGCGCAGACCCCGGTAAGCTGCCCGGTAGGTTCGCAGTTCTCCGTGCGTAACCTGTTCTACAACGTTCCCGCCCGCAGGCGGTTCCTCGAAAAGAGTTCTACCGAGGCGCGCCATATCACGGCCGAGTTCCAGAGGGTGGCCCTTTGCAACCCCGACATAGGTTTCAACCTCTACGACGGGGATTCGCTCCTTGCCAAGCTCCCCCCGGGCACGCTTCGCCAGAGGGTGGTGGGTGTAATCGGGAAGAATATATCGCGCAACCTGCTGGACGTCACGGCCGACACATCCATTGTGCGTATCGAGGGATTCACCGGCCGGCCGGAATCGGCACGGCAGACCAACCGCGAGCAGTTCCTGTTTATAAACGGCCGCTATTTCCGAAGCCCGTATTTCCATAAGGCCGTCATATCGGCCTACGACAAACTTATCCAGCCGGGCACCCAGCCCTCCTATTTCCTCTACCTGACGATCGACCCGGAGCGCATCGACGTGAACGTACACCCGCAGAAGACCGAGGTGAAATTCACCGACGGCGGAGATATATGGCAGATTATAAACGCCGCTATTCGCGAGGCGCTGGCCAAATCGGGTGCGGTACCGGCGCTCGACTTCAACCTCGACACCTCGGTGCAAATCCCCGTGGCCAGGGACAAGACGGTATACCCCCATCCCCGTATAACGGCCAACCCGGAATTCAACCCGTTCGAGAAGTACGGCGACGAGATACAGCTACCGGTCAGCGAAAGTATGCTGCCCGATTTCGACCCCTCCCCGGCCGACGGGATACCCGGGCCGGGAGGCAGGTCACGCGCGGGGAAGAACTCCGGAGGACCGGACGCCGCAGGGCACGGGCCGGGCTTCGACCCGGTTCACGGCCCGTACCAGGAGAGCGGGGAGTTGAAATATATCGACAGCGCCGGCGTGGACAGCATGTTCGAAGACTACTCTTACCTCGAGTTTATCGACCGGGAGGACGGCATACAGGGCATGATAGACCTTGCCGCTGAGGCGGAAAGCCCGGTGTTACCGGTCGGCAACCGTTATTTCGCTACCACCATCGGAGGCTGCCTCGCGGTGGTGGATATCCTGCGCGCCCACGAAGCCGTGCTGTACGACCGCTTCATGGTGATGCTCGGGAACAATTCGAGCGTGAGCCAGCAGTTACTGTTCCCGGAGAAGATAGCCATGTCGCTCGACGACCTTTCGCTGGTGAAGGAATTCGGGGAGGATTTTACCTCGTTCGGGTTCGACATAGAGTTCCCGGGCGACCAGGGCATCGAGATAAAGGCGGTCCCGGCGGATTTCACCGACCTGCCGGTGGAACAGTTGGTCTATGACCTGCTCGACGCCATGCGTGACGGAACCGGGGGCGAGCTCCGGCAGCAGAAGGCCGCCTCGGCCCTCGCCTCCATAGGCTCTATGTCGCGGAGCAGGAAGACCACCGTCGAACAGCTCGAGGAGCTGCGGCGTCAGCTTCTGGAATGCGCCAACCATAGCTATACCCCCTCGGGCCGCAGGGTAATGGCCCTCTTCCCGGCCGACGAAATCCGGCGCAAACTGGACTAAGGGGCAGGTTATTTGCTACGTAAGCCTTAATTACCCCGACGGGGTTACAAATTACCGAAACAAAATAATAACTTTGCACTCCGCCGGGAAGGTCCCGAGCGCCGTTTGTGAAATAAACCAATCAGTAAAATGCTCGCCAGCAACCAGTTCTCGACCCCTCCGGTGGTAAAGAACCTCCTTATAATCAACGCCCTTTTTTTTCTGGCCGTTTCGGTCCTGCCCGCAGGCACGGTGGACCTCATCTACGCCAAACTCGCGCTGTTCTTCTGGAAGAGCCCTTTCTTTATGCCCCACCAGGTGGTGACCTATATGTTCCTGCATGCCGGGTTCTCGCACTTCTTTTTCAACATGTTCGCCCTCTGGATGTTCGGACGGGTGCTGGAGTACGACCTGGGGAGCAAACGGTTTCTGATTTACTATATGGTGTGCGGTATCGGGGCGGCACTGCTGCAACTCGGGGTGGCATGGATCGAACTGAGCGGTATAGAAGAGGCGGTGATGAACGGCACGGTGAGCGTAGCGCAGTACGCCTCGCGGGTCAACGTACCCACGGTGGGCGCATCCGGGGCGATATTCGGTATCTTGCTGGGTTTCGGGATGCTTCATCCGAACAGTATCATTATGCTTCTGTTCCCGCCCATACCGATGAAGGCCAAATATTTCGTTATAATATACGGGGTTATCGAGCTGATGCTTGGTGTTTCCGGACGCATGGACAACGTGGCCCACTTCGCCCATGTGGGCGGCATGCTGTGGGGTTGGATGCTTCTCCGTTGGTGGAAAAAGAAGGGAACGCTCTATTATTGATTACGCAAAATGGACGGCCGGCGGCTTAAACCGGCTTTATAATAACCTATCGGCGCATGGTAAACGGGTGGTTTTCCATGCGTTTTTTGTTATCTTTATCCCTGTTTTCAGCCGCAAGGCGATCCCCGCGACGGCCGGGGAGGATATATTTCCGGCAATTCGCCATGCGATAATTTACAGACAGTGAAGTACACCGGCCAATACGGTTCATATTACGGCTCCCGAAGCGGCAAAAAGCGGCGGGGCACGACACTGCTGGATATAGTGGTGCTGATACTTACCCTCGTGGCCGCCGGGATGCTCCTATCGGCTTATCTGGCGCGGTATATCAACCCGGAGACCAACTGGATTTTCGCCTTCGCCGGGCTGGCGGCCCCGATTCTGTTCGTGGTGAATATAATCCTTGCCCTCTACTGGGTAGTGAGGTGGAAATATTTCGTGGTGATTCCGGCGGTGGTGGTGCTGGCCGGCGCCGGGTACCTGCCGCTGTTTTTCCGGCCCACCCTCAGTAAGCATTACGAGGGCGAAACCAAAGGCACGCTGGTGGTGATGACCTATAACGTGATGGGGTTCCTGTACGAAGGCGGGGACGGCAAAATTGCCTCGAGCATCGACAGCATAGGGCAAATCGTGAATACCTACAAGCCCGACATACTGTGTATGCAGGAGTTCCAGGCCCGCAGCGCCGAGCAGAAACACCAGATTGATTCCACGTTCGGGATGCTCCACAACAGGGTGAAATACAAAAAAGAGAACTCGCGCGGCGGCGGATGGGGCCTCGCGGTTTACTCGAACTACCCTATCACCGGTTCGGGGATTATGGATTTCCCCGAGTCGAACAACTCTGCCATGTGGGTGGACGTGGTAATCCACGGCGATACCCTGCGGGTGTTCAACAACCACCTCCAGACCACTTCGGTGAACAGTTCCGACCGCGAATTTATCCAGAACCAGGAGTTCCTGCTCCCCACCCCCGAACGGGAGGAGAGGGTGCGCGGTATCGCTTCCAAACTGCGGCGCAACTACCGTATCCGCGCCCACCAGGCCGATACGCTCGCCCCCGTGATACACGACAGCCCGCACCGGCTCATAGTCTGTGGCGACTTTAACGACACGCCGCTTTCGTACGTCTATTTCCGGATACGGGGAAAGCTCGCCGACACGTTCGCCGAGAAGGGCCACGGCATAAATTCAAATACCTTCCGGGGCCTGTACAACCTTTTCCGCATCGACTATATCCTCCATTCGCGCGATATAAAGGCCCTGCATTACGACGCCCCGGCTTCGGAATTTTCGGACCACAAGGCCGTGGTGGCCCGGCTGAAGTTGCCGGACTGAGGCAGGTCACGGCAGACGTTTACGTAACTTAGATAATTAACCATAAAACCTGACTTATGATACTCGATTCGTTAAAGAACAGCAGACTGTACGAAGGACTCAATCCGTTGTTCGCCAAGGCTTTCGATTTTATCCACACTGCCGATTTCGCTACCCTCCCCAACGGGATTTCTGAAATACAGGGCAAGGACATCTACGTGAACATGATCCAGGAGGGGAAACTCAAACTCCCGGAAAACGCGCCCCTCGAGGTTCACGACAAGTATATAGACATACAGGTCCTGCTCGAAGGCGAGGAGACATACGGTTGGGCGGAACGCGGCGAGTGCGTCGGGCCGCGCGGTGAAATGAACACCGAGAAGGACGTCCTGCTGTTCGACGGCAAACCTTCGCTGACATTCACCGTCAAAGCCGGCGAGTTCTGCATCTTCTTCCCAAGCGACGGGCACGCCCCCATGATTGGCGACCCGGAGAAGACGGTGAAAAAATGTATCGTCAAGGTAAGGGTGTAAGGAGAGTTTACCGCTTGCCGGTATGCAACCGGAAAATCAGCAGGACAATATTACCTTTAAAATAACCATAAAAGACAGATTCTTCGCTCACGCTCATTAATGACACTGCTTTTTGATGTACACAAGTAACCGAAAGTGACATAATTTACTACTTGTTCAAAATTAATAACAGGTAGATTCCGTTCCCCGTTCCGGATGACATTATTTAATATATCCTGAGGAACCGAAAGGTGAGGGACCGACGGAAGAGGGCGAGCCCGTAAGTTTGCTTACGGAGCCGGGCGACGATAAGGCGATGCCGCAGGCATAACAATTCATTACCCTTTCGTATACTTATTTCAAAAGAAAAGACAGGACTTATCGGGCCCTGTCTTTTTCATTAGATTTCTCCTCCCTGCGGAGGCAAACAGCCGGCCGCAAGGCCGGAGCATTTCGGTCGTCCGGAGCATGTTTACCTTACACCGAACGCGTATACGGTGGTCTGGGTGTAAACCTCGCCCGGGCGCAGTTCTGCGCTGGGGAATGTGTCGTGGTTCGGGGCGTCGGGGTAGTTCTGCGCCTCGAGTGCGATACCCGTGCGGTAATTGAACGGTATGCCTCCCTTTCCCACGTCCGATCCGTCCATAAAGTTACCCGAGTAGAACTGGATTGCCGGCTGGTCGGTATACACGGTCATAACTACACCGGTGGCCGGTTCGTAAACTTCGGCGGCAAGCTCTACGCCCATCCCCGATTTATTCAGCACGAAATTGTGGTCGTAGCCCAGCCCGTAGTTAAGCGCCTCGTAATCCTCGCCGATACGGTCACCCACGGCCATGGGAGTGCGAAAATCGAGCGGCGTACCTTCCACCGGCACGATTTCGCCGGTCGGGATAAGGTACTCATCCGTAGCCGTGAACCCGTCGGCGGCTATCATCACCTGGTGAGTCAGGATGGATTCCTCGGCCGTGCCGTGGAGGTTGAAATAGGTGTGGCTGGTCGGGTTAAGCACGGTGGGCGCGTCGGTTTCGGCCCGGTAGCCGATTACCAGCCTGTTGTCGGGAGTGAGCGAATAGGTGACTGTAATATCGAGGTTGCCCGGATATCCGCCCTCGCCGTCGGGTGCAAGGTAACTCATAGCCACGGCGGGATTACCGTCGGCCGTGGTCTCGGTGGCGTTCCAAACCTGGAATCCGAAACCGGTATCGCCGCCGTGCAGGTGATTGTGATTCTCGTTCACCTGCACTTGGTACTCCTTGTCGTCGATGTGGAAAGTACCGTTGGCTATACGGTTACCGTAGCGGCCCACGACAGGCCCGCTGTTGTTATCGCCGGCCGACAGGTAGCCTTCGATGGTCTCGTAGCCGTGCGAAACATCCACGAAAGAGCCGTCCTTAGTCGGAACCCAGAGGGCCACAATCCTCGCCCCGTAGTTACAGAGCTGGAGGGTCATTCCGTTTTCGTTTTGTATTGTGTACAGCGAAACGTCTTTACCGCCGACGGTGGTCTGGAAATCGGCCTTATCGAGCAGCTTGACGCCGTTGGCAGGTTTTTCGTTCCCGCCGCATGCCGCGACTGCGAACAAAGTTGCGAGTAGAATTATTTTCTTCATCGGTTGGGTGGTTTTTATAGGTTTCTAATTTTTACATCACGGTAAAAATAAGCAAAATACCTTAAAAAAAATACCCTGCCTTTCGGCGGACCGGATACAAATTAAAAACGGGACGCCATGTCCCGTTTTCCATATTTTTACCATCTCCCTCCCGGCTTGCTTACGGACAGGATTAGCGGTAGTTGTTACGGTACATAAATTTTCTTAGGGCGAGCTTGGAATCTGTCCGAATCATCCAGCATTCCAACGGTAAGCATATAGTCTCCTCCGGCCACTAAATATATAATTTCATGTCATTCCGAGTGCAAGCGAGGAATCTGCTTATCATATACGCAAGCACGCCCTGTCGCCAGCAATACGGCCCGACACTCCGCCTCCGTCGGGCAGCAGGGCTGTCACATAACAGGCGAACTATACCGGATGGTGTAAAGTAATATTGCATCCTGTAACCAGGCCGGGACCCTACACTATCTCTGGTATATGCTTGGTATTGCTGCGGATGGTGTCCCAAACTTCGCCTATATTTCCCGACAGCATTATCTTCGCCATCGCTTCGGCGAACCCTTTCACCTGCGAGTATTCGATATGCGGAGGCAGGGCGAGCGAGTCGGGGTCGGTCATCAGTTCGATAAGTACCGGGCCGTCGATGTCGAAGGCGCTCCGGACGGCCGTCTCCACCTGAGAGGGATCGTGGACCCTGACACCGGGCATGCCCATGGCCTCGGCTACTTTCGCGAAGTCGGGGTTGTACATATCGGTCTGCCAGTCGGGGAACCCGGCGACCTCCATTTCGAGCTTCACCATTCCCAGCGCGCGGTTGTTGAACACGAACAGTTTGACGGGCAGTTTGTACTGCACGATAGTAGCCAGGTCGCCCAGCAGCATCGAGATACCGCCGTCGCCGCACAGGGCCACCACCTGTTGCCCGGGCCTTGCCAGCGCGGCCCCGATGGCCTGCGGCATGGCGTTGGCCATCGAGCCGTGGTTGAACGAACCGATCATTTCGCGCTCGCCGGTGGCCGTAAGGTAACGGGCGCCCCAGACGCAGCACATGCCGGTATCCACCGTGAAGATAGCGTCCCGGGCGGCGTACCGGTCTATAAGCGTGGCGGCGTACTCGGGGGCAATCCGGTCGGCCCGGCCTTTTATCTCCGCCTCTTTGGCCATAATACCGGCATGGTGGCGGTAATTGAGGAGTTGCTTCTCGAGGAAGGTCGTATCGTTCTGTTCCTTGATTAGGGGCATAAGTGCGGCGAGGGTATCCTTAACGTCCCCCTCCACGCCGAGTTCGACTTTTGCCCGGCGGCCCAGCCTTTCAGGGCGGATATCGACCTGCACGATGGGGCAATGGGCAGGCAGGAACGGGTCGTAAGGGAAGTCGGTGCCGAGCATAACCAGCAGGTCGGCGTCCTGCATCGCCTCGTAAGCGGCCGGAAGCCCCAGCAGGCCCGTCATCCCTATCTCGTAGGGGTTGTCGAACTGTACAGCCATTTTCGATTTGAAAGTATACGCCACAGGGGCTTTCGCCTTACGAGCGAACTCTTTCACCTCCGCATGGGCATTACGGGCGCCTATACCGCAGAATATCACCGTTTTCTTGGAAGAGTCCACCAGCTCGGCGAACCGGGCCAGCACGTCAGCCGACGGTATGGTGTGGGCGGAGGTGGCGTATATCTTCTGCGAACTCATTATATCGGTGGCGTGTTTGCGGGCAAGGTCACCCGGAAGGCCGATTACGGCAACCTCCTGCCTGCCCACGGCGTGCTGTAAGGCTCCCTGCAACATCCGCGGCAGTTGCTCTTGCGTGAGGGCCATCTCGTTGTAACCGGAACAGTCGGCGAACAGTTTGGCCGGTTCTGTTTCCTGGAAATACTTTGTTCCCATCTCTGCCGAGGGAATGGCGGAGGCTATGGCGAGTACGGCGCACCCCGTGCGGTGGGCGTCGTAAAGACCGTTTATAAGGTGGACGTGGCCCGGGCCGCAACTGCCCGCGCAGCACGCTATGCCGTTCAGCTGCGCCTCGGCACCGGCCGCGTAGGCGCCGGTCTCCTCGTGGCGAACGTGGACCCATTTTACGCTTTTATGCCGCCTTACGGCGTCGTTCACCGGGTTGAGGCTGTCGCCCGTCACGGCATATATCCGTTCCACACCGGCCTCGTGGAGCATATCGACCAACTGGTCGGCAATCTTTTTAGCCATAATCAACGATTTAAGCAGGTTAAAGAACAAAGAAAGTGCCACCCGGGACGGGGAGCGTTCGGGCAAAAGGTGTATATTTGCGGTCGGTATTAAAGTTTACGATACGGAGTTATGGAAATATTGGTGACCGGTTGCGCCGGATTTATAGGCCACCGTACGGTGGGAATGCTGCTCGAACAGGGGCACACAGTTACGGGTGTCGACAACCTCAACGACTATTACGACCCGGCGCTGAAAGCCGCGAGGCTCGCCGACCTGGGCATAGACATGGCGGCCGACGCCGGCGGGGACGGTTTCCGTCGGACGGCCGACGGGCGGCTGCGATTCATGGTCGCCGACGTGGCCGACCGGGAGCAACTTCTCGCCGCCACTGCCGGACGGGATTTCGACAAGGTATGCCACCTCGCCGCCCAGGCCGGCGTGAGGTACAGCATCGAAAACCCGCAGGCCTACGTGGACGCCAACCTTCAGGGGTTTTTCAATATTCTCGAACTGTGCCGCAACAGGCCGGGGGTAAAACTGGTTTACGCCAGCAGTTCCAGCGTCTACGGCAACAGCACGGAAATCCCCTACCGGGAGACCAACCGTACCGACGCTCCCGTGAGCTTCTACGGCGCCACCAAGAAATCGAACGAGGTACTCGCAGCCAGTTACGCCTCCCTCTACGGTATGGAGACGGTGGGCCTGAGGTTCTTCACCGTCTACGGCCCGTGGGGCAGGCCCGACATGGCCCCGTTCCTCTTCGCCTCGTCCATACTCAAAGGCCGCACCATCAACATATTCAATAACGGTGATATGAGCCGCGACTTCACCTACGTGGACGACATCGCGGAAGGGGTATGCCGCGTGCTTACCTCCCGGCCGGCAACCGGGGATGCCGTTCAGTCCCCGAACGTAAGCATTTACAATATAGGCAACTCTCAGCCCGTGAAATTGATGGAGTTTATCTCCATTATCGAAAAGCTGACCGGCCGCGAGGCCATTCGCAACTATATGCCCATGCAGCCGGGCGACGTTCACGCCACCTGGGCCGACACCTCCCTGCTCCACCGCGATTACGGGTACCATCCCTCCACGCCACTTGAAACGGGCCTGGCCAGGTTCATAACCTGGTACAGGGGATACTTCGATATTTAAAATCCCCGGTTCCGCTCCACCGCGATTACGGATACCATCCCTCCACGCCACTTGAAACGGGCCTGGCCAGGTTCATAACCTGGTACAGGGGATACTTCGATATTTAAAATCCCCGGTTCCGCTCCACCGCGATTACGGATACCATCCCTCCACGCCACTTGAAACGGGCCTGGCCAGGTTCATAACCTGGTACA
>JAJQCA010000052.1 GCA_021202985.1 Alistipes sp.
AGGATTTGCAAACGACGAAGGATCTGTCTTTTATTTCCGGCGGCAGCTCCTTCACTGCGTCCGGAATGACCACAACAACATTAATCCGGAGCAGACCCGATTACCGCGCCGGGCCGAAGTTCCTGTTTTTATCCACCGGAGTGCAAAGTAAGCCCGGATGTATTAACTTTGCCCAACGAATCGCGTAAAACCCGCATAATATGGATAAAAGAAAGACCCAAGCCTTCGGACGGCTGCTGGACGTTCTGGACGAACTGCGCGTGAAATGCCCCTGGGACCGCGAACAGACGATGGAATCGCTGCGCAACTGCACCATCGAGGAGACCTTCGAACTGGTGGACGCCATTGCCGACGGCGACTACGACGGTATCCGTCAGGAGCTGGGCGACCTGCTGCTGCACGTGGTGTTCTACGCCAGGATAGCCGACGAGGAAGGCCGGTTCGATATCGCCGACGTAATCGATTTCCTGTGCGATAAGCTGGTGTACCGCCACCCGCACGTTTTCGGCACGGTCGATGCGGATAATTCCGTAGAGGTCAAATACAACTGGGAACAGTTGAAACTCAAAGAGAAGAAGCGCAAAAAGGGTATCCTGGGGGGCGTACCGCAAACCCTTCCGGCAATGGTGAAGGCCTACCGCGTGGGCGAGAAGGCGGCCTCGGCAGGCTTCGACTGGGAAAAGAAAGAAGACGTATGGGAGAAGGTCCGGGAGGAGTTCGCCGAGACCGAGGCGGAAATTCGCGCTCTCGACATCCCCGGTGGCGATTCCGTCCGGTTGGAGGAGGAGTTCGGCGACCTCTTCTTTTCACTTGTAAACGCCGCTCGGCTCTACGGGGTCGACCCTGAAATGGCGCTGGAACGGTGTAACAAGAAGTTTATCGGCCGGTTCGGATATGTGGAAAAGATGGCCGAAGAGGCCGGCAAACCCGTAAAGGAGTATACCATCGACCAGTTGGAAGCGTGGTGGCAGGAGGCTAAAACCAAAAATGCGAAATCCTGAGAGCGGCCATCCCGACCCTGCGGGTATGATAATATAAAACACGAGCTATATGGCACTTATAAAGAAAGTTAACGGGGTGGAACCCCGGATAGGCAGGAACGTTTTTATTGCGGAAAACGCCTCGATAATCGGTGACGTAACGATCGGGGACGACTGCACAATCTGGTACAACGCCGTGCTGCGCGGTGATGTGAATCCCATCGTAATCGGCGACCGGGTTAATATACAGGACGGTGCGGTACTTCACACGCTCTATAAAAAATCAGTGGTCCGTATCGGCAACGACGTATCCATAGGCCACAACGCAATCGTCCACGGGGCTTCCATCGAGGACAAATGCCTTATCGGGATGGGAGCCACCCTTCTCGACAACGTTATCGTGCGCACCGGTTGCATTGTCGCGGCCAACGCCCTCGTGCTGGCCAACACCGAACTCGAACCGAACAGCGTCTACGCCGGTATCCCGGCCCGCAAGGTGAAAGAGGTTACCGAAGACCAGCGAACCGATATAATCGAACGCACGGCAAGGGATTACATCATGTACTCGACATGGATCGAGGAGTAATCCGGGGGGACGAAAATTAGGGTACGGCCGGCGGAAATTCATTACTTGTTTCCGCCCGACTGTATATCACCGGAAAATAATAACGGGATTGCCGTCGGGCACTCCCCTTTTGCTACGGGGCTTACAACATCGGATACAGATTAGAACTATCCGGTTCTATCGGCGATTTCATATTCCCTCGAAATCCTCCCGACAACATTTACATATTCCGGCCACCGGGGAAAAGGCAAGTTCAGCCGCCACGAGCCGCCACGAATGTGTGTGCGCACACACCTATTTATACTACACATCACCCAATAAATGTGGAAGTTATATTTCCGTTGTCGGAAATATCGACTGCACAACATCCCGTTTCGAATGTGCCGCTTTGAAAAGTGTGTGCGCACACACCAGTCGCTGAATATGGAACAAATTCCACCCGCGGAATACATGGCTAATAAAAGACTTATTTTTAAAAGATTACAGTAAACAAGGCTGACCCACTCACTACCCGGCAGGAATGTGAACCGGTTACCGGGAATTGTCATACTCCCGGTTCTAAGGCAGCCGCCCTTGACCCGATGTGTGTGCGCACACACAAAGCCTGATGCTTGTAATGTTTATGCCTTTTTAGTATATATGCCGGCCCGTAAAATCCATAATTACGGTTCCGATTCTTTATCTCCCGGCAGGTAATATATCCCGGTCAACGGGAAATTCACTACTTTGCGACTCTAAAACACCCCAACATAAACATCGGAGTGTGTGCGCACACACACCGAGTCGACGACTATATAAATTCTCCCGACCCGAGGGTAGGCATCTTTTTATAGTGCTCACTATAAAAAGGTTACAGAACAGGCAGGCCGGTAGTTCCGCAGTACAGGTTGTATTAAGCCGGGATTTTCCCTCTCGATTAATACCGCACTTTAATTCCACACTGTGTGTGCGCACACACTCCGAGTCGAAGACTATATAAATTCTCCCGACCCGAGGGTAGGCATCCTTTTATATTGCTCACTATAAAAAGGCTACAGAACAGACAGGCCGGTAGTTCCGCAGTACAGGTTGTATTAAGCCGGGATTTTCCCTCTCGATTAATACCGCACTTTAATTCCACACTGTGTGTGCGCACACACCCACCGTCAATATAAAACGTACTACCCAATTTAAATCGGCCGGCCACCAAAAGACCGGGGCAAATCCGGCCGGTTCACCCGGAAATTTTGCCGTTTCACCGGACGGGAAAATGGCTCCGGACGGTTTTATGTGAATTATAAGGTATATTTGCGCGCACACACTAATATTCCGTCCGCCCCGGCACCCGCGGAAAGGCACACGCAGCTAATGAACGTCAGCATATCGAAATACAGGACCGTCTTTATTAACCTGCTTACCGCTATCGGTATCAGCCTGATAGCCAACTTTAACTTCTTCCTTATCAAAATAATGCCCGCTCCTCCGGGGGGGTACCGTGGTTGGATGAGGCAATTTATGGAGTCGGATTTTATACTGTACGTCAACTTCTTTTTCTACCTGTTCTTCGCCCTGATACTACTCTGCATCCTTACGGTCAACGTACGGCGGAAAAGGTTCAATTTCCTTGTGAGCGTGATAGTTTGCGTGGCTGTGGCTGTGGTGTTTTATTTCTGCGCCCCGGTATTCCATCCCCGGACGGGAGCCAGTTCGCTGCTGATAAACGGCCGCAACCTTTTCGACCCGTCGATTCTCACCAAGGTGGCCTTTACCCTAATCCTGTGCGTGCTGTACGGCAAAATATTCCAGCTTATATACCAGAAACAGAGGATAGTACTGGAGAACGAACTGCTGAAAAACGAAAACCTCCAGTCGACCTACAACACGCTGATAAACCAGATGAACCCCCACTTCTTCTTCAATTCGCTCAATTCGCTGGCGATGCTCGTGAGGGAGAAGCACAACGACCAGGCCCTGGTCTACATCGACCGGTTGTCCGAAACGTTCCGTTATATAATACAAAACGGTCAGAGCGGGGGCACCACGCTGGAGGAGGAACTTAAGTTCGTGGATGCGTACAAGTACCTGCTCGAGGTGCGTTACGAAGGTAAACTTTTCTTTAATATCGACGTGGAAGAGAGGTACCGCGACTGGACGATGCCCTCGCTGACCATCCAGCCCCTGATTGAGAACATAGTGAAACACAACGTTATAACCCGTAGCCGACCGATGAACGTCTCGATAAGGACCGTGGGCGGAGCGCTGCTGGTATCGAATCCCGTATCGCCCAAGATACACGACGGCGATCCTTCGGGCATCGGCCTGGAAAACCTTTCGCACAGGTACAAACTGCTTACGGGCAAAGATATTACGGTGACCAACGACGGCGAAACATTCACCGTGGAGTTACCGCTTACCGAACCGGAAAAACACCTCGAATTGTAATGGAAAAGGACGGCGCGATGGATATTGTGGTAGTGGAGGACGAAACGGCCGCCACGGTAAACCTTCTCTCCATGCTGAAAGAGGCATGCCCGCAGTGCCGGGTATCGGCGACTCTCGAAAGCGTGTCGGATACCGTGGAGTGGCTAACCACTAACCCCGCCCCCGACCTGATATTTATGGACATCCACCTTGCCGACGGCGACGCGTTCCGGATTTTCGACAACGTGGACGTAGTATCGCCTGTGGTTTTCACCACGGCCTACGACGAGTACGCGCTCGAAGCGTTCAGCGTGAACACCATCGACTATCTGCTGAAACCCATAAAACCCGCGGACTTGCGGCGGGCCATCAATAAGTTCAGCCGACTGACCGGGAACGCACTCGACAGCTACAAGGGGCGCATCCGCACCCTGAGCGAGACCACCGCACGGCCGCCCCTGACCTTTCTTGTCCACCTGCGGGATAAACTTATCCCGGTTCGGGCGGAGGAGGTGGCCTATTTCCATACGGCGGACGAGAAGGTTACGCTTTGCACCCTGAAAGGCGAACTGTACCGTTACGACAAGACGCTGGAAGCCGTTATGGCCTATTTGCCCGAGGAGGATTTCTTCCGGGCCAACAGGCAGTTCATCGTATCGCGCGGCGCGGTGAGTGACGTGTCGGTATGGTTCGGCAGCAGGCTCAACCTGAACCTGAAGGTTCAGGCGCCGGAGCGAATCATAATCAGCAAGGCCCGGGTGCCGGTGTTCAAACAGTGGCTCGGGGGGCAGGTGGAGAAATAGCACGGTGTTCCGGACGGTTATCGTGGGATGTCCACCGGCGGACTTTCGGCTACGATGTTGATGTAATTATTGTTGCGGTTTCGGTGGTGTATATTGCATCCGAGTGAGACTTGTTCTGGCGGTGATTCGGCTACAATATCGATAGGTTGCTGTGCCCTTCCGGTGGACGGGAATATTGACGAGTGGGACTTCGGGTATACTGGCGATGTGGCGGCAACGAAATGAGAGTAATGCGTGCGGCTCCGGACGGTTTTACAGCCGTGGGCGGGTTGCATCCCCGGAGGATGATTGGCCGTTAAGTACTGCGTCGGTATCCCGCAAGTGAAAATGTAAAGGAAAAGGAAAGAAGATAGGAAGAGAGCTATTGACGGAGGGGGAAAGGTGTTGTCAACAGAACTCCAGACGGCCCCGAACTTTTCGCGGTAACAGACCGCTCACCGGCCGGACCGTCGGGAAAAAAAGCCGCAATAAGCCACCGCGGGCTTGGCCGGTTCACCGGGTCGATAAGGCGATTCACCCCCGCCTTTAGCCGGTTCGGCGGATTCGGCTTTACGGAGCAGGTTAAACAGGTCTATTTTTGCGTTAGTTAATCGGCAAAACACAACGAACAAAGATTAACAAACGCAAAAAGGAATTATGAAGACGATGATGAAAACGATGCTGGCACTCGCGGCGCTATTTACCGTAGCCTCGGCGAGCGCGCAAACCCCCAGGGGTGAACAGCGAAGCCCGGAAGAGAGGGCACAGCAAATGGCGGAAAGGATGGCCGAAAGGCTGGAACTTACCGACGCCCAGAAACAGCAGATATACGACCTCCATATCGAACTGGCCCCGCAGCCGGAAGCACGTCCCGAACGGCCCGCACGCGGGCAGAGGGGCGAACGCCCGGGCGAGGAGGAGATGGAAGCCATGAAGGAGGCCCATGCGGCTATGATGGAAGCGCGTAAGGCCCGGATGGACGAGATGGACGCACGTATCGAGGCGATACTCACGCCCGAGCAGTACGCCATGTGGAAGGAGTCGCGCGAGCGCTCCCCGCGCTCGGAAGGCGGCCCCCGTATGCACGACAGGGAACGGGGTCCCCACCCCGGCCACGGCCCGGCGCCGGACCATGAACGCGGCCCCCGGCCACGTCAAGACCGTGACGGCCACCGCGGCCAAAACAAAACTAACGAGGCCGCCGCGGAGTAATTTCCGCCGCCCGTAAGGTGCAAACTGTGAAGGATTGCCGGCGCCCGCCGATGCGCCGGCCGTCCTTTAAAACAGATCGGCAAAAAAACCCGGAGTATCCCCGGAGCGTGCAGGCATATCGGGTGCGTAAGGGAAGTTAACGATAAAGACGCAAACCTATAAGATTATATCTACCAGCAAACCAACTGTAACGATTTAGAAATGAAGAAAATTATGATGGCCGCGGTATTGCTGCTCGCCACCGGTTCGCTTTATGCACAAAAGGGGACCGTTACAGCGACGCTTATCGACCGGGGCAACGACCAGCCTGTGGCGGGAGCGGTCGTGGAGGTCCGCAGCCTTGCGGACACCACGCAGACGAAGTATTTCACCTCCGTTTACGGGGGTGTGGTCAATATTCCGGGCATCGATTACGGGGAGTATGCGCTCACGTTCTCGTTTCTCGGTTACAAGGACCATAAGACCAATGTCACGGTAGACCGGGCGACGGTAAACCTCGGCACCATACGCCTCGACGAGAACGCCACGATGATAGACGCCGTGGTGACCCAGGGGCAGGCTATCCGCACTTCGCTCCGGGGTGACACCGTGGCCTATAACGCCGACGCCTACAAGGTGGCCAAGGACGCCGACGCGGAGGCCCTGTTATCGAAAATGCCGGGTATCACGGTGGTGGACGGCGAAGTGGAGGCTCAGGGCGAGACGGTGCAGAAAGTCTATGTAAACGGCAAGGAGTTCTTCGGGCAGGACGTAAGTACCGCAATAAAGACCCTGCCGGCGGAAATGATCTCCTCGGTCGAGGTCTACAACAAACTGAGCGACCAGGCCGAGTTCTCCGGAGTGGACGACGGGGACAGTTTCAAGGCCATCAATATCGTAACCAATGTGCAGAAAGCGCAGTTCGGTAAGTTGTACGGCGCCTACGGTATCAAAAACAAATACAACGTGGGCGGGAACGTCAACTTCTTCGGCGGCAACCACCAGTTCTCGGTTCTCGGGCTGGTGAACAACGTCAACCAGCAGAATTTCTCGATAGAGGATATCCTCGGGGCCGTCAGTTCGAACAGCAGCGGCGGGATGAGTTCCCGCGGCGGCGGGATGCGCGGCTTCGGGAGCGCCCGGTCGTTCATGGTCCCGCAGCAGGACGGAATCTCGCAGGTGCAGTCGTTCGGGGCGAACTATATGGGTACCTGGGCGAAGAAAATCGAGGTTACGGGTAGCTACCTGTTCAACAATTCCAACAACAAATATTGGAGCGAATCCGAGCGGAACTACACCAACCAGTACGCATGGGCCGACTCTATCTACAATCAGAACAAGACCAGGAACCAGGAACACCGTTTCAACGCAAGGCTGGAGTACAAGATCAACGAGAACCACCAGCTTATGATGCGGCCATCGTTCAGCTTCCAGAGGTACCGGAGCAGTTACGAATCCCTTACCGACAGGTGGGAGCCGGACGCCACGGGCGACGGTTACGACTACTATTACAACTACGTCAATAACAGCGAGTCCAAAAACTGGGGCTTCAATATCGGCAACAACCTTATCTACCGCGTGCGGCTCGGCAAGGCAGGCCGGACGCTGACCACCGATATAGGGGGCCGCTACTCGAAGAACGACCGCGACGGCGAGAGCTACAACCTCACCACGTACAGCGACCTGTCGCAGGAGATCGACAGGGAGCTTACCTACAACAACACAAAAAGCTACTCGCTGAGCGGAAGCGTGATGTATACCGAACCCGTGTCGAAGCACGGGCAGATAACCGCCCAGTACCGCGCCAATTACAGCTACTCGGACGCCGACCGTAAAAAATACACATGGGACGAGGTGAACAGCGTCTATTACGACTATTACGACCCGGATTACTCGAGCATCTACAACAGCGGTTACCTCACACAGCGGATGGGACCCGGCTTCAACTACCGGAAGGACAAGACCAATTTCAACCTTAGCCTCGAGTACCAGCGCTCCACACTGACCAGCAACGAGGAGTTTCCCGTCGACCAGGACCTGAAGTACAATTTCGACAATATAGTCTACTTCGGGCGCATCGAGCATTCGTTCAATTCGAGCAATACCATCCGGGTATTCGCCCGCTCGAACACTTCGAACCCCTCCATCAGCCAGCTGCAGGACGTGTGGGACATTTCGAACATCCAGTCGGTGACCGTCGGTAACCCCGACCTCAAACCGAGTTACGAGCACAGCGTCATGGCCCACTACAACCGCTCCAACCTTCAGAAAGGCCGCACCCTGATGATTATGGGTCACTTCTCGGTCCGCGACAACTATATAGGAGAGCGCACCACCACCTCCACCGGATCAAACATCGAGCTCCCGGACGGAGGCTATCTCCAGCCGGGGAGCCAGCTCCGCGAGTACAGGAATATGAGCGGGTACTGGAACAGCCGTGTGGGCTTCAACTACGGCTTCCCGGTCATCCCGCTTCGCAGTAATATCAATTTCAATGTGGACGCCACCCTGCGCGGAACGCCCAGCGTGAGCGACGGCGAGAAGAACGACCTGTTCGGGCAGTATTACAACGCGGGTGTGGTTATCGGCAGTAATATCAGCGACAGGGTCGATTTCACCCTGATGTACCGCGGGGGCTACAACGTGGACAAATACACCATCACGGAGAACAACGAATACATGTCGCATTACTTGTCGCTGCGCTTCAAGTGGGTGACCTGGCAGGATATAACCTTCTCGGGTAACGGCTCATACGTGCAGAACAAAGGTATCACCGACGACTATAACGACCGTGTGTACACGCTAAACCTCGCCCTCGGCAAAAAGATATTCCGCAACCGCCGCGGCGAGATAACCATAGGGGTTAACGACGTGTTCGACCAGAAGACCAATTTCCGGCGAAACGTCACCACCAACTATATCGAGAACGTAAAATACAACACCCTTGGGCGATACTACTCGCTCCAGTTTATCTTCAACCTGCGCACTTACGGCAACAGCGGTTCGGCCGGGAGCGACGGGCCGGATACCCTGCGCGGCCCCGGACCGGGCGGAATGAGGATGGGACCGCCTCCGGGCGGCGGCGGTCCTGGATTCTGATAACGGGTCCTACTGCTCAAATTATTCCCCCCTTTTTTCCCCTCGAACCGCATGGTTTCCGAGGGGGAATTTTTTATAGGATAAAGCCATGCACCGAGGCGGTCGGGAACCCGAGGCCGCCCGGTGGAAATACGGCGGGAGGGGGCTGGCGGGAAGCGGAGGAGCGGGTGTATTTGTCAGGCACTGGAGACAGCGGGCGGTTTGGCGGACAACGAAGAGAGGAGGAGGCAGGTTGCGACGGCTTTCAGTAAGCGTAGACAGTAGAGGCTGGTCGGGCAGCGGAGACAGCGGCCGGTTTGGCGGATAGCGGGCGGCGACTTGTGAGCAACGGAGACGGCAGGGGCTTATCGAACAGCGGAGGAAGCGGAGGAAGCGGAGCTGGGGTTGTATCGGGCGGAGCCGTAGGAAAAA
>JAJQCA010000007.1 GCA_021202985.1 Alistipes sp.
TCCCCGGGCCTTGCCGGCCCTTGCCGGCCCTGCCCGTCCCTGACCGTCCCTCACCGGCCCTTGCCGGGCCTCACCGGCCCTTGCCGGCCCTCACCGGCCCTTGCCGGCCCTCACCGGCCGGGCATTAATTAATGAATGCAGGCAACAAAATTGCATGTATTCCGGGCAAATGCCTTGTTTGTATGAGATTGCTGTGGATAATACCGCTGGCGGCCGCCGGCTTTTGCTCGTGCCTGATGAAGGCGCCCGTGAAAAAAGAGAATATCCGGGCGGCGGAGTTTAACGAAACGGCCGTCGGCGGGGAGTTAGGCCAGCGGATAGCGGCATCGCTCGCCATCCTCCGGCGGGAGGTGCGCGACACCGGCGGGCTATTTCGCGCGGACGGCGGGGAGTGTGTCTCGCCGAGGGCCGGTAACGCCCTGCTGGGCATCGTGGTTATGTCTCGCGCGGCCGGTGCCGACCGCAAGGATGCCGACGGGGTATTCAACGCCATAACGGCAAACCTCAATCCGGCCGGATACCTCGGTACGGTAGAATACGGCATTGCGGACGAGTCGCAGCTCGCCGGCCACGGGTTGCTGATACGGGGCCTGTGCGAGTACTACCTCTGGACCGGGGAGAGCGCCGCGCTGGACCTGGCGCAGACCGTTTGCGACAGCCTTTACGTCCCCATCGCCGGCATGATTCCCGACTATCCCACGTACCTTACCGGGAGCGTCCTTCCCGATTCCATTCATCTCGATACCATCCCGCAACCGGTAGAATCGAGCCCGGCGGACACTTCGCAAGCCTCCCGCCCTCTGGTGAACGGCTGGAGGCTCTCGGCCCGTGAACGGGGCGGCGTATTTTACGCACTCGAAGGGCTTGCGCAGCTATACGGGTTGCGAAAGGCCGAAGCGACCCAGGAGGTGGTAGGCCGGTTGGCCGACCTGTTCAAAACGGTGTCTGCCGATCCCGACGGTTTCGCCTCCGCGCCTTACCTGGCCGGGGTGAAGGGGCTGCTGCGCTACGGCGAGGCGCGGGGAACCACCGGGCTTAACAACGATGCCGCAGACGCATGGGACGCCTTCCGCGACCGGGCATTCAACCGGTTCTACGGCATTCCGCCCGTAATCGGCGACACCTCGGTCTCCGTGTCGCCCGCCGCGGCATCCTCGGCGTTCATAACCGCCGTATGGCTCTGGGCGCTAAACGGCAAGGGCGACTACCTCGAGGATGCGGACAGGGTTTTCTACAACAACATCTACCCGTCTCAGACCGCAGAGGGCAATTTCTCGTTCCTCCACGCGCCCGATCCGCTCCAGCCCGTGGAACGGGTGCCGGCCGATTCGTCCTCTTGGGACGTTTCGTGGGTGGAGGCGCTGGCGAGGGTAGCCCGCTTCTCCTATTTTATGCGGGACAACCGGATAATAATCCCTTTCTACACCACCGGCGAGCTGGACCTGCCGCAAAAGGGCGTCCATATAGTCCAGAGTTCGGACTATCCGGCCGGGCGGTCCGTCAAGTTCGAGATAACCGAGGCTCCCAAGCGCGGCCTGGTGTTCCAGGTGCTTTTCCCCGCCTACATGACCATGAAGTCGATAACCCTCAACGGTACCACCACCATCAGCGGTACGGTCAATTCCATCGGACTCCTGGAGTTCCGCGATGTGTTTCGTAAAGGCGACGTTATAGAACTGAATTACTCACTCTCGGCCAGATGGGCCGATACGGATTCCGACGATACGGACTATAAAGACCTGTACAGGGCCGTACAGGGTCCGATGCTGCTCAGTTACCGGGCGGATACGCTGCTCTGGCTGGAGCGGGGAGTGTCGCTAAAGGGCGACGACGGCGGCGGGTTCATACTCGACTCAGAGTTCGGTTACCGCCGGGATACGGTATCGGGGCTTGTGAGGGTTCTCAATTCGATGGGCGGGGAGAATGTGGCAGGCACCGAGCAGTACGACCCGCCGGTACTTCGACCCCTGTTCCGGCCATTCGGGGAGCGCGGCCGCGACGACGTATTCCCGGCCTATGTGGTAACGAGGATAGGGAAGGAGTAGTGAAATTCTTATGATGCGGCTTTTATTATTCACGGCGGGCCGTCCGTCTTTGACAAGCCGGTAGCCGGTCTTCCGGAAGGGGCACCCACCGCGGTCCATCTTCCTCTCTAAAACTACGGTTTATTACTTCAGGTTCATCCCCGCCTTGCGGGCCTGCCGGTGCTGCATTTTGCGCGGCATGTCTTTCTCCGACCACCGTCACGATGCGGAGTCGGCTGTATAAAGACACGCCGGTAACCGGTCTGCCGTAAGGGGCCCACCCTCTGCGGTCCGTCTGTTTCTATCAAACAGCGGCTTTTACTTCAGGTTAATCCCCGCCTTGCGAGCCTGCCGGTGCTACATTTTGCGCGGCACCAAAAAGAGCCGTCCGTCTTTGACAAGCCGGTAACCGGTTTGCCGGAAAGTGAAAGCAACCCCTGCCTCCCGGCACTGCTCCCGTATGGAGAGGACCCAGTCGTAATTGCACGGCCGCGCCGCAATTCCCGACTCGCCGCCCACTATAACGCTCTCCACCCCGCCCAGATACGGCGACAGGTCGACGGGACCGAGCAGCGGTTCGCAAATAACCGTCCTCGACCGCAGCGGGAGGGACAGGTAAACCGGGAGTCGCCGGGCGGCTTCTTCCCCGTTTTCCACCGTACAGCAAATGGTGACATTATCCCATCCTTCGCCCCAGTCCCCGGGCAGGCACCCGGCGGCCCGTTCGATACGTTTTGTAATAAAAAAGAAATGAAGGTCCCCGCGGGTGCGCATCATATCCCACGCGTCGGCGCGCCACGGGTCGGCTTCCCGGAGAAAAAAATCGGACGTAAAACAGGTATAGACCGTTGAGCCGGGTTCGAGCCGGGGCGACCCGTCCCGTTTTTTACGCAGCGGCAAGTCGAAATCCCGCGTGCGATAGACCTGCGAAGCGTCACGTCCGCGCCGGCTGTCGCCGCGGTAGACATAGCAGTTTCGGCACCCCTCGCTCCATTTCGTACATCCGTGCCACGGGTTCCACATCCGGCCCACCGCCCTGCCGGGTTAGAATGTACGGTAGCGGTCGACACCTTCCCGCAGGAAGGCGATGAAATTCTCGACGCTGAGGTCGTAGCCCCGCGGCCCGGCCAGTATCCGGCCGCCGCGGCCCTGTATGATGTAGAGCGGCTGCGCGTTGGTTCCGTACAGTTGCATGGTGCGGTAGGCGTTTATCTTTCCGAGGCTCTTGAGCGTCCGGCCGTTTGCGGTTGTGACCCACTTCTCCTCGGGGACGTTCTTCTTATCGTCCACATAGAGGGCCACGATAACGAACTCGTCCCGCAACAGTTCCAGCACCCTCGGGTCGGACCAGACCCGGGCCTCCATTTCGCGGCAATTGACGCATCCGTGGCCCGTTACATCCACAAAGAGAGGTTTGCCCACCCGGTCGGCGTAATCCTGCGCCTGGTCGAGGTCGAAGAATCCATCCAGCCCGTGCGGAAGATGCAGGAAGTCGCCGTAGAGCGGAGCTTCGGCCCTTATGGCCTGCCCGTCCGCGGGGTGCCCTCCGTTACCGCCGGCCACGAAGTCCTGCGTGTGCATGGGCGGCAGGTAACCGGAAATGCCCTTGAGGGGCGCCCCGAACATGCCGGGAATAAGGTAGACCACGAAGGTAAAAGTCGCTATAACCAGCGCCAGCCTTCCCACACCGATATATTTGACCTCGCTGTCGTGTTTGAATTTGATTTTGCCCAGCAGGTAGGCCCCCATAAGGCTGAACACCACAATCCAGACGGCGAGGTAAATTTCCCGGTCGAGTATTCCCCAGTGGTATGTCTGGTCGGCCACGCTGAGGAATTTAAGCCCGAGGGCGACTTCCACGAACCCGAGCACCACCTTCACCGAGTTGAGCCACCCGCCGCTGCGGGGCAGTTTCTCCATCCACGAAGGGAAGAAGGCGAACAGGGTGAACGGCATGGCGAATACCACCGAGTAGGAGAGTATCGCGATTATGGGCCTCAGCCAGTTACCGCCCGAAGTGGCCTCGGTGAGCGCGCTGCCGACGAATCCAAACGTGAACAAAAAGGATAACACCAACACATTAAAAACCATAAAGAACACCCCCGCAAGTCCGCCCTTCTCGGATTTACTGTCGGATTTCGTAACCAGCCAGCTCGGCAGGTTCAGCTCGAACGCTCCGAAGAACGATGCGGCGAAAAACATGAATATCAGGAAGAACAGTATATTGGGCAACCAGTGGGTCGAGAGCCAGTTAAAGATATCGGAGGTTACAGTCTCCCCGCCCAGGAAACGGGTTATCAGAATAATGGTCGCGATGGGTATCGTGTAGATGGCAACTATAAAGAAACCGTACATCAGCGCCCGGAAGCGGCTGCCGGCCTTCGAAGTGCCCTCTTTCATAAAGAACGAGACGGTCATCGGAATCATCGGGAACACGCACGGGGTAAGTATGGCCGCCAGCGCCCATTTCATGGCGGCGAGGATTATCCTCCACAGCGAACCGCCCAGCGGGTCGGCCGCCTGCCGGAACTCGGCGTTATCCTGCGCACCTGCCGCCTCCACGGCATCGGGGAATACGCCGTCCCGATTGTCGTCGGCCAGCCCGTCCGCCTCGCCGTCCGGACCTGCAACCCCGGTTTCACCCGTGCCTCCCGCCGCTGCCGATGCCGCCGCCGGATTTGCCGGCACCTCCACGGTCAGCTCCAGTGTCTGCGGGGCGAGGCATGTCCTGTCGTCGCAGGCCATCCATTCTATCTCCACCTCCAGCGTACCCGACTCTCCGGCCACGCGCACGCGCTGCTCCAGGACCGCGCGGGTTTCGTGGTAGCCTATTTCGAGGTCGAACAGCTCGTCGAATTTCCTCGTGGGCCGCGTCACTTCCCTCACCGGGCCTACCGGTTCCAGCCCATCGGCCGAAAGGACGGCCACCGAAGTGGAGGTAGGCCCCAGCTCGTACTCCTCAATATCGTAAATGTGCCATCCCGGCTCGATATCGGCCGTAAACCTTACCGAGACAGTCCCGTCGGGGTTGTTCTCCGTGGAGGAAGACCATTTCACCACGTCCGCCTGCCCGTTGGCCGCGAAGGCCGGGAGGGACATTAAGAGTATAATAAAGACGTACCTGAGTCGCTGCATTGCCGTTCGTTAAATAATTTCGCGTAAAGGTAGTAAATTGTAAAATAAAAATGCCCGGACCGCATAAGGGTCCGGGCACGAACGCACGATTTTATCGCTACCGCTCCACGGCTTCCCACTCGACCTTATCCCAGTCGAACCGTACGCGGACGCTCTCTTTCTCCGCGCCCTGCGGGCCGGCCGTTATATCGAGCATCCCCTGCCGCAGGTCGCTCATATAATACGGGTCCGTATTTACAACCCTGCCGTCCGACAGTTCCCATTCCACCTCCACCGGGTTGCCCCCCGGCTGGTAGGTCAGATAGCTGTTATACCTGCCTTTGCCGCTTACCGACATACTCGCGGGATAGTAAGTCCACTCCCCTGTCTCGAAGATAAACGAGGCGCTGCCGTCGCGGTATGTGTATGTGGGCTGGTGCGTGACGGCGTTCTTCACCCTCAGCTCCCATACGTCTTCGCCGAGGTTGACCAGCTTACAGCTGTCGAACGGGGCGGTATCCTCGTAATCGTATTTGGTGCTGCGCAGTATCTTTATCTGGTCGGGTTCTCCTTCCGGACCGTAAGTTATTTCGATATAAAAGCTCCGTTCGTTGTGGTCCACGCTCCACCTTTTTTCGAGTTTCCGGAATTTGTAGCCTTTGAGTACGGAGTTCTCGTATATTATTTTTTCGTCCTCCGTGGCTCCGTCGTAGCACACCGTGGCGAATCCGGCACGGGCTATGGTGAAGTAGTCGTCCACCACCGTATTCACGTCCATGGCCAGGGTGTAATTCTTATCCTGTGTCCACGAGCTGGTCCCTTCGTCAACCTTGCATGACAGGGCAGCGATGGCTACCGCGGCCATGGCCGCATACTTAGTTATGCTGAATGTTTTCATAGCTTTGATTTTTAAAAGTTAGAACCGGATTCCCGCCCCGGCCGTGGCGATACCACGCATCCCGTAACCGAGCTCCGACATAAAGTAAAATTTACCGCGGCCAACCCGGATACCGGCCAGTGTCACCTGTCCGCCCGCGAACGATTTGCTGCTGTAATCCCAGTCGTTGGCCACCACGAACCCGGCCCCGATTTCGAAACCGGAGTACATCTCCACACAGGGCCGCCTGAGCCAGAAAAAGTCGAGTCCCGGCATCAGGTAGACGTAGTGTCTCGATACGTTCCGGGCCTGTGAGCCGTCCGATGCGTGGTAGGTCTTCTGGTACAACCCGGTGTAGGTCCCCGAAGCCTTCACGGCGAGCCACGGAAGGGCGCGGTAACCGTAGGAGAGGGAAATGGCTCCGGCAGTGCGCATAGGACCGTAATAGGTTTGTTTGTCGCCCTACCAGAGGCGGTGAATGTCGGACGACGGACCCGCGTAGTACCAATAGCTGCTCAGGCCGTCGATCACCTCGTTGTCGTAAGTGGCGGGCCAGGCCCCGATGCCGACCGACAGGGTGTGCCGGGAGCTCCCGGCATCGCCCTGGGCCAGCGCCGTGCCGCAGGCGAGAGCGCCTGCCAGTAAAATCAAAAAGAGTTTTTTCATCGTAAAAGTTTTGATTGGTTTCGGTAAAGACGCCGAAAGTACCGGTTATGTTGTACGGGGCCGGTTCAAAAAAAGGTAAACGGGTTCGGAAATTGTATGGGTTTCATAAGCGGGCGGCCAAATACCACCGGTGAGGCTGTGTTGACGGTTAAATGATTATCTTTGTCCCGGATTGCGGGCAGGGCCGCACACGGCGGTATTCCGAATTGTAACCCCGCACCGATAAAATTTTGTAATGCCTAAGAAGAAAAACAACAAAACGAGGTCCGCCCCGGCGCAGTCGCGCGCGGGAAGGCCTACCGACCGCTCGGCGGTCATTACAGAGCTGTTCCGCCTGTTCCCCACCAAGCGGTACACCGTTAAGGCGCTGGCCGCGGCCAGCGGCGGGGCCGACCGCGACGGTCGGGCCGCCACGGGCGAAATCGTCCGCCAGATGGTCGACCAGGGTACCGTGGAGTCGCTCGGCGGCGGGAAATACCGCCTCAGCCCCGGTTCGCAGCAGGCGATGGAAGGTATCGTGGATATGCTCGCCAGCGGTTCGGCCTATATAAAAGTCGAAGGACAGGAGCAGGACACGTTCGTCAACGCCCGTAACGCGGGGCTTGCCCTCAACGGCGACCGGGTGAAGTTCGTGGTGACCCGCGTGGGCCGCAACGGCGTGCCCGAAGGCGAGATTGTCGAAATAGTAGAAAGAAGCAACCGCACCTATGTGGGCGTGATGATGATAGAGGAGGGCAAGAGCTACGGATTCGTAAGGGTCGACAGCCGCAAGGTTCCGGTGGATATTTTCGTTCATCTCGACGAAGGGCAGAAGATTGCCAATAACGAAAAAGTACTGGTGCGCATCCTCGACTGGGCCGAAGGCAGCAAAAGTCCCAACGGCCGCGTCGTCGATACCTTCGGCAAGGCGGGGAACAACGACGCCGAAATGCACGCTATACTGGCCGAATACGACCTGCCGTACAAATTCCAGCCCGGGATAGAAGAGGCCGCCGCGGCGATACCCGGCGAGATAACGGAGAAGGACTACCTCGAACGCCGTGACATGCGCCGTATCCCGACCTTCACCATCGACCCGGCCGACGCAAAGGACTTCGACGACGCGCTGTCCATCCGCAAGCTGAGCAACGGTTCGTGGGAGGTCGGGGTCCATATCGCGGACGTCACCCATTACGTCACCCCCGGCTCGGTGGTGGATACCGAGGGCGAGAGCCGCGCCACATCGGTATACCTGGTGGACCGCACCGTGCCGATGCTTCCCGAGCGCCTGTCGAACGAACTCTGTTCCCTGCGCCCGAATGAGGAAAAGCTGACCTTCTCGGCTGTGTTCGAGATGGACGACGATGCCAATATACTCCAGCAGTGGCTGGGCCGCACGGTCACCTATTCCGACCGCAGGTTCACCTACGAGGAGGCCCAGAGCGTTATCGAAACGGGGCAGGGCGACTACCGCGAGGAAATACTCACCCTCCACCGCCTTGCGCAGACCCTGCGCCAGCGCAGGTTCAGCGAGGGCAGCATCTCGTTCGAGCGCGAGGAGGCCAAGTTTAAACTCGACGAGAACGGCAAGCCGCTCGGGGTCTATTTCAAGGAGCAGAAAGAGTCGAACCAGCTAATCGAGGAGTTCATGCTTCTGGCAAACAAGCGGGTGGCCGAGTTCGTGGGTAAGAGCCGCGGCAAAGGGCGCAATGCCCAGCGGACGTTCGTCTACCGCGTCCACGACGAACCCAATCCCGATAAACTGGCCACCTTCAAAAGTTTTATCCTGCGTTTCGGCTACAACTTCAAGGCCGACGGAGGTAAAGCGGTTGCCCGGGAGATTAACAAGCTGATGGCCAAAATCAAGGGCAAAGGCGAGGAAAACGTGGTATCTACCCTCGCTATCCGCACGATGGCCAAGGCGTACTATTCGACCGACAACATAGGCCACTACGGCCTCGCGTTCGACTATTACACCCATTTCACATCGCCCATCAGGCGCTATCCGGACATGATGGTCCACCGCCTGCTGGCCCATTACCTCGCGGGCGGCAAGTCGGCCGACAAGGAGGTGTACGAACGCCTGTGCGAGCACTCTTCCGATATGGAGGTGCGCGCCGCCGAGGCCGAAAGGGCTTCCATCAAATATAAGATGGTGGAATTCATGCTTGACCGTATCGGGCAGGAGTTCGACGGCACGATTTCGGGCGTAACCGAATGGGGTATGTACGTGGAGCTGGAGGAGACCCATATTGAAGGTATGGTAGCCCTACGCGACATGAACGACGATTTTTACGTCTATAACGAGAACGACTACGCGATTGTGGGCCGGTCGAACGGCCGCATTTTCACCCTCGGCGACCGTGTACGTATCCGCGTCGAACGGGCCGACCTGCCACGGAAACAGATAGACTTCTCGATGGTGGCCTCGTATGATTTCCGTACCGGGAAGCCCATCCCGCTGGTTCGGGACATAGTCGAACCCGACTACCCGATAAAGACCTCGGCGTCTAAAAATAAAAGCAGGAGGAAAAGGAAATAGCCTCCACGCGATCATCCTTCCCAAGGCCGGACCCGTAAAAAGGTCCGGTTTTTTTATTCTGCCGGCTGTATTACTCGGCACCACCCGCCACTTCGCTGCAGCCC
>JAJQCA010000017.1 GCA_021202985.1 Alistipes sp.
ATACTGAGAACTCCTACCTTATTTTTCAGGCATGTGCTGTTTTGACTTTTGTATTGTATGCTCTCTTTTTCGTTTTGATTTTCAGTTAGTAACAGATGGTAGGAGAGATATTTATTTCAGCCTTAATTATGACCTTTTTTTGTTTTATCAATTATTTTTTACACAAAGAGGCAAAAAAAGCAAATAATGATTATACAGAGGAGTTAGATATAAGATTGAAGATTTTGTTCGTCGTTACATTTGTAATGTACGCCATATTTTTCGTTTTGATTTTTAGTAAATAAAAAATCCCGGGCCCCTGTAATCAGGCCCGGGATTTAATTTGTGGAGGTGAACGACGGTTAGCGGGTGAGCCGTTCGTACCCGAGTGAGGACCGGATAAATGGACCGGGAAAGGCGCTTAGACTACATCGACCAGCAGGCCGGTAATGCCTATGGAGGCGGCGGATGTGGGCAAATCGTGGTGTCGTGTGGAGATTTCGGCACCGTTGCAATATTACGCACGTTTCCTGTCGGCTAAGGCTGTGCCTGAAATTGTTGGGGTTTTTTACAACCCGGCCTTTTTATATCTTTGTCGAGAGTAAGAAACTACTGCCTATGGACCGTCTCTACAAAGGTGTTGCCGGCTTTCTGCTCACCGTATGCCTCGTGGCCGCGACAGGCCACGGTGCGCTGGGCCAGCCCGATTGTACGTTCGAGCACTATTCGGTAAACGACGGCCTGTCGCAGCATACCGTATCGGCAATTTTCCAGGACAGCAGGGACCTGATGTGGTTCGGGACGTTCAACGGGCTGAACAGTTTCGACGGCCACAGGTTCCGGCACTACCGCCCAGTTTCAGAGCGCAACCCGCAGGTTACCAATCCCCGTATCGATGAAATCGGCGAGGACATGTACGGCAAAATATGGGTCCGCACCTACGACGGCAAGGCTTACCAGGTGGACAGGGCGACCGGCGTGTTCGTGCCGGTACTGCCCGGGGAGCTGCACCGTAACCATACGGTGGAGGGGCTGTATTTCAGCCCGTCGGGACGGGTCTGGCTGCTGACCGGCCCGGGAATAATAGAGGCAGTTCCCACCGCCGACATACATTCCACCGCCATAAGCCACCACCATACCGGCAATAGCGCCCTTCCCTCGGACAATGTACTTACGGTCGTAACCGACCTGCGGGGCCGGGATGTGGTGGTCACGGACGGAGGCCTTCTGGTATGCGGCGGGCCGGACGGGGAAACCGTGTTTACGGCCGAACTGCCGGAGTTGAACTGCTGCCTGCCCGTGGAGGGCGGGTTCCTTTGCGGGACCGGTTCCGGAACTATCCTCACGCTCGACGAGCGGCTGGCCGCCACGGCCGGGTACCGCGTTTCCGACTATCCGGTGACGGTGATATACCCTTCCGGCGACGGCCGGTACCTCGTCCTTACCAGTGGCGGCGGATTCCTGCTGTGGGACCCCGACGGCGGCCCCGGGCGGCCTTACCGCCGCGCGTCGCACCCGGCGCTTCCGTCGGACGAACCTGTTTCGGCTTACGTCGACAGCCGCGGCGAGGCGTGGATAGATATGCCTGCCGAGGGAGTGGTACAATTTTCCATACCGACGGGCCGCGTCCGGTTCCACAGACCGGAGGTGGAAAAGGTGGGGGTCTATTCGATATCGGAATGGTCGTTCGCGTGGGAGGATATCAACGGGTTGATGTGGGTCTACCCGCGCGGGGGCGGGCTGTCGTATTACGACCGGGATACCGACAGGCTGGAGTATTTCCACAACCGGCCGAGCGACCCGGCGCGGCGCCTTTCCAACATCCTGCTGCAATGCTTTTCCGACCGGCAGGGCAACCTCTGGATGAGCACCTACTCGCGCGGTATAGACAAAGTGTCGTTCACAGGGCCCAGCCTGCCCAACATCATGCCCGACCGGGGCAGTACGGCCATAGCCGGCAATGAGGTGAGGGCCGTATACCGGCAGCCGTCGGGCACCATGTGGATAGCCACGCGTGAAGGCAGCCTGTACACGGGGCAGGGCGGGGAGGGACCGTTCACCCGGATGGGCGAGGCCGGAAGGCCCGGCGCGGCACCGTGGTTCGACGCGTTCGTGTACTGCATAACCGAGGATTCGGGCGGGAACATCTGGCTCGGAACCCGCAACAAAGGCGTTTACAGGCTCAACCCGGACGGGCACGGAGGATTTGCCGTAACGCATATAGAGCACGACCCGGCCGACCCGTACGGAATCAACTCCAACAGCATCTACACCATTTACGAGGATTCGGCGGGCACGATGTGGTTCGGCACGTGGGGCGGCGGGGTGAATTACCTCGACACCCATTCGGAAGGTTTTCGTTTTATCAACACCGGAAACCATATGCGCGATTACCCGGCCGCGGGATTCGACAAGGTTAGGCATATCACGGGCGACGGGCGGGGAAACCTGCGGGTAGCCACCACGGACGGGGCGCTGTGCATACGCAACCCGCAGGCCGGCGGGGGGACCGTCCGGCAGATCGAAACATACAGCCTCGTTCCCGGCGGGAAGGATTCGCCGGCGGTGAACGATATACACGACATACTCCTGCGCGGCGACACCGTGTGGCTGGCCACGTTCGGCGGCGGCCTGAACCGGATGGTCCCCGCACCGCAGGGCGGTTACACCGTGACCCATATAAATTCCGAGAACGGATTCCCGGCCGATATAATACTCACCCTCGAAGCCGATTCGGCGGGCAACCTCTGGATGTGTTCCGAGACCGATATTATAAAGTACGACCCGGCCACCGGCGGCCATGAGCTGTTCTCGCCCCTGCGCTATCCCGACCTGGCGGAAGCCTCGTTCTCCGAGGGCGCGTCGCTGGCCGGCGCGGACGGGCGCATCTACTTCGGCCACTCGCACGGCATATACGTCATCGACCCGGGTGAACTGCCGCGGGACGGTTTCGTGCCGGATATCCGTTTCGGACGGCTGCTGCTGTACAACAACGAAGTCACCCCGGCGGACGAGCATTCGCCCCTCGCGGCAGGACTGGACGACACCCCGGTGCTCACCCTCAACCACCGCCAGAGGGGTTTTCACCATCGAGTTTTCCGCCCTCGATTTCCGGAACCCCCGCAATATCGAATACTCGTACCGTCTCGAAGGCTTCGACCGGGAGTGGAATAACGTGGGTAACCAGCACGCGGCCACCTACACTAACCTGCCTTACGGCAGGTACGTGTTCCACGTACGGAGCACAAATGCCGGCAAGGTCCCTACCGACAATACCCGGACCATGGAAATAGTGCTCACCCCGCCGTTTTGGAGGACCGGGTGGGCTTACCTGCTGTACGGGCTGCTCGCCGTCGGGATGGTCCTGCTGGTGAACAGGGTTATATTCTCGTTTTACAAACTGCGCAACAAGGTGGAGGTGGAGAAGAAGATGACCGATATGAAGCTCAAATTCTTCACCGACATATCGCACGAGATACGCACCCCGCTCACCCTGATTTCCTCGCCGGTGGACCATCTGCTCGCAACCGGACAGCTTCCCGCTCCTTCCGCCCGAATCCTTACCACCGTGAAGCAAAATACCGACCGGCTGCTAAGGCTGGTAAACCAGCTGCTCGACTTCCGGAAGATACAGAACAGCCGCATGAAGCTCTACATCGAACCTATCGGGTTGGGCGAGTTCTCCCGTCACGTATGTGCCTCATTCGAATCCGAGGCGGCCGGACGAGACCTTACCTTCACCTTTTCGGACCTCTCCGACGGCAAAGCCGTCTGGCTCGACAAGGACAAGACCGAAAAGATACTCTACAACCTGCTGTCGAACGCATTCAAATTTACGCCCGACGGCGGGAAGATAAGCTGCACGGTGTGCGACGACGTGAACAACATCGACCTCATAGTGGAGGACGACGGCGAGGGGATACCGGCCTCAAAACTGTCGGTAATATTCAACCGCTTCGAGTCGTCCGACAGCAGCGCCTCCCGCGGCGGCGACGCCCGCCCTACCCCGGTGAGCAGCCAGAAGGGGACCGGCATCGGCCTGAGCCTGGTGAAAGAGCTGGTGGAACTGCACAACGGGTCGGTATTCGTGGAGAGCCTGCCGGGCAAGGGGACCAGGGTGACCGTGAGCTTCAGCAAGGACGCGGAGGCCGTCAAAGCCCTGCCCCAGTGTTTCATAGCCGAGGCGTACAACCCGGGCGACCCGCACGCCGAACCCGCCGTGGCGAAGGCGCAGGCCGACAAGACCGTACTCTTTATCGAGGACAACGATCAGCTCCGGGAGTTCCTCACCGGGGTGGCGTCGGAAAGCTACGGGGTGCTGGAGGCGGGGGACGGAGAGACCGGGATAGCGGTGGCCACCGAACGTCAGCCGGATATCATAGTGACGGACCTGATGATGGAGGGCACGGACGGATTCGAAGTGGTGCGGCGGCTGAGGGAGGAAATAGGCACGAGCCACATACCCATTATAATCCTCACGGCCAAGACCGAACTGGACGACAAACTGCGCGCGCTGAGGCTCGGCGCGGACGATTTCCTGACCAAACCTTTCAGCCCGGCCTACCTTATGGCGCGTATCGGCAACCTGCTCGATCGCCGCAAGGAGCTGCACGGCCGGTTCGCCGCATCCACCTCGTTCGCCGAGACGCTGAAGGGCGGCATTGAGGTAAAGAAAGGTATCTCACCGTCCGACACGGCCTTTATGGACAAGCTGATAGGTTACATGGAGACCAACCTGGAGAACCCGGACCTGCGTATAGAAGATCTGGCGGACCTGACGCACACCAGCCGCTCGCTGCTGTTCAAAAAAATAAAAAGCCTTACGGGTTTCTCGCCGGTGGAGTTTATCCGCGAGTTCCGTATACAGCGAGCCACGGAACTGATACTACAGGGCGAGCATTCGTTCAAGGAGATAACCTATATGGTGGGCATGAACGATTCGCGCTACTTCGCGCGCTGTTTCAAGCAGAAGCACGGCATCACTCCGTCCGAATTCAAAGCCAAACACACCCCGTAGCAGGCCCCGCACGAGGCCGGCGCCGACCGGGCGCGGCATCGGATTTACCGTTTTGTGCACATCGCCACCAAATTTTCCACATTAAAAATTCCTCCCCGGAATAGTTTTGCAATGTGTATCCCGCAGGCGTCGGCCCGGACCGGGTGCACATTTGGAAACTAACCTAATAATAAACCTAAAATGCGAATAATTCTACTCCGGAACACCTCGCGGCTGCTACTTCTGTTAATGGCCGTTTGCTGGACCACAGTCGCATCGGCACAGGACCGGCAGGTCTCAGGTGTCGTTACGGACGAAGACAACCAGCTCATCGTGGGAGCTACCGTAATCCTGCAGGGTACGACCACGGGTACGACTACCAACGTCGAGGGACGCTACACCATCTCCGTACCCGCGGGCGCGGTAACCCTTCAATTCGGTTACCTCGGTATGGAGACTCTCGAGGCGGATGTCTCCGCCACGACCACCACGCTGAACATAACGCTCAAATCGGACGCCGTGCAGGTGGACGACGTGGTTGTGGTGGGTTACGGTACGCAGCGTAAGCGCGACCTTACGGGCGCTATCTCCACCGTCGGCGGCGCGGAACTGGCCAACATACCCATCACGGACGCGGCCAGCGCCCTGCAAGGTAAAGTGGCCGGTGTGACCGTGACCACGGCCGAAGGTTCGCCGGACGCTGAAATCAAAATCCGAATCCGCGGCGGCGGCTCCATCACACAGGACAACTCGCCGCTCTATATCGTGGACGGGTTCCCCGTCACAAACTTCAGCGACATATCCATAGGGGACATCGAGAGCATGACCATCCTCAAGGACGCCTCCTCCACCGCCATTTACGGTGCGCGCGGCGCCAACGGCGTGGTGCTTATCACCACCAAGCAGGGTAAGGTGGGCAGCACGCAGGTGACTTTCAACGCATACTGGGGCGTAAACAAGATTGCCAACACACTCGACGTGCTCGACCCGTACGAATATGTTCTCTGGCAGTACGAACTGGGCGGCGAATCGGGCCAGGCCTATGAGAATGTGAAGCGCTTTTACGGCAACTACGACGACTTCGAACTTTACAAGAACCAGAAGGGGTACGACTGGCAGAAAGAGGTTTTCGGACGCTCGGCCCTCACGCAGAACTATAATATAAACGTAAGCGGCGGCTCCGAGAAGACCCGTTACAGCATAGGCCTCAGCCGTGTGGACAACGAGGGGATTATGATAAATTCCGGTATGTCGCGTAATAATATCAGCCTCAACCTCAACACCCGCCTGAACGACCACTGGAGCATAGACTTCAACTCGCGCTTCTCTAACTACACCGTGAACGGCGTGGGTACCTCGGGAGAGAACACCAGTACTTCGTTCCTCCAGCACGCCATTCAGTACCCGACCACCGACGGGCTGGAGAGCCAGCTCGAAACCCTTCCCTCCGGGGCGGATATCGAGACCCTGAACCTGCTCACAAACCCGGTGCTCGTGGCACAGGACAATATCCGCAAGCAGGTCCGCAACACTACCACCTTCAACGCGGCGGTAAGCTACCGCTTTCTCGAAAACTTCGTGGTGCGCAGCGAGTGGGGTACCGACTTCCTGAACCAGAAGAACAAGCAGTATTACGGCCCGAACAGCAGCCAGGCAAAAGCCGACGGAGCCGGTAACCCGATAGTTACGATCGGGGATTACGACTACAACAGCTACCGTATAGCTAACACCCTCACATACGACGTACGCAACCTGGGTGGCAGGCACCATATCAACGCCATGCTCGGGCAGGAGACTACCTCGGCCACAAGCAAAACCTACCGGTACGAATTCCGCAGTTTCCCCTCGGGCCTGACTTCGCAGGAGGCCTTCGCGATGCTCGCCCAGGGTTCGCCCGAACCGGCCTATTCGTACGAATCGCCCGCCAACAACCTGGTGTCGTTCTTCGGCCGCGTAAACTATTCGCTGGACGACCGGTATATCCTGTCGGCCACGTTCCGCGCGGACGGTTCGAGCAAGTTCGCAAAAGGGAACAGGTGGGGCTATTTCCCCTCGGTGGCCCTGGCATGGAGGATGAGCGACGAGCGGTTCCTCAGTTCCGCCTCGTGGCTTACCGACCTGAAACTGCGGGCCAGCCTCGGCTCGGCGGGTAACAACCGTATCGGCGACGACCTGTGGAAACTTATCTACTCCACCGACAAAGACGGCAGCTACTACTCATACGGTAGCGGCAGCGAGACCATCGCAAACCTGCTGCGTCCCGGTTCGGTGCTCTCGAATCCCGACCTGAAATGGGAGACCACCATCACCCGCAACATCGGGGTGGACGGAAGTTTCTTCAACAACAGGCTCTCGACCGTTATCGACCTTTATTACAATACGACCAAAAACCTGCTTATCAGCGCCAGCATCCCCTCTTCGACCGGGTACAGCACGCAGATGCAGAATATCGGTAAAACCTCCAACCGCGGTATCGAAATCTCGCTCGACGGGACCATGGTTCAGACGCGCGACTGGCACCTCTCGGCCTCGTTCAACATAGCCTTCAACCGCAACCGGGTGGAAAAACTCGGCGGCGAGAAGACACTCTATTACGCCTCCGGCTGGTACGGCACCCAAAGCCCGGCGTACGAATATATCGTGCAGGAAGGCAAATCGGTGGGCCTTATGTACGGCTTCGTGACTGACGGAATGTACTCGTTCGACGACTTCAATTACGACGCGGGCACAGGCGTCTACACACTCAAAGACGGCGTCGCTTCGAGCCAGAGCCATATCGCTGGACGAAATTTCGGACCGGGTTCGCTGAAATTCAAAGATGTGAACGAGGACGGTGTGATCGACGAGAAAGACCTTCAGGTGATAGGCAACGCGACGCCCAAACATACGGGAGGTTTCAGCCTCAGCGCCGGATGGAAAGGAATAGACCTCACGGCCCAGTTCAACTGGAGCTACGGCAACAAGGTGTATAACGCCAATAAACTGCACTTTACGACCTTCGTAAACTCCCGCACGTTCCAGAACCTGTTGCAGGAGATGAACTCCGGCGACCGTTTCACCACCGTGGATATAACGGGCGAGTACACCGGCAAAGCGGGGACGTTCGTAACGGACCCGACCATCCTCTCGCAGATGAACGCCAACGCAACCATCTGGAGCCCGATGATGACCAGCCTCGTGATGCACTCGTGGGCGGTCGAGGACGGCTCGTTCCTGCGCCTGAACAACGTTACGCTCGGCTACACCCTGCCGCAGAAATGGACTCAGAAGGCCCGTATCCGTACCGTACGTTTCTACGTGTCGGGATACAACCTCCACGTATGGACAAAATACAGCGGATACGACCCCGAAGTGGACGTATTCAGCTCCAACCCCCTCACCCCCAATGTCGACTACTCGGCCTATCCGCGCAGCAGGACATTCGTGGGGGGCATAAATATCACCTTCTAAGAATAACGGGACATGAAAAAGATATATCTTAAACTCGCTTGCCTCGCAGCCGCCTCGCTGATATTATGGACCGGCTGCGAAAATTTCCTCGAGACCGAATCCAAATCGACCTTCACCGAGGACGTGGTGTTCTCCTCGACCACCTATACCGACTTCGCCATCGTGGGTATCTATACCACCATGATACAATGGGAGGTTTATACCATCTGGTATAACTCGTGGAATACCGATATAGAGAACATGCAGTTCGACCTGAACAGCTATAACGACGGGGAACGCCGCAGTATCGGCAACTACCTTGCAACTCCCGGGCAGGGAGGATCGGTGTCCACGCCGTGGTCGACCCTCTACAAAGCCATCGAGAGAGCCAACCTCGTGGTAAAGGGCATCGAGAACAGCCCGCTGCTGGAAAGCGGCTCCGAGGAGGAGCGGAAACTTATGCTCCAATACCTGGGCGAAGCCCGCACCCTGCGCGCGTATCTCTACTACGACGTGGTACGCAACTGGGGCGACGTACCATTTAAGCTGGAACCTACCGAACCCGACGGCTCGAACATCTACGCCGGCAAGACCGACCGCGACGAGATACTCGACACGCTCATTGAGGAACTGCTCGATGTGGAGGACCTCGTGCCGTGGCTGGGCGAGAACTCGAACGCCACGAGGATAGAGCGCGTAACCAAAGGGTTCGTCAAAGGGATGATTGCCCGTATCGCGCTGGCACGCGGCGGCTACTCGTTCCGCAAATCGATGCAGATGGAGCGCGGTTCGAACTGGGAGTACTATTACGGTATCGCCCGCGACCAGTGTGCGGACATAATAGCCAACGGCACCCACCAGCTAAACCCCAATTATACGGATATCTGGAAAAACCTCTGCGCATGGCGTTACGACTCACAGTATAACGAACCCCTTATCGAGCTCGGCTACACGGTAAACGAGAGCGGCGAGGCGGGTTATATAGTCGGCTGGCGGTTCGACACCAGCGATACGTACGGGTACGGCAACATGGGTTCGATTTACACCAATCCCGCCCACCTCTACTCCTACGACCCGAGCGACAGCAGGCTCTACGTGAGCGTGGCTCTCGCAAAATACAACAGTGACGGGATACAGGAAATCAACAACGACGCCACCAGCCTTACCGTGGGTAAGTGGAACCGCAAATGGATGCCGGATACCTATATCGACATGATGCGTAACGCCACGAGCAAAATCGTATCGGGCGTGAACTGGGTACCCATCCGCATGGCCGACGTCTACCTGATGTACGCCGAAACCATAAACGAACTTGGCGGCGACATGTCCCTCGCCCGTCAGGCGCTCAAGACCGTGCGCGGCAGGGCCTTCAACGGCGCGGACGACGCCACCTACACCCGGATAGTGGACAACTATGTGGACAACCTCGCGGCAGGCTCCGAGTTCTTCAATGCGATCGTGCAGGAACGCGCGTGGGAATTCCTGGGGGAAAGCGTCCGCAAATGGGACCTTATCCGCTGGAACCTGCTCACCGACAAGATTCAGGAAATGAGGGAGAACAACGCCAAGGCCGTCCGCGCGGAATATCCGTACGACAACGTACCCAGGTACCTCTTCGTGCAGTACGACCCCTCGGACCCGGAAGAGATAGATTACGAGGAACTTAACCTGCATCAGGACTGGGGTACGGCAAATATCGACGGGTACACCCGTATACAATGGTACCCGACCACCTACCGCGACGGCGCGGACGCCGCGGACGACTATGCCGATTACCTGCGCTACCTGAATTACTACGGCTGCGGACTGGACGGCGGCAACGGCCAGCACCCGGCATTCGTACAGGACCGCCACCTGCTGCCCATAGCGCAGACCGTCATTTCCGACTCTGCCGGATATCTGGAAAACGATTACGGTTACGAGAACTAAAAACTACAAAACAAAACCACAATGAAACGATTAGCATACAGCTCGCTTAAAATAGCGCTCGCGGCCCTTGCTTTTATGGCGATAACCGTCTCGTGTAACGACGACGACCCGGGATACGTCGACGTGGCCGACCGCCTGTTCATGCCGTTGTACTTCAACGACAGTATCTACGTGGAGGAGAATACCATGCACGTAGGCTGGTACGGACTGAAGGAAGCCACCGGTTACCGACTCCAGCTCAGCACCGACGGATTCGAAACAATATTCCTCGAGCAGGTTACCCCGGAATTTTACGTGATAATCCCCGACCTGCCCTACTCCACCGCCTTCAATATAAGGCTTCAGGCCGTGGCCGCCAACGAGTCGCGCAACTCTCTTTTCAACGAGTTCGAGAGCAGCGTGTCGACGGAATCGGGTCCGACCATCAACATCCTTAAAGCCATACAGGAACTCACATCCTCGTCCGTAACGCTCGCATGGGAACAGGGTACCGAATACAACGTGACCGGGGTAACCCTCTACCAGGACGGCGTGGAAGCGGAGACCGTGACTTCCGGATTGTCCAACCACGAGTACACCTTCACGGGCCTGACTCCCGAGACGGAATATTCCATTACGCTGCTGAGCGACCATGAACTTTACCCGTACGTGGGAAGCGTCTCGTTCACCACCTATCCCACCGGTTACATCACGGTCAACCCCGGCGACGACCTGGACGCTCTGGTCGCCCGGAACCCCGGGGGAACGTTCCTGCTGAAACAGGGCGGCTCCTACTCTCTGACCGACCCCGATCTGGATAAGAGCATGTACATTATAGGCGACGTGGGCGAAGAGAAAGTAGTGTTCTACATCGAGGGCGAGTATCAGCCCGTGGCAAACGCCAACGTCGGGTTCCTCCGGTTCCGCAACCTCGATATCGACGGCTATCCGGAAGGTGCGGCCGACTACGTGACCGGCATGTTCATTTCCGACGGCGACAACGCACCGTTTACGCTCGACCTGGTGGAATTTACCGACTGTACGATATCCAATACCCAGTGGGCATTCATCTACCTCAAATACGACGGGCAGGTAATCAACAACGTGGTGATCGACAACTGCGTAATGAACAACCTCGGCGCCGAGTGGGGCCAGGAGGCTCCCATAGTGGGCGTGCAGGGTTCCGGTAACGGTTACCACAACGTTTCGGTGACCAATTCGACCCTGATGAACTGCCCGGGCGGCGTGGTGAAGAGCAACATTTCGGCCAGCGGCGACATCACGATCGAAAACTGCACGTTCTACTACACCATGCGCGGAACCTACCCGCTGATAAATTACCAGACATTCGACGTGGCCGGAAACATTACCTTAAGGAACAACCTGTTCGGTAAGAACTTCGCGCAGACCGACGACGATACGGGCGTCGGAGCCACCGTGAACGGGACCGGCCTTGTGAGCACTTCCCTAATCACGGGCAACTACGGCACCAGCGACTACCGCGCCGAAGAGAACCCGATACCGGGGCTTAGCAGCGCCGGCGGCGATTCGTACGAGGTGTTCCGCGACCCGGACAACCGGGACCTGACGATAATCGGCCGGACCATGACACGTGTCCGCGCGGGCGACCAGCGCTGGTACGAATAACCGGCCTTCGAGCAGCTTAAAAAGGGGGGCCGCACGGCCCCCTTCATTTAATCCGGACAGGCAATGTCACCTGACGCTACTGCCGGACCGCAAATACCTAACGGCCCTCCCGGCGACGGGTTTTGTCGCCGGCGTCCGGCCTGCCGAACCTTTGGAAGAATGAAATCGAAAAGTTACATATCAGCGCTGGCCGCGTTGTGGGCTTTAGCCGCCTGCCCCGCTCCCGCGCGTACGCAGGGACCGGAAGTCGGCCAAGGCAGGGAAACGCCTTTGTCGGAAGTGCTCGACACCATCGCCGGGATGTACGGGGCGAGTATCAGCTACACCGAACAGCAGGTGGAAGGCAAGACGGTGGATTATGCCCCGTGGAGGATTCGCGGCGATATCCACACTTCCCTCAAAGGTATACTCGACCTTTTCGGTATGGGTTACTACAACGCCTACGGGACGGACCGGTTCCGCATAGGGGAGTTCGAATACTACCGCTGGAGCGTGGCTGAGGGAGAGTGGTTCCTGCAACAGCTCGAGTCCGCGACCCCTACCCTCCCGGCATGGGAGCGGCGCAGGGAGGAAATCGGTGCGCACCTGCCCGCGGCTTTGATGTTAGACGGGCTGCCGGCCCGGCTCTGGTCCGAACCCGTGGAAGGCCCGCTGCAAACGAGGGACGGGTACGCGCTGCGGAACGTGGCGCTCGAAGTGCTGCCCGGCTACTACGTGTGCGGTACGGTCTATTTCCCGGAAGGGCGGACCGGCCTCCGGCCGGTGGTGCTCTGCCCGAACGGCCACTGGGAGGGAGGGCGTTACCGCGACGACCACCAGTACCTCTGCGCTTCGCTGGCCCGGATGGGCGCGGTGGCGGCGAGTTACGACCTTTTCGCATGGGGGGAAGGATTGTTGCAGTTCGAACCCGAAGACCACTCGCGGGAGCTTTCCATGACGTTCCAGACCGTAGCGTCGATGCGGTGGCTCGACTACCTGCTCGCCATGCCCGGGACGGATTCCGACCGGGTGGGCGTCACCGGCGGGTCGGGCGCGGGAACTCACAGCGTACTGCTCACCGCCCTCGACGAGAGGATAAAGGTGTGCGCTCCGGTGGTAAGCCTGTCGTGCCACTTCTTCGGCGGTTGTCCGTGCGAAAGCGGGATGCCGGTGCACGTGAAGGACGGGAAGATGTTTACCGACAACGTGGAGATTGCCGCGATGGCCGCACCCCGGCCCATGCTCGTGGTGTCGGACGGTGCGGACTGGACGTTCAAAGTACCGGAAATCGAATACCCGTACCTGCGGAGGATGTACGCACTGTACGGT
The DNA here is from genome assembly GCA_021202985.1 of Alistipes sp. Taxonomy (GTDB): domain Bacteria; phylum Bacteroidota; class Bacteroidia; order Bacteroidales; family Rikenellaceae; genus WRDF01. The sequence goes on from JAJQCA010000017.1 coordinate 13,268, forward strand.
GCGGAGGACGCGGTGGAGAATGTCCATTTCGGCGACGGGAAGCACGATTTCGGCCCCCCCCCGAACGGCAGGCCGTGTACGGCTTTATGGCGCGCCGGCTCGGATTGGACCCGGAGGCGGCGGCGGGACCGGACGGCACCCCCGACGAATCGGGCTGCACCGTGGAACCGGTAGAGGGACTTCTCAGTTTCGGCCCCGACGGCAGCGGATTGCCCGCAGGCGCCGTGAAAGGATACGACAGTCTGGCGAAGGTGCTCGAGAACCTGCGGAAGGCAAACAAACCTTAATCGACTATGAAATACCATACTTTAATTATATTGGCGCTTGTCGCGGTAATGGCCGGGTGTACAAGCCGGGGACCGGGCGCGGCGGGAACCGTAATCACCGTGGCCGCCGACGGCTCCGGCGACTACGCGACAATTGCCGGGGCGGTAAGCGCGGCACCGGACCACCCTGCCGCGGCCACGGTCATTTACGTACGTCCGGGGACTTACTACGAGAAAGTAATAGTGCCCGCATCCAAAACAAACCTCGTGCTCTACGGGGAGGACGCCGCCGCCACGGTGCTCACCTACGACGACCACGCGGCCCGGGATGACGGTCAGGGCGGTACACTGGGTACGTTCCGCACGGCGACCCTCGAAGTGGACGCCGAAGATTTCATGGCGGTCAACATCACTATCGGGAACAGCTTCCCGAACACCAGGGAGAACATTGAACGGCTGGGCGACGTGCAGGCAGTGGCGGTGAAAGTAAATTCGGACCGGGCCTGCTTCTACGACTGCCGTATAACCGGATACCAGGATACGTTCCTGGGTAACGGCTCGGGGCGGATATACCTGCGCGACTGCTATATAGATGGCAATGTCGACTTTATATTCGGTAGCGCCGTGATGGTGTTCGACCGGTGTACCACCTATGCCAACAGGCACAACAGCGTGGTGGCCGCACCGTCCACCCTGCCGGAATCCCGGTACGGTACCGTGTTCCTCGACTGCGACCTAAGAGCCATGGCGGAGGGTGAGCCGGATTTCAACGGCACCCCGTTCCGGTTCTTCCACCTCGGGCGGCCGTGGCGTAACCGGCCCCGCGCCGTATTCGTGCGGTGCAACACCCCGGAAACGCTCAACCCGGAAGGCTGGACTACCATGGGCGACAATGAGCCGCTACTGCTTGCCGAGTACCGTAACACCGGACCCGGGGCCTCCCCCGACCGGCTGGCCCGCAGGGCCAACGGCGGCAGGCAGCTCACCGAAAGCGAGGCCGGGGAATACACCCTGCCACGAATATTCTCTAAAGAGACCCATCCCGGATACCAATCCGACTGGCTCCCGCCGGACAAATTCGAAATTCAAAGCCCCGAACGATGAAAAAAACCACCTTTTTCCTCTTTTTCGTCATGGCCCTGATGGCCTCGACGTCCCGCCTGACCGCTTCGGGCAGGTACGAGTTCACCGTGGACCCGTCGGGAGCGGGCGACTTTACGACCATCCGGGAGGCCATAGACGCCATGCCCGACTACGGAAAGGGACCCCAGGTTACCATTTTTATCCGTAACGGCGTCTACCGCGAGAAGGTGGACGTCGGCCGGTCGAAACACAACCTGAGGTTCGTGGGCGAGGACCGGGACAGCGTGGTGATCGTGTACGACGACCATGCCACGCGCCCGGACATTACCGGTACGGGCATCGGCACGTCGGGTTCGGCCACGGTGTTCGTACATGGCGACAAGGTGACCATGGAGAATATCACGTTCGTGAACGATGCCGGGCCTGTGGGCCAGGCGGTGGCCGTGAGCGTGACGGGCGATAAGGCCGTGTTCCGTAACTGCCGGTTCCTCGGCTTTCAGGACACACTCTACTGCCGCGGGCCGGAAGGCAGGCAATATTTCGAGGAGTGCTATATAGAAGGGACAATAGACTTTATTTTCGGTTTCACCACAGCGGTTTTCAACCGGTGTGAGATTCGTTCCAAATCGGACTCGTACATAACCGCCGCGGGCACTCTGGAGGGAAAACAATGGGGGTTCCTGTTTATCGACTGCCGGCTTACGGCCGAGCCGGGCGTGAGCGCCGTCTATCTCGGCCGGGCATGGAGACCCTACGCCCGGACGGCGTTTATCCGCTGCGAAATGGGCGACCATATCGTACCGGCGGGTTGGGACGACTGGGGCAAACCGGAAGCCCGCGAAAACTCGTTCTATGCCGAGTGGGGAAATACCGGCCCGGGGTCGGACCTGTCGGAACGTGTAGGCTGGATGCATAAGCTGACAGCGGAGGAGGCGGCGCGGTTTACCGTGGCCGAAGCACTCGCAGGCAGCGACGGCTGGAACCCGGTAACGGGAGAGGATAACTCAACAGACCTGTAAAAGACTATACCGGGAAGGATTTCCGGAGTGTTTTGGCGATAAATTTCCGACGGCCGGATTGGAGGCCACGCCATGGGACCTTAATGTCGGGAGAAATTAAGACGCCCCGGAATCGGATATATCCGGTATCGAGCGGTCCGGACTTCCCGGTATAAATCGAAGGAGGGTTACCAACGCGGTAACCCTCTCCTCTTTATAGTATTATAGTGTCCCGGAGAGCGGATGCGGAGGCAGTCCCGAAGAGTGGACACACATGCAGTGTAGACGGCAGGTCCGGCGATTGGTCACAATGTGTGGCCGCGAAACCCCGCTTCCCGGAATCTCACGGTACCGGGACCTCCGCTATGTGTTCACACAAGGGGGACAGGCCGAGACTCATAACCTCCCGGACAACTATCCCCGCCACGCGCATCGCCCCGTATTCCGAGAAATGGGTGTTGTCTTCCAGTCCTTCCGGGCGGCGGGAATCCTCTCCCGGGCCGAAATGGAGGAAAATCCGTTTGGAGCCTTCCGGGCCATGCTCCATAAGCAGGCGCCGGGTTTTGGTCGTAAGGTCTATAAGCAGCGTGCCGGACGATTCAGCCACATCGTGTACGACGCCCGGGTAATCGCCGTGGGTAAATTCGAGGTTCCCCTCGCTGTCGAACCTGCGGCGGCTTACCGGCGTGAACAGTACCGGCGTGGCCCCCTTCGCCCGGATATCGGCCACGAACCGGGCGAGGTTACGGCCGTAATCGGCCGGTGAAGAAAACCTTTCGCCCTCCTTCGGGTCGTTGTGGCCGAACTGTATGAATACGAAATCGCCCGGTCGGGTCAGCGACAGAAGCTCGTCCCATCTCCCTTCGTCGATAAAACTCCGGGTGCTCCGGCCTCCCCGTGCAAGGTTCACCACCTCGACCCCATCGTCGAAAAAGCGCGGTAACACCTGACCCCAGCCCCAGTCGGGTGTGGTCCGGTGGTCGGCGTCCTGCACGGTCGAATCTCCCGCGAGCAGCAGGCGCAGACGGGCTTCCTGCCCGTAGCCGGCGGTGGTTGAAAACAAAATCGAAATAGCGATTAATATCCTGACCATAACTCTTTACTTATTAAGTGCGATAAAAATAGTATAATTCCGGGTATTGCCCAACACGGTCCGAAAAGTCGCCTCCGCGCGTACCGGATTATGTAATTTCGGCGGAAATTCCCCGGAGGGGTGTATTTTTAAGATAAATTATTATATTTACAATCGGCAGAATATAACCCGGACCAGCAGCACTCTTATTCATCTGATTTCAACCGGCACGCGGGTGCCGGACGGGATTAGTATAAACCGCGCGGCGCAGGGTCATGGGGCACCGGAAGGCTTCATCGCAAACTACTATACAAACCTATTACTAACTTTTAAGCTACACAAACCTATGGACAAGATTAACAGACGCAAATTCCTGCACCTTGCGGGAATCGGCGTGGCTGCCGCCGCGGCTACTCCCTACATCGGTTCGGCCATGCCCAAAGGGCTTACAAACGAAGGGTCGGCAACCCCGGGCGGGAAAATCCGTATCGCAATCGTGGGAACCGGGTCGAGGGGAACCTATTTCAGCCGTTCGCTGGTAAGGGACCATGCCGACCAGGCCGAAATCGTAGGCCTTTGCGACATCAATCCGGGACGGGTGGAGGCCTCCAAACAGCTCGTCGGGCTGGACTGCCCCACCTATACCGACCTGGCGCAGATGCTCAACGAGACCAAACCGGATTACCTGCTGGTCACCACCATGGACTCCACGCACGACCTGGTTATCGTTCAGGCCCTCGAAATGGGCTACAACGTTATTACCGAAAAACCGATGACCACGGACGAAGATAAATGCCAGCGCATTATAGACGCCGAGAAACGGACCGGGAAAAAGGTTATCGTTGCCTTCAACTACCGCTACGCCAACCACCGCACCAAGATATGGGAACTGCTCCGTAACGGTGAGATAGGCGATATAACCTCTGTCGATTTCCACTGGTATCTCAACACCTCCCACGGGGCGGACTATTTCCGCAGGTGGCACCGCAGGCGCGAGTTCGGCGGCTCGCTCTGGCTTCACAAGGCCACCCACCATTTCGACCTTCTCAACTGGTGGCTCGACACCGAACCGGAAGAGGTGTTCGCCTACGGCGAGCTGGAGTTCTACGGAAAGAACGGTCCCTACCGTGCCGAGAACTGCCGCAGCTGCCCCCATACCCGCCAGTGTAATTTCTACTTCGACCTGGCGCGCAGCGAGAACAACCGCAAGCTCTACATAGAGAACGAACACCACGACGGCTATCTCCGCGACGGGTGCGTTTTCAAGGAAGACATAGACATCTTCGATAAGATGTGCGCTTCGATAAAATACGCAAACGGTGTGCAGGCGTCCTACTCACTGACCACTTACTCGCCATATGAGGGATACCGAATCGCATTCAACGGTACCAAGGGCCGTATCGACGCATGGGTTCAGGAGAGCCACCCCACCCACCGGGCCGATTACGAGGAGATAATGCTCTCGCGCAACTTCGGGGAGCGGGAATATATCCGTGTTATAGACGGCTCGGGCGGCCATGCCGGGGGCGACAAGAAGATGCTGGATATGATACTTACCAACGCCGACGACCCGCTGAAACAGAGGGCCGGAGTGCGCGACGGCGCAATGTCGATACTTACTGGCGTAGCCGCCCGCAAGAGCTGCGACTCGGGGCAACCGGTAAAAATCGCCTCGCTTACCGAGTTCGTACCCAAGGCGAAGAAAGATTAAGTACGTTTCCGTAGCCGGGCCGCATTACGCCCACCGGGGGTGAGGGGCGCAGTGACCGCACGTAACGGTCTGTCGCGGCCTGTTGCGGTCTGTTGCGGCCTGTCGCGGCCTGTCGCGGCCTGTCGCGGTTGGAACCGGAGAGATTTCAGTTGTTCCGGTTTGGCTTAACCGGGCTACGGCGTCGGGAATTAACGGCCGATATATATTATGAAGGGTGCGGCATAGGCCGCGCCCTTTGTTTTTACGTCGGCCTGCCGTAAATTTATTTTACGGCGGTCGGGGTAATATCCATACAAGGCAGTTTCTTAAGCTCAGATTGAAAGTATTACGGCCGGGCGCCGTTATATTACTGCCTGACCGCAAGCAATCAAGCTACAAGTATGCTTTGAATGACCGGAAATTTTAGTAACTTATATAAACATTAAAATAATTCCGGGAATGAAACATTTGATCTTACTTACCGCAGCCACTCTCGCACTGCAAGCCGGCTCCCTTACGGCACAGGAAACAGCCGATAACGGATATATCGCCATCCTTCGGGAAAACGTCACCTTCCTGCCGGATACACGGGAGGACCTGCCCGGGTTCGTCTATTACAGCGAGTTCGGATTCCGCGGACCGGAGGCCGTGAATAACCCCCGTAACTATTTCGACCTGCCGTCGATAGCCGGCAGCGGCGACGAGCTGTCACGTATCGTGAATTTGTGTATATGGGCGGCCGGGGCTATCCCCCACGACGGAGCCCATACGGCCGCGTGCCAGGACACGGCCATCGACATTTACAATTATCACCGGGCCACAGGTAACGGGATAAACTGCACGGGTAAGGCAATCTTCCTGACCGAGCTGTACCTTTCGATGGGCATTCCGGCCCGTACCCTGTTCTGTTATCCGCAGGAGGACGACGGGGACAACCATGTTATTACGGAAGTTTATTCGGAGAGCCTCGGTAAGTGGATTATGATGGACCCCTCGTGGAACGTTTACGTCATGGACGAAAACGGCCTCCCGCTGGGCACAAGGGAAATACGTGAAAGGCTGGTGGACGACGGATATATGAAACTGAACGACGACTGCGACCTCTCCTCGTTCGAGCACGGGCAGTGGAAAGACTACCTTTACGAATATATGGCCAAAAACCTTTACCTGCTTGAATGTATGTCTCTGAGCACCTTTAACCTGTACAGCAACATGCACCTGCTGGACCTCCACCTGGTAACATTCGTTGCCGACGAATCCGGCCAAAAGAGTGAATTCGAGGAGTGGATTATAACTTCCGACCCGGAATATTTCTGGAGTAAACCCGTAATAACGAGTTATTACGATTCGGAACTTTAATCCTGGTAACCTTCACCGTGACAACCGAGGGATAACCGTTCCCGTCCCCGATGATATAATCCTGAAGATTCGGGCGTGCCATATCCGGACGGCAGCGCACTGAGGACAGCCGTCGGATGAAGCCGCTGTTCAGGGGAGCTCGAAAAGTTTCGAGAAATCGGCATAGGTCGTTTCGTAATATTTCGTCCGCAGTTCCTCCGCGCCTTCGTGGTTCACGGTATAGCGGATAGTGTTATCGCGAAGATAGACGAAATAGGAACTCTTGTCGGTCCAGAACATTACACTGCCGGCCTCTTTGTCCGGAAAGATTATGATGTCGAGCATTGGGAGGGTTCTGCTACCGGATGAGTACGGTTTTTTTGCGGCCTTTTCCATAATATCGTCCACAACGCCGCTCCAGGTTTTCTTCAACGATGACAGCGACCCGCTTACGTAGACCTTCAACGCCACGACATTGGGTTCTTTATCCACCACGGAGAGAAATGCAGACCGGGCCGAATCTTCCAAAACCCAGTAATACCGGAAACCGATGTCGGTCTCCTTCATCAACAAAAGGTAATCCTTTCCGCCGTAAGACATGTCGTATAGCTTCAGTGATGTGAAGTGATCCTCGCCCATGTTGTATTTAGTCCAGTCCGAGATATAACCTGCGGAGGTAGTACTCAGGATTTTGTTGGGGCTGTCGTACCATTGCCCGTTATAAATTACCCACCCCGTAGCACGGGCAAGCTCGCCCACCGGCGTCGGTGAAATCACCGGCAACTCGTCATTGACGCGTACGCCTATGTCCTGTTCCGACCGGGAAACCTCAAAGGTGTGGTTCCGTATAAACTCCTCGATATACTCGTCCGAATATTCCGGGGGCGGATCCTTTATGAAAAAGGTCTGGTAAATTGAAAAAGCGCATATGGCTATCGCGGCCAACAATATGGAATAATTGACCCGCCTGGATTTATGGGCCTTCTTTTCCCGGTCCAGTACGTCCGGGTCCCTGCCCACAAGGCCGTTGTCGCCGTTCCCGAAAATAGAGTACCGGGTTTTGCCGTAGACGTAACTGCACACGTAAACGGGAAGCAGGATTAGGTCGAGGTTCAGTTTCTCCTTTTTGGCCTGTGAAGCGTAGACATGCCTGACCACCAAATCCATCTCACCCTTGATTACCTTCCGGTCGTCGCTGTATTTACCTGCCGGATTACCGAACAGCAGTTGTACCCCGTCTTCGGGCACCGCTTCCTGTATGGGCTTAATTGACGAGAACGAAAACCCCTTGAAAACGTCGAAAATACGCGGGGAGAAAAGGCGGTCTACCGCCGGGAATAATTTTGTCTTATATTCGAATCTCGGGTTGGAAAGCTCCTCCAGCTCTGTCTCCGACAGCTCCGGAATCCAGCACGGGTAATAGACCCGGCTTATTACCAGGTCCTTAACCTTGTTGCTATTCCTGAACGGATTCGGCGTTTTACGGTTCTTGCCCAGCCATTTTTTAACCTCCTCTTTAAACCGGCTTTCTTCGACCCTGAACGGAATCACGTAGGACGGAGCCATACAGGTCATATCCAGCAGGTCGTCCTTGTAAACGGGTTCGCTACAAATAAGGCAATTCTTCAGCCCGGGCGAACGGGAGGTGTCGTATACGGCGCGACACCTGTGGCATGAGCATGCCCTGGTATGGAAAAGGTTGGCGCCGGGCGACTTGGCTTTCCTCTCCGGTGCTATGACCGAGTAACTTTTACAATACTCGCAGTAGACCGAAGTGGTGCCGGGCTGGTATTTGACAGGCGCCCCGCAATTGGAGCATTTTATGGCCGGACTGGTCTCCTTCTGGATTTCCATTGCTCGGTTTTATCGGGTGGGTATCGGGGGCGGTACCTGTTTCCATATCGTATCCAGCTCGGCCACATCCTGCGCCGGGCACCAGTCGGCCTGGCCCGGCTTCCAGACAAGAGTGGTCCGGTCGAAGGACTTGACCTTGGCGTAAGCCGAGAGCTGCTCGACGGTGAACGGACCGGCCGGCTCCCCGTTAATAGCCGCGTAATACTGTGCCGAAGCGGGAAGCGGCGGCGGAACCGGCGCACCGGATGCCGAAGCGCTCCCCTCTTTCTTTGCCGAAATGCCCGCCATGGAATCCAATATGCCTCTACCCATTCCCAACCCGGCGAATATACCCACTCCGCGTCCGGCGCTTCCGTTCTCGTTGCCGGCTGCGATTTCGATGGATTTTGCGGTCTTGAAGCGGGTGAAGAGGTCCATATCTATTTTCTGCACGCGGCTGAACTCGAATATCTCCTTCTTCACGTTATCGGGCATCGAAATATTCTCGATAAGCATCCTTGTAATGTCGATGCCGTAGTGCATAAAATCCTCCCTGACATGGGTGTGCACCAGCTCCGAGAGTTCGTTAAGGTACTGGGCGTACTGCTCGATTGGCAGGTTTAGCTCCGCGGCGGCGTCGGAAAAACGGGTGTAGATTATACTGCTTAGCTGCTCGGCGATATCGCCGGTGCGGAACGTGCCCTTGGTGGCCATTATATCGGTCAGGAACAGTTTCGGGTCGGTAACCCTGAAAGCGTAGTTACCGAACGCCCTCAGCTCGATCATGCCGAACCGCTGGTCGTCGAGGATTATGGGCGATTTGGTACCCCACTTTTGGTTCAGGTAATGGCGGGTGCTGATAAAATAGACCTCCGCCTTGAACGGGCTTTTGAACCCGTATTTCCACCCTTTGAGCGTGGAGAGCACCGGCAGGTTCTGGGTGTTGAGCGTGTATGTGCCGGGGGTGAAAACGTCCGCCAACCGGCCCTCGTTCACGAATACGGCCGTCTGGCCTTCGCGCACCACAAGGCGCGCGTTGTTCTTTATTTCGTTGCCGTGCCGTTCGAAACGATGGGCTATAATGTCCTGGCTGCTGTCGAGGTATTCGACAATATCGATTAACTCGGCCTTGATTCTCCTGAGTAGGCTCATATCGCGGGGTCGTATAGTTTACCCGCGAAGATACGAATTAACCGCGATAATCCACCTGCCCGGGCCGGTTACTTTTCGTAACCCCAATCCTCGAACGCATAGCCCCAGTGCTCCCGCACCAGGTCGAGCGTCCTCTGCTCATAACTGTATTTATTCTTCCTGTAACCTTTCTTGCCGTCGAGGTAGGCGGCGATATCGGCGCGGGCGGCCTCGAAGCCGGGGATTTGCAGACGGGAGTAAATCTCTTCCGTACGCCGGAACGGATCGGCCTCGAAATCTTCGAACTTTATTTCGTAGAGGTTCCCGGCCGGGATCAGGTCGCGCTCGGCGCGGTATTTATCGTACAGTTTGGTGTAGATATCGAGAATATTCGCTTCGAGGTATTCCTCGTCCGCGTCCTGCAGCTTCAGCGGGCGGATGGTGTTGGTAAAGAAACTGCGCGTGCTCTCGAACACGGTGTACGGGTTGCGCATCAGGTAGACGAACTTAGCGTCCGGGAACATCTCAAGCAGGGTCGAAATCCGGCCGGTATGGGGCGGGTTTTTCGACAAGAACTGCTTCCCGTCCGTGTTCCAAAGTGATATCTTTATCAGTTTCAGGAACGTTTCCTTAAATACCCGCCTCTCCTGGTCCGTGATATCGTCGAACAGCAGGTATTTGTCGCAATACTGCCGCATGGGCCGGGGCAGGTACCAGAAGTTGTAGTAAGTGTAGGGCATCATGTTGCACAGGGCGAACTCCTCCTCCTGCGGCAGGTCCGGCGCCAGTTCCATGTTGTCCGTCGGACGGCGGTCGGGCATAAGCCACTTCATCGTGGGTTTGAACAGCGGCTGCCCCCACATCATAAGGTGCGGGAAGACGGTCTGGTACGTTGTATTGTAGCCGAAATGCCGGTCCTTTGCCAGTACATTATGCACGAACGTGGTACCGCTGCGCCAGTGACCGAGGATAAACACGGGCGGCAGCTCCAACTCCGCGGCCTCGAGACGGCGCCGGTACCGCCTGTCCTGTATCGGTTTGAGCGTGCTCAGCAGGGCGCATATCGCTTTGGTAAGGCGGTATTTTCCCCTGTAACCCTTGTCGATACGGTGGCCGGCGGTGATGGCCCGGAATGTACGGTAATCGGCCCCAACGAGGGGATTTATCGGAAGTTTGTCGAATTCGAGAAGTCCCATACCGGGTCTATTTCACTTTTATTTCAATCCCCTGCCGGGACAGCTCCGCGGCCGCCAGTTCTATTGCACCGCGGTGGGACTCGTCGATTCCCAGAGCGTCCAGGTCGATAACCGGCACACCCTGTCCGGCGCCCTCTTCCGCATCGCCGAGCGAGCCGATAATCATACCCACGGCCGAGGTGTTGTTGGTAATGGGGTCGATCAGGACGAACGAACCGGTAGCCTTGTTTGCCTTGTAGGGGTCGTACAGCAGGTTTTTGGCCGTGGTAAACCTTACGCGCCCTATCTCGTTGAGGCTAAGCAGGTCGGCCGGCGAGGTCTCCATCGTGTTGACATCCACCTTGTATTCGATGCCGTCTATATAGGCCCTCGTGAGGTTTGTGGTATGTTTTAGAAAAAAGTTCTTCTGCACGTCCATCGGCTGCTCGTCCATCCAGACGAGCATGGCGTCGAACCTGCGTCCGGTAACCGGAAGATTGTCCGGGCGGACCAGCATCTCGCCGCGCGAGATATCTATCTCGTCCCCGAGGGTTACGGTAACCGATTGGGGCGGAAAGGCGCTGTCCAGCTCGCCGTCATAGGTTACGATGGAGGTCACGCGCGAAGTCTTGCCCGAGGGCAGGGCCATAACCGTATCGCCCTTGCGGATAACGCCGGAGGCGACTTTTCCCGAAAATCCGCGGAAGTCGAGGTGCGGGCGCAGCACGTACTGCACGGGGAAACGCAGGTCGTTGAAATTGTAATCACGGTCTATGGGCACCGTTTCGAGGTGCTCGAGCAGCGAAGGCCCCGGGTACCACGGCGTGCGGTCCGACGTCTCGACCACGTTGTCGCCGTCGAGCGCCGAGATGGGGATGCACAGGATATCCTCGATGCCGAACGGCTCCACGAACGAGAGGTAGTCGGATTTTATCTTTTCGAAAACCTCCTGCGAAAAATCGAGAAGGTCCATCTTGTTGACGGCCAGAACCACGTGCTTTATACCGAGCAGCGAAATGAGATACGAGTGCCGCTTGGTCTGGGTGATGACGCCCGTCCGGGCGTCCACCAGTATTATGGCCAGGTTGGCTGTGGAACCGCCCGTTATCATGTTGCGGGTGTACTGCTCGTGCCCGGGTGTGTCGGCAATGATAAACTTACGGTTGTTGGTTGAAAAGTAGCGGTAAGCCACGTCGATGGTGATACCCTGCTCGCGCTCGGCCTTCAGGCCGTCCAGCAGCAGGGCGTAGTCGATTTTCTCGCCCGCGTTACCCAGCCTTTTGCTGTCGCGCTCGAGGGCCTGCAACTGGTCCTCGTAAATTTTCTTGCTGTCGAACAGCAGGCGGCCGATAAGGGTCGACTTTCCGTCGTCTACCGACCCGGCCGTAAGGAGCCTGAGCAGGTCCTTTTTTTCGTCCCTGTCGAGGTACTCCCGTATATCTATTTTTTCTTTGCCCATGATTTCAAATCCTTCATTCATCCCGGCCATGTCTTTCTGCCGGACATCCGCCGTTAATGGGCCGGTATGTGGCCCGGTACGACCGGTTAAAAATACCCCTCGCGTTTTTTCTGTTCCATACTGCCTTCCTGATCGAAGTCGATGACGCGTGTGGTGCGTTCGCTCTTGGTGGTGACCATCATCTCCTCCACTATCTTCTCGATTGTGTCGGCCTCGCTCCGCACCGCACCGGTGAGCGGGTAGCAGCCGAGCGTGCGGAACCGCACCATCACGGGTTTTGCTTGTGCCCTCAGTTCTGCGGGCATCCGGTCGTCGTCGGCGAGGATAAGGTTGCCGTCTATTTCAACGATGGGCCGCTCCCTGGCATAGTAGAGGGGTACGATGGGTATATTCTCGAGGCGGATATACTGCCAGACGTCCAATTCGGTCCAGTTGCTGAGCGGGAAGACACGGATACTCTCCCCCTTATGCACACGGGTATTATAGATGTCCCAAAGTTCGGGACGCTGGTTCTTGGGGTCCCACTGGTGGAAGCGGTCGCGGAACGAGAAGATGCGTTCCTTGGCGCGGCTCTTTTCCTCGTCGCGCCGCGCCCCGCCGAAAGCCGCGTCGAAGCGGTGCTTATCGAGGGCCTGCAAAAGAGCCTGTGTCTTCATCAGGTCGGTATGCACCTTGCTGCCGTGGGTGAACGGACCCACCCCGGCCTCGTAAGCCTCCTTGTTGTACTCCACTATAAGATTCCAGCCGTACTCCGCGGCATAACGGTCGCGAAACTCCACCATCTCCCGGAATTTCCATTTCGAGTCAATATGCATTAGCGGGAAGGGCACCTTGCCCGGGGCGAATGCCTTCTCGGCAAGCCGGACCATCACCGACGAGTCCTTACCTATCGAGTAAAGCATTACCGGGTTCTCGAACTCGGCGGCCACTTCACGTATAATATGTATCGCCTCGGCTTCGAGCTGCCTGAGGTGGCTCAGTCTATATTCGTTCATTTCCATTTTCATTAACAGCAATACGCGGCAGGATAACTTCCAGAAGCCGGCTTACCGACCGGTCCACGTCCGCGTCCGTGGTATCTATCTCGAGGGCCGGGCTGGCGGGAGCCTCGAACGGGGAGTCTATACCCGTAAAGTGCTTAATCTCGCCCCTGCGGGCCTTGGCGTAGAGGCCCTTCACGTCCCGCCGTTCGCACTCCTGAATGGGCGTGCTTACGTACACCTCCACGAAGTCTTCCTCCCCGATAATCCCGGCGGCCATTTCCCGTATCGCGTTTACTGGGCTGATAAACGCCGCAATTGTGACTATACCCGTGCCCACGAAGAGCTTTCCCACCTCGGCGATACGGCGGATGTTCTCCACCCGGTCCTCATAACCGAAGCCGAGGTTGTTGTTTATACCGCTGCGGATATTGTCGCCGTCCAGTATGCGGCAAAGGTAACCCATGGCGTGGAGACGCTGCTCGAGCGCTACGGCGAGCGTGCTCTTGCCCGACCCGGAAAGGCCGGTGAACCACACCATTATCCCCCTCTGGCCGAGCAGCCGCTCCTTGTCGGCGCGGGTGTGCATCCTGTCGAAAATGGTATGTATGTTTTCAGCCATCGGTTCGGGTTTTGGAATCAAGCGTCAAAGGTAACAGTAAAACCGAAAAATATAAAATCCGGATTATGTAAATAGTCCGCAAATGTATATCGTTAAGGGTTATTGTGCGGCGGCCCGACCGGAAAGCGCCGGCATGCGGGTGGGCGGCGACTCCCCGGTGTGAACCTGCCCAAAGCTCCGTCCGGGTGCGGGCATGTTGCCGGGCCGGGTCGGCGGTACCCGGCGCATACGCGGGATTGAGACGAGAGGCCGGCAGGCAGTCGCACGGAACGGTCGTAAGATCCGCGTGCTTCAGGCCCGTTCCACTATGAACCACGGGTTATGAAGGTCAGGTTTGTTGTAGGCGGGTTCCTCACCCGTGGCCGGGTCGTAGACGACGGCTCCCGCGTAGCGGGCTACCGCATGGCCTGCCGCCGTATCCCACTCCATGGTCGGCCCCAGGCGCGGGTAGATATCCGCGCTGCCTTCCGCCACAAGGCATAGTTTAAGGGAACTGCCCCGGCTAACCACCTCCACACTTCCGTGCAGACGCTCCCTGTCGGCGATAAACTCGTCCGTCTCCCGGTTGCGGTGGGATTTGGAGGCCACCACGGTATAAACCTTCCGCTCCGCTTGTATGGGCAGCGCCGTCGAACATTCTATCAACCGCTCGACCGTGTCGAACCGTTGCCCTTCTTCGGGGCGGCAGGTGCGGGAACCGTACTCCCGGCTGCCGAAATAGAGCGTACCGGCGGCCGGGGCGTAAACCACCCCCAGAACGGGCCGTCCGCCCTCCACCAGAGCTATGTTGACCGTAAACTCTCCGTTGCGGTTTATAAATTCCTTTGTGCCGTCCAGCGGGTCGACAATCCAGAGCCTTCTCCATCCCTGCCTCTCCGGGTAGGGGATGTCGGCCCCCTCCTCGCTAAGCACCGGTATGCCGGTAATGGCGAGGCGGGACATTATCCTATCGTGGCCTGCCGTGTCGGCGGCAGTAAGCGGCGAACTGTCGCTCTTGGTAACGACCCCGTAAGCCTCCTGACCCTGCCGGTATATCCCCATTATATCGCGGCCGGCCTCAAGGGTGGCATTTACCGCTATTAGTATCAACTCTTTTAATTCCAATTTTATTTAATTTAATGACCGCGCAATTTACGTATAATATAATTATCGCAGCTAAGTGATTATACCGCCCTTTGCCGTCCGGGCGCCCGAAAAAAAAGGGAACGGTCCGAACCGTTCCCTTACTGTCGCATTTACCGTTTATTCCTCCCCGACCACCTGCGCGACCGGAAGGACATATTTCATTTCGGTATATCCGGTTACAGTGGTATACCTCGTCCCTTCGCTCTCCTCGCTTTCCACAATACGGTAACTGACCTGATACCAGCCCTGACCTTCTCCCGTTATGATGAAAGGGAGGCTTAGGCGCAGGTTTCCGGTCACCCTGCTCGTGTGGGTCGGCTTCTCATACACCGGCACCCGGTTACGGGCCACATACGCTTCGTCGCCGATACCGGGGAGAACCGTACTGGTAAGCGGAAACAACTCCGGCTCGGACCGTACCCTTTCCCAGTCCCGTTCGAGAGCGTGTTCCGGCCAAAGCCCCCGCTCCCGGAGTTCGTCAACGTCGCGGTAACAGGCATACTCTATGTCGAGCATCTCCGTGAGCGGCACGGTCATACCCCGCATCGAATGGCCGCCGTTCCATACGATATCAGCCAGCGGTACGGGCACACCGTCCCCGTTGTGTTCGAGGTAATCCAGCCACAGGAACGCCCCCTCCCCGTCACGGAAGAACAGCCACGATATATCGCCGTCGTGACCCGAAGCACAGCGGAAGGTGGTGCATATCGCTATCCCGTCCGCATTGTAGTACCGGTAATAACCCCCTTCACCCTCGGGAAAGGAGTAAAAATGGGTAGATCTCCGCAGACGCCCTTCCTCATCGAAATAGAAACACTGTTCCCATTCATCCCCGACATTCCCGCTGTACCGTCGAAGCTCCATACCGTTTATGGCCTCCACCTCCGCATACGCGACCTCGAGCAGGCCCGGAGCTTCGAAGATACTTACCGGATACTGCCCCCCTGCGGTAGTGAGGCACAACAGGGCGGGTAACAATAATGATACTTTTATCCTGGCCGGCATACTTAGAGACTATCCCCGAAGTCCTTTCGGAATTTCACCATCAGTTTCTCCGGCCAGTCGGTGAGCGGCTTGAGGCCGCCCATAAAGAACCGGAGAACAGGAGGCTCGTAGGTGAATTCGAGGCCGCCTATAAGTTCGCGGTTCTCGTAGAGCCACGCCATCCGGTCCACTACATATTTAATCTGTGACAGGGTGAAAACACGGCGCGGCACGGCCAGCCGCAGTAGCTCTACGTCGGCCAGAATCTCTATCCCGTTCTCGTCGCGGACGCTCGAGATGGTACCGCGCTCCATGCCCCTTACGCCCGACACCAGATAGAACGCCGCCGCCAGCGCCCCGGCCGGATAGTGCTCCTGCGGGATATGGCTACAAAAACCCATCGCGTCCACATGCGCCCCGAGCACGCCCGGAGGCGTTACCACCGGTATCCCCAGCCGCCCGAGTTCGTTCACGAGGAACCTGATAAACTGCGGGCTTTGGCTGATCATCGTCTCGTCGAGAGTTTCGTACAGACCCACGGCCATAGCCTCAATTTCGCGCACCGATATACCGCCGTAGGTGAGGAAACCCTCGAAAAGGGGAATCAGGGCCTCCATTTTCATGTAGAGGTCCTTGCGGTTGGTGCAGATACCACCGCCGCGTGAGGAACTAAGCTTGCGGGCAGAGAAATAGACCAGGTCCGCAAGGCCGGTCATCATCTTTATGATATCGGCCATCGAATTCTCACGCCACTCTTTCTCGCGCTGCTTCACAAGGTAGGCGTTCTCCCCGAGCAGGCTGGCGTCCAGCACCAGCATTATACCGTACTTGTCGGCAATGCGCCTTACGTCCATCAAATTGCTGATGGAGAACGGCTGGCCGCCGATAAGGTTGGTGGAGGCCTCCATCCGTATGAACGGGATATTTTCGGCCCCGTGACGGCGGATACACTCCTCGAGTTTTTCTATGTTTATGTTGCCTTTGAACGGGTGGTCGGAGGTGAAGTCCAGAGCATGGTCGTAAAGCAGCTCTTTGATTTTACCACCGTTTTCGGTTATGTGGGCCAGCGCGGTGGTGAAATGGTAGTTCATCGGGATAACGTTTCCCGGCTTTATGAAAGCGCGGCTGATAACGTTCTCGGCGGCACGGCCCTGGTGGACGGGGAGCAGGTACTTTTTGCCCAGTACATCCTCCACGGCCTTCTGGAGCCGCATAAAGCTCTGCGAACCGGCATAGGCGTCGTCGGCCTGAAACATGGCCGATATCTGGTTGTCGCTCATGGCGTTGGTACCGCTGTCGGTGAGCATGTCGAGGAAAACGTCCTTCGTGCTGAGACGGAAAGTGTTGAACCCGGCTTCCTTAATGGCGTCGAGCCTGCGTTCGATAGGCACGAGGTGGAGTTTCTGCACCACCCTCACCTTGTGCAACTCCAGAGGAATTTTTTCCCCAGGTGGAATTTGATTTCACTCATAGGTTTTCACAGTTCAGGTTAGAAATTTTACAACCGGTTACAAAATAAACATTTTCATACGAATTTCAAAACCCCGGGCTTTCACCCGGGGTTCGTAATATGCAATATATGACGGCCGGGGTTCGCTTCAAAAACATGCGGTCCGTTATGCTTCTGATTTCAGCCGCAAGAGCCGGCCGCTTCAAAACCGAATAGTTGCAATCCTTCGGCAGGATTACTCCGGTCCTCCGGCCGGAAAGAGCCATTTGTCCCGTCCGGCAAGCTCTCCTTCGTCGAAGTACGGCCTGACTATCCTCCGGTCCCATTTATTCAGTTCCCCCCGGATATAATCCTCCGGAAACGAGTGTTTGCTGCCGCTTTCCACGGCGAATACCACCCTCGTATATTCCACCGCCCGAGCCATATAATTTGCATCCATAAGACCGTCTGTCCCTTCGCTGAACACCCAGTTTTCGAGCGGCTGGTAAAATACGTAACCGTCGAACACGTCCTGATACCTATGTGCGCCGCGGTTGAGTATCCAGTTGTCGAAATCGTCTTCCCCGAACGGGCTGCCCTTAAAGCCGAAACCGATATCGGTTTTACCCGCAAGCAGGAATGCCGCATCCCACCTGCCGTCCTGTGCAGGACCGTAGATTTCCTCGCCGTTCTTAACTTCGAGGAACGACAGTTGATTGATAAGCACGTTGGCTATCCTGTCGCCGTAACGGTCGAACAGGTAGCGGCCCGTATTGTCGGGTTTCCTTCCCGGCTCCCTCGTAAAACCGTTGCCGTAGGCATGGCGGTAATTCATTATAACGAGCGCTTTGACGGGCTGATCACTGCCGGACGACACCGAATCCAACACATGTATGACATGCGCGGCCATAAGGCTGTCGCGGTTGGCTATCTTTTCCCGGGCAAACGCCTCGTAGTGCTTCCGGTCGATTCCGTCGTACCATTCCAGATGGACATCCGTGGGGTACCATGTAACCATCCTGTCCCGGTTCCGGGAACGGTTGATACCATACAGGGTTTCCATAAGGTCGTACGAACTGCCGTTGCGCGCCCACGGCTGCCATGTCAGCCGTCGCTGGAACCATAACAGGCTATCCCGGAGTTCCCGCTCGGTCAGGTCGGGGCCTTGCAGGAAGGCATTTACGGGTCCGGTGATGCCGGTAGAGCCGACCTCGGTAAAAAGCAGACCGCCGTAACCGGCGAACCGCTCATCGCCGAGGATATCGTACACCAGGTCATACTGACTCCGCTCGTCGTGCGACCTCTCGCACAAAAGGACTATGTCGTGGTTCTTGAAAAGCGAGAAAATATACTCTTTGGCCGGTGTGTGTTGTTTTTTCAGTAAATCCACATATTTCCCGATTTCGGGATGTACCTCCTGCTTATCCCCGCAACCGGAGAGACAGAAGCAGGCAAGAAGAGAGAAAATCAGGCTAAGTTTCAATATTTTCATAAGTTTGATTTTACAGAGTTCACCGGCCGTAAAGATAACAATTTAGCCGGACCACCGGGTTTAAACACACTGCGTCCCCGGCCTTTCGAAAGACCGGGGACGCGTGGCAGATGCTACCGGATTAATCCAGTTCCAGTATTTTAATATTTTTGAAAGACACCTCGTCGCCGTGGTCCTGCAACAGGATATGGCCTTCGGCCAGGTTGCCGAAATCGGGCCAGTCACGGTATTTACTATACGCCACAAGCGCGTTCCACATCTGGTTGTTACGCTCGTACTCCACCACTTTGGTACCGTTTATCCAGTGCTCCACATGGTCACCGTCCACCACTACCATTGCCGTGTTCCAGCTCCAGTCGGGAGCCATGTAGAGGATACTCCTCTCGGAAGGTATCAGGTCGTAAAGCGACGCCATGGTGCGGTTGCCGTTTACACCCAGCAGGGCGTCCGGATGGTTGGCGTCGTCCAATATCTGGAATTCGCACCCGATGGCCGAGCCGGCTCCCCGGTTGAGTTCCGGGTCCACGAAATATTTGATACCGCTGTTCGCACCCTTGGTAATCAGGAAATCGACTTTGAGTTTGAAATTCCTGTATTTACGGTCGGTGATTATATCCCCGCCGTTGGTCGACTCGCCGCCGTCGCTTTTGAGCACCCGCAGCACACCGTCCTCTATTTCCCAGCCCTGTTCGGGGAAACGGTCCAGCTTTGCGCCTCGCCACCCGGCCGTGGTTTTGCCGTCCCACAACAGCCTCCATCCTTCGGCGGCCTCGCGGTCGGATATTACGTTGGTAAGGCGGTTGACCTGCGGTGTGGCCGGATCGTCCGGCGCCAGGTGCTTACCGATCTCTTCGGTACATATCCTGATATTTCGCCACCGCTGGGTTTTGCCTGCATGCTCCTCGCTGCCTATGGAATGGACCTGAAGGCCTATAATCCCCGAGGCTTCCCGGTCGTCGAGCAGATTGGTACATTCGATGCCGTTCACCCAGATACGGATACTGCTGCCCACCGCCTCTATACGGGCGCTGTTCCATTCGAGGTTCATGTAAGCCGCACGGGCGTCGTGGTTGAAGGTGAGCGGGTAGAGCCATCCGCCGCGCGCCTCGTCGTACAGGCCTCCGGTCCACGCCCGCGGCGCGGGGTCCATCTCGAACTGGTAACCGTAAACCCGTTCGAAGCCGTCGTCCCGTGTGCGTATATGGCTGCGGAACTGAACGCCCGAATTAATGCCGTCGTCCATCCAAAAGTCGAATTCGAGGATAAAATCGCCGTACTCCCTTTCGGTTATCAGGAAAGTATTGGGGGTTTCCGCTTTGCAGATACCCACTATCGTACTGTCTTCCACAATGTATTCGGCATCGCCGCCCACCACGCGCCAGCCGTCGAGGCTGACCCCGTCGAAGAGGTATTCCCATTTCGGCGGCTCCTGCTTTTCGGTACAGGCATTGAGCAGCACCAGCAGGGCCGAACCTATCAAAGCTATTCTTTTCATCCTAGGGGTAGCGTTTAGAGTTTATAAAATTCCTCCCAGCCCTTGCGCGGGGGAGTACCGGCCAGCAGCGCGTTTGCGAACCGGCTGTTGGTTACCTGCTTTGTCCGCCGGTCGAAAATCAGCTTCTCACCCAACTGCTGGGCTATCACACCCAGTGAGAAAACCTGGCTCAGCGGGCCGTGAATCTCGAACGGGGAGCGGGTCTGCTCCTCACCGAGACACGCCCTTACGAAGTTCTCGTAATGGTTGGAAGGACTTTCGGGCACTTCCGGCAGCAGGTGCTCCATCTCGCGGGCCTTATCTTCCGGGATTATCGACAGCGTGGTGCCGTGCGAACCGCCCTTGAAAGTGAGGTCGCCGCCGTAGATTATCTTACCGGGGTTGAGGGCCACGGGTTCGGCCACGTTGGCCCCCGAAGGCGGAATGTTGGGGTCGAGCTCCGACACGCCGTAACCCTCCGGCAGGGGAGGCAGATTGTCCACCCCGTCGTACCACGTAAGGTCGAGGGCGGGCATAGTTCCCCTCGACGGGAAACGGAACAGGATAGTCGACGATTTGGGGAAGAAATAGTCGTTATGACCCTCGAGCAGCAACGGGTCCACCTCGTAGGGCAGCCCGAGATCGAGAAATTCGTGAACGGTGTCGATAATATGCGCTCCCCAGTCGCCCAGGGCGCCCATCCCGAAGTCGTACCAACTCCGCCAGTCGCCCGGATGGTATTTGCTGTTGAAATCGTGGTAGCGGGCGGCCATAAGCCATGTGTCCCAATCCATTCCCGGCGGCAACGGTTCCGCATCCGGGTATTTACGGATGTCGGTATCCCACGTGTGCCAGCGCCGTGCGGAGTTCATATGGGCGGTAACTTTGGTCACATCCTTGATAATCCCCGCGTCCATCCACGCCTTGAACTGGAAATAATTTGCTTCCGAGTGGCCCTGATTACCCACCTGCGTAACCACCGACGGATATTTGTTGGCCGCGGCAATCATCAGCTCGGCCTCCTGGAAGGTCCGCGCCATCGGCTTCTCCACATAGACGTGCTTGCCGAGCGACATGGCCAGCATCGAAATCGGGAAGTGCGAATGGTCGGGCGTGCCGACGGTCACGGCGTCGATTTCGCCGGCCATTTCGTCGAACATTTTACGGAAATCCCTGTAACGTTTGGCTTTGGGGAACTTCGACAGCATTTTTTTGCTCTCTTCCGAGTCGAGGTCCACGTCGCACAGGGCTACTACGTTCACCAGCCCCGTGTTGTCCATCGCGGTGATGATGTCGCGGCCACGGTAACCGATACCGATACCGGCCAGATTAACTTTATAGTTCGCCCCGCGGACGCCGCGGCGCTGCGCCTCGGTGAGCGGACTTGCCGCACCCATGGCGGCTACCCCGCCCGTTCCGGCAACCATAAGGCCGGCCGTGGCTATCCCCGCGGTTTTGATAAAATCGCGCCGGGACAAAGTTTTTTTCGTTGACATTCTATATTAGGTTAGTTTCAAGGTTAGTTTCGCCGTAGTATGCCACCTTTACCGGTTGGTATAATGGAGATTCTAAATATAAGGAATATTTATAAACTAATAAATTTCTTTAACCAGTTGTCCGGTTCAGGGATAGTAAAAAAATAGCGGCCTGTTAATGGACCGCCACATGTACAAGGATAACACAGATTAATAAAACCTGTAACTCACCACCCGGTTATCCTCCAAGGTTATTGAAATATTGCTTCCTCCGTTAGAAATATCGAAATTGTATTGTGTTGTAAATAAACCCGTGGAGGAGTATATTTGACAGTAAACGTTATAAATTGTATAGTTGCTGTCCATTTGGATGTCGTTGACCGTCGCATAGCTCATCCGCGGTATGTCACCGAAGCCTCCATCGTATACATAATCGGATATAGGTGTAGTGCCGCGTGATACAACAAGGGAAGAGTTTACCGGGCCTTCACTGAAGTTATAGAATGTGACATTCAGAGTAGGTGTAGCTGCCATATCCGTGACATTTGTACCGGCATCGTAGGGAACTTCGATATTCACAAAAGGCGAACCGGCGTAAACCGATACGAAATAACATGCCGCAAGGACCATAAGAACAATTTTTTTCATAGGGATTGAATTTTATAAGATTGATAAACAGAAAAATGTTATGCAAAGGCTAATATATTAAAAATAATGAACTATTGTACCTGTATTAAATTATTTATTAACCGACATAACTCAATATTAGTCGAAACGGGGAAAATGTTAAGAATTGTTAATATCCGGGCGGGGATGGGAGTAATTGAATTATTTTTGTGTTATATCCCGTTCGTAACGGTATGAGAAAAAATATATTCCGCAATATAGCCGTACTTGTCATTATCTCGCTGGCCGCACTAACCGTGCTTCAGGGATTGTGGCTGGGCAGGATGTACTCGGATATGAACGAGAAGTTCCACCGGCAGGTGGGCGCGGCGTTCGAAAGGGCGGCCTACGAGGAACTTATTACGCGCGACCTGAACAGTTCGGTCGACCGGCACCTAATGACCGCCATGTTCTCCGAGGACAGCATCCTCGGCAACACCATTGGCGGAATCGTGGATTCGCTCCTGTCGCTTCCGGCCGAACAGCGGTCGTGGTCGGCCGAGGTGGAGGCCGAAGTCGAGGAGGACTCGACCCGTATATTAATAACCATTGACAAAACCGATTTGAGCGACACCCAGCTTATGCTGATGAACCTCAACATGTCCATAGACATGTCGGTCAAAGAGGAATCTTTACTCAAATGTGATTCGATCCTGTCCTGGAACCTTCTGCAGGCGGGCATCGATGCCCCTTACAACCTCTCCCTGGTAAACTTAACGGATGGCACTGTGATGAACTCCACCGGCGAGGAGATAAACAATCCGGTGGTGTTCGAGCTTCCGGCCGATTCCAAAGGCAATTCGGCCTACCGCCTCGGCATAGCCAATCCCAACCGGGGATTCCTGAGGGAGATGGCCGGTATAGTGGCCTCGTCGGTGCTGATAGTGGTGCTGCTGGCCTTCTCTTTTATCTACCTGCTCCGCACGCTGTTCCGGCAGAAGAGCCTCGAAAAAATGCGGCTCGACCTGACCCACAATATCACCCACGAACTGAAAACGCCGATTGCCGTCGCCTCGGCCGCGGGAGAAGCCCTCAGCGGCTTCGGAGCGGACCGCGACCCGGTGAAACGCAGGGAATACCTCGGCGTCATAAACGAACAGATGGCCCGGCTGGCTTCGATGGTGGAGAACATACTCTCGATGTCGCTTTACGAGGACAACGGTTTCAGGCTCGAATATTCGGACGAACCGCTGTCCGCAATGGTACGCGAACAGGTTCGCGCCCTCGCGCTCGAAGGGCGGGAGGGCGTGGAGCTGAATATAAGCATTCCCGACGGGCTTACTGTGTTTTGCGACCGCAAGCATTTCCCGGTGGTGCTTAAAAACCTGCTGGATAATGCCGTAAAGTATTCTCCGGGGAAAGCCGTGGTATCAGTTCGGGCCGCGGAACATGCCGGGGTGACGGTAATATCCGTATCCGACAACGGTATAGGCATCCCGCAGGCGTACCGGGCACGTATATTCGAAAAATTCTACCGCGTCCCCACCGGCGACCGGCACGATGTAAAGGGGTTCGGCCTCGGGCTTTATTACGTACGCGAGATGGTTGCCCGGCACGGGGGGGAACGATAAACGTGGAGAGCGCACCCGGTCGCGGGACCACTTTCACCGTCAGGATACCGCACAATGGAAGATAATATAAAACTACTGCTGGTCGAGGACGAGACGACACTGGCCGGAATAATCCGGGACACCCTCACCGGGGAAGGGTTCGAGGTTACCGTGGCTTACGACGGCAGGCAGGCCGTGGACCTGCTGCGCGACCTGCGGCCAGATATAATCGTCACCGACATAATGATGCCCGTCATGGACGGTTTCACCTTCGTGGAGCATCTGAGACGGGGAGGTACCGGCATCCCGGTGATTTTCCTCTCGGCCCGCTCGGCAGCCGAGGACGTGGTGCGGGGCTTCGAACTCGGAGCGCGGGATTATCTGCGCAAACCGTTCTCAATGAGCGAACTTATAATCCGTGTAAGGGCGCTCCTTGAAAGGTATCCCGGCACCTCGGGAGCTTCACAACAGATTTATCAGGTAGGCCGGTACACGTTCGACCCCCGCAAAATGACCCTTACCATAGACGGCCGGACCGACCACCTTTCGGGCAAAGAGTCGGAGGTACTCCACTACCTTGTCCGGGACAGTGGCCGGACGGTACCCATGCGAGATATCCTGCTCGATATCTGGGGCGACGACTCTTATTTCAACTCCCGGAGCCTGCATGTTTTTATAACGAAACTGCGCAAAAAACTTTCGGACGACCCTTCGGTCGGGATATCAAATATCCGCAGCGTGGGCTACCGGCTGACGGTTAAGTAAAGGGTGGGCGGAGTTAAGGCCCGAGTCCTACACAGGGATTTATTTCCTCAAGATTTCCGAAGATGCTTTTTGCTGAAGTCAGGTTTCCCGGTTCACTACATGAATCGATAAATGTATTAACTACCGCTTTGCCCTACCGAATCACGGGACACGCCGGATTACCGTCTCCGGTACAATGCACAGGCAATGTATCGGACACCGGCTCGATGGGTAGGACCAGAATATCCCCTTCGATTACAATTAAGGTGGCCACATCCCGGTAAAAAGGCAATCAGGACTCAGTACCGGTGGAATCGGAGCTTCCCGGTGTGGGATTTCGGCCCGGGAAACCGTCCGCGATACTATCCGCATTACCGTCCGGCAGCCGCGTGGCCGGGGTTTCCGGAACACCGGCATCCGGTTCCGGGGTTCCGAACCCTGTAATTCCGGCTTCCGGCTCACCCTCGCCGGGATTATTCCCGTGGGGAGTGTCGGCACCATCGGCCCCTCTCCGGGAGCGGGCCGGCGAACCGCCCTCCCCGGCCCGATCACCGGCGGACGGCTCCACCGTTTCCGTAATTTCGGAAACGTAACCCTCCTCCTCGAATGCTTCCGGGTCGGCATCGTCGTCCTCGTCCATATCCGTTACGGCCGTCTCGGGACGGCGCGAACGGATGCGCTCCTGTGTGTAACCGCTGCCCAGTTCCGGCGCGTTTGCCCTCAGGGAAGCGGCTATGGACTCGCGGATGGAAGCCCGCAGGTTCATCCGGGTATCCTGCAATTCCTCCTCCCTGGCAGCTTTGAAAAGCTGCTTATATTTACATTTTACAATCCTGAATTTGAAATTGTCGAGATCCCCCGTTATGTCGATACCAAGTTTGAACGGCACGGGCGATTTCAGCACCGAAACGTGGTAATCGAACGTCATGTCGAGGTTGTGGACCCCTCCCACCGCCAGTTTATAACGGTCCAGCTCGACCAGGAACGGAAACACCTCCACCTTGTTGTCGTCGATATGCAGGTCCACCGATATGTAATCTATCTGGTTGCGCTCCTTATTTTTGAACATAAGCTTTTTGGATATCTCGGCGAAGGTCTCTCCGTCCATCAGCACCATATTCTCGCCGCTCAGGTAGCAGGCCGTGTTAAGCGAAGGCAGGACCACGTTCATCATCGAATCAAGCTCGCATATCGCCGTCATCTGGCAGTCGAGCACACCCTCGAACGAGCGGAGCATGGGCACGAGGCTGTCGATGGACGGGAACATGTCTATCAGCCGCTCAACGATTATATTTTCCAGTTCCAGTTCGAACGCCGCGGTGGCCTTCTCCCTCTCACGGGCCGTATAAACCATCGTCACGTTCCCCGACCCGACGTTGGAATCCATCTTCAGGCGGCGCAGGTTGACGCTCTGGTTACGGACTATTATTTCGCCGTCGATATTCTCCATTACCACGTCCTCGAAATCGACCTTCCGGACATTGGCCCGAAGTACGAGGTCGAGATTAGCCGGTACCAGGAACAGGCCCCCTTCATCAAGTTCGTCTTCCCCGGAAATCTCTTCCGCCTCCCACGCATCCACCACGGCCTCCTCGTCGGCCACGGCGTCCACCGTACCCTCCTGTGCCATCAGCACGCTCCGGTTGATTGCGCGCATCAACTGGTTGCAGTCCACATAGTCGCTTACCAGCGAAAGGTTGCCCTTAATCACCTCCCCGCGCAGAATCGCACGGCGTATGTTGTTTATCTCGCCGTTGAGCAGCAGGTCGCTCCGGCCCACTTTCATCCTGGCGTTGGAGAGGTTGATTTTGTCGGTATCGAAGGCAAGGGTGGTCTGGGTCATGCTGATCGGCAGCGGAAACATTCCGGTTGCCATACGCATGGCCTCGAACTTAACGTTACCCTTGATTTCCCAGTTTCGAAGTATTCCCGTTTCCGTGCGGCCCGAACCTGCCGCGGCGCTTCCCGCCGCCTGTCCGCGGCCGGCACCCTGCCGCTGCGAAGGCTGCCCGCCGGCTGCCGACGGGGTCTCCGTATTGTCGCCCGCGACCGCAATCGAAGAACCGGCAACGTCCCCCGGTGCCGTTCCGCCGCCGGTCGGTGACTCGCCGCGTCCGCCTCCACCGGTACGGTCAGCCCCGGGGAGGCTGCCGGCGGCCGGACGGTTACGCAGGGCACCCGGCTCTCGCACCGGGCGGGCGGTGGAATCGCCCGCGGCGCTGCCGGCGGCCATCATCCTCTGGCGCCGCATGGCGTCGCGCAGCGGCATCATCTGCACATTAAATGTACTGCCCTGCATCAAAAGCCGCGAACGGCCCGGAACGTCGAAATATTTTAGCGTATCTACTTTAATAGCCCCTGCGAAAACACCCTTTTTCCGGTCGCTGTCCGAGGCCTTGATACCTCCGGCCACAATTATATCGCTCGCCGCCACCCACACTGAATCGGGCAGGCGCGCCCTGAGGTTGGCCACCCTGATATTGGTGGTAACGGGCACGACCGAGGTTGTGTCGAGTGAGCGGGACGTTTTGGCCTGCATGTCGAGCCTGCCCAGCCGCGTATTGATTTCCCGCCCGTAACGTATGCTTACCGTATCCACCGTAAGGCGGGCGCTTATCAGGTCGTCGTCGGTGAGGAAGCGGCTCTGCTGCCTTGTGGTGTCGGCTTCGAAACGCAGTCCGCCCGCGTATAGGCTCATCCCGGACGCCCGGTCGGCAAGGAACATCCGGTCGACGTTGAACCGGCCCGCGGCGTTCAGCCGCGACAGGTCGCCGTCCGTCAGTTCCCACAACCTGAACTGCGCCTCGATATCCGCGTCGAGCGCCCCTTTGACCGTGAACGAATCGGGATTGATTATATCCTGCAACATCCCCTCGAAGTCGATTCGCCCCCTCACCGTAGCGTCTACGTAGGGATTGGTAAGGGCCTGCGAGATGCGAGCCGTGGCCGTGAAGGAGGTGTTCGTGCCCTCCATATCCAGCTTACGGAAGTTTATCACGGACGAATCGGGATGGTTGCCGTTAAGGTAGACGCCAACTTCGGCGTCGAGCCTTTCGATGCCGTGGGCGGACCCTTTTGTTTTGAGCGCCCCCTTGTCAAGCAGGGCGAGAATGCGTATGTCAGGCGAAGAATTGTCGCCCAGCAGGCCGTCAATCCGGCCCTCGAGCGATAGGGAGCCTCTGGTGGTGATTTTCTTCCTGTTCCGGAAATATTCGTCCGGCACGAACCCGAGCAATTCTGCAAGATTTTCGACCTTCATGCCGAACACGATATCCAGCATCAGGTTGTCGTCCACCTTCTCCACCGAGCCGTCCGTGGAGAACGGCAGGTCGTTGAGCAGCAGTTTTGCGTCGGCGAACTCTAACCTGCCCCGATAGAAGTCCACCTTGCTTTCGAACCGGAGCGACAGGTCGTTCTCCAGGGTGTAGGCCGGGCTGTCGAATATGAGCGATTCGAACCCGGTCTTGATATCGATATTGAGGTTGCCGCGGCGCAGTTTGTTCCGCATCCGCAGGTTGAAACCGGCCGTTTCGGCATAGAGGCCGCCCGGCCGGTCCTCGTAAATGAAATGGCCGTTGCGAACCCCAAGCCGTTGCAGGTCGATAAACGGAACGGGCGAACCTTCTCCGTCCTCTGCCTCATTCTCTTCCGATGGCCACGTTACGTTCCAGTTCATGCGGCCCTCTTCGTCGATAAGGCCGTAGAAGAACGGATCTTCGAGCACGAGCCGCTCCACGGTCACCCGGTTTTTTCTCACATAGTCCAGGGCGTCCACCGTCACCGAGGCACGGCTGAATGAGAGCAGGGTGTCCGAGAGGGCCGTCTGGCCGGTGGCAAGCGACAGGCTGTCCTTACAGGCATAGGAAATAACCTGCCCGCCGGTCAGTTCGAGGCCTATCTTGGGAAAAGTATTCCAGAATTTCAGTTCGATGCGGTCTATCTCCACCTGCCCGTTCACAAGCGGTTTTACATAGTGGAGCACAATAGGGGTAAGTTTTTCCGGCGGCAGAATGAACCATTTGATGATACCGATGGCCGCGAGGGGCAAAATCACGAAAAGGGTGAAAAAAACGGAGATGACAGCGATCCAGATTCTTCTTTGCCTCGGTTTCATGGGCCGTGGGTTTTAATTATTTACCGACGCTCCCGGCCCGCTCTTCCCGGCCGCCGGGGATACGCCGCAATATTCGATAAAATAACTGCAACGGGTATTTCTTTATTGCCAAAAGGGCTAACTATATATGCAAAAATACTCACCCCCACCGGATTTACAATACCCCGGCCGGGGTTTGTTTCCATGACAGGAACGTTGACTGCTAAATAACCGTTAATAAGTGAACTGTAAGGATGTGTTACCTCCCGGCAAGGCAGGAAATCGCGCCGGAAACAAACCTCCGTGCCGGCATACACACCGGGCTTATTTTCACCGTCCGGGCTCCCCGGCCGACGTTATGCATGAATTTTGCAACCTAACCGTTGCCCGGCCGCCCTGCGGGAACACCCGGGGCGACCTCCGGCGGCAAATACCGGACTGAAACCGGCCGGGGCATAGGACTGTCAACAATAAAATTCGACAAATATGGAAAATTACACTTCTGCCGTAGACACTTACCGCAACGCCATCCGTTACTGGTGGCTCGGCCCGCTGCTGGGGGCTATTATATTTATCATGGGTATCGTCGTCTTCATGCACCCGGGCGAGAGCTACGCGGCCCTGGCGATAGTCTTCGGGCTTCTGATACTGTTTTCGGGTATAGTCCAGTTGTTTCTGGGAATCAATATGCCGCGGCATACGGGCAGGGGCTGGCTCATTGCCAGCGGCGCAATCGAGATAATACTCGGCATCATACTCACTTTCAACATCGGGTTGTCGGCTATTGTTCTGCCGTTCTTCCTCGGGTTTTGGTTGCTGTTCCGCGGTATGACCGTTATCGGCACCGCAAGCCAGATGCGCCATGAAGGCATACCGGGTACGGGATGGACTATCTTCTGGGCCGTGATGCTAATTATAACCGCTTTCCTCGTGCTGATATTCCCGGCCGTGGGAGCTGGCGCGCTGGTACTCTGGCTCGGGATATCGTTCATGTTCGCCGGACTGGCGTTAATTTTCCTCGGCATACAACTTAACGGCATGCGCAGGCACGTCGGCGAGAGGGTCTAATACCGCGACAGGCATGGCGAACAGGCGTTCCGGGATAAAACTCAAATGGCATATTCTGTCGCACCTCGGCGACAGCCAGCTCGTATGGATGTACGAGGAGACGGGGGTGCGCGAGTATTTCTCGGAGTTGTTCATGCGCTACCTTCCCCTTATCTACGGGATGGCCCTGAAATACGTTCCGGACGAGGAACAGGCCAAGGATTCGGTTAAGCGGCTGTTCGACGTGCTGCTCGAAGAATTCGACCGCAGCGACCTCACGAACGACGTCTTCCGGGACTGGCTTTACCGCCACTCGCACGATTTCTACGTCGCCTACGCCCGTCAGAACCGACTTTACGAGCGGAACTATTTCGCGAACCGCATCGAAAGCAGCCTTAGCGACCGCGCGTTCGAATGCGCCCGGATACTGGAGGCCGCGAGCGACGAATCGGAGGACCTGCTGGATATGGCACGCCCGTACCTCACCAAACACGAATATACGTGCCTCGACCAGTTTTTCCTCAGGCGGCGTTCGTTCCGTGGCATATCCTCAACGACCGGCTTACTCGCCGGGTCGGTAAAAAGGTATATAGAGACCGGGCTGGAGAAGATGGCCGCAATGCCGGAACTGGAGCCGGTGCTTTAACGATTTGGGAATGAAACTGCTGAACTATATAAAAGGCGATACGCGCGGCAATTCGTCGCGCGAAATTGAGAAAAGGTCGCTGACGGACCCGTTCCTCTCCGAGGCGATAGACGGTTACGAATGCCGTGCGGGCATGGGGGGCCGAGCATATAAAACGTATCGGCGAGCTGGAACGGGATATCCTGAACAAGACCATCCTGCCGAAAAACAACTGGCTGCTGTGGGTGTGGATATCACTTGCGCTAGTGGTGGTTTGCCTCGCCCTTATCTGGTATCTGACCAAGCTGCAGGCCTGAGAGATTGGAATTTAATATAAAGAAGCGGCACCCTTTTAAATGGGTGCCGCTTCTTTTATGAGGACGTTCTAATAAACAGAGCCTTGGACTTCCATAAACATGTTTATATTAAGTTTTCTTAAATTTTCGGAATCCCACCATGACTCGGTAGTCGGTATATCTATTTCTACAACACGGTTCTGCATTCCCCGTAGATCCATTGATGCCACACAAGTTTCGTAAGTATCTCCATCTTCTACGTATATAAAGAAGTTTGGTGAAAGATCCATCATTAGAGCATTAGTCGTTAACCGAATCTTTACAGATTGTAACCTTATACCCCATACAAACGAATTGCTGGAATAAAATAGAGCCGAGTCGTATCCGTACCATTTAATTCCCGGTGTGGTATGATTAACAACTCTTGTCTGTCCGTCACTACCTACAAAAGTTATATCCTGAATTTCCCAATATGCAAAATGATAGGGATTTTGTATGATAAACTGAACTTCCATCAAACAGTTCAGTTCGATTGTGCTTGCAGCTCTCGTTACGGCATCGGTTGCGGGCTCCTCTACTACAGTGGGGATTTCTTCGGGGCCGGTCGAGCAGGCGGCCATCAGGCATACGGTCGAAATCAAAAAGGCAATCTTTTTCATAAGGATTAATGTTTAGAGGTTAATATCCACAAATATAATTACTCCCCGCCCGGGAAACCTGTCGGGAAAGGCGCCTTTGTTATATATTCGGACCTATGCAATATTCTGAAGCGCCCAACCGTTAGTATAGTGTAAATCAGAAACAAACCACCAAAACTATCCATACCCTTCCGGGGAGCCGCAGTGCTCCCCATTTTTATTTCCGGACTCTATCCTAATCCCTACGGGATACCCATGCTCCCCGTACCTAACCGGTAAGCTGACCTTCGCCGCACTCCGGAATACCGGTCCTACACAGTAGGGCCGCACATCTGTCTGCCGTTAATTTTTTCGTTCCGTTTGCGGCACTATCTATGGATTTCTATTATTATTTTTACACCTTCTTAACTATTCGGCATGGCATCGGAAAAAGAAGCGGCGGCAAGGATTGCGGAACTTCGCGACCGGCTTAACGAACACAACTACAGGTATTACGTCCTGAACTCGCCCACTGTGAGCGACCGGGAGTATGACCGGGATATGGAAGAACTGATACGGCTCGAGACGGAGCACCCGGAACTGGCCGACCCCAATTCCCCGTCCCGGCGGGTGGGCAGCGACCTTACCGCGGAATTCCGGAGCGTGGCACACCGGTTCCCGATGCTGTCGCTTTCCAATACCTATTCCATCGACGAGGTGCGCGACTTCGTGAACCGTGTGGAGAAGGAGACGGCCGGAGCATCGTACGTCTGCGAACTGAAATTCGACGGCACGGCCATCAGCCTTACTTATGAAGGGGGCCGGCTGGTGCGGGCCGTTACCCGCGGCGACGGGGTGACGGGCGACGACGTGACGGACAACGTGCGCACCATCCGCAGCATCCCCCTTCAGCTAAAGGGCGACGACTGGCCGGCACTGTTCGAGATACGCGGCGAGATATTCATCCCGCTCGACGTTTTCAAACGCCTCAACGCCGAGCGCGAAGAGGCGGGCGAACAGTTGTTCGCCAATCCGCGAAACGCGGCGGCAGGTACGCTCAAACAGCAAAGCTCGGCCGTGGTGGCCCGGCGCGGCCTGGACAGTTTCCTCTACTCCCTCGCCGGCGACGACCTGCCCTACGACACGCACTGGGAGAACGTACGGAAGGCCCGCGACTGGGGCTTCAAGGTTTCCGACCGGATGGCCCTGTGCAACAGCGTGGAGGAAATTGAAAAGTATATAACCGGGACCGATTCCATACGCCACGCACTGCCTTACGATACGGACGGGGTTGTTATCAAAGTCAATGAGTACTCCGTGCAGCGCCAGATGGGAACCACCTCCAAGGCGCCGCGCTGGGCCGTGGCATATAAATTCAAGGCCGAGCAGGCCCTTACGGAGCTGGAAAAAATAACCTTCCAGGTAGGGCGTACGGGGGCGGTAACGCCCGTGGCGAACCTGCGGCCGGTACTTCTGGCCGGTACCACCGTAAAACGGGCCTCGCTCCATAACGCCGACCAGATATCCCTGCTGGACGTTCGCGAACGCGACTGGGTCTACGTTGAAAAGGGCGGGGAAATAATACCCAAGATTACAGGGGTCGAACTCTCCCGGCGCCCGGCAGGCAGCGTGCCGTTCGTTTACACCGACGTCTGCCCGCAATGCGGGACGCCGTTGGAGAAAATCGATGGCGAGGCACGCCACTACTGTCCCAACCAGACGGCCTGCCCCCCTCAGATAATAGGCCGCATAGAGCATTTCATTGCCCGGCGCGCCATGGATATCGAGGGCCTGGGCGAGGAGACCGTAACCCTTCTTTACGAGCAGGGACTGGTAAACGACCCCGCCGACCTCTATAACCTCAGGGCCGAACAACTCTCGCCCCTGCCCCGGCTGGGGGAGAAATCTGCCGACAATATTATCCGCAGCATCGAAAATTCGCGAAACGTACCGTTCCACCGTGTGCTTTACGCCATCGGAATCCGTTTCGTAGGCGAATCCACGGCAAAGAACCTCGCCGCCCATTTCGGTTCGCTGGACTCAATCATGACCGCCACGGCCGAGCAGCTCGCCGAAGCCGAGGAGGTTGGCGGTAAAATCGCCGTCAGCATTCTCGACTATTTCGCCGACGAGAAAAACCTCACGATGCTTTCACGGCTGAGGCAGGCGGGGTTGCAGTTCGAATCGGCGCAAAAGGAGTTCGTTTCCGACCAGTTGAACGGTTTCGCATTCGTTATATCCGGCAGTTTCCAGCGCCACTCTCGCGACGAGTTGAAGGAGCTGATAGAACTCCACGGCGGTAAGAACCTGGCGGCGGTTTCGTCCAACACCGATTTCCTGCTGGCCGGGGAGCGTATAGGCCCGTCGAAACTCGCCAAGGCAAAGAAACTGGGAGTCGCCATAATCGACGAGGCGGAGTTCGAAAGGATGATAAGCACGGGCGACACCCGGTCACGGGTAAGCGGGGAAACCGGCGCAGAGGCGCTTTCAACCGGGGACCGCGGCGGACAGCTGGACAAAACCGATACCGGCGACGACACAGTTACATCCAATGAAGCTACCGAACGAGTCGATTGTGCCGGACCGGAAGAGGGTACCGTTTCCGGCGGGCCTGTGCAGCCCGAGCTGTTCTGAATCGTCTCGGGCCCGGTATATTATAAATCGGGCATTCAAGCCGGTGGCTGAATATAAGCATGGAATGGAAACTCCCGATGGTGACATGCGGCCCGGGGTTAACGGGCTGTTTTTGCGGTAAGGAGGCTATAACCAGAATCCCCGAAGAATACCCGTCACCGTGGCGGCAATTAAAAATAGCAACACCGCCCGACGGAGTTGAATAAATTTTAACAGACACGTAAAAAGATATTTACCCGGCCTGCCGTATTC
Source organism: Alistipes sp. (assembly GCA_021202985.1). Lineage (GTDB taxonomy): Bacteria > Bacteroidota > Bacteroidia > Bacteroidales > Rikenellaceae > WRDF01. The sequence goes on from JAJQCA010000017.1 coordinate 47,418, forward strand.
GATAAATTGGCCTATCTTTGCCGAAATTATACATTTTGTATGAAAAATAACATCCATGGTGTAGGTGTGGCTCTCGTGACCCCGTTCGACGACCGGGGCGAGGTGGATTTCGAAGCGCTCGGTCGGCTTGTACGGTATGTTACAGAAGGCGGCGTGGACTACCTCGTCGCCCTCGGAACCACGGCCGAAACCCCTACCCTAAGCGCCGGGGAGAAGCGCGATATCGTGGCTTGTATTAAAGCGGCGAACGCCGGCAAACTGCCGCTCGTGGTGGGCATCGGAGGCAACTCCACCCGCGACGTTGTGGAGAACATACGCACTTTCGACCTTTCGGGAACAGACGCGGTGCTAAGCGTTACGCCTTACTATAACAAACCTTCGCAGGAAGGCCTGTACCGCCATTATGAAACGGTCGCTGCCGAATCGCCCGTACCGGTTATTCTCTATAACGTACCGGGCCGGACCGGGGTGAATATGTCCGCCGAGACCACCCTCCGCATAGCACTTGAAGTACCCAATGTCCTGGGTGTGAAGGAGGCCTGCGGCCTTATTCCGCAGATGGCGCGCATCCTGCGCCACCGCCCCGATGGGTTTATGGTTATTTCGGGAGACGACTGCTTCTGCCTGCCGCTCACGGTAATCGGCGGGGACGGGGTGATATCGGTGGCGGCGAACGCCTTCCCGCGCGAGTTCTGCGCCATGGCCCATGCCGCCGGGCGGGGTGAGAACTTGGTTGCTTCGGAACTGTTCATGCGCCTTTTCGAACCTATGGAAGCACTGTTCGAGGAGGGCAATCCGGCAGGTATAAAGGCTGCCCTGGACATCAAGGGCATCGCCCGGCCGGGTGTACGGCTCCCGCTGGTGGAAGCCTCCGCCGGGTTGTCGGCAAAAATGGAGCGGCTAATTTCCGAGAACGCACTCTGACTCCGCGGCCGTAGGAGGGTCATGTGCGTGATTTCCCACAACTCCTGCGAAATCTCCTCGGCCGCGGATATACCGTCAAAAACTATTTGAGCCGGGTTTTTACGACCCGGCTAATATTTTACTTAATTTCGCGTTATACTTCCGGACAACTACACAGTAGCACATACGAACGATGAGAAGATTGATAGCACTATTGACCGTAATCGTACCTTTGGGGGCCGCGGCACAGGCTATGGTCCCGGACGACGACTATATACTCAGGGCCACCATCGACTACGAATCGCCCTACTATTATCCCTCTCTGATGCTACGTTACGAGGCGGGCGACACGACCCTTACGCGCGAGGATTACCATTACCTCTATTACGGCTACGCATTCCAGGAGGCTTACAAGCCACTCGATCCGGTGCAGGGTGAACACAGGGTTCTCGCCCTGCTGGAAGCCTACCCCGAGCCGGACTCGTTGCAGGCAGCCGAACTGGTGCATGCGGCCATGCAGGTGTTCCGGCAGGACCCTTTCAGCCCACGCAACATCAACTTCCTCGCCTACGGCTACGCCATGATGGGCGACAGCGTCAATGCCGCGGTCAATGCCGACCGGCTGGAAAAAATACTGTGGGTTATCGGGAATTCGGGTACGGGGCTGAACGAGAAATCGCCGCGGCATGTGCTCTGGTTCGCCCATACCAACGATTTTATCGCAGCACAGGGTTCGAGTATCGAGAGTCGGCTCGTTAAGACCAAAACGGTCGAATATGTCCGCCTGACCGAGAAGGACGAGAATAACGTAAAAGGCTACTATTTCGATTTCGGACGCGTGTACCGCAACAGCCCGGACAACCCGGTGCGCAACCGTCGCTCGGAAGGCTTCGAACTCAACGGTATACGACTCGGCCGCAACCGCAATACCGATACCCCGTCGAGGTAACAGGATTGTCTGAAACTGCTCTAACGGGAAACGAAAGGTCCTTCACTTCGTTCAGGATGACGTATCAATGTCATTCCGAGCGGGAGCGAAGAATCTCCGCCGGTAAAATAATAACAGCCTTCATAACCATATCCGGAGGATGACATCTTTATAACAACGGTAGACCCTTCGCTTTATTCAGGAGTAAAAATGCAACTCTATACTCGAACCGACTAGCTGTCGTATTCAGTAACCACAAAATCTTTATTGAATCTGATTTCCAGGCCGTTCGACAGTTCTACCTCATAACCCCGGCCCGTTTTCTCGATTTTACTTACCGAGGCGTCGGGATGTTTGGCTTCGAGGTAGGAGTGTATCTGCTGCGGTAACGCGGTTACCGGCACCGAGTTACCGTGCGAGCATTTTATCTCTTTCCAGTCACCGTCCCCGTCGGCCTCGATTCCCGTACCGTCCGACAACACCACTTCATATTTCGTCCGCCCCAGTCCTTGCTTCTCCCTGAGGGCGTACGCGACACTTTCCCCGGGAAAATCGCGGGCTATAAGGGCGTGTAACTGCTGGGGAAGCTCTTCGGTGGTTACGGCCTTTTTGCCTCCGCAACCTGTCGAGAATAAAACGACGGCCATCACCGCCATTACTACTGATACCTTCATAGAATCCAATTTAAGTAGGCAATAATCTTTTCAATAAAGATACCATATTTTTCATAATTATAACCATACACAACCCACAATTATTCTCCCGTAAGATGGCGACATTATATCCCCACGGCAATAAAAAGCCGGACCACGCCGCAATGCGTGGTCCGGTAGATTTTACTAACGACCGTGAAGGCTATTTCTTTGCTTCTGGCGCCTCTGGAACCCTCATAATCATGGTCTTGTCCACCCTGATTGTAGTATTGCTGTCCACCTCCAAAAGAACGTACCCCTCTTTTATCTCTTTTACCGTCCCGTATATCCCGCCGGCCGTGATAACCTTCTGGCCTTTGGTGAGCGCTTCCCGGAACTGGTTCATCTCCTTTTGCCTTTTCTGTTGGGGGCGCATCAGGAAGAAATAAAAAACGGCAAGGAACAGGACCAGCATAACTATCATGTTCATGCCTCCGCCGCGGGGCGCCATTGGTTCTGCCTGAAGCAGAATTGTGAGTAGATTCATTTCGTATCTTTTTGTTCGTTAAAATTCGTCGGGAGTAAATCCAAAGGTAGGTAAAATTTTTTAATCCACATCGGCCGTAACCACCAGCGTGTAGTTACCTGCAGGCGATGAGGTTTTGATATAAAGGGTTTTGTAGACCCAGCCGTTAATACCCCGGGAGTCGAATTCGAGCTGCATAGGGGCCTGTTCCCCCGCCTTCAACGGATGCCGCGGGTAATCCACATCCACACATCCGCAGGTCTTGTCGATATCGACGATTACCAGCGGGGTGTCGCCCGCGTTGCGCACCGTAAGCATGCGGGACACCGTCTCTCCGCTCCGCATACGGCCCATATCCACCGTGTCGGCACCGCGGAAACGGATGAGCGAATCCGAAAGGGCTATCACCTGCGCCGCGGATGAAACCACGGTTTCCTGCGGCTCTTCCCCCGCGCCGGCATGCGCGCCCGCGTTCGTGCCGCGGCCGCCGCACGCGGCCATCAGCAACGCCGTTATAACGGTTAAAGTCATCGGTAAACTTTTCATGATATCCGGTTTTTATTCCTGCAATCCCCATGCCGCCCCCGGGTGCGCAACATGCCCTCTGCGGGTGCGTTACATCAGTCCGCGCCCGGTCTTGACTATGCGGCCTTCCTCCTTGAGTACGTTGATAACCTTGTCCAGCACCCCGTTTATGAAATGGCTGCTGCCGGGAGTGCTGTAAAATTTGGATATCTCGATAAACTCGTCGAGCGTTACTTTTACCGGGATGGACTCGAACGTGGTCAGCTCCGCGATGGCGGCCGCCATTATCACGTTGTCCATAAATGCGATACGGTCCACGTCCCAGTTCTGGGTAAACTTCTCGATATATTGGAGGTAGTCGTTGTAATTCACCACGGCCTTGCGGAACAACTCCTTGTAGAATTCGCGGTCGTCCTCGTTTTTGAACTTCGCCGAAATCGGCAGGTCGGGCTGACCGCGGCGGGACGAACTTATGGTCTTCATCGCCAGAATAAGGGCGAAATCTATGTCGTCCGCCCACCAGGCCGACTGCTCTTCCACGACTTCCTCCAGCAGTTCGTTGTTCTCCACCTCGTTGAGATAAAAGTCCTCCACGAATTTGCGATCGTCGTTGTACGAGTTATCCGGCGCTTCCATGTACGATTTATAATAATCGCTCCCGACCATCGAGTCGTAAAGGCTTTTGATAAGCTCCGGGTAACGAACCCATCCGAGCGATTTCTTTTCGAGGTAAGCCGTGAGCTTGGGACTGTTCTCTATCTGGGCGATAAGCTGGTTGTCGATAAAACGGGTGTTCGGATTGAGGTCCTCCCTGGTGGGAAGTTTTTTCGACCGGGCTATTTCTATCCGGGAAGATGCGTAGCGCATTACGTCTACAATAAGCCAAAGCATCTGGTTATAAAGGTCGTACGTCTTGTCGACACTCGAAGTGAGGTTTTTCTCGGAAGTGATGAGCGAATCGGCTTCCGATTTGAAATGAGCATAAAGGGCCTTCACAACCTTTATCCTGAGCAATCTCCGGCTAAGCATAATATGAACTTACGATAATGTTTTACGGCACAAACCTACGGATTTTTTTCGGGTTCCGCACTGCCCCGAAGCCGATTTAACGCGAAATTAAGAAATAAAGACCATCCGGGCGGTCCACCGGTCTGTCCGTTTACAGGTGCACCGTGACGCGGAAAGGGTAAAATTGAACCGGGACGGAGTACGAAATCCCGGTGGTTTGTCGGAAGCCTGCGGCTAATTTCGTACTTTTGCGGCAAACCCTTTGTAGAAGCGATGTACGATGTAGTGATAATAGGCGCAGGGGCGTCGGGAATGATGGCAGCCGGAAGGGCAGCCTCGGAAGGCCGCAAGGTACTTGTGATTGAGAAAATGGAGAAGGCGGGCCGCAAGGTTCGCATTACGGGCAAGGGACGGTGCAACGTCACCAACACCCGGGAGAGGGACGAGTTCCTGTCCCATGTGAGGGCGGGCCGGGAATTTTTCGCCCGGTCGTTCGACCGCTTCGATAACCGCGCCGTAATCCGTTTCTTCCGGGACGAGGGGGTAAAACTGGCATTCGAGAGGGGTGAAAGGGTATTCCCCGACAGCGGTAAAGCGTGGGACATAGCCAATGCCCTGTACGAATACGGGGCAGAGGCCGGGGCTGAATTTATGTTCCACACCACCGCTACCGGAATCCGCACCGTAGCCGGTAAGGTTACCGGGGTGGATATCCGCACCCGGAAAGGCTATGAGCGTAAAGTGGATTGCCGTAACGTAATAATAGCCACCGGCGGGGCCTCCTACCCTGCCACCGGTTCTACCGGCGACGGGTACATTTTCGCCGACAGGCTCGGACACCGCGTGGAATCCGTAAGGCCGGCGCTGGTGCCGCTGGTGGCTGGCGGGGACATAGCACGGCGCCTCAGGGGCGTGAAACTAAAAAACACCGGCGTGACGCTGCTGGTGGACGGACAGGCCGTCGCCCGAGAACACGGCGAAATGGAATTCGGCAGCCGCGGGCTGGAGGGCGCCGTTATACTGCGTCTCAGCCGGATGGCGGTGGACGCGCTTATCGAGGAGCGGCAGGTGGCGCTCGGGCTCGACCTTAAAACAGCTCTCGACATCCCTACTATCGTGGCACGTATCGGTCGCGAGGTGGAAGCCGACGGCGAGCTTACCGTGCTGGGGCTTGTACGTAAACTGCTTCCGGCTCCGATGGTGCCCGTGTTTTGCGACACGGCTTCATTGCAGGCCGAAGCACCGGCGGCATCGCTTACGGACGAGGACCGGGAACGGATAGCCGCCCTGCTGAAAGACCTGCGTATAGAGGTGGCCGATTACGGACCGTTCGAGGAAGCGGTCATAACGGCCGGCGGGGTGGACACGGCGGATATCGACCCGGAAACCCTCGAATCCCGGTTGGTCAAGGGCCTCTATTTTGCCGGCGAAGTGCTGGATATCGACGCCGACACGGGCGGTTACAACCTTCAGGTGGCCTTCTCCACGGGGTATGTGGCCGGTGGACTGGGTGGCGGAAGGTAGCGACCGGGAGCCCAAAACCCGCAGGGAATATTCAGGCGGGTTTGAGTTTCGAGAGTACAGGACTCCGGAATACCGCCGGACGGAAACGGACTCTACGGAAAAATATAAATAAGGTGGGCGCCGGACGGGGTTCCGACGGCCACGGGCGGAACAAAGCTCTAAAATTCGCGGACGGTTCGTAGGGTGGAAGGGATTATCCCGAAGAACAATTTGATCTGCGGGATATGCCTGACGGAACAACCACACGAAAAAACAGCGCCGTCAAGTGATGCAGTCTGTAATTATTTAAATTGATAGCGGTAATTCATCCGGGCGCTGGTTCCCGGACGGTGGGTTACCCGTTTGCAAGCGAAATCAATGCCGAAACGCATGGAAATGACCACTTACCGCAACTTACTGCCCGAATAACAGGGAATGGACTTATTTACTAATTACCGCCGGAACACTTTGGAATAGTTTACCTGACAAACTAATCCCGGAACGCATGGGAATGGACCACTTAACGAATTGCCGGATTTGGGAATAGGAATTCATACCATAAGCCGAATACCCATAAGGATAGCACCTTACCTGCGGTTTCGTCACACACGGGGTCATGGTATCCACTCGCCGTTCGTGTACGGACTGGTTCGTAACGCCCTTATGCTGGGAAGCGGGTCGGGCCGGCCGGGCGGGGAGCTGTACGACGCGCTCCGCTCCTGCGGATTGAACCGCCGCCGGGCCGCGCAATTGCAAAACCTGCATAATTATTGCGAATACCGTCGTGCAGGCATATTCACCGCTCCGGCGGACCGGGACGCCCGGAAGTGGCCGGTGGAAGCGAGCGTAGGAAAGGAAAACGGAAGCGCGGATAAACCCGTGGGTCGCTCCGGAAACGGTTCGGCCGCAAGGTCCGGCACAAAACGAGCCAAGCACACCCCGGAAGAATCCGAAATTCGGGCAGCCGTCCGGTGGCTGGCAGACGGTCCGGGAAAAGGTACGCTGCGCGTATTCACCACCTCGTGTCCGGTCGGGTTCATTCGGGAAGAGGCCGTAAGGTTCCGCGGAGAGTCCGGCGCCGCGATCGTAGTTTCGCCCCGGGCCGACGGGGAGAGGCAGCGGCTCTGCGCCGAACTATCCGCCGCGGGCGATTGCATCAGTATCGACAACAGGGGTTTTATGCTTTTCATTTACGGAAGCGGACTCACCCCGAGACATTATAAATTATAAGGTAATGAAAATATATACCAAAACCGGCGACCAGGGTACCACTTCGCTCTCCTTCGGCGAGAGGGTTAGCAAGGACGACCCGAGGGTCGAGGCCTACGGCACCGTGGACGAACTGACGGCAGTGCTCGCCTACCTGCGCGACAGCATGGACCCAGTGAAAACCTTCCTCGACGAATACCGCGACGATATACGCATAATACTAAATACCCTTATGGGTGTGGAAGCACTCCTGGCGACGG
>JAJQCA010000064.1 GCA_021202985.1 Alistipes sp.
TCCCTGAGGGAATTGGCCCGGAATGCCCGGAATGCCCGGAATACCCGGAATACCCGGAATACCCGGAATACACGGAATACACGGAATGCCCGGAATGCCCGGAATGGCAGCCTCTCCCTTCCCCCCCGATAACCGCACGGCAAAAAAAGCCGCTCCCGGATTAACGGGGAGCGGCTTAAAATTTTGATATCGGTAAATCCGGCTCTGTATCCGATTCCGGGAAACAGGTTCCCGGAGAAGGTACTATTCGTCCTCCTCGTCGTCCTCTTCCTGCTCGGCCTCCACGGTGAGCTCCAGAGGGGCTACCTCTGCGAGCAACTCTTCGTCGGAGTCGAGAATAATCGTGAACCTCATCTCGGTGCCGGCCTTAATCGAACCGGTTAACACGAGCGATACCTCCAGCGGGGTCGGCTCGCCTTCTTCCGGCTCGTAGGTCAGCGTGGTATCTATATCTTTCACGATGCCCACGCTGGCAGTGACGCCCGTCAGGTCCACCCCCGTAACGACGGGTATGGAGATGGTGCCGCCGTCCCGCGTCCCGACTTTACCGAAATCTAAGGACACGCTGGTGTCCGTCGTTCTTACTACCGTTACTGCTATGTCCGCCTCGACCTCTTCGTCGAACAGGACGGCTGAAATGGAGCCATAATAAATACCTTCGATCTTTTCGGCAAGGGTTACCTCTTCTTCTTCCTCCTCGTCGTCGTCGCTGTCGCTGCAACCCGAAACGAGCGCAACGGGCATCGCCACGACGAACAGCATCAACAGGAATTTCCTTATTTCTCTCATTTGTCGGTAATATTGGTAGTTGGATAAAAACGCCGGCCGCCCCCGCGCGGGGGCGGCCGGAGGATAAATAACTATTTGGAAGCGGAAATATCGATTGTGAGCGGAGATAATTCCATAGCGGCCAGTATATTGCTTGACACGACAACTTTAAGTTCGATGTCGGCTCCATCGGTAATACTTCCCGATAACTTTATAGTGGCAGGAATAGGAATACTCGGCATTATACTTACCGATAATGATGAAGTAATTTCTTTGTCCACAATAGTTATAGATTCTTCATCACCTGATAATGATATAGCTGTTATATCCGGTATAGATGCGGTGGCTACGTCACCAAAGGAAATATCACCGAATGAAAGCGTTATCTCATCATCACCGGTTTTAATTACGGTGATTTCCATGGCATTTTCCTCACCGCCGAGTTCGGCAACACTATAAACCCCGGTATAGGTTCCTTCCGCAACATCGGCAAGGGTATCGTCACCTTCGTCACCCGGGTCGGGAAGCTGGCCGTCTTTTGCAACATCAACCGATATATTGATAGCCATAGGTAATATTCCCTCGATGGCTACATTCATTACGAGATTGTTTGCATCGGTAATGGTACCGGATATCGTCAGAGAAGTCGCAGAACCCATTATCTCAACATCCTCGATAGTGGCTTCTACTACGATAACACCGTCTCCGTCCTCATCTGAAAGAGCGATTCCTTCCAGTTCGGGAATGTCGATGGACATCCCCATAACATTAATGGTAGATATCCCCATCGAAACTTCGTTTTCACCGGTTTTAGTGAGATCTACGGTGACACCTCCCGAGTATTCCATACCAAATACGGTGGTGCTGAAAGAACCGAGATAAGTCCCTTCCGCGTCGTCGGCCAGGTCGCCTTCTACTTCACCCGGACCGGGGTCGGGGAGCTTGCCGTCCTTGGCAACGTCGATAGTGATTTTCAGCGGGCTGACGGCAGCTATCACTCCGTCCTCGGAGGTAAGGGTTACGGTAAGGGTCAGGTCGTTGGCGTTTGCCACGGTACCCGACAGCTCGTAAGCCACCTTCATATCGCCCGCCTGGCTGTCGATAACCAGCTCGTCGCCTTCGGCTTCCAGCTTAATGCTGGCTTCGGTACCCGACAGGGCCACTTCTTTGATGTCGGCAATAGCCAACTGGCCCAGCACGGGAACTTCCAGAGTGCTGAACTTAACGGTAACTTCCTCGTCGTCGGTTTTGGTTAGGTTCACGGTGATACCGCCCTCAACCGGGTTGCCCATTACTTCGAGGCTGTAAGAACCGAGGTAGGTACCCGCGGCCTTGTCGGCCAGAATCACCTCTTCTTCTTCCTCGCCGCCACCTTTTCCGTTATCGTCGTCGTCGTCGCTGCATGATACGAGGGCCATAGGCACTGCGAACGCGAACAGCATTAGCAGGAATTTCTTCATTTGTTTCATCGTGTAGTTGTTTTAATAAATAAAGTTGGTTTCTCATTTAAAGTACGTGGCCCTCCTTCGGCGGCCGGGTACCCCTGTCCCCGAATTGACCACATGCAGACCCGTACCGTGCCGCGTTACCGGCGGCGGACCTTATGTTCGGATGCGAAAGTAGGCAACTTCGTTGCAACAGGGCGGGTATTTTTGTGCGGAAACCTGGAATTTCCCGCCGAACGACCGCCGCATGATAACAAACGATAGGGAACCCGTTCACCAGGTTCCCTATCCGTTGCGTATCGTATCGGTGCGTCTCCCTGCCAAACCTATTCGGCTATGGGGGTAACGCTTACGTAAGATTTTCCTTCCGCTTTTTTCTTGAACGTCACCGTTCCGTCCACCAGGGCGAACAGGGTGTGGTCTTTGCCCATGCCTACGTTCTCACCGGCGTTATGCACGGTTCCCCTCTGGCGTACTATAATGTTGCCCGCTTTGGCAAACTGGCCGCCGAAAAGTTTTACGCCGAGCCTCTTGCTTTCGGATTCGCGGCCGTTCTTCGAACTACCTACTCCTTTTTTATGTGCCATTGTCCAGACGTTTTTTTGTTATGCAGTTATATCTTCGATAAGGATCTGGGTAAGGTACTGCCGGTGGCCGTTCTTAACCCTGTAACCCTTCCTCCTCTTTTTCTTGAAGACGATAACCTTGTCGTCCTTGAGGTGTTTGAGGATGGTTGCCTTTACCTGGGACCCTTCTACAACAGGTGTTCCCACATTTACCTGACCGTCGTTATCCGTTAGCAGTACCCGGTCGAAGCTCACAGAGGAACCTTCATCCCCCTGAAGACGGTGAACATAGAGCTTACGGCCTTTCTCAGCCTTGAATTGCTGACCTGCAATTTCTACTATTACGTACATTCTTTGTTTATGGTTTGACGTATTTTGGAGTGCAAAGATATTGATAATTTGCCGGAAAACAAATTCCCCGCCGAATTTTAAGTCTCCGAATTACCGCCTTCGCACCCGCAGTCCCTCCCGGCGCCGCACGGTGGAGGAAATCAGGGCGGGAATCGGGGCGGCGGTTTTAAAACGCGGTAAATTAGTGTTAACTTTGCCGGCAGGTGCGGCGGGGCAGGCCCGCCGGCCGCTTTCGTAAACCCGGATTAAATGTATATCGTTAATACATCGTTTTTTGTATCGCACGACGCCCACGACCGGTGGGTCGGGCTGATGAAGGAAAAATACATTCCCTTCCTGGCCGCCGGCGGATGCGGGGAGACCCGTTTTTACCGGGTGCTGGCGGAGACGGCCTCGCCCGAAGGGTCGACCTACTGCCTTATGGTCCGGTGCCCGGACATGGACGTTTACCGTAAGTTGACGGGAGAGCTGTTCGACGAATACAAAACGGCCGCGCTCCCCATGTTCGGCGACTCGGTGCAATGGTTCACGACCCTGCTTAAGGAAGCCTAAAATAAAACTACCTGTTTATATGAGACTTATAACAATAGCGCTGACCCTGACAATACTTCTTTCAGCCGGTTTTACCGCCCGCGGGCAGGAAACAAGCACGGTGGAGCTCCAGAGGGGCGAAAAATGGTGGGGGCTGTATGTCTCCGCATCGCACGCCCAGCCGCTCGACACCCCGTTCCAACTTACCACCATGCAGGCCGACGGAGGGGCGTATACCACCTCGGTGATGCTCTCGAGCACCGGCCGGTACGTGTACAGCGACCATCCGTTCACCGTCTCCTTCGACGGCGAAACATACACCATAACTTCCGGGCATGAAAAGGTGGAGGCCCGCAAGGGCGGCCGCAACCTCCGGGAAGCCTACCTGGTCTGCTGTCACAACCATTTCGCGGCCGACCACGCCACCCCGCCGGTGGAAATGTTCACCCTGCCGCATTACGAGACCGAGTTCGACCCCGGGTGTTTCAGCACCCAGGACGAGATAGTGGCCTACGCCGAAAGGCTGCTAGCCGAGGGGTTCCCGGCGGGAGTGATCGTTATATCCGACGGGTGGGACCAGCCCAATACGCTGTTCGACTTCAGCCACTCGTTGTACCCCGACCCGGGGGCTATGACCGCGAGGCTGCACGAGCTGGGCTTTAAGGTGATGCTCTCGGTAACGCCCTACGTATCGCCTTACGGGAGGTATTACCTCGACGGGGTGGACCAGGGCCGCTTCGTTACGGGGCGTTCGGGCAGGCCGCTGCTCGTGCAGGTTAACGGCGGGACGGCCGTTTGCCACGATTTTTCGAACGGCCCGCTGGCCGAGGCCGCGAGGGGTAATCTCGCTCGGCTGAGGAGTGAGTACGGTGTGGACGGTTTCCGTTTCGAGTGCACCGGCATGCTTGCCGCGATGGGGGAGGACTCGCCCAAGGCGATAGAGTTCCTCCGCTCATGGATGGACCTCGCCCCGGCCGAAGGCCTTAACGAATTCCTGCCCTCCATGGGCGACCGGTTCGCTCCCTATGTCACGGGTATCGCGATGGACGGGGAGGGCGACCGGATATCGTCGGCGGTGACGGCCCTTATGTCGGCCGGCCTCACTGGATACCCTTACAGCACGCTTGTCAACCTGCTTCCGGAGGACGGCCTGCTGCCCGGCAGCGACGCCCTGCTGGCAGAATATTTGCTTTTTGAATCGGTGATGCCGGTGCCCCGGGTGCGGTACGCGCCGTGGAGAATCGGCGACGCGACGCTGTACGCGGCGGTCCGGGACGCGCTCAATTTCCGGGCGTCGATTGCGGACTACGTCTCCGAGCTGGTCGACGAGTCGGCCAAGATGGCCGTGCCGCTGCTGCGCAACCTGGAGTACGTCTTCCCCAGGTTGGGCTTCGCGGATTGCCCGGACCAGTTCATGCTCGGGAGCCACTACCTGTTCGCCCCGGTGAAGGCCGGCGAGACACGGCGGATGGTGCGGCTGCCGAAGGGAACGTGGACCGACCGCGAAGGGCACCGGTTCCGCGGCCCGGTGGTGACCGAGGTCGATTGTTCGGACGGCCGCATAGTATGCTTCATACTTAATACTAAATAGCCGGGACGCGGCGTTACATATTTGTCCGAGCCTCTCCCGGCAGGGCGACGATATAAAGTTACGGCCACCGGCCGTTTATGACAAAGACGCAACGACATGGGAAACGATAAACTTACCGAGCAGCAGAGGGATTTCCTCCTTCCATACGCCTACAACGCCGCCTTAAGGGCCGGGGCCGCCATCCTTGAGATATACGAAAGCGTGGACGATTACGACGTTACCCTTAAGGACGACAAGTCTCCCCTTACCGTCGCCGACCGTGAAGCCCACCGCGTTATCCGCGAATACCTCGCCCTTACCCACGTCCCCCTCCTGAGCGAGGAGGGACGCGAAATGCTGTACGAGGAGCGCCGCGGCTGGGACCTCTACTGGATGGTCGACCCGCTGGACGGCACCAAGGAGTTCCTGAAGGGTAACGGGGAGTTTACGGTAAATATCGCTCTGATGCTCAACAACCGCCCGGTGCTGGCGGTGGTCTACGTGCCATACCTGAGCAGGATGTACTTTTGCGACCGCGAGGCGGGTTCGTTCCTGAGGACCGGGGTCGCCGCGGACGGGAACGCCGAACTGGCGAAGGACGCCATAATGGCAGGCGCGCGGAGACTTCCTCTCGTGGAGACCGCCAACGACCCGATAAAAATTGCCGTCAGCCGCTCGCACAACAACGAGGAGACCTACCGCATGGTCAGCATGATAAAGAACAAGTTTCCGGGCGCCGAGGTTATCGAACAGGGCAGCTCTTACAAATTCTGCCTTCTGGCCGAGGGGACCATCGACTGCTATATCCGCACTTCCAATACCTACGAATGGGACACCGCCGCCGGCGAACTGATTCTGGAGGTGGCCGAGGGGCTTACTCGCGCACTGCCGTCGAAGGACCCGCTGGAATACAACAAAATCTCCCTGCTCAATCCCCATTTCATCTGCAAAAGCAAATTCATGCCCGACCTGATTTAGGCCGTCGGGTGTTTTGTAACCGAGCTTCCCGTCCGGATCCGACACCGAAGTGTAAACCGAAAACTCGGGAGCGCTCTATATTTATATCTTACCGGATTGTCTGTTTACGGCGGCATCCCCGGGAAGGGGTTGATACGATTGGGGAAGTGGCGGTCTTTTAACGTCTGTGGTAACTCACATGCTAATTGATACGGTTATAATTCCGATTGCTTTACGAAGTGTCTGCCGCTAAAAAAATGGTAGGTACCTTACTCCCCGTTTCGGTATAACAGAAATTTTTGTGAGGTCCTATTTACACTAACTATTTATTAGCGGTCTGCCGGGTGCGGGTTGGCGGGCTGCACGTCTGCAAAGCAGGCGTATTTACTTTTAATGTATATATACTGTCATCCGTCCGTCCGGTTCCACCTCAGCCGTTGGAATCCCGCACCCTGCCTGACCTGCCGACTGGTCCCGCCTCGCCGTTGCAATCCCGGCCCCGCATTTTGCCATTCCGCCACCCGGCCCTGCATTACGCCGCTTCATCGGCCCCCGGACGCCCGGCCCCGCACCGTGCCACTTCGCCGACTGTCCGTCCCGCTCTCCTCTGCCCACACGGCCGCCCAGCCACAAGTCCGCCCGGTTCTTACTTAGCCGTTGGAATCCCGGCCCCGGCCTCCCGGCCCCGCACCGCGCCACTTCGCCAACTGTCTGTCACGCTCTCCTCCGCCCACACGGCCGCCCTGCTGCCCGTCCGGCCGGTTCCACCTCAACCGTTGGAATCCCGGCTCCGGCCTCCCGGCCGGTAACCCGTCAACCACAATTCCCTTCCGGTTTTTTAAGGGGGATTTCGTAGGTTCGGCCCTCCACGGCAATGGAGGTACGCGGGAAAACCTGCCGCGCTTCGTCCAGTAGCAATGAAGTGTCCTTATACCTTCCCGAAAAGTGGCCTATCAGCAGCTCCCCGGCCCCGGCGTTGAGCGCCGCTTTAGCCGCGTCGGCCGCGGTGCTGTGGCCGGTGGCTTTGGCCGTGGCCTTGTCGGCCTGCGAGAATGTGGCCTCGTGGTAGAGCAGGTCGACACCCTGCACCAGCTTTACCACCTTCCCCGAATAGAGGGTGTCGCTTATGTAGGCGTAGCTTCGGGGGGTGTAGGGAACGTAGGTAATTTCGCCGTTGGGGAGGGTCAGCCCTTCGGCGGTAGTGATATCTTCGCCGTTCTTGGCCGCCACTATCTGGGCTATGCCGAGGGAGTGTTTGGCAATGGCCTCTTTGCGGACGTTCCGTGGCGGGGTCTTCTCACCGAACAGGTAACCCGCCGCCGGCTTGCGGTGGCGCAGGGGTACGGTCGAAACCGTGAGCACCCTGTTCTCGTATATTACCCCGTGGGCGGTGGTGTCCACCGGGTGGTACTGTATTTCATAAGGCAGGTCGGTATCCATGTACCGGCGGTACAACTCTATCATCTCGCCGAACGGCTCCGGGGCGTAAACCGGCAGCGGGGTCTTCTTCCCCATCAACCCGAGCGTCGACAGGAGCGGGAAAATACCGTAGATATGGTCGCCGTGGAGGTGGGTAAGGAAAACGGCACGTATCTTCTGCGGGTTGATGCCGTAGCGGTAGAGCCTGCTCTGCGTCCCCTCGCCGCAGTCCACGAGGTAGTACTGCTCATGCACGTTCACGGCATGGGCCGAATGGTGGTTGCCGGCGGCAGGCAGGGCCGAACCGGTCCCGAGCACTGTAATCCTGAAGTTCATAGCCCGGCAGGTAACTTGGTTCGCATACGTTTCTTTTTCCCGCAATATAGGAATTTAAGGAATAAAAAGCGATGACGACCGGGGACACCGAACAAGGGGCAGGGGAAATATCCTCCCGTATAGCGGCGGTAAAAAAGGCTGTCCGCTTACCGGTAAATCCCGACCTGCATCGGGCGGGACTTTTAGCAGACCCTCAATGCAGTAAAGGCCCGGTTTTATATTTCCCCGTCAGCGGTGTGATTTACCGCAAACCGCTTCCGCAGTGATTCCGTGCTATTTCCCGACAATCCCCCACCGCTTCCGCGCCGCTTCACGCGACCCCGCACTGCTTCCGAGTGATTCCGTGCTATTTCCCGACAATCCCCCATCAATCCCCCGCCAATCTCCCCAATTCCGCGCCGTTTCCGCGCCGTTCCATACCTTCGAGAAAATTGACTCTAATTTTCTCCTCCCGCAACTCACCCCGAATTAAAACAAGCGTTTTATGCTCTTTCCGGTATTTTGGTAAAAAAGCATCACGTAAATCTTTAATAGACCCATCTCCACGTGCCAAAATTGCCTCGACATATTTTCTTCTATCTTCTCGGAGTACTGCTAACCGATCGTTTATCACCGTTAAGGCCGTGTTCCTAACTTGTTCTTTATTCTTATTCCATTTCGACCATTCAGGTGAACCTGATATATACGGAGCGTCTTTTCCAGTTCCGTCGGGATTGAAATAGGTATCGAAATCTTCCGGTAGCAAAATATCCGTTTATATGATATACGGAAGGACGGTTAATTTGTTTCGTATGTCCATACGCTGAGGAAACAGATAAAGCCCCGAAAGGCCGCGCCGCTTCACGCAACCCCACACTGCTTCTGCGCGGTTTCACGCGACCCCGCACTGCTACCGAGTGATTCCGGTCTATTTCCCGACAATCCCCCCACCGCTTCCGCGCCGCTTCCGCCCCGTTTTCATACCAATTCCGCGCCGCTTCCGCGCCGTTCCATACGAATTCCGCGCCGTTTCACGCGACCCCGCAC
>JAJQCA010000082.1 GCA_021202985.1 Alistipes sp.
ATTTACGGCAGCTTACGGATGTCGATTTCAGGGCCTGTCATGCCGGCCGGCCGAATCCCAACACTAATTTGAAAGGCGCTTATGGAACCGGCTCCCATCATTATCGGAAAAGATTATACGGCGCGGAAGCCGGGGAGCGGCGACGGATGTGCCGCCGATACCGGACCCGGAGGCCGACGCATCGTTGTGACCGGGGCGAGCGGCATGCTGGGTTCCTACCTGGTGGCCGAACTGCTCTACGCCGGTTATACGGATATCACCCTTCTGGTCCGGTCGCTGGGCAGCCTCGACAAAATACGGTACATCTGGGAGGCGGAAGGCTACGATTACGACCCGGGAACGCTCGACATAGCGGGCTTCCACCCGGCAGACGAGAACGCCGTCACGGAGGTATGCAAGGGGGCCGACACGGTAATAAACTGCGCAGCCATGGTGGCTATCGGCGGCACCCGGCGCGAGGAGATTATCACAACCAACGTAGGGATAGCGCGTACGGTTTCACGGGCGGCTCTCCGGGCCGGCAGCCGCCTTCTCGTCCATATAAGTTCCGTAGCGGCACTGCGTCCCTCGCCGGAAGGGAAAATAGATTCCGGCTCGGAGCCGGGTTGCGGACCTAATCCCACGCCCTACGCCGAGAGCAAATACCTGTCGGAACTGGAAATAATGAAGGCGGCCCGGGAAGGGCTTCGCACCATAACCCTCAACCCCGTCACCATACTCGGACACGGCGGAACCAAGAGCGGCAGTACGGCCATTATCCCGGCAATAGCACGAGGTATACCGGTTTACACCCACGGCATCACGGGCTGGGTGGACGCGCGGGACACGGCTCGGGCCATAGCCTTGCTTCCCGCCTGCCGGGAGGCGGTTGGCCGGAGGTTCGTCGTCTCCTCCTGCAACGCAACCTACCGGCGGCTGATGACCGAGGGGTGCCGCGCTGCAGGGAAAAAGACACCCCGCGTGGCCCTGCCCCGGCCTATCGCGCTGGCAGCGTCTGAAACCGAACGGCTGTACTGCCGGCTGACCGGCCGGCAACAACTCCTGACCCCGGAACTTGTCTCCATTCTCTACGGCCGCCAACTCTACGACGGCAGCGAAATAAAAAATTACATTAACTTTGAATATTCTCCGTTGGAGAAGACCGTCGACAGGCTCGTCGGACTGTATTTGAAGTCCCGGAACGGCTGAAACCGCCGGTTTACCACGTTAACCGACCCATACGCAGGATGAGAACGTCAGTGCTTATAGTAGCGGGTGGAAGCGGGACCCGTATGGGTTCCGATATGCCCAAGCAGTTCCTGCCCCTGGAGGGGCGGCCGGTTATCGTGCGGTCGGTCGAAGGTTTTATCTCCGCACTTCCCGAAGCTGCCCTATATATTGCACTGCCGGACGGTCTGCACGGGGAATGGGAAAAGGCGGCCGCCAGGTACGGTCTCGATGGAAGGTATACCGCCTGCAGGGGCGGGGAGACCCGGTTCCATACGGTAAGGAACTCGTTGGAAGCGATGGACCCGTGTGATATCGTGTTGATTCACGACGCGGTAAGGCCGCTGGTTCCCCGGGATGTCATAATACGCGTCGCGGACGGTGCTGCCGCCTCTGGTGCATGCATTCCCGTAACCATGCCCGTGGATTCATTCAGGGCATTGACGGCGGACGGCGGTTCCGCCCCGTTCGACCGGAGTGTCCTCCGGGCCGTACAAACCCCGCAGGGTTTCGCCTACGACCTGCTACTGGCCGCCTACCGGCAGGATTACGACCCCCGGTTCACGGACGACGCGTCGGTGGTGGAGGCGGCCGGGCACGCGATTACTCTCTGCGAAGGGTCGACGCGAAACATTAAAATTACTTACCCGGAAGATATAGCCATAGCCCGGGCACTCCTCGGTGCGGGGACGGAAACAAAACGCTGAACGGATGGAAGCAAGGTTCGGATACAAAAGGGATAAACGCTGCAAATGGCTGACTGCCGTCTGGCTGGTCATAATAGCAGGCGTACTGTTATTCCTCGTGTTCGGGATGGAGAGCAGCTACATGCGGGCATGGATACTGGCGTTCGGCGCCGCGATTCTGGCCCTTTATATACTCTCCATACCGCGTTATGTGAAGGTTGACGACGACTATCTCGAAATACATTGCGTGGTGGAAATGACCCGTATCGACGTGCGCGACGTGGTCTATATCCGGAAAATCGACCCGGAGGGATATACGAGCCGGTTCATGTGCCTGTTGGGCAGTTACGGTTTCTTCGGTTATTACGGCTACTATCTCGATTTCCGGCAGTGGGACTTCGTGAAAGTTTATGCCACAGAACGTTGCCACCTCGTGCTTATCGAGGATATCTACGAGCAGAGTTACCTGATATCATGCCGGGACTGCGACCGCCTCGTGGAAGCCGTCACACAGGCAAAACTCAACCACCCCGGCACGTCGCCCGAAGAGGATGATTGAATTTCCCGTAAGGGGGGTTGCCCCCGCATGGCGGAGTCGCGGGGCAGAATGATAAGCGGTGTTACCTTAGGATTCTTCGCTTCCGAACTCCATCAGGTAGGCTTTAATAAACCCGTCGAGGCCGCCGTCCAGTACGGCTCCCGTATCCGAACTCTCGAAACCCGTGCGGTGGTCCTTCACCAGCTTGTAAGGATGCAGCGTATAACTCCGTATCTGCGAACCCCACTCTATCTTTTTTTTCTGGCCCTCCAACTGGTTCTGGAGCACACGGCGCTTGTCCAGTTCCCGCTGGTAGAGTTTACTTCGCAGGATACGCATGGCGTTCTCCCGGTTCATAAGCTGCGAACGGGTCTCGGTGTTCTCTATAAGGTATTCGATCTGTTCGCCGGTTTCAGGGTCCTTCGAGCTGTACCGCAGGCGTACTCCCGTTTCCACCTTATTGACGTTCTGGCCCCCCGCCCCGCTGCTGCGGTAGGTATCCCATTCGATATCGGCCGGGTTGACGGTTATTTCTATAGTATCGTCTACCGCGGGCGATACGAATACCGAGGCGAACGTGGTCTGCCGCTTATTATTGGCGTTGAACGGCGACAGGCGCACCAGCCTGTGGATACCGTTCTCGCTTTTAAGGTAACCGTAGGCGTACTCGCCCTCGAATTCGACGGTGGCCGATTTTATCCCCACCTCGTCACCGTCGTGGATATCGAGCACCTTTACCTTATAGCCGTTCTCCTCACCCCAACGGGTGTACATCCTAAGCAGCATGGCGGCCCAGTCGAGGCTCTCGGTGCCCCCCGCGCCCGAGTTGATATCCATGATGGCACCCAGTTTATCCTCGCTGCCGCGCAGCATATTCCGCATCTCGAGCGCCTCGACCTTCGACAAGGCCAGCGTATACAGCTCATCCAGCTCCTGTTCGGTGGATAAACCTTCTTTGACGAAATCCGGCATCAACTGGAGGTCGCCGGCCAGGGATTCCACCTCGCGGTAGTCGTCCAGCCAGCTCTTGATAGACGCAACCTTGCGGAGTTGCTGTTCAGCGGCCGATGGGTCGTCCCAGAAATCGGGCGCCTGTGTCTTGTCCTGTTCTTCTTCGAGTTCTATCGTTTTCCCGTCGATGTCAAAGGTGCCTCCTCAGCGAATCCTGTCGCCTCATAAGCTCTTTAATAAGTTCCGTAGTTACCATATATTTTATTTATGTTCCAGTTCTACACTACCGGGCCTCTTACATTAGGGTGATGTTATGTCGCAGGTCTTGTCCCATTGCAGTCAGTCGGCCGAAAAAGTCCCGTTCCCGATGAGCACCATCACCACCAGAACGTTCAATAATACCGAAATTTTAAGTTCATTCATTATTCCGGCTCAACCTGCCACGGAGCATTCTATTCCCAGCGCCCGGACTCGAGCGGCTATGTCTTCGAGTTCTGCGACCGTAACCTTTTCCAACCCTTCGGCAGGAGTATCGCGGTCTATGGTGTATACCATTACTTTCGACGGGCCGGCTTCCCGGACCGCTTCGAGCCACGCCCCAACCTCCCGGCCCGTGGTATTGTCGACGACCTGCCCGCGGTACATTCCGCGCAGGAACATCGTCTGGATAATTATTTTACCTCCGAAAGCTTTCATACACTCCACGGTCCGCTCCACGCTGTATCCGCCCTGCGGATTATCCATAAGCCGCACCGTATCGTCGAATGCCGAGTCGAGTTTGACGATATTGTTATCCAC
Organism: Alistipes sp.; assembly: GCA_021202985.1. GTDB lineage: Bacteria > Bacteroidota > Bacteroidia > Bacteroidales > Rikenellaceae > WRDF01. The sequence goes on from JAJQCA010000082.1 coordinate 4,180, forward strand.
TTTCATTAAAGCCTCCCTCACGCTATCGCGGCAAATCATGGTGCCGTTTGTCAGCACCGATATCCCGGCCGACGGGCAGAGACGGTCGCGCAGGGCTATCGTATCGTCGATGATGGCGGCAAATTCGGGGTGGATTGTAGGTTCACCGTTACCGGCGAAGGTTATAACGTCCGGCGGAGTCCCCCCCGCTGCCATTTCCGTGAGCTTCTCTTCCAGCAGGCGGCTCACCGTCTGCCGGTCGTTGAAGCGCGGCCTGCCTCCTTCGGGGTTCCATCCGCACTCGCAGTAGATACAGTTGAAATTGCACAACTTACTGTCCGTGGGCAGCAGGTTCACACCGAGCGACAGGCCCAGCCTGCGGCTGTGCACCGGCCCGAATATTACGTCACCGAACAGTGAAGTCGCCATCTGAAAAGGTTACTTGTTTCGCAGCGTAAAAGTACAAATATATTACCGGATTGCATCGGACCCACCATATGTAATCCGGTCGGTATGAACATCAGATTAATCCGGGATACGATAATAATCAAAAATGCCGCTTCCCGTTGGAAACAGCCTCCGGAATATTTTATCGGTTCACAGCGAACTGAGCTGGAACCTCACCGGTAAAACTACTTTGAACGGTACGGGATTCATCTCCGCGTCGTAGGCCGGAGCTTTCCAGACGGGGGAACCGGCTATAATCTCCTTTATATCGCTGTTACGCTGCGGGTGGGTCGAACTGTTGACCTCGATCTCGGTAACTTTCCCTTCCGTATCCACGATAAAGGTTACTACCATTTCACCTACCGTACCGCTTCCCTGGGCATACGTGGGGATATTGGTCAACTGGCGGGAGAACCACTGTTTGAACTCCTCGACCCCGTCCTTTTTCCAATACCGGAACAACGGTTCGGACGAAAGCGGGGCCGCTTCAGGCTCTTCCCGGAGCATTAGAGCGGCGGATGTTGTTTCCGGCCCGGACACCGGGGCACCGGCCGTGCAGAACCAAACGGGGCAAAGCATTGCGGCTATCAGGATAATTGTTTTCATAAGCGGTTTCTATTGTATGAAAAAGGATGAATAGTGCAAACCAATTCGGGAACACCATTACCCTTCGAAAGAATTATCGGGAAACGCGGTCGGGTCTACTCCGATTATACCCGGACCTTAACCCGTATAATTCAAATATATAAAATTTTGACGTGTAACCAAAAACTTAATTCATGCGGCTTGCATGTCCGACCGTCGCCCGGCACGCCGGAGATTCGTTACACGGTACTCGTTAAGGGTTCGTGTAATCCTTCTTTTTAGGCGCCTTGAACTTTACCGGGAGGTTATACCTGATTCTCAAAGGTTGCAGGTCGTTATCATAAGCAGGTGTCCATAAGGGAGAACGTTGTAAAACCCTGATAACCTCGAGTGTCATCGCCGGGTGCGGGGAAGACAGAATCTCGATATCCGAAAGGCTGCCGTCCCTGTCGACGACGAAGGTCGCCCTTACCGTTCCGTTTATGCCCGGATAGGGTATCTCCGGCGGATAGACCAACTCGCCGGCCACATATTGCCGGAATGCCTGCGTGGCATTGTTATGGCCGTTGAATGTGGGTAAAAGCAGGATATTTTCGGGGATCCTTCCGTTACGGGGCCTGCCGGCGGAATCTCTCCCGGAAGCCGGGTATCCGGTAAAGGTGCAAAAGACCATCACCGTGATAAATATAGCTTTTTTCATTGCGCAGAGGGTTTACACCAAAGATAATAAAACAACAATCAGAAGGTTCAGTTCCGGTTATTTTTTACCAAAAAATAACCGAACCGGTTATAAACGGAATTGTACCGGGAGGTTGTAAAATACCCTGACCGCTTTTTTCGGCAATTTTACCGGCTTCCATTTCGGGGAGGAGGATACCACACGCACCACTTCTTCCGAAAGATATTCATGCGGTGACCGCAAGACCTCAATATCCGTTACCCTGCCGTCTTTCTCCACAACAAAACGGACGACTACCATACCCTCGATTCCCTCGCGCCAGGCTAATTGCGGATATTCAATCCGGCCCATAACCCAGGCGTGAAAATCCCTTATGCCTCCACCATGGAAAGTCGGAGAGTATTCCGGCATAGCCTGAACCGGTTCTTCCTCTCCGTCCGGTTCCTCGATACCATAAACAGACCCGGGCGAGATTCCCGCCCGGCCGGACAAACCGGTAGTCGAAGAAAAAACGACAATCAAAACAGTGATAAAAAATCTGGCCATATATATTCACTTGAAGCTATAACCGGAATTGTACCGGCTGGGTAAGGGGAGTCTTGGCGGGTTTCATTCCGGGAAGTCGATATTATCCGCAGGACCACCTCCGGCAAAGTTTCCGTGCGGCGACCGGATAATCTCGACACCGGTATCACTGCCATCTTTCCCGATACTAAATAACTACCTCCGCCCTTGAATCCATTGCTCCTGCACATACTGCGGTACCGTACCCGGCTAATCGACCGGATGCTGAAGGTGGCTTCCTCCCCTCCCTGAGAAAAGATCGGAGACGGAAATAATACTTCCTGACAAATATAAATATAAAAGGGGATACCGTAGCGGCATCCCCTTTCTGCATAACGGAAGGTTCAGGTTATTTCCTGTAAACCTTTTCGTATCCGTAAATAGCTTCGTCGCCGAGTTCTTCCTCGATGCGCAGAAGTTGGTTGTACTTCGCCATACGGTCGCTACGGCTGAGAGAACCGGTCTTAATCTGGCCGGAGTTGGTAGCCACTGCGATATCGGCGATGGTAGCGTCCTCGGTTTCACCGGAACGGTGCGAGGTTACCGATGTGTAACCGGCGCGGTGGGCCATCTCGATAGCGTCGAGGGTCTCGGTAAGGGTACCGATCTGATTCACCTTGATAAGAATCGAATTGGCGCAACCCAGCTCGATTCCTTTACGAAGGAAGTCGACGTTGGTGACGAACAGGTCGTCGCCCACCAACTGGCACCGGCCGCCGATCTTGTCGGTAAGGTGCCTCCAGCCGTCCCAGTCGTTCTCGTCCATACCGTCCTCGATGGAGTCTATCGGGTATTTGTTGATAAGCTCTTCGAGGTAGGCCGACTGCTCTTCGGAAGTACGCTTGGCTCCGTTGGGTCCTTCGAATTTGCTGTAATCGTAAACGCCGTCCTTATAGAATTCAGAAGCCGCGCAGTCGAGTGCGATAGATACGTCGCCGCCGTCTTTTTTCAGGCCCGGTTTGTAACCGGCCGCTTCAATGGCTTTGATTATCGACTCGAGGGCATCCTCGGTTCCGTTGAGGGCCGGAGCGAAACCGCCTTCGTCTCCGACAGCTGTGCTGAGGCCACGGTCGTGGAGCACTTTCTTAAGGGCGTGGAAAATCTCGGCGCCCATACGGAGGCCTTCGCGGAATGAGGGCGCGCCTACCGGACGAATCATAAATTCCTGGAACGCTATCGGGGCGTCGGAGTGCGAACCGCCGTTGATGATGTTCATCATCGGTACCGGTAGGGTCTTGGTGTTCGTCCCGCCGATATAGCGGTACAGCGGCATACCCAGAAGGTCCGCAGCGGCCTTGGCGCACGCGAGCGACACACCCAGTATGGCGTTGGCACCGAGGTTACTCTTAGTCTTCGTACCGTCGAGGGCGATCATTGCCTTGTCGATACCCACCTGGTCGGTAACCGGCATGCCGATTATTTCTTTAGCGATAACTTCGTTCACGTTCTGAACGGCCTTCAGGACGCCTTTACCTCCGTAACGGCCTTTGTCCCCGTCGCGAAGCTCGAGGGCTTCGTGTTCGCCGGTCGAAGCGCCGCTCGGTACGGCCGCGCGGCCGAACGCCCCGGATGCCGTCGTTATTTCCACTTCCACCGTAGGATTACCCCTCGAATCGAGGATTTCGCGCCCGTGAACGCTTACAATCTGACTCATAGCTTAATGATTTAGTTATGTTTACGATATATAATTTTCAGATTAACAAAAACCATGTAAAGATACTACAAAGCCCCGGATTAAACAACACCCCTAACCGCCTGTAAGGTGGTCCGGTTTGGCCGCCGTGGAAACGAAACCGGGCGCCGGTATAATTTGTATCGGCCGGTATTTTCGGTAAAAATATTATCTTGCAGGGAATTAACCTTAAAATCCAAAAATCATGGGCATTATCTACAACACGGTGCTGTCGGCATTCCGGGCCGAGGAGCTTAATTACGAACTTAACGACGATAAAGATGTCTTTTCGATGATTTTCGATACCGAGAACGGACAGGTTACGGTAAAACTAATCGTCGGCGAGGACGACGGCTATTTCGGAGTGGTCGGCTATCCGCCCACTACCGTACCGTTAAAGCAAGTCGACAGGGTATATGCGATACTCAACAATATGAACAAGAGCTCGGTACTTCCCTTCTGGGTAGTCGAACCCGAGTCGGGCGAATTGTCGCTGCGCTGCGGCAACTCTGTTTCCGACGGGCTGATAAACGAGAAGATGGTCATAGAACTGGTTTACGGCATAGTGGAACTTATCGACAACCAACTCGAAGGAATAATGAAGGAGATTTATAAATAATACCGCCAATTTACAGCTGAAAGGGACCCATCCGGTGTCCCTTTTTTGTTACCCTCCCGGCGGTCAGTTACCTCCGCCGAAATTAGATTTCACACTTATATACCTTAATGTACCACATAGGTATATAC